>JANWWM010000022.1 GCA_025055975.1 Chloroherpetonaceae bacterium | reverse complement strand
CAATCGGCTTCTCCCAAACCTTGAACGCATCAGGCTCTTCGCCCTCATACCCCCGAATGACAAACGCATCGGGCGCCACCACCTTCCGACGATTCCCCTTCTCGTAGTAGATGAACCTGTCTCCACCCACAATCACGTCGCTTTCTCCCTCGAACAAGACGCGCAGAAACGACAGCAATTCCGTGAAGCGCAACTCGTGTTTTCTGCCTTGACCCAATTTTTCCTCTATGGGATAACTTTGTTCGTCCAGTTCGGCTTGGGCTTCGATGGGCGCGACGATAGGCATAGCGTCTCTGCGTTTGAATCAGACCGAGAAGGATTCGCCGCAACCGCAGGTGCGCGTCGCGTTGGGATTGACGAAGTGAAAGCCTTTGCCGTTCAACCCGTCGGAAAAATCGAGTTGCGTGCCTGCGAGATAGAGAAAGGACTTCATATCGACGAAGAGCTTAAGCCCTTTGTCTTCGAAAATTTGGTCGCCCTTTCTCTCTTCGTTTTCAAAATCAAGTCCGTAGGAAAGCCCCGAACAGCCGCCGCCTTTGACGCTGATGCGCAAGCCATATTCGGGACCGAGATTTTGTTGCGCTTTCAGGCGTTCAATTTGCGCGCGCGCTTTGTCGGATACGGTAATCATTTCAGAGGCGTTTTTGAAAATTTGCGAGTTTTCGTCGTTGCGTTTTTGGCGACGCGAGGAATCGCGGTTTGGCGCGATTCCTCGCGTTGAATGCGTCAAGCGTTTGTCAGCGCTTCTTGGGCTTTGGCGCGTTTGGCGGCTTGCTTCTTTTTGAAGTCTTCGATAGCCGCCTTGATGGCGTCTTCCGCCAAAACGGAACAGTGTATTTTCACGGGCGGCAAGTTGAGTTCTTGCACGATAGCCGTGTTTTTGATGGCGGCGGCTTCTTCGATCGTCTTGCCTTTGAGCATCTCGGTGGCAAGCGACGACGAAGCGATCGCCGAACCGCAACCAAAGGTTTTGAACTTCGCGTCTTCAATCACGCCTGTTTCTTCGTTGACTTTGATTTGCAGCTTCATCACGTCGCCGCATTCGGGCGCGCCAACCAAGCCCGTGCCAACCGAATCGTCTTTCGGGTCGAGCGAACCGACGTTGCGCGGATTATTGTAGTGGTCAATGACCTTCGCGGAGTAAGCCATAGTCGTTGAAAAGTTAAGAGTTAGAATGAAAGCGTTGATTTTAATGATGCGTCCATTGAACGCTCTTCAAGTCGATGCCTGCTTTCGCCATTTCGTAGAGGGGCGACATTTCGCGCAGGCGATTGACGGCTTCGACGGTGATTTGAATGGCGTAATCGACTTCCTCTTCGGTGGTGAAGCGCCCCAAGCCGTAGCGAATCGAGGAGTGCGCGAGTTCGTCGCCAACGCCCAAGGCTTTGAGCACATGCGACGGTTCAAGCGACGCGCTCGTGCACGCCGAGCCTGACGAAACCGCCAATCCCTTCAAACCCATTAGCAAGCCTTCGCCTTCGACATACGCGAAGCTCATGTTGAGGTTTCCTGGAAGGCGACTTTCCATTGAGCCGTTGACATAGACCTCTTCAAGCTGCGACAAAATGCCGTCTTTGAGTTTGTTGCGCAAGTAGGTCAGGCGTTTCATTTCGTTTGGCATTTCCTCGATGCAAAGCTCGAGAGCTTTGCCAAGTCCAACGATGCCCGGCACGTTGAGCGTGCCGCTGCGCATGCCGCGCTCGTGTCCGCCGCCGTCAATGACGGGCGCGAGCTTGACGCGCGGATTCTTGCGACGCACGTAGAGCGCGCCGATTCCTTTGGGTCCATAAACTTTGTGCCCCGAAATCGAGAGCACGTCGATTTTCATCGCGTTCACATCGACGGGCACTTTGCCAACGGCTTGAACCGCGTCGGTGAAAAAGAGAACGTTGTGTTTGCGGCAGATTTCGCCGATTTGCTCCATCGGTTGAATCACGCCGATTTCGTTGTTCGCCATCATAATGGCGACCATAATGGTCTTGTCGGTGATGGCGGCTTCGAGTTTTTCCAAATCCACGAGACCGTCTTGCTTTGGCGCAAGGTAGGTTACGGTGGCTTTGCCGTCGCGTTCCAAGCGGCGACAGGTATCGAGCACGGCTTTGTGTTCCGTGAGCATCGTGACGATGTGATTGCCTTTTTCGGCATACATTTCCACCGCGCCTTTGAGGGCGATGTTGTCGGATTCCGTCGCGCCGCTGGTGAAGATGATTTCCTTCGCGTCCGCGCCAATCGCCTTTGCGACTTGTTCGCGGGCTTTTTCGACGGCTTCTTCGGCTTCCCAGCCATAGACGTGGTTGCGCGACGCGGCGTTTCCAAATTTTTCCGTGAAATACGGCATCATCGCCTCCAAAACGCGCGAATCCATTGGCGTGGTGGCGTTGTAATCCATATAAATCGGTCTGCTCAAATCAAGCGCCATTGCTATTGAGTGGTTTAAGGTTGCGAAAAATTTGACTACAACAGTTCGGCGACCTTCGTTTCGCTGAAAATTTCGCGGAAGCGCGTTTGAATTTGCGCGAGCGGCTTTTTGATGCTACAACCCGAAAACGCCGAGCATCCGTCGGGATTTTCGGCGCAATCAATCAGCTGAATCGGCTCATCGACCGCTTCGGCGATTTCCGTGAAGGAAATTTGCGCCGCGGGCTTGTTGAGCCGATAACCGCCCTTCACCCCTTGAACCGACGCGACGATTTCCGCCTTCGTCAGTTGTTGCAAAATTTTGGCGACCAGTTCATATGAAACCCCCGTCTGCTCGGCGATTTCTTTCGCGGTCGCAACGTCGCCGTTTCGCATCTGCGCAATGTAGCGCACGGCAAGCAACCCGTATTCAAATCGTTTCGTCAGTTTCAGCATTGCGATTCAGCTTTCCGCTCAAACAAGACTGTTTTAGTCCGACTTCAAATGACAAGGCAGTCGATTTGAACGACTTTGCGACGGTCAAAACCGCAAAGCGCGATGGAAAATTCCGACCAAATTTGTCGGATTTAAGATAGCGAAAGTTTCAGAGTTTGTCAAGAAAGATCCGACGCGACGACCATCGCCGAATACGCTCCGCGCTCCACCAAGCGATAGACGGGAATTTGGTTCATAAACTCGTTCTCGTAGCCGACCGCCGTCATAAAGAACTTCATTTTCTCCGCTTGCTTTTGCTCGTCGCTCAGCGCGGGATTTTTATCGATGAGTTTTTCGTAGATCTCTCGCGTTCTTGGCAGGTCGATAAGGTTGTATTCGTATTCCAAAACGAAATCCTTTTCATAGCGCAGTTTGCCCGTGAGGTAGTTGTCAAAATAGTTCCAATGCGCGAGGCTATCGTCGCTATCGGGTTCGAGCAAGCCTGCCACGACGCGCGAGGCGGGTTGCGACATCGGCACGACGAAATCGCCCGCGCGGAACGTCATCTCTACGGGAACGCGCTCGACGGAAATCGTCGCTTCTCGATGTCCCTGAAAACACTGCTCCGAAACTTTGACGTCCTTGACCTCGAAGCGCTCCACTTTGGCGACGAAATCCGACAGCAGAACTTCAACGGCGACGCCGTGCTGTCGCAGTTTGCGCGCGATGCGACGCTCGGCTTTCGGAAGCAGATACGCCAACGGACTTGGCACGCTCCGCGCGATGCGAAACTTGCCGAAATACGGGGCGCGATAGAGTTTCTTTTTCGTCGTGGGCAGATAAACGACGGAGCCATCGGGATTTTTCTTTTCCTTGATTTCGTAGCCGATGACGGTTACGGGCTTTTCGAAAGCGACTTTTTCAATCTCAATGCCGATGACGTTGTTTTTGGGGTCATAGATTTCGCCGCGCTCAATGGCGTCGGCTTCGGCTTCTCGGACAAGGTCTTTGATGGTCTTGGCGTTGCGCGCCGCAAACTCCAAGCATTCGCGCATAAAGCGATAAGCGGCTTCGATGCGTCGCTTGAAGGGAATGTAGGAGTAAGTTTCCATCAAAATGGCGATGCGGTTTTGCAAGCCGCCGTAGGACGCGCCGTAGCGCGCATGGTGCGAGTAGGTTGCCCAACCTTTTTCGGGATTGCGAAAGTCGACGAAGTCGGCGTAGTAGAACGTTTCGATGCCCGCGTCCTTTTTGACTTTTTCGCGCACGGCGGGGAGCATTACGTCGCGCGTGAAGTCAATGAGTTTTTTGTAAGCGTTTGGATTTTGCGGAAAGCCGTAGGTAAGGTCGTAGCCATGCCGCGAGCCGTCGGTCGTGTGTCCGTCGATAATGATGTCGGGCGACCATTTGACATAGACGTCGTGAATCAAGTGAGCGGTTTCTTGGGCTTCGATTTTCATATAGTCGCGGTTCAAATCCAGTCCGAGCGCGTTGGTGCGAACCCCGACGCCCGTTTCGGGTCCGACTTGCGAGAGGCGATTGGCTTCGCTGACGCGCTCGTTGCCATCGGCGTTGTAGATGGGAATGACGAGAACGATGAGATGTTTGAGCAGTTTGTTCAAGTCGCCGAAGACGAGTTCGCGCATGAGCATCATCGAGGCTTCTTTCGGACAGACCTCGCCAGCGTGAATGTTGTTTTGCAACAGCGCGATGGGCTTTGGCGATTTCAGGGCTTGAATGTGGCTGTAAATGGGCTTGTCGGAAAAGACCGCCATCAGCAAGTCGCGTCCTTCGGTCGTTTTGCCGAAGGAATGAAGCGTCATCTGCGAAGAATGCGCTTTGAGTTCGCAGAGAAAGGCTCTGACGTCGTCGTATTTGGACGTGGCTTTGTAATCGCTTTTTTCGGCGACCGTTAGAAGCGCGGGCGGAAGTTTGAGCGCGTTTTTTTTGCTTGGCATCGTTGCGCGACATTGATTTTCAAACGAGAGAAGTTAATGAGCGAAAAAGAAAAAGCCTTCATTTTGGGCGCGCTCGTGGGCGACGCGCTTGGCTTGCCCGTTCATCGCAAGCCGCATCACATCGTCCGAATGTATTTCAAGGGCGTAAAGGGCTACACGGACGAATACTACTCGACCGCCACGCCGACGGGACTTCGCAAAGGTCAGAACTCGAAGGACGTTTTGCCGCTCCTGTCGCGCCTTCCCGACGCGAACGTCATCGAAGCGTGGACGGATCTTTTCTTCCAAACGTCCGAAAACGCTCGTCTTTCCCTGCTTTTTCAGACCATTGCGGCGACGGGCGCGCTCAACGCCGAAACTCTCGCGGATGGCGTTTTTGGCGATTCAAAAGCGAAGATTCTTGGCTCGCTCGCGCTGTTTCCGACGGATTTGGTGGCGGAATTCGACGAAGCGATGACGGAAAAAGACGCGGTCGATTTCGCGCTTGCGATGCTCCTTCGCAATCACGAGGATTTCGAGACGACCGTGCTCTCGACGGTCAATATGGGCGGACTGACGACGCTGACGGGCGCCATCGTGGGCGGGGCGATGGCGTTGCTCAACGGCGTTTCCAGCATTCCCGCCGAGTGGATCGCGGGCTTGGAACATTCGTCGGAACTGCTTGCGCGGCTCGATTCGCGCGCAACGCGCTGAACGATTTGCCGCTCGCCTCGCGCGATTGAGTTGGCTTTCGTATTTTGAAAAAACTCGTCGGCACAATGCGCCGCTCGGCTTTCGTCATTTTGTTTTTCACGATTTTTCTTGACCTTTTGGGCTTCGGCATCGTTTTGCCTTTGCTTCCGAACTACGCCCGCGAGCTTGGCGCGTCGCCTTTGCAAATCGGCGTTATCGCAGGGGCGTACTCCGTGATGCAGTTTTTCTTCTCGCCGATTTGGGGCGGAGCGAGCGACAAGATTGGTCGCCGCCCCGTGATTCTCATCAGCGTGGCGACGTCGGCGGTCTCGTATTTTCTCTTCTCCCAATCACATTCGCTTTGGTTCGTGTTTCTCTCGCGCGTTTTGGCGGGCGTTGGCTCGGCAAACGTTACCGTCGCGCAAGCTTACATCACGGACATCACGGACAGACAAAATCGCTCAAAGTCGCTTGGGATTTTGGGCGCGGCGTTTGGGCTTGGATTCGTTTTGGGACCGCCGATTGGCGGCGCGATTAAAACGAATCTCGGCATCGAAGCCGTTGGCTATGTGGCGGCGGGCTTGACCTTCGCGGACTTGATTTTGGCGTATCGCTTCTTGCCCGAATCGCTCAAAGAGCGAAAGTCGCGCGCGGAGTTTCGCTTCTTTTCGACGCGAAATCTCTCCAAAGCCTTTCAAGAGCCTGCCATCGCGCGATTGCTCGCGGTGAATTTCTGTTTCACGTTCGCCTTCGTGAACATGCAAATTTCCGCTCCGCTGTTGTGGAAAGAACATTATGGGCAAACGGAACAGAACATCGGGTTTCTTTTCGCGTTTATCGGCTTGACATCGGTCATCGTTCAGGGCGGGTTGGTTGGCAGGTTCGCCAAGCGTTTTGGCGAGCGCGAGGTTTTGGTCGCGGGCGTTGGGATCATGACGCTGGGCGTAGGCTTGATTCCGTTCATACCCGAAACGACGCTTCTTTCGATTGGCTTGCTTGCGCTTGCCGCGCTTGCGTTTGGCAATGGTCTTTGCACGCCCATCAATGCGTCTTTGGTTTCGCTTTACGCGAGCCCTGGCGGGCAGGGCGAAACGCTTGGCGCGTTGCAGTCGGTTGGCTCGCTGGCGCGAATGGTTGGTCCGATTTCAGGCAGTTTGCTTTACGGGTTGGATTACCGCTTGCCGTATCTTGCGGGCAGTTTTGCGTTGATTTTGGGCGCGCTATGGGCGGCAAGCCTTTTCAAGTTTGAACTTCACCACCACCAAGAAGCGTCGGCGTAGCGCGAGCCGTCGCCAAGCCAAGCGGTGCTATTCCAAACTTCGATGCGCGGTTTTTGTGGATTCCTCGCTGGCGCTCGGAATGACAACAAAGGGAGTCATTCTGAACGGCGCGAAGCGGAGTGAAGAATCCACCGCGCAGAAGCGAGCGATTCGCAATTAGCAATTCGCAATTTCTTGTGGATTCCTCGCTACCGCTCGGAATGAGAATGAAACGGAGCGGAGCGAAGAACCGCAACCTCGCCCCGATTTGACCACGTCAGAATCGTTCCCCTCTCCTTTCAAAAGGAGAGGGGCGTTAGGGGCGAGGTCAATTCGGCGCCAACGCTCAAAATGACAACAAGGGACGCTGTCGTTCTGAACGCCGCGAAGAATTCGCTTTTGCGGAAGCGACTCAAAGCTCCTCCAAAATTTTGGACTTCTTTTCCGCCTTGCGACGCGAGAGCCGAATCGCCGCCTCGATTCGGGCTTTGACGACATCGATTGACGAGGAATCGTCGGTGAAAATTTCCGCGACGATGTCGCCGCGTTTGACCTTGTCGCCCGTTTTTTTTCGGAACGTGATTCCCGCTTTCGGCTCGATGCGGTCTTCTTTTTTCATTCGTCCAGCGCCGAGCGAAATGGCGGCAAGCCCGATTTCAAGGGCGTTGATTTCGGCGATGTAGCCGTCGCTTCGCGCCACGATGGGTTCGGAGAATTTCGACTTCGGATACTTCGAGAAATTTTTGAGCGGCTCGATGTTCGCGCCTTGCGCTTTGGCGACGTCCAAAAACTTCTGAAACGCCTGTCCGTTTTCGATTTGTCGTTTCGAGAGCGCGACGCCGTCTTGAAGGGTTTTGACTTTTTTGGCAAGCAAGAGCATTGCGCCCGAAAGCGCGAGCGAGACTTCCAGCGTGTCGGCGACGAGCGCGTCGTTTCGCCCTTGCAAGCATTCCATCGCTTCTTTGACTTCAAGCCAATTGCCGACGGCGTAGCCAAGCGGCTCGTCCATCGCCGTGATGAAGGCTTTGACGCGCTTGCCATAACGCTCGCCGATTTGCGCGAGGGTTTTCGCCAATTCCCTCGACCGCTCGCGTTCAGGAATGAACGCTCCAACGCCCGTTTTGACATCGAGAACGAGCGCATCCAGACCCGACGCGATTTTTTTCGACATAATGCTTGCGGCGATGAGCGGAATGGACTCGACGGTCGCCGTCACGTCGCGGAGCGCGTAAAGGAGTTTGTCGAGCGGCGCGAGTTCCGCCGTTTGTCCGATGAGCGCGCAACGATGCGTTTGAAGAACTTTGAGAAATCGCTTTTCGGAAAGATTGACGTTGAAGTTTGGAATCGACTCGAGCTTGTCCAACGTGCCGCCCGTGTGTCCGAGCGCGCGCCCCGAAATCATCGGCACGGCGACTCCCAAGCTGGCGACGATGGGCGCGAGAATCAGAGAGGTTTTGTCGCCTACGCCGCCCGTCGAGTGCTTGTCGACTTTCGGCGCGCGAATGGCGGAAAGGTTCGCCGTCTTGCCGCTTTCAATCATCGTTTGGCAGAGCGCGTTCATTTCGCGCCTCGTCAGAGAGCGAAAGAAAATCGCCATCAGCATCGCGGCGACTTGGTAATCGGGGATTTTGCCCGCTTGGCAAGACGAAAAGAAAAAGCGGATTTCATCGTCGGCAAGTTCGCCGCCGTCGCGCTTTTTGCGAATGAGCTCGACTGGGTTCATTGAGTTAGGTGCGTTTGAGCAGCAGCAGATCGCGCAAGGTGCGCGCGCCGATTTTGTCGAACCGCTTGAAAAGCCGCGCCGCGATTTGCGCCGTTACGAAAGCGTCGGCGAGCGCGTCGTGCCGCGTTTCGCAGGGAATGCGATACTTCTCGCACAATTTTTCCAACTCATACTCCTCCATTTTGTGCGGGTTCAGCAGCAAGTATTGCGACGAAAGTTCCGCCGAATCGACCGCGTGCGCCAGCTCGACCGTGTCCAGAAAATAATTGAACAACTCTCTGCCATAGAGCCGCTTCATTTCGTAGCCGATGAAGCCCACATCGAAGAGCGCATGGTGCGCGATGAGCACGTCGCCGCCAATGAAAGACAAAAATTTCGGCAAGACTTCCGCCACCGACGGCGCGGCAATCGTTTCCGACGGCGTGATGAAATGCACCTTCACCGTCTCGGCGGGCGCGCATTGATTGTCGGGATTGACGACGGCGTAGAACGTGTCGTTCAAATCGATTCGACCGCCCTTCATTCCGACCGCGCCAATTGAGAGCAACCTGTCGCCTTTCCGACGTTCAAGCCCCGTCGTTTCCGTGTCGAAGACGACGAAGCGCAACTCGGCAATCGGCGCGCTCTTTCGCGGCGGGCGTTGGAGAAAGTAGGTTTTGACGGCGTCGGGCAAATCGGCGGGGCTGGCGGGCTTTTTGCGAAACAAAGCGTCTAACCACATCTCTTTGTCATCGAGTTGATTGGAAGCGATTGGCGAAAAGTAAAACGAATCCGCGCTCCTTGCAACGCCAACGCGCAAGAAACTCCTCGCCTTCGCGCCCGATATGGACGAGAACGCGCCTTGTTGGCTCGATTCGCGCATTGGGTTATTTTCCGAAAAACCTTGACGCTTTTTGCGAGCGGCGACGTCGCTCGCTTCGCTTCAACCCGCTTGACGATGAGACCGATTCTCTCTCTGCTCGTTTTTTGCTTTCTCTTCGGGTGCGGCAGAAAAGACAAATCCGCGAGCGAAACCTTCTCGCTTCTCAACGGCGGAATCAAACGAGGCGGAACGTTTCGGACGAACCTTGCCTCCGACATTTCCAATCTCGATCCGCCCCGCGTCGCCAAACAAGCCGAGATTCTCGTCGCGCAACAGATTTACGACCAGCTTATCGAGCTCGACCATGCCACGCTCAAACCCATTCCCGAATTGGCGACGCGCTGGGACGTCTCGGACGATGGGCTTGTCTACACGTTTCACCTGCGAGGCGACGTCTTCTTTCACGACAACCCGTGCTTTCCAAACGGCAAGGGCAAACGCTTGACGGCAAACGACGTCAAGTTCTCGCTCACGATGGCGGTCGATGCGCGCTTTCAATCGCTCGGCGCGGAGTTCTTTACCACCTGCGTGCTGGGCGCGAGGGAATTTTACGAGGCGACCATCGAAGCCTTGCGCAACAAGGCGGAGCCAAAAGTGAAAGAGGTTGCGGGCTTCATCGTCAAAGACGATTCGACCTTCGTCGTCAAGCTCAAAGAGCCTTACGCGCCTTTTCTCTATCACTTGGCGACGGGCTTCGGCTCCATCACGTGCGAAGAAGCGGCGCGGCATTACGGCAAGTCGCTCTCGCGCAATCCCGTCGGCACGGGCGCGTTTGTTTTCGTCAAGTGGGAAGAAGACCGCGAAATCGTCTTGAAGCGCAACCCGAACTACTGGGGACGCGATTCGCTCGGCAATCAATTGCCTTACTTGGACGGCGTTTCGTTTCGTTTTCTGAAAGAAGCCACGACGCAACTGTTGGAATTTCAAAAAGGCAATCTCGACGAATGCGTCGGCATTCCGCAGGAGTTCGTCGCGCAAGTCTTCGACGCGAATGGCGCGCTCAAAGAGCCGTTCTCGAAATACGCGCTGAAATCTTGTCCCGAACTCCGCATCGATTACATCGGAATGCTTTTCGTCGATTCGCTCTTCAAGAACGGCAAATTGCGCCAAGCGTTCAGTTGGGCGATCGATCGCGTCAAAATCGCCAAGTATGTTTTGAAAAATCAAGTCGCCATTCCAACGGGCATCGTGGCGCAAGGCATTGAGGGCTACGACAACCGCGACGCGACGCTCGTCGATTACGACGTTCAGAAAGCCAAGAAACTTCTCGCCGAGGCAGGCTATCCCGACGGAAGAGGCTTGCCCGAACTCACGCTTCACTCCTTCGTCGGCGCGAAATACGCCTACAACAAAGAGGTCGCCGAAGCCGCGCAAGCGATGCTACAAGACATTGGCGTGAAGGTGAACATCGTTCAATCCGAATACTCGACGCACTTGCAACAGGCGTATTTGGGCAAGTTGCCGTTCTTCATCGGCTCGTGGGGCGCGGATTATCCCGAACCCGAAACGTTTTTGAACTTGGTCTATGGCGGAGTCGTGCCGAAAGGAAAAGACGAGGAAAGTTACATCAACCTGTCGCGCTACTCGAACCCCGCGTTTGACAAGGTCTTCGCCGAAGCCTTGAAAATTTCCGACGAGAAAAAGCGCTACGCGCTCTACAAGCAAGCCGAAAAAATCGCGCTCGACGACGCGGCAATCTTGGTCTGCTATCATCGCATTCTGCGTCGGCTCGAACAGCCCTACTTGCGCAATTACCCCATCAACGCGATGGACAGGCGCGATTACCGAGAGGTTTGGCTCGATAAGTGAAATTCGTCGCTGGATGTCAGAAACGCGCCACCTTTCGACATCTGCGCCCGTGTCTTCATTTGCGCTCAAAAGCCGAGATGGCAAGGAACGCAACGCCCAAAAACAAGTTCAGGCTCACGAGGCGCGAATACGTTTTGTGAAGCGCGTTGAATTCGTCGCGGAAAGCTTGTTTCGATGGATCGAAGTTGTCGAAATCCTTGATGGCTTCGGCGCGCAAAAATTCCATTCGCTCCGTTAGGAATTTTCCATAGACGACGAGCAAGGCGATCATCGCAAGCAAAATCGCAACCTTGACGAACCGCGTCGTCGTGCGTTCGCTGGCTTGCAGAAGAAAGTAAATCGCGCTTGTCGTCATCAACGCCGACGCGAACGCTTCGAGCCAATTGAGCCGCGCCAAAATCGCGCCGTTCAAGCGTCCCGCCAAGTTGATGCTTCCCGCTTCCTTGAACACCGTGCCCGCGACGGCGAAGGCGAACATCACGATGGCGCCAATCCAGAGCGCGACCCCAAGTTGCTCGACGAAAAGGAAAATCGAGTGCGCGACGGATTTGTTCATTTCGTTGAAGAATGTCGTCGATTGAAAGTTCCGCGGCAAGCGACGAGCGTTTGATATCCTCGCTTCGCCGAAGGTGGATTCTTCACCCCGCTTCGCTCCGTTCAGAATGACAGACGGCGGCGTTTCCAAACGTTCCTCTTGATGTCATTCCGAGCGTCAGCGAGGAATC
>JANWWM010000092.1 GCA_025055975.1 Chloroherpetonaceae bacterium | reverse complement strand
GCGGGCAACAATCGCTTCGTGTGGTTTTACTCCACGCCTGCAAATGCCACAATCAACTTGGTCAATCTCAACATCGTAGCGGGCGAATTTCGTCAAGGTCGCCCTGCGGGACCTGTAAGCCCCAACACGTCCATCAATAGTTTCAGCGGCAGTTTTACGCTGGGACCAGGAGCCTATTACCGCATTTTTAATACGAGCGCAGCCGATCCTTTCCCGACAGGTTTCGCTGCATATACCTTTCAGCCAGGGTCAAAGGTAGAGTTTAGCGGCAACATAGCGGCGCGAACCATCAGCGCTAGACCGTATCGCACGCTGATTTTGGCAGGCAACGCATCCTACACGCCGAATTCAGGCACGACGGTCGCCGACACGCTCATCCTGCAAGGCGGCACGCTGAACGCGGGTTCAAACCTCACGATGCTATCAGGCTCTACATTGCGCCGTAGCAACGGGCACATCTTGAATGTCACGGCATCGGGCGGGTCGGGCTACGTGGCAGGAAGCATCGTTACCTTTTCAGGAGGCGGTGGCTCGGGGGGAATTGGCGTCGTGGTGACAGGCGGTTCAAGCCCAACGATTGCGATGATCAATCGTGGCTCAGGCTACACCGACGCGGCAAGCATCACCGTATCGGGCGGCGGCGGTTCGGGCGCAACTTTTACGATTACGCTCGGCGGCGGCTCAGTGGGAACGGTAACCGACTTGGACGGAGCGGCAAACAACGACTACACGGTCGAGTATGCGGGCACGTCGCAAACGATGGCAGACGCGGAATTTACGGGCGCAGGACCGCGCTCCCTGCGCATTAATGCGATTATGGGGCAAACCGTTACGCTCAACGCGGCGCGCACGCTCACGCGCATTGGAACCGTGGGCGGAAATCTGGACCTCAAAAGCGGCAATTTCAGCGATGGCGGGTTTATCCTGAACGTGCCTGGCACGCTAAGCGGCACGGTAGATGGCGCGCACACGGGCACGACGGGACGAATCCGCCTCAATGGCACGAGCGCGCAAAGCGTCACGGGCAACGTCACGGTTCAAAACATTGAGCTAAACAATAGCGCGGGAGCCTCGCTTGCCGCAAGCTCGGAGATGACGATTAACGGCTTGCTCACGCTCACGACGGGCATTCTCAACGTGAGCGATCGCCGCTTGACCTTCGGGCTGAATGCGCCAACGCCCGCAGGCGCGCCGTTCAGCGCCTCGAAGATGATTCAAACCAGCGGCACGACGGGGGCGCAGGGGGTCAGAAAACAATACCAGTCGGGCGTGGACTTCACCTTCCCCGTTGGCGTGGCGAGCCGCTACACGCCCGCGCGCATTAATTTGATTGCGGGAACGGGCGTCGACTTCGTCACGCTTCGTCCCGTCAATGCCGAAGCTCCAACCAATTCCAGCGCGGACGCGCTGCAATTTTATTGGCTCGTTACGAAAGGACTATCGCTATCGGTAACCCAAGTCTCGCATGAATACGCCTACGAAAATAGCCCGCCTGGAATTGTTGAAGGCGACTCAACGCTCTACGTGCCTGGTCGAAACACGCCTGCGCTAACGAGTTGGTCGATTGCGGGAACGACGGCTGAAGTTGATGAATCTTCCGACCCATCCATCATTTATTTCAACAATGTGCCTTACATTGACGGTTACTTTACCGCTGGCGTAAGCGCAAAGTTCAACAACGCAACGATAGAGGTCTATTACAGCGCCAACGACGGCGATTGGGGAACGCTATCCACTTGGGCGATTGGCAGTTTCACAGGTCCGACCCCGACGAGTTTGCCTGGAGGCAATACGCCTGTCATCATTGGAAACAATCGCACCGTAACGGTACCCGATGGCGCGGCAACAGCCGTGCCGAGCGTGCAAATTCAAAGCACGGGCACGCTGCGCTTCACGGGGTCTTCAATGCCCGTGACGGATTTCGGCTTGGTAAGCGGGGAAGGGCGAATTTTAATTGAAACCGACCTCAACCCAGCGCAATTCCCGCTTGGCACTTACACGGACTTCTTGGGCACGCTGGGCGGAACGGTCGAATATGGGGGCTCGGCAAATTATACCTTGCCCGCCTCGCCAAACGCATATCGCAACTTGGTGATTTCAGGGAGCGGCACGACCAAAACTTTCCCGAACCAAAACCTTGTCCTTTCAGGCAACCTAACCGTTCAAGGCGGCGCGACGGCGCAATTGAGCAGCGCCACGAATGGAAATATCACGCTGAACGGCGCGGCGTCAGGCGGAGGCAATCTTACGGTTACGGGCACAGGAAGCGTTCTGCGCTTTATGAACGGCACGGCGAGAACCGTAACGGTGGCAAATGACGTAACCGTCGGAGCGGGCGCGACCTTTGACGTCGCAACCACTGGCGCCATCGTCGCCAATGAACTGTCCATTGGCGGCAACCTTACGAACAACGGCATATTTGACATGAGCGACGGAATTGGACCAAGCGTCCGACGAGCGCGCGTAACCTTCACGGGCACGTCCAACGCCACGATTTCTGGCACGGGTGCGACGACGGATTTCAACGTCCTGCGCGTCAACAAAGGCACGTCGCAAACGCCGATTTTGGACGTAACCGCATCGAACTTCACGCTTTCGGGTCCGACGACTTCAAGCAAGTCGTTGGATTTGGTGAACGGCACGTTCCGCCTCTCCGCTGGGCACACGATTACGCTCAGCACAGGCTCGCCGAACTACATCATTCCTGAAAACGCGCGGTTGTGGGTCAATCATCCCTCGGCGATTGCGCGCATTCAGTCGGGGAGTTCTGACAATAGCCTCGTCTTAGAAGGCGCTTTGCAGCTTTCCGATGGACAGATTCAAATCGGCAACGACAACACGGGCGTAGCGGATAATAGCATCATTTACCAAAACAACACGTCGGTCATTAACGTCAGTGGCGGCACGCTCACGGTCGGCGCGGCAATCCGTCCAGCCGATGCGGCATTTCCAACGGCTCTCGTCTACACGCAAACGGGCGGCACGGTGATTCTCTC
>JANWWM010000070.1 GCA_025055975.1 Chloroherpetonaceae bacterium | reverse complement strand
CGTATTGACAAGCCGTTTGCCCCGACGCTCGCCCGCGAAAAATACGACGTTCGTCGTATTGATTGCCCCTTTCCCGACGGCGTAACTTTGCCGCGTGTAGTTTAACCTCTTTTTCAACTCAAACTTAAACTCGCAAACGACTATGAAAAACGGCAAACTTTGCTTCGGCTCACTAATGCTCGCGTTAGCGATCTTTTTCTTCTTTGACGATTGCAACGCGCAGTACTACAAAATCATCAACAAGGCGACCAGCAAATGCATCGACGTGTCAGGCGGCAAGGTCGACAACGGCACTCCTATTATCCAATGGGAGTTCAAGGGGAGCAACAATCAGCTCTGGGAGTTCAAAGAAGAGAATGGTTACGTGCAAATCATCAACAAGGGCACGGGCAAATGCATCGACGTGGAAGGCGCAAAACAAGATGATGGCACGAAAATCATTCAATGGGAAAACAACAAGGGCAACAATCAGTTTTGGGAAGTGACGCAAGATGAAAAAGGCTTTTACCGATTCGTCTCAAAGGCGACGGGCAAAGCTTTGTCGGTTTCAGGTCCGTCAGACCCTCAACTGATTCAGATGTCGGTAAGCAACAATTCTTACCAACTTTGGGAAATCCATGAGGTTCAATGAGCTCATCTAAAAAAAGGAGGATCAAAAGATGCTGATGCGTTTGTTCGTCTTGTCCCTGACTCTCCTCGCGTCAAGATATGCGGTTGGTCAAGTGACCAAAAACGTCGCGGGCACATATGTCGGGGATTCGAAGACAGGCACCTCGTATATTATGACGGTTAGCCCCGAAAAAGACTTCAAGCTTGAAGTCATCAGCGGAACGGTCGTCACGGAATACAAAGGCTCATATGCGATTGCGCCGCTTAGCAATGAAAAGAAAGGCGGGCTAACGGTCAAACTCCAATCCAACTCCAAAAAGCTTGGGGGCATCGTGGTAGAGTCGAAATATAAGCCAAACCCCAAGTATGAAGTTGGACCAAATGGCGTTGTTTGGACCATTGAGAGTCCCTCAAAAGAAGTCGTCAAACTTACCCTTCCGCCGCCACCAACGGCGAAGTTGAACGCGCCTTCAAGAACGGTCGAGAAAGGCAGTTCTATTATGTTGTCTTGGAAAACTGACAACGCCTTAAGCGTGACGCTTAACGGTGAGAAGATCGATGCGAATGGCGCAAAATCTTTTTCGCCTACGACAAACACCCTCTATACGCTTATCGCGGAGGGCAAAGGCGGGAAATGCGTTGATACGATGACCGTCTTTGTCGTTGAAAAGCAGCCAGAGCCAGAGCCGCTCAAAGCTTTACAAGCGGCTTTCTTAGGCGAGTTCAACGGGCTCTACATGGAGGAAGAGTTTGACGAAGAAACCGAAAAAAGCGTCGTGACGGACAAGCGAGAATATCGCTTCAAGTTTGGTCCTGATGGCGCGTTTGAAGGCGAAATCGCAAAGTTGAAAGGGCGCAAGCTCGCTTTCAAAGGAAAGTATAGCATTTCGTCTGGTAGCACGGAGGAGATTGGCTCCATCGATGTCTCCGCTTCGTCAAGCGATGGTCTCAAAACTACGATGACATTCTTTTACGAAATCGACGATAACGAGCCTGTGTGGACATTTAATGACGGGGAACGGTTTGTCCGACTGGAAAAGAAGTAAGCACTTGTTCGTTTCTTTTCGTTAACTCTAAACCATTAACTACTATGCAAAACAATCATTCTCTTCTATCGATGGCGCTCATCCTCATCGCGTCTCTCCTCGCTTCAGTACTCTCTGGTTGCGGGCTTATCAGCAAACTTACAGGTGGACCAGTAGTTACGGAAGAAACCGTCAAGTATGCCCCAGGTTTTCAGGAATACGAGACGAACAAAAACTACAATGTCCTTCTCACTCAGCCCGTTACGTACAAGAAAATCTCGGTTGCCACGGAAGCAAAAGCAAAAATCGCTGGAACGGAGGTCGAGAAAAAAGAAGAATCCGTCGGAAAGCTCGAGCCTTACAATAACATTTTCAAAGAGTCCGCGGAAATTTTAGCGATGACCCGACAAATGAAGTTCGGGCTAAACAAAATCAAGACGGGCGAAGTGAAGTTATCCGTCAAAATCGATCAGTCTATGATTTCAGGTGGTCCAAAGGGCATCGCAGAAAAGTGGAACCAAATCGTCAACATCGATGAGCAAACGAAATTTGGCGGCAAGGTGCTTGAGGCGGTCCTAAAAGCGAAAGACGAATTGAAAGGAAGGGTTGAGGGACTGACCTCTAAAATCGCAAGTCTCAAGCCGCAAGAAGATCTCAAAGGCAAAGAGGCCTTGGCTGTCGGCGAAGTCGTCAATGGATTAAAACAAGCGCAATCTAATCTCACGACTGCGACGACAGATTTGGAGGATTCTTTGAGAATTCTCGCTGATTTGGCGAAATGAATCGTTGGGTAGAGGGGAGAGCCACTTGCCTCCCCTCCATTTCTTTTTTAACCTAAAATCAGACGCAAAAATGAAAACGCTGTTCATCTCCATCGGTTTAGCCCTTCTATTTTGTTGCGCCGCGTCAGCTCAATCAAAACCAGTGAAATCCTTGCCCAAAGCATACCTAGGCTTCTACAAAGGGTCGAAATACGACAGATTCGTAGGTGGCAATCTCAATTACATGGCATCCGTTAAAGCAAATGAGATGGCGATTACGGTCGAACACGATGGGAGAATAATTCTTTATAGAGGCAAGTATACAGTGCAAAAAGGGAGCACCGAAAATGAAGTCATCGTTCAGACCAATTTGCGAGAGACCAGAACCAAAGACAAATATGCGCCGATCGTCGTGTTCAAATCTAGCGGAAGCTCAATAACATGCGAGATAGACGAGGGCCCCGCTGGAACTGCGGAACTAACGAAAGAAGACTAGGACCAGCGGAAAGACGTGAAAATCCCATAACGAGGAATGCTTTATGCCCATTCGCGTCGCTATCGTTGAGGATACCGAGTCGTTCCGAGAGAGTTTGGCGGCGTTGCTGAATCTCTCGCCAGATTTTGCCTGCGTCGCCAAATTTTCCAACGCGGAAGACGCCATCAATCGCCTCTTGGATTCAAAGCCCGATGTCGCGCTGATGGACATTGGGCTACCCAAGATGAGCGGCATTCAGGCTCTCAAAGCCCTCAAAGCCATCGCGCCCGACGTGCAGTATTTGATGCTGACGATCATTGAAGACGACGAGAAAATTTTTGACGCGCTGCAAGCGGGCGCGAGCGGCTACTTGCTCAAAAGCACGCCGCCCGAAAAAATTTTGGAGGCGATTCGGGACGTCAAAAACGGCGGGTCGGCGATGTCGGCTTCGGTGGCGCGGCGCGTCATCGCGTTTTTTCAACAACGTCCGAAACCGCAAGAACTTTTCAACCTTAGCGACCGCGAATGGGAGATTTTGCAACTGCTCGCCAAAGGCTACACCAAAAAGGAAATCGGCGAGAAATTGCCCCAAAAAATTTCGGAGCACACGGTGCGCACGCACGTTTACAACATCTACCGAAAACTACACGTGAACAATAGCGCCGAAGCAATCGCGAAGGTGAGCGCGGCGTCGCGGTAGTTTAAGCCGTCGCGCGTTGGTGCATTTCGCCCAACCGCCCCGCATACTGACTTTTGCCCGCGTAGATTTGTTTGATTTGTCCAATCTTCGCAAGCCGCTCTTCCGCGAGGTGAATCGCCGCTTGGTTGGCGGTCATGTTGAGCTTTTTGGCGGTCGCCAAGATGTTTTTGATGACGTCGTAAATCTCTCTGGCTTGCGAGAGGGCGCGCTCTTGGTTGTAGCCTTCAAGTTCGTTTGCCACGTTGATTAAGCCGCCCGCGTTGATGACGAAATCGGGCGCGTAGAGAATGCCTCGATCCAAGAGCATCTGTTCATGGACGGTCTCGTCTTTGAGTTGATTGTTGGCGGGTCCTGCGATGATGTCGACTTTGAGACGCGGAATGGTCTCGTCGTTCAAGACGCCGCCAAGCGCGGCAGGGCAGAAGATATGGGCTTCGACATCGTAGATTTGGTCGGGCGGGACGTATTCGGCGCCGTATTCGTTGACGATGCGTCGGGCTTTTTCTTCGAAGATGTCGCTCACATAAACCTTCGCGCCTTCTCTGCGCAGGTATCCGCAGAGGTGATAGGCGACGTGCCCCGCGCCCTGCACGGCGATTTTCTTTTTGTTCAGGCTGTCGTTGCCGTAGCGTTCCGAGCAGGCGGCTTTCATTCCCATATACACGCCGAGCGCGGTTACGGGCGAAGGATCGCCGCTTCCGCCCAGCGCGCGCGAGATGCCCGTGACGTATTTCGTCTCCATTCGCACCCATTCCATATCGCGCACGTCGGTGCCAACGTCTTCCGCCGTGATGTATCTGCCGCCCAAGCCCTCAATGAAGCGCCCGTAGGTGCGGAACAAGGCTTCGCTCTTGTCGGTTTTGGAGTTGCCGATGATGACGGCTTTTCCGCCGCCCAAGTTCAAGCCCGAAACGGCGGCTTTGTAGGTCATGCCGCGCGAAAGACGAAGCACATCGATGAGCGCTTCGTAATCGCTGGCGTATTGCCACATTCGCGCGCCGCCGAGCGCGGGTCCGAGCGTCGTGTTGTGAACGGCGATGATGGCGCGCAAGCCGACTTTCTTGTCGGAGCAGAAGATCACTTGTTCGTGTTCATACTTTTCAAGTTCGGAGAAGAGGCTGAGCGCGACGGTTTCTTCGGGATTGACAACGGCATTCGTCATAGTTTTGGAAAATAACTTAATGTTGAAAAGAGCGGCGGCAAATTAAAAAACTTTGCCAAAAAACAACGTGGATTTCGCGCCCTTAACGCAATGATGACATCGACCGCGCCGACCATTCCCTTCGTTCAAACGGCGGCGGTCGCTCCAAAATCTCGCTCGATGCGTTGCGATTTTGCTTTTCTCTCGTTAAACTTTCAATCTTCAACAACCAACGTGGCGCATCGATGAAACGCATTTTCGTTCTCTTCATCGTCTTCTTTTTTCAAGCCGCTTTCGCCCAAGAGCCTGTCGACACGGCGTTCATCGCCAAGCTCAAAGACGAAGGGTTGAACCGCTCGCAAGCGATGGACATTGCGAGCATGCTGACCGACGTGTATGGTCCGCGCTTAACGGGTTCGCGGCAATTGCTTCGCGCAAGCGAGTGGGCGAAATCCAAATTCGAAGAGTGGGGCTTGAAAAACTCCAAGCTCGAACCTTGGTCGCCTTTCGGCAAAGGGTGGGAACTCAAACGCTATTCGCTCATCGCCAGAACGCCTTACGCTTCGTTCCCCGTGACATCGTTCCCGAAGGCGTGGTCGGAGGGCAAGCGCGTCAAGGGCGAGGCGATTTTTCTCGACATCAAAGACGAGGCGGACTTCAAAAAATACAAGGGCAAGTTGCGCGACAAGTTCGCGTTGATTTCCGATTACGAAGAGCCGAAACTCCACGAAAAGCCCATCGCCAAGCGGCACGACGCGGAGTCGCTCTTGCAACTTGCCAACGCGACCGTCGCCGCGCCATCGAAGGAACGCTTCCAACTCTCGCCCGAAGACTTGAAGCGTCAGCAACTCAATTACCTGCGGATGCAATTTCTTTTTGAGGAAAAGCCGCTCGCCATTTTGGATTTGACCTATCGCGGCACGGCGGGTTCGGTGGCGCTTTCGACCGCCTCGATGCCCATTCAGCCCAGCGCGAATTGGCGCCATCGCCCGCGACCGTATCAAACCGCAAGCGGAGAGGTTCTGACGCAAATTTCGCTTAACCCCGAACATTACGGGCGCATTTATCGCTTGCTCAAAAAAGGCGTTAAAGTTGAACTGGAACTTGATATGGAGACGGAAACTTATGACGCGACCGAGTGCTACAACGTCGTCGCCGAAATCGAAGGCTCGGATTTGAAAGACGAACTCGTAATGATGGGGGCGCACTTGGATTCTTGGCACGCCGCAACGGGCGCGACCGACAACGCCGCTGGCAGCGCGATTATGATGGAGGCGATTCGCCTTCTGAAAACGCTTGGCGTTCAGCCGCGTCGCACGATTCGCATCGCGCTTTGGTCGGGCGAAGAACAAGGCTTGCTTGGCTCCGCCGCCTACGTGCGCAAACGCTTCGGCAAAACGCCCGATTACCTCGCCTTCAGCGACGATGGCAAGGGCGACGACACGCTCTTCGTTACGCCCCAATACGAAAAATTCTGCGCCTACTTCAACGTCGATAATGGCGGCGGACAGATTCGCGGCATTTACCTGCAACAGAACGAAAAGTGTCGCCCCATCTTCCGCGCTTGGCTCGAACCCTTCAAAGATTGGAACGCCACGACCGTCTCGCTTTCCAACACGGGCGGCACCGACCACCTTTCCTTCGACGCGATCGGATTGCCTGGCTTTCAATTCATTCAAGACCCGATGGAATACGGAACTTGGACGCACCACTCGACGATGGATAGCTACGAGCGATTGGTCGAGGAGGATATGAAGCGCAACGCCGTCATCGTCGCCAGTTTCGTCTATCACGCCGCGATGCGCGACGAAAAACTGCCGCGCAAACCGCTCAAAGCCAAAGTCGCCGTCGCGCCCTAACCCGCATCAGCGATGATTATTCGACTCGTCCGAATGCATTTTTCGCCCGAAACGAGCGAGAAATTTCTGGCGATCTTCGACGAGATGAATCGCCACATTCGCTCCTTCGAGGGCTGTCGCGGCTTGGAACTTTACCGCGAAGTCGACGACGCGCATTCGTTTGCGACATACAGTTTTTGGGATTCGCTCGAACATCTGGAAGCCTATCGGCAAAGCGAGCTGTTCAAATCGACTTGGGCGAAGGTCAAACCTTTGATGCGCTCGAAGCCGACGGCGGTCAGTTACGAGCGCGTTTATCCGCAAGATGACGTCGGACATCCAACGCGATAAGTCGCCGAACGCGCGCTTGGACGCGGAATCGGCTCGCGCGCTTTTTCCAAACGCGACGCGAGGGATTTACTTCAATCACGCCGCCGTTTCGCCCCTTTCGCTTCGCGTCGTTTCCGCTGTGGAGCGTTATCTCAAAGAGCGAAGCGAAACCGACGTGGAAAATTATTCCGCGACGCTTTTGCCCACGCTTCAAGCGTTGCGCTCCCGCTTGGCGCGCTATCTCAACGCCAAAGAGCGCAATCTCGCCTTCGTTCCCAACACGAGCTACGGCTTGAACCTGCTCGCGCAAGGGTTGGATTGGAAACCGGGCGATAGAGTTCTGCTCTACGAGCGCGAGTTCCCCGCCAACGTCCAACCGTTTCTTGCGCTTCGAAGTCGAGGCGTGGCGATTGATTTTCTCAAAGACCATTGCGGCGAAATTTCGCTCGACGAACTTGAACGACGCATCGCTCCGCGCACTCGACTCGTCTCGTTGAGTTACGTGCAATTTCTTTCGGGCTATCGGCTCGACCTTGCGGCAGTTTCCGACATCTGTCGTCGAAAAAGCGTCTTGCTTTCCATCGATGCGATTCAAGGATTCGGGGCGTTCCCGATAGATTGTTCGAAGGTCGATTTTTTGGCGGCAGGCGCGCACAAGTGGGGAATGTCGCCGATGGGCACGGGCGTGGCTTATTTCAGCGACGCGCTCTTGGAGCGGCTCAATCCCGTCTTCGTTGGCTGGCTAAGCGTCGAGGAAGCGTGGGATTTTTCGCGTTATGAAAAGCCGCTCAAACGCGACGCTTCGCGCTACGAACTGGGCACATACAACTGGATTGGGCTTGTCGGCATGAACGCCGCCTTTGAGCTTTTCGAGGAAATCGGCTACGAACAAATCTCGAACAAAATTCTCGCCCTTTCGGAGCGTCTTTCCGTTGGCTTGAAGGAAGCGGGCTTTGAGTTGGAATGCGACCCCAAGCGCGAGCATCGTTCAGGCATCGTTTCCGTCAAGAACGTTCCAAACGCCGCCGAAGCCTTCAAAGCGTTGGCGGAGCGCGGAATCGAAATTTCGTTGCGAGAAAATTATTTGCGATTTTCGCCTCACTTCTACAACTCCCTCGCGGAGTGCGATGAAGCGATTTCGCAACTCAAACGATTGAAGCCATGAGTCCAAAAGAAGCCGTCGTCGCCCTCATCAACGGAATGAGTCTCACGAGCGCGCAGATGGAATCGATGGTTTATGAGATTATGGACGGGCACGCCACCGACGCCGTCATTGCGGCGATTTTGGTGCTGTTGCGTCAGAAGGGCGAAACGATAGAAGAAATTTACGGCGCGGTGAACGCCTTGATGAATCGCGTCGAGAAAATCGACCTGCACCCCGAAGCCATCGACACGTGCGGCACGGGCGGCGACGCGAGCGGCACGTTCAACATCTCGACCGTCGCTTCCATCATCGCCAACGCGGCGGGCGCGAAAATCGCCAAACACGGCAACCGCTCGATCTCGAGCCAATCGGGGAGCGCCGACGTGCTCGAAGGTCTGGGCTTGAACGTCAACCTTTCGCCCGAACAAACGAAAGCGGTTTTCGAGCGAACCCACTACGCTTTTCTCTACGCGCCCAATTACCACAAGTCTATGAAAGCCGTCTCGAAGGCGCGGCGCGAATTGGGCATTCGCACGATTTTCAACATGGTCGGACCCTTGGCGAACCCTGCGGGCGTGCATCGACAACTCGTGGGCGTTTATGACAAGGAACTGACGGGAATGTTCGCGCAGGTGTTGCGTCAGCGCGGCGCGGAGCATTGTCTCGTCGTCAACGGCATTACCAAAGAAGGCTTCGCGCTCGATGAGCCGAACATCTGCGGCGCGACCTACGTCTCCGAACTTAAAAACGCTTCGGTAACCACCTACACGATTCACCCCGAAGATTTCGGCTTCAAGCGTCGGCGATTGGAAGAGTTGCAAGGCGGCTCTCTGCAAGAAAGCGTCGACATCGTTTGGCGCATCGTCGAGAATCGCGCCCCCGAAGCGATGCGCGACGCGGCGATTTACGCGAGCGGAATGGCGATCTACGTGGGCGGAAAAGCCAACTCGATGCAAGAAGGCTTCGAGAAAGCCAAAGAAGTTCTCGAAACGGGAAAAGCCAAAGAAGCGTTGGAGCGGCTCATTGAAGCGCATCGCGCCGTCTCGGCGACCGCCGTGGCAAGTTAAACGCTCGCCGGTTCGCGCTTCGGCGTTTCCTGATGGAGCGTGGATTTGACGAATTCGGGATAGATGACGCGCTCCAAATGAACGCACTTGCCCGTCTCCGCGTCGAGCCGAATCACCATCGCGCAAAGATGCACGTCGTTTTTGGCGCACTCGTATTTGTGCGGGGTTTGGTAAATGAATCGGTCAATGGCGGATTTGGTTGCCATTCCAATCACGGAGTCGTAGGGACCCGTCATTCCGACGTCGGTGCAGAAGCCCGTGCCTTTTGGCAAGATGCGCTCGTCGGCGCTTGGCACGTGCGAGTGCGACCCCATCACCGCCGAGACGCGCCCATCGAGATACCAGCCCATCGCGGCTTTTTCCGCCGTCGCTTCCGCGTGCATATCGACGATGATGTATTTGACCCCTTTCATCTTCTCCAAAATCCAATCCGCCGTGCGAAAGGGACAATCGATTGTATACATAAACGTCCTGCCCTGCAAGTTAATCACGCCGATTTTGCCCAAACCGTCGGGCAAGTTGTAGATGCCGAAGCCCGTGCCGTAAGTCCCTTTGGGATAGTTGGCGGGGCGGAGCACGTTGGTCTCGGTTCGCAAGACCTCGTGGAACTTGAAGTTGTCCCAGATGTGATTGCCGCCTGAAATCACATCGATGCCCGCCGAGCGAAGTTGATGCATGATTTCAAGGCTCATTCCCTTGCCGTTGTAGGCGTTTTCGCCATTGCAGATGGCAAAGTGAATGTCGTATTTCTGAATGTAGCCTTTGAGCAATCGGGAGACGATTTCCACGCCGGGCTGACCGACGACGTCGGCGAGAAAAAAGATGTTGATGGTCTTCGACATTGAGCGGAGTTTCCTTTCGTTATGGAGCGGACTTCATGTCGCCTTCGAGGTTGTGACGTTTGCGAATTTCCCAAAGGGTTTTGGGCGCAATATCCAAAATTTTCGCCGCTTCCGCGTATCGATTCTGACAGTCGTCGAGCACGGCTTTAATGTAGGCGAGCTTGACCTCTTCGAGCGTTTTGCCCATCGGAATGGAGAACGCCTTTTCGGCGACGCGCGTCGCCGCATCAAGCCGTTGCGACGGCGCCGCGATTTGCGCGACGTCTCCAAACGAGATTTCGTTTGCGGTTACGCGCCCCCCGTTTTCCGCGAACACGACGGCGCGTTCCATCACGTTGCGAAGTTCGCGCACGTTGCCCTTCCAATGATGCGCGAGCAAGAGCGCCTTCGCGTCGTCGGAAAGCCCAAGCACGTTCTTCTGCATTTCTTCGGAGAATTGGCGGACGAACATCTCCGCGATGAGAATGATGTCGTCGCCCAGCGAGCGCAGCGGCGGCATCGCAAACGACACCACGTTGATGCGAAAGAACAAATCTTCTCGAAACTTGCCTTGTTGGACTTTTTCCGCGAGCGAGGCGTTCGTGGCGCAGACGAGACGCACATTGACGGAAATCGGCTCGGTGCCGCCGATGCGCCGAAAACTGCGCGTTTCCAACACGGTGAGCAACTTGGACTGCACGACGGGCGAGGTCGAATCGATCTCGTCCAGAAAAATCGTGCCGTTGTTGGCGATTTCGAACAAGCCTTTCTTGGTTTCTTTCGCGTCGGTAAAGGCGCCTTTTTCATAGCCGAACAGCTCGGCTTCGAGCAGGTTGTCGGGCAAAACGGCGCAGTTGATTTCGACGAACTCGCCCTTGCTGGCGCGCGCCGATTGACGATGAATCAGCTCGGCGGCGACGTTTTTTCCCGTTCCCGTTTCGCCAAGAATCAACACGGTCGAATCCGTCTTGGCGATTTGCTCGATGAGTCGGCGGACGCGCTCGATCGCGTCGCTTTTGCCGATGAGTTCCGTCGAGCGAAACTGTTTGAACCTGCGCTTGAGCCTTTCGTTCTCGCTTTTGTAGCGCTCCGATTCGCGCTTGACTCGCGCTTGCGCGATGGCGTTGTTGATTCGAGAGCGCAAAACGGTAAAGTTCGCCGTCGACGCGCCGCCCGAAATGGATTTTTCCATATAGTCAAACGCGCCCGCTTTCAGAACTTCCACCGCCGATTCGATGCTTCCGTAGCCCGTGAGCACCAACACGGGCAACTGCGGATAGTTTTCCTTGACGAAGCGCGTCAGTTCCAAGCCGTTCATATCGGGCATCGTGTAATCGGTCAAAATCAAGTCGGGCTTTTCCGCGTCTATGCGCTTGATGGCTTCGAGCGGACTGGTGAATGTGGCGACGTCGTAATCGCGCGAGAGAATTTTGTCGAGCAACAAGCAGAACGTCGCGTCGTCGTCAATGACGAAAATCTTGTGGCGTTCAGAGTCCATTGGCGATGAGTGGTCGTTTCAACTACGTTGCGCTGAGGCGCCGCGTCGAGCGCGGCAGCGTTTGTTCGCTCCAAGCATTTTGCTATTCCGAGCGTTTTTTCGCGTCATTCCGAGCGCGAGCGAGGAATCCACAAACGATTGCGAAATTCGGACTGCAAATTAAGCCTGCCTCGCTTTTCCAAATGTGGATTCTTCGCTCCGTTCAGAATGACATCGTTTCTTGCCTCGTTTCGAGCGTCTTTCGCCAACGCGCCTCAAATTGATTCGGGCAAGCCGCTATCGACGCTTTGATTGGCGCGAAACGTGGCGAGCGTCGTCAGAACTTGACTTCGGAAATCGATCGCGGGAACGCCCGTTTTGACGGATTCCAAGAAGGCGGCGATTTCCTCTTTGTGTCCTTTGCTTCCGCCGAACTGACGCGCCCGCGTCGCGCCTTGCTCGGAGAGAATCGCCTCCTTGAAATTTTCCATAATTCCGATGCGATTGCCGCCGAAAATTTCGATGCGTTCCTTCGGATAGAGCTTGTCGCCGTTGCAGAGATATTGAATCACGCCGACGCTTCCGTTCTCGAAACGAATCGTTACGTTCCAATTCTCGCGCAATTCCGACGGCAAAAGTTCCGCGAACACGCGCGTCGGCTCGGAATCCGTCAAGAATTGAAGCGCGTCGATGAAATGACAGCCTTCGCCAATCATTCTGCCGCCGCCTTCGACCAAATCTTGCGTCCAATGGTCTTTCGGCAACGGTCCCGCGTTGACGCGGTAATGAATCGAGATGGGCGAATTTAACCCGCCAAACCAACGCTTCAAGGTTTTGAGCGGTTCGCTGAATCGTCGGTTGAAGCCCGTGAGCAATTGTCGGTCGGATTTCTCGTAGGCTTCAATGACTTTGTTCAAGTCCGCTTCCGTCGTGGCGAGCGGTTTTTCGACGAAGACGTGCTTGCCTGCGTTTAGGCACTTGACGACGAGTTCGGCGTGCAAGTTGTGCCGCGTGGCGATGAAGACGACATCGATGGCGTCGTCGCTCAAAATGTCGTCGATGGTCGTCGTGGCGTAGCGAAAGCCGAATTTGGATTTGGCGTTTTCCGCCGTTAGTCCCGTTGCGGCGCAAACGCCTTCGAGCGCGACGCGATGCGATTGAAGCGCGGGAATCAAGTAGCCTTGCGCGAAACTGCCCGCGCCGATGAACCCGACGCGAATGTCGGCATCGGACGTTCTCGCCGCTCGCCTGCCGTTTTTTGAGATTTCTTGTCGGAGCGGCGAGCCAAGCGAAAATTCGCCGTAGTCGAGTAGCACGCCCACGTACCGCTCTTGCCGCTCGCCGCCAATGAGCTTGTAGGCTTCCTCGCCCTGCGCGATGGGAAACACGTGCGTCGTGAGTTTTTCGACGTTGATTTTTTTCTCGGCAAGGAGATGAAGAAAGGCTTGCATATTGCGGTTTTCCGTCCAACGCGCGTAGCCGATGGGGTAATCGATCCCTTTCTCTTCGTAGGTGGCGTCGTAGCGTCCCGCGCCGTAGGAGCGAGAGAGCTTGAACTCCAATTCCTTCATATAGTAGGGGGTTCTTGGCAAGTTCATTCCCGTAACGCCAACCATCACCACTCTTCCGCGATCGCGCATTGCTTCGGCGGCGAACTCGACGGGATCGTTTGACGACGTGGAAGCCGTGATGATGACGGCATCGACGCCGTAGCCATTCGTGAATCCGAGAATTCGCTCTTTGATGGTTTCTTCGGAACGCAAAAGGGCAAGGTCGCACCCAAGTTCTTTGGCAAGTTCAATCGAGGCGGGATTGACATCGATGCCGACGACGCGACAACCATTGGCTTTGAGCAACTGAACCGTCAACAGCCCAACGAGTCCCAAGCCCGTAACCATAACGGTTTCGCCGAGCGTTGGAGCGGCTTGGCGCAAGCCTTGCAGGGCGATGGCTCCGAGCGTCGCATATGCCGCGTCTTTGGGCGAAACGCCTGCGGGAATTTTGGCGACGAGATTTTTCGGAACGACGACGATTTCGGCGTGAGAAGCGTAACCGGCGCCCGCGCATGCGACCAAATCGCCGACGCGAAACTCCGCCACGTCGGTGGCGACTTCAATTACCACGCCCGCCGACGAATAGCCCATCGCCATATCGCTATCCAACTTGTTGAAGGCGCGCGTCATCGTTTCCAACAAGCCTTGTTCTTTGATTTGCTTCAAGACGAGTTTCACAAGGTCGGGGCGAGCGCGCGCTTTGTCGAGCAACGACTTCTTGGCGAAATCCACCTTCGAGCGTTCCGTGCCCGCGCTAATGAGGCTATACAGGTTGCGGACGATGACCATTCCGCTTTTGAGCGTCGGCGGCGGAACGGATTTGACCTTAATCGTTCCCGCGCGAGCGTTCTGAACGAGTTGTTGCATTCGGCGAGTTTGAATTTGAGCGGCAAAGATACGGAAACCGCGCCGTCAATTCGCAACCGTTTTGTGGATTCCTCGCTTGCGCTCGGAATGACAGAGAACAAACGCTCGGAACGCAAGAGGCAGAAAACAGTTGTCATTCTGAACGGAGCGACAGCGGAGTGAAGAATCCATTTGAAAGAAGCGAGGAGCGAGAATTGGGAA
>JANWWM010000037.1 GCA_025055975.1 Chloroherpetonaceae bacterium | reverse complement strand
TTGAACGCATGCCGATACGCGCCTTTGGCAAAACATTTGAGCAAATAAGCGAGACGATGCCACTCGTTTTCAGGTTCGCGCTCCATTGGAATGGCAACTTGAAGCAAGTCGCTCGGCGGCGGCTCTAACAAACTGCGCCAGCGGTCAAACGGCTTTTTCATATTTGGCTCAAAGGCGCCTCGCAACTCATCGTCCGCGAAAGAAAGTTTGGCGAACTGATTGAGAAGCGATTTTAACTCATCTTGCCGCTCGCTCTCCATTATTTCGGAAAGTTCCCTGCCCGTTTTGGCAATCGTGAGTTTGGGCGGAGCGTCCATTATCGGTTTTTCCAATTCGGGCGCGCCATTGAGCGAAAGGCTTAACGCATCTTGCACGGTTGGAATTTTTCCCCAGATGGAGCGATGAAAAAGCGTTTCTTCTTTGAACGTCGAGCGAAACTCTAACGCGGAAGCCTGTTTGAGATGTTCAAGCAACTTGCTTACGCTCTCGATTTCAGATTTCAATTTTTTCACGGCGAATTGGTAACATTCCTCAATTGCTTCTCGAAGATATTTTTTCGCTTCGCATCGAGCGGCTTTTTCCACGAGCGCCACATAGAGATTGCGATGATGAAACACGTTCATTCGCGCGCGGTGATAACGCAATAGCCCAAAGAGCAATGCGGCAACAAAGACAACCACAAACGGCAAGCCCGTAACCGTTTGAATCCAGATGTTCAGCGCCAAAGTTGGAATCGCGCTTAAAATGTATTCGCCCAAGTAGCCACCCACGAGCGCAAGCGAAAAATATCTGCTCCAAAACGCCAGCGGCACGGGGAATCGCTCAATCGCATCGCGCAATCGCTCAAAATGCTCGTCTATTTTTTCTTTCGTTGCGTCGCTCTCGCTTTCTTCTTGCCATTCGCTTGAAGCGTAGAGTTCGTTTTCGTCTCTCGTGGAAAGAAACGAGAGATTCTGAAACGCTTTTATGTCGGCAACCTTTGCGCGAAATTGATTAGCGCGATTTTGAACTTCCTCCAAGAGATAGTTCAGTGTGCGCAGCGTTTGCGTGGGCGAGAGATGATTCGCATTAGGGTTTCGCATCAGGTCATCGGCGATGCGCGCAATCTCTTTTTCTAAAAGTTGTTTCAACGCCTTTTCTTTCTCGCCGAGCGCGTAGCGGAAATTCATTAAGCCGAGCGTGAGCAAATTTTCGGCGGCGATTTTCAGACGCGCAGGCAATTTTTGAAGCGTCGGGATAAACGCCGTGAGCCATTCTTCCGTGAAAAGATTGAACGGGCTGAGGTTCGGCGGGCGCAAATTCTCCCAGTTGAATTTCAAGCGTTGCAAGATGTTCGCTTCGCCTTTGCCTGTGGAGAGGAGTTTCAGGGCAAGTTCTTCGGGTTCAATCGGGAGCGTGGTCGCAAATTCTTTTGCTTTGACTTTGGCGTCATCATCGTCGAGAAGTTTTTCGCTTGCGTTGGCATAAGCCTGAAGAAAGGCGCGCGCAAAATCGGCATATACCATTTCTTCTTTGAAACGGCTTTCCATCGCCAGCGTGCACGTGCCTATCGACATCGTTTCATCGTCCAAGCTCGCTTTTTCGCTTTGTTTTGCCGTCACTTCGCGCAATGCATCAGGCGAAGCGGTCAAGCCCAAGAGCGTTTCTATCACGAGGTCTTCCAGATCGCTCTCGCCGAGTTCGGCGTAGGAGAATCGGTGATGTCGGGACGTGTTGCTGTCGGAAAGAAGCATCATTTTTTTGAAACCGACGCTTGGCTCATTCTTTCTGTGCAAAGCTCTGGTTTCTCCCCAGAAAGCAAACATTGCGGCGCGCTGTTCATTCGTGAGCGAAGCGGAGTTTGGGAGGTAGAACAGTCCGATGGAGGCGTATTCAATTTGCGCGTTGCCCCAGATGTTCCATCGGTTCTCGGAGATGTATCGCGGCAAAAGGTGCGCCACTGACAGCGTATCGAGGTCATCCAGTCGCCCGATGATGAAAAGATAGACGACGGCGTTATCGACGGGCAATCCCGTTCTGCGAATCTCCGCTTGCTGCCGCTTGACTTTTTCGTGCAGTTCGCTCACGAAAGCGCAACGGTCGGTTTCGGGATTCGGCGCGCAAAAGATTTCCCAAAAGTGATTGCGCCGTTGCGCGCGAGTTGGCTTTGCGACGGGATTGGGCGGGACGCTGAAATGCAAATGAGCGAGTCGCGCTTCGTGATAAAGAGGATCCAAAGCGTTCAACTTTGCCACAAAACGCTCATACAGCGCGGGCGCATTGATAAAGCACAGTTGAATCGGGTTTATGAGCGCGCGCTCGTTCATTCGTCATCGTCGGTTCTGATTTGACGTCTCTTCTATCCCGTTACGACCACATCTTCGCTATCAACGCTTGCGGCGACCTTCGGGAAAAGTTTTTCCAATCGCTCGTGAATGTGGTTGCTAATCTTTGTGACTGCATCGACTTGCGCTTTTTCGTCTTTTGAGCGAAAATCCCTGATGCGTTGGGCAAGCACGTCCTCTCGATAGTCTTTTTCCACCCATTCGTGAACGTCATTTGCGCGGAAATGCCCGTGCCGCATAAGGTCGGCGAACCCGTCTTGATAGCGCGTGAGAATTTTTTGGTCAAGCCGCGCCTTGCGCGCTCGCTCAAGTAGCTCATCGTAGTCGACAAATGTTTTTGGTTCGGTTAGCGGCTGATAAAACTTTTTGCGAAGGAGCATTTTGCCGTTTTTCTCTTCCGCTTGCGCAAGGTAGAACACTTGGTAAAGGTTTCGCCCTTTATCGAACATAATGTGAATCGGTCCGCGCTCGACGGCTTCGTCTTCGCCCGTTTTTGAATCCTTGAAAAAGATGTCTGCTTTTTGTTCTGGCGTGAGCTTTGAGACAAGAAAGTTGTATATCAGCGCATCGCAGACCCAATCGAGCGCAAAGTTTTGGGAGAAGTCGCCCATCAAGCCTTTGATGCCAAATTCGTTAGCGACTTTCCAGAGATGCGGGCGGTATTCTTCACGGTGTTTTTCGTAGATGCCATGCAGCGCCGTGATTTGCCGAAAATCGTCGCGCGTAAAGCCTGATTCCAGAATGAACCCGACGACTTTGTTTTTGAGCGTTGGGTCTTGCGGATACTCCACCGTACTCGTATTGGGATAGATTCGCTCCGCGAAGGCTTTGTTATCAGAGGCAACTACGACAACGCGATTAGGCGTATCGTTCATTCGATTTTGCGGGCAAAGCGGTTGAAGAAACATCGTAAAAAGCCGTGAAGCTTTCTGCTGCTCTTCTTGCGAGAGTGCATTAAAGCGTTCAATTAGCGGCATTTGAATCTCGTTTGTAACCTTGCTATCAAGCGCCATCCATTCTTCTACGGCTGCTTTTGAAAGCTCAATCCACTCTTCCATCAATTTTTCCTGCCTCGACATTTCCACTTCTGGGCGACCAAGTTGGCTGAAATTTTCTTCGCCGAAGCGACTCAAAATCTCTCGCAAGCGCTTTGCAAGGCTGGGCAAGCGGTCTTTGGGCACGTCGCGCTGTTCCGCGCTGGGCAGTTCATCGGAGAAATAGCGCACGGGCGCTTTGCGTGACTCGCCCGGTCTTTTTTCTAATGCCACAAATCGCTCGTATAGTTTTGAGAGCAACATTTCATCTTTCCATTCGCCCGTGTCGGTTACATACTCGCTGATGTTGGGCAAGTATTGCACCGTCAGCAGCGACGCGGTTTCTTTGAACTCTTTGAGCAACTGATTTTCAAACTGGCGCTTGAAGCCCTCGCGGTTCGCGTCGCCTTGGTAGTAGGAGGAAAACAGTTTCGCTAGCGAGAGCGCAGTGCGCTCGTATTTGTCCAAGAGACCATCTTCGCCTTTGCAGAGATACTCGAGCAACTTGATGCGCGCTTCCAAAAGATACTCTCGCTCAGCAAGCTCGAGGAGATTCATAATAGCGGCGTGGTAGTCTTGCAACTTTTCTTTCCACTTGCCGCCAAAGGTTTTTTCAACTTCTTTCAATGCCTCGTCTTTCAGCGTTGCAATTTCGGCGTTTTTGCGTTCTTGCTCGGCTTTGGTTTCCTGCAGCGCCGTGATAGCCTTAGTGAGCTTCAATTCCAACGATGCATCAAGGCGTTCCAGCAAACGACTGGCATAATTGACGCCAAATGTCATCACAGCGTCAATGAAAATGCGTTGCAGTTCATTATCAAGAGCCGCAATAATGCCTTGTCGGGAGTTTTCGTCCGTGCCTTCGAGAATGCGGTCGTTGCAATAGGTGCGGAACTTGCGCACGATGTCTTTGGCTTCTTTGAGGTGCTCCGAAAGCTCTGAGTCACTCACTTTCTTTTTGTCAAAATCTTCTTCGCCTTTTTCCAACGCTTTTTCTGTCCAGAATCTCTCTGTCGTGAATTTTTCCGTGAAGGGCTTGATGGCGGCACGAATAGCCGTCTCAAAGTTGTGCGGAACTTTATTTGCGCCGATTTCCAGCACATCGGCTTTGCTTGCCAGTTCAGCGTAGATAAAGCGTTCCAACTGCTCCAGTTTGGCGCGCACTTCGCTCTCCCTAAACGCCGCGCCTTCAATTTGGTCGTAGCTTTTGCCAATCAGTCCCTCGAAGGATTCCGCAAGAAAGCGATAGAGAAAGTATTTGCGCATCGGCTCTTTGGGAAATTCCAAGACGCGATAGCCCATCACGGCGTAGGCGCGCGCGAGCTTCATTCCCGTTTGCGTATCCAAACTGGGATGTATGCCGATTTGTCCTTTCTGGTTATCGAACTTGGATTGAATAGCATTGTAAGCAACGGGTGTCGTCGCCAGCTGCGCCATCATTTCAGAGACGAGGTCATACATTTGCCCAATATCTTGGAGCTGCGCGCCTAAGAGTTGTGAATCCACCAACTTTGCCGCTTTGAAGGGTTGCCAGCTTAGGTTTTGCGTTGTTTTGAAATAATTTTCCTCGCTATCGAGATACAGTTCGTAAATGCGTTTGCCTTCTTGACCCGGCACATGCCCTGCAAAGTAGCGGTCGTAAAAAAAGAAATCGAGCTCGGCGAAAAATGCAAAAGCGTTAGCCATGTAGCGATAAAGAATCGCCTCGTTGCCGCGCGCGTACTTTTCCAGATACGGGTCGGGTAAGTAGATGATAGGCTGAATATCAGCTTCCCCTCCGCCTCTGTCTTGCGCTACGACATCACGATAAACGATGCTAATCATTTTGCACATGTCCAGAAACATACTGCTTCCTGAACCGCCCAGACAGCTGCTGATGAGGTAAATTGGAAACGAAAAATCAGCCGTCTCACCTTGTGGATTTCTCTGCAAGTATTCAAGCATTAATTGCGTGGCGACTTTCATTCGGTCGCGCAGTTTGTTCATAATTTCTCTTGCCGATGTCAATCCGCCTACTCTACCCTTCTGGCGCTCAGCTGATGCGCCTTTCTGAAGTGACTGATCGGGAAATTTGCGTGCCACTTCGTCATCGATCCACTTTGCCATGCTGCGATAGGCAGAGCCAACGTGCGAATTGTTCGTGCGTTGATATTTCAACATCTGCTCGTATTCGCGGCGCGGATTGCAGACTTTCCCGTAGATAACCGCTTCGGTTACATCGTTCAAGATATCATAGCCGAGATCCTTTTTCACGTTTGAAATCGTGCCATCGTCGGTATCCATTACGAGGTAGGCGTTAGGAAATTTGATGCCTGTTTCTCTTTCACGCTCGAGAATGCGTTTTTTGATTTTGGCGACTGTCCAAGTGCCTGCGCCACCAAGTCCGACATAGAGAGCGGGTTTCATGGTTCGATAGATTTAGGGTTATCAGGTTTTGACTTCAACGGTGAAATGACTCGTCTCGACTCTTGTTCGATTCTTCACCACCTTTTGGGCGGTGCGTTGCAAAGCCATTTGTCTTTCCTTGTTTCCCTCTTTTCGAATCAGCGTGCCTGCGCCGTTTTTCATTCTCGCATACAAGCCGCGTTGCAATCCTTTCTCCGTGAAAAACTCGACCGTTGGCACGTCAACGCCATCGATGCGCGCCTCGCCTGCGCCTTCGCCGCCAATTTTGAGACTGTCTTTTTTGTTGTGCGCTCGCAGTTGAACCGTGCGCGGAATGCCGCCGCCATTCAAGGTGATTTCAAACTTCGCGTTGATGTATTCAGGCTTGATGAATGTGCTATATGTCCAAGCGCCTGCGCCCGCAACGCCGCCCGCTACCACGATTCCCACAAGCGCAATCAGCCAGAGCGGAAAGCCAATCGTTTCTTTCACGGAAAGCATGATGGGAATTCGCACAGTAAAATTCTCAGGCTTAATGCCGAGCTTTGCCAGTTCTGACGCGGGTTCAAGGTCAGCCGTAATTTCCAGATTGCCTTGCAGTTTGTCCAAAAACTCTTTTGAAATGAAGGATTCGTGCAAGGGGAAATCCGCTACCGACAGCGTGAGCGAGGAATCTGCCGCTTTCGGCGCAAAGCGTAGCGGTTTGGCTTGATTGATGTTCGCCTTGAATTCTACCGTCAAGTTCTCTTCTTCATACTTGCCGATGTATTTCACTTCCTTAACAATGAAATCCAGCCCTTCAGCATTGCTTTGCAAGCGAAGCGGGTAAGAAAGTCTTGTCGTTTTGCCCGAAAACTCGCGCACAAAAATTGTGTCAGGCAGTTTGCATTCAAAAGGCTTTTGCAAATCGGTGAGCGCCAACGCTTTGAGTTTTTCGCGCTCGATTTCGCGCTGCAACCGATTGAACCAGAGCTTGAGGCTTGGCACATCGGCTTGACCGACTTCCTCGAGTTGCACATTGCGATAAACTTGTTGAAGGAGCTTGGTATCGGGAATAGGCGCATCTTCTGCGCCTGTGAGCGCCAACGCCACGACGCGCAGTTTTCTGCCCTGCCTGTACAGCGTGAGTTCTGCCTGCTCGCGGAGTTTGTCCCACTCCTTGCCGCTCGTTTTGCGGTAATAGGGACTGTTCGGGAGCGCATCGTGCTTGCCGTCGGTGATGAAGAGCAAAAATTGCAGCGTATTGGCTTCGGGACGATTGAGTTCTTCGTTGCACAGTTCAATCGCTCTGCCAATGTCGGTGTAGCCTTGTGGGACGGGCATTGCGCGAATCTTCTGCTTCAAGGCTTCACGATTGCCGCGATTGAGAATCACGGGTCTGCCTGCGGGATTGCGAATGATGTCCGAACTGAAGCCTTGAATCGAGAGGTAATCGCCGTCAGGGATTGCGTCGACAAGGTCAGCAAGCACGTTGTAAAGATGCTGATACGCATTGCCGCGCTTCATCGAGCCGGAGAAATCAACCATTATGACGAAATCCGTATGCTGCGCCGCAAGGTTGTAACGGCGTTTCAATTCTTCAAACTCGCCTTTCGTTTGCGCTTGAAGCGACAGGGACAGCGTGAGGCAGAAGCAAAGCAGTCCGCGTTTCATCGGCACAGCAGTTTGAGGTTGATGCCGTTTTCACGGGAATATACGACTTTTTCGCTTCGATGCAAGAAACGCTTTCCACTCTGCGTCTAGTTGCGGAAGCGAAAGTCCTGCGGCTTTAAGGAAAAGCGAATCAATGCTCGTGCGGTAGGCAGTGTTTGTAACGGTTGGAATCATCTCTCTGCCTTGGGTTTCGCTTAGGAACCTCATCGCCGTGTAGCCGCGCCAATACGAAGAGTAGTCGCCTTGTTCGGGCGAGCGTTCTTCGGCGAGCGACTTGGGATTGCTCGTTACTTCGTTCCAGCGGTATTCCGCGTCAGCGACATACTCCGCCAAGCCTTCGGTCAGCCAAAGCGGAAACGG
>JANWWM010000057.1 GCA_025055975.1 Chloroherpetonaceae bacterium | reverse complement strand
GCGAACCGTTTACCTTTGCGCAACTCAAGCGAAGAAAGGAGGGCGCGATGACCATTCTGGATTTCACCTTGCGACTGCTCTTGGCGATTGGTCTGGGCGCGCTCGTCGGCTTGGAGCGTCAATGGCGACAAAAGCAAGCGGGCTTGCGCACCAATACGCTCGTCTCGCTCGGTTCGGCGGCGTTCATCTTGCTTTCGCTCTCGCTCACAGATAGCGCAGGCGACCCTTCGCGCGTGGCGGGACAAATCGTGACGGGCATCGGCTTTCTCGGCGCAGGCGTGATTCTGCGCAACGGCGTCAACATTCAAGGTCTCAACACCGCCGCCACGATTTGGTGCTCGGCTGCCGTCGGCTCGCTTGCAGGGTGCGGGCTTTATTGGCAAGCCACCATTACGGCACTCGCCATCACGCTTGCGCATTTGCTCTTGCGCCCGATTGGCAATCGCATCAATCGCTTGCCCTTCCAAAAAGAAGAAAGCGAACTTGTAACCTATCGCTTGAAAGCCGATTGCAAAGAAGACGTGGAAAATCGCGTGCGCGCGCTGATTGTCGATGCCATACGCGACGATGACCACTTGAAACTGCGCGCGCTCAAAAGTTCCGACAACGGCGCGCCCAACGTGGCGCACATTGAAGCCGAAATTCTTTCAACGGGCAATCACGACAATGTGCTTGAAAGACTTGCGGGCAAAATCACGCTCGAGCGCGGCGTAACCAGCGTCAGCTGGGAAGTGAACGGACAGCAGAGCGACTGAAGTGTTGTCCTAATTGCCTTTCCGTGCAAGGGACTATACCTCACCCCTCATTCCGACTGCGTCGGAATTGTTCCCCTCTCCTTCAAAAGGAGAGGGGTTAGGGGCGAGGTCAAGCAACCGAAACTTCAACCTTTGAAAAGGAGGACGCGAAATGACCACGCAAAATTTCTTCACGACCGAAGGCGACCTCAAAGAACGCTTGATGGAATACTCGTCCGTCCTCAAAAAAATGCCAGTCATTGAAGTGGCGGAGATGATTCAAAAGTTGGACAGCGATTACGACCGCATCGATGTCCTCAATCAATTTCCGCTGGATAGACAAGCGTTGATACTGGCGGATTTGCCCATCACGGCGCAACTCTCGCTCTTTCGGGCGATGAGCCGCAAAGCGTTTGCCAGCGTCTTTGAGCAAATGCCGACGCAATCGCAGGTGGATTTCTTTCAATACTTGCCGAAGAAGTCGCAGGCGGAAATTTTGCCGTTTCTCTCCAAGTCGGTGCGCGAGTCGATTCTGCGTTTGAGCGCATATCCGCCCGACACGGCAGGCGGCATTATGTCGCTCGATTACGCGACCGTCTTTGAATCCATGACCTGCGCCGAAGCGATTGCGAAAGTGCGTCAAGACGCGCCGTCAAAGAAGATGATTTACTACATCTATGTCGTTGAT
>JANWWM010000028.1 GCA_025055975.1 Chloroherpetonaceae bacterium | reverse complement strand
GGCTTTTGCCGTCTTCGCCCAATTTTCCTTGATGAGCACGGTTTCAACGATGTCTTGAATTTGCTCAACGGTGGGCGGTTCATTCTCGAACTTTTGCTCGAGGATTTTGACGACCTCATCGGAGAGATGTTGGGCGACTTCTGCGCCAAATTCTCCAGTGGCTTGTCCCGCCTTGAAGATGGCGTTGGTGATTTTGCTTTGATTGAAGGGCACGACGGTCTTATCGCGCTTGATGACCTGCGTGAGAACGACGGTTTTATTGGGCGCGCTGATGCTCATTGACGAATTGCGTTAAAGGTTGGCGATGTTTCCGTAGTTGAAAAACGGCGAATTTTAGCGAAAACGTTGCGAAAAAAACGTTTGGAAAATTCGCCGCGATTTTTAGGCGACTCATTCCTTCTCTTTGGAAGGCGGCTTTTGCAAAGATTGAATGGTTTGGTCTTGTTCGGCGATTCGAGCGTTGAGTTTTTGAATGGTCGCGTCGCGTTGCGAGATGGTTTGATTGAGCGAGCGAATCGTCGCGTCGCGCGAGGCGACGGCTTGATTGAGCGATTCGGCGACGTCGTCTTTTTGCTTCAGCTGCGTTTGCTGTTGCTTGATGAGATTCTCTTGCTGTTTGATGAGCGATTCCTGCCGACTGACTTCGCGTTGAAGCGATTGAATCTCTCCATCGCGCAGGCTAACGACGTTGAGCAGACTATCGATGCGCTGATTGCGTTCCGCGATCGTTTGTTGAGCGCGATTGAGTTCGGATTCGAGGCGACGATTTTCTTCCAATCGCTCTTGAAGTTTGCTGGCGGATTCGCCGAAATCACGAATCACGTCGCTTTTGAATTTGTTGAGCTTGTCGTATTCGCGTTTGAGCGAATCAATCGCGGCTTGCTTTTGCGCGCTATCGAGCCTGAGACGCTCGATTTCTTCTTGATTGCAAGCGCCGAGCGCAAGCGAAAGAAGCAAAAAGCGTTTCATTTGGGTTCAGTAAGAGACTTGCAGCGTCAAGAGATTCGCCGTTCCGAGTTCGTTTGAAAACGGAATGAAGGCGTAGTCGAAAACGAAATTGGCATATCGCGCGCCAACGCCGCCCGAAAAGTTGCGAGCGTCGTTTCCGAGCGCGTAGCCAAAGCGAATCCAAAACTGATTGCGAAACTCGAATTCGCCTCCGACGTTGAAGAAGGTTTTGCCCGAAAAGACGCTTTCGATGTTGCCTTCGAGCAAAAGCGCGCCGCCAAGCGACGAGAGTTGAAGCGGATACGCCGCGCCTGCGCGAAGCGTCGCGGGCAATTTGCTCGCTTTGGAGCCAAGCGCGTTCATCGCGCCGACGTTCTGAATGGCGGCGGCAAGCGCGAGCGGGCTTTTCTCAAAGCGATAGACGGCGGAAAAATCCGCCGCGTAACCGCTTGCCTCGTCGATGAAGAGTTTTTCGTAGAGAATTTTTCCCGCAATGGCGAGCGAAAGGCGTTTGCTCAAAGGACGAGCGTAAGAAAAGGCGAGCGCGGCGTTTTGCGCGTCGAAAAATCCGTCAGGCTCGGTCGTGGCGCGAGTTCTGATGGGAATGTCGCGCACCGAAAGCCACGTGAGCGCAACCCCCCACGACGATGCGTCGCCCTTGAACCTTGCGGCGACGAAACTGCCATATGTGTCGAGAACGTAGAGGTTTTGCGAGAAGAGAAGCGACGACGAAGTTTCGCCATCGTTGAGCAAAGCGGGGTTGTAATAGTTTGCCGCCGCTCCCGACGCGGACGCAACGCCGACGTTTGCCATCGCTTGTTCGCGCGCCGTCGTCCCGATGCGCAAAAACGTCAAGCCCGTCTCTTGCGCCACGATCGGCGCGCCGACGCAAAGCCAAAAGAGCGTGAATGAAAGTCGCATTGGCGGAACGTTGAAACGCGCGAAGATACGCGAAAACCAAACCCAAAGGCAATGCTCTTCCAAGCCCCGCCAACGCGCTCGCAAGTTGGGTTTGGGCGAAGGTTTTTCTTAAATTCCGCCAACGTTCAACAAGTTCGCTCAATGCAACGAAAAACTTTGATCGCTCTGCTGATGACGCTCGCGCCCGTCGCGCTGTTGGCTTCGAACATCGTAGCGAGTTTCGTGGCGATTCCCGACAACGATCGCGTTTATGTGCGTTGGACGTCGCAGAACGAAGCCGCTTTGATTCGCTACGAACTGCATCGCCAAATCGACGGCAACGCGCCCGCTTTTCTCGCCGCGATTTCGCCGCAGGGGAACAATCGAAACTATGAATACGTCGATATGTCGGTTGGCGGTTTCAATCGCAACCTCAATCCAAACGAACCGCCAACGCCGCTCGCGTCGCAACGCTTAACCTACATCTTGAAGATGATCACCGCCAGCGGCGCGATTGAAGTCCGAACGCAAGTCGCGTTTCAAACCTCCGCCACGCGACGCACGTGGGGGAGCATCAAAGCCTTGTTCCGATAGCGTTCCGAATGAATCTCAACGCGCTGCTCTACATAGAGTATCTGAAAACGTCGCGCGCCGCGTCGTTCTGGGCGTCGCTTTTCCTGTTTGCGTTTTTTGGCAGTTTGATTCTGACGTTCAACTTCTACGGCACGGTCGTCGTCAATGGGCAAGAAGTTGCGGCGACGCAGTTGCCGCGCGATTGGGAGAAATTGCTCTCGCAGTTCAAGAGTTTGCAGGTCGTCTTCGTTCCGATTTCCCTCATTTTGCTTGCGGCGGGCGAGTTCGCGCACAAAACCGCTCGGCAGAACGTCATTGACGGGCTTTCCAAAGAGGAATTCGTGGCGGGCAAAGTTTTCGTCGCGCTCGCGCTCGCGCTCGTTTATTTTCTGCTCGCGCTATCGCTCAGCGCGCTGTTCAATCTTGGCGCGAAAAGCGATGGCGAGAAAGCCTTGATTGGCGCGAAAGAGTTTTTTCTGTTCTGCGCTTACTTTGCCGCGCTGTTGGGATATGGGTTCTTGGGGCTGTTCCTCGCGTTTCTGACGCGCTCGTCGGGAAGCGCGATCGCGTTCTACGTGCTCTATCTCGTCTTGGAAGGCTTGGCGGGCGGATTGCTCCAACTGTCCCCGACGCTCAAACCGTTGGTCAAGTTTTTGCCGACGAAAGTCTTTGACGACCTCGTCAATCCGTTTCGCTTCGATGCGGAGTTGTTGCAACAATTTCAGTGGCAAATCCAGCGGTCCGAAGCGGCAGGAGAGAGCGTTCCCGACGCGGTCTATGGGCAACTGCCGCGACTGGAAACGCCGTCGGCGTTCTCGCTCGCGTTTCTCTACGTCGCCCTCACGATTAGCGCGACGTATTTTCTCTTCAAGCGACGCGATTTGTGATGGAAACCACCTTCGGCGCGTTTTTGACGCTGATGAGCGTCGGCGCGCTCTGGCAATTTTTTCCGAGCTTGCCCGATCGCTCGGCGATTCGCTCCGCGATCAGCGCCATCGTGCTGAACGTGTTTCTGCCCGCCTTGTCGTTTCACGTGCTCTACTCTGCGCCGCTAAACGCGGAGCTTTGGATCGTGCCGACGGTTTCCGCGCTGACGTGCCTTGCGACGCTCGGCGCGGCGTGGCTCGTTTACCGCGCCTTGTTCGAACTCTCGAAGGGAAGATTCTCGAAAGCGGCGATGGGCGCGCTCCTGCTCGGCGCGGCATGGAGCAACGCCACCTACTTGGGATTGCCCACCGTTACGCTTCTCGTGGGCGAAGACTACGCTCGCGTTCCGATTCTCTACGACCTTTTGGCGATTACGCCTTTGCTTTTGACGCTTGGGGCGAGCATCGGCGCGCTCTGCGGCGAATCGAATTACAAGACCGACCTGACTTCGTCGCTGCTTTCCATCGCCAAACTGCCTCCGCTTTGGGCGGCGATGTTGGGCGTGCTTTTGAACGCGCTCCGCGCGCCCGTGCCCGAAGTCCTTTTGAGCGCATGCAAACTTGCGGGAAGCGCGGTCGCCCCCGTGATGATTTTCTCGGTCGGATTAGCCCTGCGGATTTCTTCGCCGAAAACTCTCGCTTGGATTCTGCCCGCGCTCGTTTTGAAACTTCTTTTCTCCCCTACGGTGGCTTATTTGGTCGCGCAGTCGTTGGGGCTTTCGGGAAAGGCATTCGCCGCAACCGTTCTCGAAGCCGCGATGCCTACGATGGTTCTCACGATGGTCATCGCCGACAAATTCAAACTCGATTCCGAACTTTTGGCGCAGAACATCGCCGCAAGCACCGCGCTGTCGTTCCTTACGATTCCTGCGCTTTGGCGCGCTCTGAACTGACCGCGTCGAAGGCTTGACCAAACGCGAAGAAAATCGCATCTTCGAACTTGGCAACCTCATCAACCCAAAACATCTCTGGCAAATGTCGCTTTTGGAACAAGGTTCAAAAGCCCCTGCGTTCAAAACCATTGACCAAGATGGCAAGCCCGTTTCGCTTTCCGATTTCAAAGGCAAAAAAGTCGTGCTCTACTTCTACCCGAAAGACGATACGCCAGGATGCGCGAAAGAAGCTTGCGCCTTCCGCGACCATTTCTCGAAGTTTCAAAAGCTCAATGTTGAAGTGCTCGGCGTGAGCGTCGATGACGAGAAGAAGCACAAGAAGTTCGCCGAGAAATACAACTTGCCATTTCGCTTGCTCGCCGATGCGGAAAAGAAAATCGTGCGGGATTACGGCGTTTGGGCGAAGAAAAAATTTATGGGCAAAGAGTATATGGGCACGAATCGCGTTACCTACATCATTGACGAGGAAGGAAAAATCGCGCGCGTCTTTGCCAAAGTGAAGCCCGAAACGCACGCCGAGGAGGTGCTTCAAGCGTTGCAAACGCTTTGAAGGCGACCGATGCGACCGTAGCAATCGCGTCTGCGGCTTTCGCGTTTTTTTATGAAAACTTTATCTTCGCTTCTTAAAAAGCGTCATCAGTATGGTAGTGCTTCCTGGAACGCCCGACATCACCATCATAGGCGCAGGACCGACGGGGCTTTACGCCGCTTTCTACGCGGGTCTGCGCTCGATGCAAGTCCGAATCGTTGACAGCCTTTCCGAAATTGGCGGGCAACTGACCGCGCTTTACCCCAAAAAAAACATCTACGATGTGGCAGGTTATCCTGCCGTGCTTGCCGAAGACTTGGTGAAAAGTCTTTACGAGCAATGCAAGCAGTATAACCCTGAAATTTACACCGACACGAAGATCGAGAAGCTGGAGCGCGAAGGCGAACTTCTGAAACTCACGTCGGCTGACGGGCGCGTGATGTATTCCAAGACGGTCTTGATCGCCGCGGGCGTTGGCGCTTTTACGCCGCGCAAGCTGGAGCGCGAAGGCATTGAGAAGTGGGAAGGCAAAGGGCTGTATTACTTCGTCAAGGACCCGACGATTTTCTACGGCAAAAAGTTGCTCGTCGTCGGCGGGGGCGACTCGGCGATGGACTGGGCGATGGCGCTCGGCGACAAATCCGATATGCTTTTGATTCACCGACGCGACAAGTTCGTCGCCCACGAAGATAGCGTCAAAAAAGTGCGCGCGATGGGCATACCAATCCGAACCTTTTGGGAACTCAAAGAAATTCACGGCGAGATAAGCAACGGAACGGGCAAGATTGACCACGTCGTTATCTTCAACAACAAAACAAAGGAGGAAGAGCGCATCAAGGTTGATGCCGTGCTATGCAATCTTGGCTTCATCACGAACCTCGGCTCCATCAAGGATTGGGGGCTGGAAATCGAGGGCAACGGCATCAAGGTCAATCACGCGATGGAAACGAACATCAAGGGCGTGTATGCGGCGGGCGACATCGCCTCGCACCCCGCGAAACTCAAACTGATAGCCACGGGCTTCGGCGAAGCGGCTATCGCGGTCAATCACGCCAAAACCGTTATTGACCCGCACGCCTCGTTCTTCCCTGGACACAGTAGCAACAAGGACGACAAGAAAGAAGAAAAAAAGCACGCGACGGCTTGACGGGATTTCAACCTCTCGCAAGCGCGCAAAGGGCGCGCGCAAAACAACGCCAAGAGACATCTTTTGAGAACGAAAGCTCGCACGCAAATGAACAACAGACCTGAAACGAAACCTTTGGCAGACATCCTCATTGTCGACGACCAAGAAATCATCTTGAAGTTGCTTGAGGAAACGCTACGCAGCGAGGGGTATGCCGTCCGCATCGCCCTCAATGGTTTGGACGCGCTCAATGAAGTGCAGAAGCGCAAGCCCGACCTTATCATCACGGATATGTTGATGCCGAAAATGAACGGCAACGATATGGTCGCCAAGCTCAAAGAATCCTCCGACACGCGCCTGATTCCCGTCATTATGCTCACGGGGCTTTTCGATTTTGAAAACAAGGTGCGCGCCCTCGAAATCGGAGTCGATGATTTTCTTGGCAAGCCGTTCAACCGCATCGAGCTCATCACCAAAGTTCGCGCTCTGCTCAAAACCAAATCCTACATCGACCAGCTCGAAAACGCCGAAACCGTCATCTTCTCGCTGGCGCTGGCAATCGAGGGCAGAGATCCTTACACCAACGGGCACTGCCATCGTCTTGCGGACTACGGCACGAAACTCGCCCGAAAAATCGGTCTCTCCGAAGCCGAAATCGATGCCGTGCGCAAGGGCGGCGTGATTCACGACATCGGCAAAATCGTCGTTCCCGACTCGATTTTGCTCAAGCCCGGCAAACTCACGCCCGAAGAATACGAGATTATGAAAACTCACCCCGAAGCGGGCGAAAACATCTGCAAACCCTTGAAATCGCTCGCGCCCGTTCTGCCCATCATTCGCGGACACCAAGAGCGTTGGGACGGTTCGGGCTATCCCGACAAACTTTCAGGCTCCGCCATTCCCATCACCGCGCGCATCATCGCCATCGTGGACTTCTACGACGCCTTGATGACCGTGCGCCCCTACAAGCGCGCCTACGACGTCAAGCAAGCCCTGGAAGTAATGAGCAAAGAAACCCAAGAACACAAATGGGATCCAAATCTGATGCAAGTTTTCCAAGAAATGATCATCACCGAGGAGCTTGAAAAATCAATGAGCGAAATTCAAGTTCTCAACTACGAGTATCAATAAACGACGGAGGACGCTCAACCTGAATGAAATGGAATGTTCTTACCCGCGCCGATCTGGACGGCATCGTCTGCGCAGTCATTCTCAAAAACACGGAGGACATTGACAAGATACGTTTCGTAGAACCCAAGTTCGTTCAAGATGGCGAGGTCGAGATAAACTCCAACGACATCATCACCAACCTGCCTTACGACAAGCGCTGCGGAATGTGGTTCGATCACCACGTCGCCAACGTGCGACCAAAAGAGTTCAAGGGTGCGTTCAAAGCCGCTCCTTCCGCCGCGCGCGTCGTTTATGATTACTACCTTCCGAAATTTCCGCAACTCGTCAAATACGACGAGCTGCTGCGCGAAACCGACAGAATCGACTCCGCCGACCTAACCTACAACGAGGTGCTCGACCCGACGGGCTACCTCTTGCTTTCCATGACCATCGACGGCAAGTTTCACGAAGACGAGCCGTATTGGCAACATCTCGTCAATTTGCTCAAAGACAAAACCCTTCCCGAAATTATGAACGACGCGATGGTCAAAGAGAAAGTCGCCAAGTTCAAAGAGCAAGATTTTCTCTTTCGCCAAGCCGTCCAGAGCCATTCGCGCATCGAGAAAAACGTGCTCATCACCGACCTGCGCAGTTACGAGAACCTGCCAAACGGCAATCGCTACTACGTGTATGCCTTCCAAGCGGCGACGAACCTTTCGATGCGCATCACCAACGACCGCGAGCGACCGGGCTACGTCTCCATCGGCGTGGGCTACAACATCTTCAACAGAACCGCGAACATCAATGTCGGGGAACTGATGAAGAAATACGGCGGCGGCGGGCACAAAACCGTCGGCAGCACGAAGGTCAAAGCCGAAGAAGCCGACCGAATCATCAAGGAGATGCTCGGCTATCTGACGCGCTGAATCCGATGCCGTCTCGCGTTTTCACCCACGTCGTCCGCGTCATTTACGCCCACACCGACCAAATGGGCGTCGTCTATTATGGGCGATACTTCGAGTTCATCGAAGCGGCGCGCAACGAACTCCTGCGCGAATGCGGCTTTGCCTACAAAGCGCTCGAAGCGCTCGGCATAACGCTTCCCGTCGTGTCCGCGCACTTGGATTACTTCGCCCCCGCCCGATACGACGACGAAATCGAAATCCACACGCGCATCGAGAAGCTTGAAAACGTGCGCGTAACGCTCGCTTACGACGCTTTCGAGAAGGTCTCTCGTCAGAAACTTTTTTCGGGCTACACGATTCACGCCTTCGTTGGCAAGAGCGGCAAGCCCACCCGACCGCCCAAAGAATTTTTGGAGAAGGTCTCGGAACGGTGATTGGCGACGCTCGTTTGGCGCATTTCGCCCGCGAGCCTAACTTTCGCGCCAAAATCGCTCCGCTTTGAAACGGAAACGCAAGCCAAGTTGGTTTGCAAAAGCGGGGCAACCCAAGTCGCATCGACGCAACTTCGCTCAACCTGACAAATCGGCTAATCAGCAATGAACGCACTTCACGCGCGTCTTTCCATCTTCGCTCTCGCATTGTTCTTCGGCGCGTTTGGCTACGCGATGTTCGGCGAAAAACTCGCTTTCGGCGACAACCTTCCCGCGAGCGCAAAACCCGAAGACGTCAAACCCGTCGCGCTCAAAGACGAAAGCGGATGTTTCAAGTGCCACTCGCAACTGTCGGGCAACGCGCAAGTGATGGAAGGAACTTGGGCGATGGACACGCATCACAACGCGGGCGTTTCCTGCGTTGGCTGCCACGGCGGCAATCCCGACCCGTCCATCACGATGGCAAATTGGAAACAAGCGCACGTCGACCTCAAAGACGCGAAGGGCAACGTGCAGAAGTTCATCGGCAAAGCCTCGCGCAAAGACCAAGTTCAATGGTGCGGCTCGTGCCACGAAAATCCCGCGAAGATGGAAACTTACCGTCTCTCCAAAGAGCCCGTCGTCGGAATCACGGCGGAATATATGGGGAGCGGGCACGGACGCGCGCTCTTCAAGGAAGGCAACGACAAATCCGCCAGTTGCGTCGATTGCCACGGGGCGCACGGCGCGATGAAAGGCTCGCAAGTCGCTTCTCTAACCTACGTCAAGAACATCGCTACGATGTGCGGCTCCTGCCACAGCAACGAATCCTACATCGCGCCCTCGCTCGAAAAGAAGGGCAAGTCCTTTGAAGACCACACCGCCGCGTATATGCAAAGCGTTCACGCCCACTCGATTTACGTCAAGAACGCGGTCGGCGCGCCCACATGCAACGGCTGTCATAGCAATCACGGCGATTATCCGTCGGGAGTCTCGTCGGTCAAAGAAGCGTGCAACACGTGTCACGGCGCCGTTGCCGCCGCCTTCCATGCTGGACCGCACGAAGCCGCTTACGCCGCCAACAATATGCCCGGCTGCATTAGTTGTCACGGCTCGCCTAACGGGCACGCCATCGCCAACTGGGGACACGACAAAGTCGGCGCGCACGATGGAGCGCAGTGCGCTAACTGCCATAACGCCAACGTTCCCGAAGCGCCTGCGTATCTCGTCGATGCGCAAAATCTCCTGAACGATTTTAACCTCGTTTCGCTCGTGGCGGGAGAACTCAAAACCGAAGACGATTCCATCCGATTCGCCACGCAACAAGGCTTTTACGCGGGCATTCTTTACAAAGCCGCGCCGCTCGAAACGAAACGCGATTCGCTCAACATCGCCTCGTTTTTCTTCCGCAAGGCGAAATACGATTTGAAACTCGACACGAAACAAGACACGCTCAACGCCATCAAGGTCGCGCCCGCGATTCTGCGATATGCGTCGCCCGCGAAGCTCGCCGAACTCAAAACTCTTGGCGACACGCTTGGCGCGATGGCGGAAATTATGGACTACGCGCAAGCGATGCGTCGCTATCACGCCAACTTGCGCGCGCTCGGCAGCGCCACGAAAGACAATCTTTACCTCACGAGCCTCGAAAAGACTTACAAAAAAGCGCTCGAATTCGTGGAAGCGCGCGAAAAGAAAGGCGACTATATGAAGCCCGAAAAAGCCTTCTTGGAAGAATTCGGAACGAAGGCAAACGAAGCGGGAACGCTGCATCACGTCGTCCGCTCCACGATTTTGGAGGAAAAGTTGAGCGAAGCCCTCGCGCTGCGCGACTCGACGGAGGCTCTCATCGCCAAACGCGAAGAGGAAGCCAACGGCAGAACGCGCGTTTTCATCGTCGTGGGCGTTATCGTGGGCGCGCTCATTCTCTCGCTTGGCGCGAGCGTCTCGAACCTGCGCGCAAGATGAGCTTCGCCGCAACAAAGTTTGAAAAGTCCGCTCGGTCGAGCGGGCTTTTTCGTTTTCGCTTTCCGCCCTCAACGTCTATCTTCACGAAGCAAACTTGAAGTTTTCGTTCATCTTTCAATTTCTACGACAATGAATTTCACGCTCACCGAAGAACATCTGATGATTCAACAAGCCGCCCGCGATTTCGCGCAAAACGAAATCAAAGACGCCATCGAGCGCGACGAAACGGAAGAGTTCCCCTACGAAATCGTCCGCAAACTTGGCGAGCTTGGCTTCCTCGGAATGATGGTTCCGCCCGAATACGACGGCGCGGGAATGGATACGATTAGTTATGTCTTGGCGATGGAGGAAATTTCCAAAGTCGATGCTTCCGTCGGCGTGATTATGTCCGTCAACAACTCCCTCGTCTGCTGGGGCATTAACGAATACGGCACGCCCGAACAGAAGGAAAAGTACTTGCGTCCGCTGGCGAAGGGCGTCAAAGACGGCAAGATGTATATCGGCGCGTTTTGCCTCTCCGAACCCAACGCGGGAAGCGACGCGACCGCGCAAACCACGACCGCCGTCCGCGATGGCAATCACTATGTTCTCAACGGCACGAAGAACTGGATCACCAACGGCACGACGAGCGAAGTCTATCTCGTCTTCGCTATGACGAACAAAGAAAAAAAGGCGCACGGCATTTCTTGCTTCCTCGTCGAGCGCGGAACGCCTGGGTTTGAAATTTTGAAGAAGGAAAAGAAACTCGGCATTCGTTCAAGCGACACGTGTTCAATTGGCTTCACGGATTGCCGCGTTCCCGCCGAGAATATGCTTGGTCCCGAAGGCGAAGGGTTCAAGATTGCGATGCGCAGTTTGGATGGCGGTCGCATTGGCATCGCCGCGCAAGCCTTGGGCATCGCCGCCGCCTCGTTTGAGCGCGCCCTCAAATACGCCAAAGAGCGACGCTCCTTCGGCAAAATGATCATCGAGCACCAAGCCATTCAGATGAAACTGGCGGACATGGCGACGGAACTCGATGCCGCGCGATTGCTCGCGCTCCAAGCCGCGTGGATGAAAGACCAAGGAATGAAGTATTCGCGTCAGGCGGGCATGGCAAAACTTTTCGCGTCTCGCCTTGCCGTCAAAGCCGCGTTGGAGGCGATTCAAATTCACGGCGGATACGGCTACGTGCAGGAATATGAAGTCGAGCGCTACTTGCGCGACGCGAAAATCACGGAGATTTACGAAGGCACGTCGGAAGTGCAGCGCATCGTCATCGCCCGCGATTTGCTCCGAGCCTGACAAACAAAGCCCGCCGCGCTAATTCTTGACGTCGGTCTCGCCCGATTCTTTGCGCGGTTCTTCGCTCGGCGATTCTTCGGGTTTGAGCGCGTCGCCTTTCTCGATTGGCGCGTCAGAAGGCTTGGGGCTTGGCGGCGGCGGTTGCGGCGGCGTTTCGGTCGCTTTCGGCATGGCTGATTTGCGCGTCGTGTCCGCAAGCGCGGCGAGCGAATCGCGCAGGGCTTTTTCGGCTTGAAGCGTTGGCTCAATCGATTTCGCCTCAATGGATTCGGGATAAAGCGAGGCTAAAAGTTTGTATTGCGCGAGCGCGGAATCGGGGCGCGAAAACTTCTCGTAGAGCAAGCATCCGCTTGCAAGCAAGGCTTTCGGACGAAGCTCGGACGACGGAAATTGCTTGTAGAGCGAATCAAGCGCTTTGAGCGCAAGGTCGTATCGACCGCTGTCGATGAACGCGAAAGCGCGCAAGTAGAGGGCTTTGTCGGGTTTGAGCGTTTCCTCGACGATTGGCAACCCATAGTATTCGCGGACGCGATTCGCGTAGAGCGCGTTGGGATACGAGGCGAGAATGACGCGATAAAGCGAGTCCATTTTCTCGTCTTGATTGATGGAGCGATACACGTCGGCGAGCGCGAACAGAAGCGGCGCTTTGACGTTCTCGACCTGACGCTTCAAGGAGTCGGAGAGTTCGAAAATCGAGTTGAAAGCGTAGCGAAACGCGCGTTGATACCACAGAATCGCCGAGTCGGGCATCGGAAGAGCAAGGTGATAAAAGTTGCCGATGCTCGTCATTCTGTCCAAAAGATCCTTGTGATACTTGACGAAGGTTGCGGTGTCGCGGGCGGCGGCGAGCGAGAAGCGTTGTCGTCGGCGTCGTTCGCTTTGCGAGCCTGTGGTTTCGCCAAATGCGTCGGTTCCGCCCAACGCGAGCGTAACGCTACGGCGATATTCCTTGCGAGAACGTCGCGCGAGCGGAGCGGTCTCGTCGTCTTTTTTTGGCGTCGCCGTCGTGTCGGCTGTTTTCGTCGCGTCTTTCGGAAGCGCTTTCAGCACGCCAAGTTTGAGCACGCTGTCAATGACGCTATGCTCGTCGTAGAGGCTTAAAATTTTGTCCATCTGCTCAAAGGCTTCCTCCGAGAGTCGCTTGATTTCGCCCTGCGAGAATTCGTTTCGCGCGCTGTCGTAAAACGCCCTCGCCATTTCGAAATCCGCCGAAATCTCTTGCTTGATTTTGCCGAGTTGGTAGTAACTCTTCGCGGAAGGCTCGGTTTTTTTCGAGCGACGAATGATCTCGATGTAAAGCTCAATGGCTTTGCCCAAGCGGTCTTGCAACACGTAGCACTCGGCGAGTTCGTAGCGGATTTCGGCAAACTTGACGAAGTTTTTGTCGTCGGCGAGCATGCGTTGCAAGCGTTTTTCAGCTTCTTGAATTTTGCCCTGTTTGCGAAGGTCGATGGCGTAATTGAGTTCGGCGGCGTAGCGGACTTCGTAGACGGGCGGGTCTAAATCGATGACGATTTGGTAGGCGCGAGCGGCGTCGCGGAAGCGTCCGAGCCTGTCGTAGATCTTGGCGAGCGCGAAGGCGGCGCGCGATTTGAGGTTGTCGTCTTTCGTCAGGCGCAAGCCGCGCTCGATTTCGTCCGCCGCTTCTTCAAACTTCTCCTCTTTGATGGCAAGCTCGGCGAGCGAAAAATATGCGTCGGCTCTGACCGCGTCGCTCGTCTTTTTGGAGGCGATGACCGAACCCAAAACGGACTTGGCTTCGTCGCTTTGTTGAAGTTGAACGAGCGTTCTGCCATACCAAAAGGTCGCTTCGTCGACGACGTCGCCATCGGGATAGTTCGTGATGATTTCCTTGAATTTGCGCTCGGCGGCTTCAAGGCTTTTGAGGTAGTAGTAGGCTTTGCCCATCAACAGCAAGGCGTTGTCGGCGAGACTGCTAACGGGATGAGCCGTGAGCACGATGGAGGCTTTCTTGACGACGCGCTCGAAAAACTGACGTCCCGACGCGGCGCTTTCAATCGAGGGGAAAATTTCAAGCGGCGCGTCTTTGTCGTATTTGAGCGAGCCTTCGATCGCCTTGACGCCGCGCTGATACTCGACGCGGGCGTTGTAATAGGCGTTGAAAAACGCCGTGAAGTCGTGATAGGCTTTGCCGATGAAACTGTCGTCGTCGCGCCCGCACGAGGCGAAAATGAGCGCAAGCGCGAGCGGCAAACGATATGAACGAATCTGGCGCGTCAAGGCTCAAACGAAGCGCGAATTGACGAAAATTGGCTCGCCGAAGTTATGAAAATTCAGGGTGGCGGATAGTTCCAAACGCGCCGCCGAAGGCTAAAAGAAAAACGAACTCCAAATCCACTTGCCGATGGCGATGAAAATCTGAACGACGATGAGCAAAATCACGATGCGAAAAAACCAAGCGCGAATTTTGTAGAACGTCTCTCGTTTCATTTCAGGAGCGATTTGGCTTCCCGCGTTGCGCGATGAATTTCTTTCGACGGAACGCGATCGGCGCTCAAAAACGCTTCGCCGATTTTTTTGAGCAGAACGAAGCGAATCGCGCCGCGCTCTTTTTTCTTGTCGCTTGCCATCGCCGCCTCGATGGCGCGCTCATCGAGGTCGAGAAAATGCCGCTTCAAAATCCGCTTCGGAAGCGGAAAGCGTTTGACGACGCGGACGATTCGCTCGAAGGATTCTTCGTCGAGAAAACCCAAGTTTTTGGACAGGGCGGAGGCGCACAGCATTCCGATTAAAACCGCTTCGCCGTGCCGAAAGGCGTTGTATCGGGTTAGGGCTTCGAGGGCGTGTCCGAAGGTATGCCCGAAGTTCAAGATGGCGCGCCGTCCCGTCGTTTCGTTGAAGTCTTCTTTGACGACGCGCAGTTTGTTTCGGACGCTTCGGCGAATGACGCGCTCAATCGCCAGAGGTTCAAGCGAGGCGACGCGCTCGAAGCGCGTTTCAAACTCGGCGAGAAAGGGCGCGTCTTGAATCAGGGCGTATTTCAAGGCTTCCGCAAGCCCCGAATAGACGTCGCGTTTCGGAAGCGTTTGAAGAAAGCGACCATCGATGAGCGAGAAGACGGGCAGGTAGAAAAAGCCAATCATATTTTTGCCGAGCGGATGATTGATGGCGACCTTGCCGCCGATGGCGCTATCGACCATCGCAAGAAGCGTGGTGGGAACTTGAACGAGCGGAATGCCGCGCAAGTAACTTGCCGCCAAAAATCCGCCTAAGTCGCCAATCGCGCCGCCACCGATGGCGACGAGCGTCGTTTTTCTATCCGCGCCGCTCTTGATGAACTCGCCGTAGAGCCGCTCCGCCACGCGAAAACTTTTCGCCGATTCGCCCGCGGGCGCGACGAAGACGCGATGCGCGATCTTCGCCCGTTTGAGCGCAAGAGAAATTTCGTCGCAAAAAAGCCGATGCCCATTGCGGTCGAAAAGCAACGCGACGTTCGACGCGAGCGAATGCGATTCGAGAAGATGGGGCAAGCGTTGAACCGAATCGAAAACGACGGAACTCAATCGAGGCGAGAGTTATGAGTTCTGACGCGATTTGAGATAGCGCTCGATTTCGCGTTGAAGTTTGTCGACGGTTTTGCCGAGCGGCGTTTGGTCGGTCTGCACGGAGATGGGCGCTTGCGCGTAGCGTTCTTCGCGTCGGCTTATCAGCGTCTCGATGCGCTTTTTGATTTCGTCGGGCGCGAGCCTTCTGCCGTTCTCGCCTTTGAGTAGCGGGCGGTCGTCTTTATTCGAGAGGCGACGAGCGAGCGCGTTCACGTCGGATTTCAAATACACCATCGTGCCCGAATTGCGGACGATGTCGAAACTCGCGTCGTTTTCGAGCGTGCCGCCGCCAAGCGAAACGACGAGATTTTCTTTGTCGGCGATGGAAGCGAGAATTTCCTGTTCGAGTTGGCGGAAGTAGGCTTCGCCTTTTTCGGCGAAAATTTCGTTGATGGACTTTTGCTCGCGTTCCACGATGAGCTTATCAATGTCAATGAAATCAAAGCCGAGCGAATTGGCGAGAATCGGACCAATCGTGGATTTGCCCGCCGCGCTGAATCCCGTCAGAAAAATCAAGTTTGCCTTCTGCATCGTTTGCGCAAGTTCCGTTTGCCAAGACTGCGCCAAAATTATACACGTTTAGTCGATGACCTCAAAGCGCGAGCCTTTGCGAAGGTCTTTCACGACGCTGATGCGCGGCGAAAATGCGTCTTTCATTTTTTCCAAGTGAGAGATGACCAAAATTTTCTCGAATCGATCGCCAACCTGTTTGATGACCTCCGTCATAATGTCAATTCCTTCCTCATCCTGCGAACCGAAGCCCTCGTCAATGACGAGAAGTTTGACGGGCGTGCCGCTCATTTGCGAGAGATATTCGGAAAGCGCGAGTCGAAGCGCGAAGTCGATGCGGAAACGCTCCCCGCCTGAAAACGTCTCGTAGTTGCGCGTTTCGCCCATCGCGTCGGAGATGAAAATCTCAAGCGTCGGTCTGTCGTTCCGATTCTCGGTTTTGATGGAGAGCGAAAAAAGATTGTTCGTTAGGCGCGAGAGCAGTTCGTTGGCGTGTCGCTCAATGACGGGCACGGCTTCCGCGAGAAGCAGATGTTGAATGCCGTCTCTGCCAAATGCCTTTTTCAAAATCTCATACAATTTTTGTTTCTCTTCTATGGGCGCGATTTTTTGTCTCAACGCCTCAATCTTCGCCTGCTTCTGTTCCTTGCTTTGAATGTCGCATTCAAGCGACTGAATGCGTACCCTGATGTCTTGAAGTTGCTTGTCCAAATCCTCGTTTTGACGCGAGAGTTCTCGTTGTTCGCGCTCCAAATCGGGCTTTCGCTCGAGGTCTTGGCGAAGCAAGTCGGCTTGCTGGCGATTTTGAGCGATGCTCTGCGAGAGCGATTGCCTGCGCGCTTGATGTTCGGCGATTTCGCCTCGCAGTTGCTCCTTTCGCCTCTCGTCGTTTTCAAGTCGAGCGAGCGTTTCTGCGATGCCTTCGTAACCTTCAAGCGCCTTCTTTTTGCCCTGATGCAGAGTCGAGTCGTAGCCGATTTCGTCAAGTCGCGCTTTAAGCGACTGGATTTCGTCGCGCAAAGGCGCAAGGGCAAGCAACCGTTCCTCGATCCCCTTTAGGTTTTCTTCGTGAGTGGTTCGTTCCGCCACAAAGCGCTGGCGTTCCATCTCGAAGCCTTCAAGCGTTTTCAAATCGTTGATGACAAGCGTTAGGTCGAGGTCGACCGTATGTTTTTCTGTCTCCTTTTTTCTGAGCGCATCGAGGTCGTTTTGCAGTCGCCTGACTTTGTCCTCCTCGATGGCGAGCAAAGTCGCTCTGTCTTCCGCTTGCTTTTGAAGCGCGCGATACTCATTGCGATAATGCTCCAACACTCGTTCTTTGTGCTCGTTGGAAAGCGTGGATTGGCAGAGCGGACAAACATCGCCAAGGTCTTTAGCTTTTATGCCCTTCTCCTTGATAGTCTCCATCTGCGATTGCGTCGCGGAAATTTCGGCTCTCAGATTCGCTTCGTTTTGTCTGGCGTCGTTTAAGGAACTCTCGACTTTGGGAAGACGAGCGACTTCTTTGGCGAGTTCGGCGAGACGCGCTTGGAGCGATTGATGTTTGTCGAGCAGATGTTTTTTTTGCTTCAATCTGGCATCGCGCTCCGAGATGAGCTTCGAAAGAGACTCGATTCTTTCGGTCTTGCTGTTCCTCTCGGCTTCGAGCCGCGCTTTTTGTTGATTGTAGTCGTTTTCGTGGCGGGCGATTTGGTCTTTCAGCTCTTGCGCTTGTCGTTGCTTTTCGTCGAGCGCTCTGATTTCCTCTTTGAGCGTTTGCGCTTCCTGTTGTTTGCGTTCAAGTTCGGGGCGTTTGGAAAGGCGCGAATCAATGTCGCGGATTTCCGCCTCTTTCCTCTGAACGGCATCAGTTTCGCGTTTATGGTCGGCTTCGAGCGACGCGATTTGCTTGTCAAGTGCGTTGAGCGCCACGGCTTTCTGCGCCAGCTCGAGGAGCGTCTGGTTCAAATTTTCAAGCTTGGCTTTGCATTCGTTTGCGAGCGCTTCGCACCGTTGTCTTTCTGCCTTCTTCCTTTCGAGGTCGGCGCGGAGTTCGAGAAGGTTGCTGACGTCTTGTTCAAGGATCTGAATCCGCGTCTTGGATGCCGCGATTTCCTTTTTGCAGTCTTCGGCTTTTTCCTCAGCTTTTTTGGAGAGAGCGTCGTAACGATTCGAACCCAAAATTTCGGCGAGGATTTTGCGGCGTTCAGCGGGCGCGGCTCGGATAAGGTCGTCGGCTTTGCCTTGCCCGAAGAACGCGGAATGCGCAAAGGTTTCGCGCGAGATGCCAATCAAGCGATCGATCTTCGCTTGCGTCTCCTGAACGCCTCCACCGCCGATGTTGCGATACTCTTTTTCGCTCGCGTCATAAATCCCAAGAGAGAGCTTATGCGTGAGTTGATTTCTACCGCGAGAAAGCGAGCGCGCAACGCGATACAAGTTTCCCTTCAGCTCGAATTCCATCTCGACGCGGGCTTCCGTTGCGCCTTTGCGAATCAGCTCAGCGTTGTTTCCTCTGCCATTGCCCCAAAGGCAAAACAGAATCGCTTCGACGAGCGTGGATTTGCCCGCGCCGTTTTTGCCCGTTATCGCCGCTATGTGAAACTGGTCGAAGTCGAGCGATTGGGGGTCGTCGCCGTAGCTCAAAAAATTTTTCAAGCGAAGTTTTCTTGGAATCATATCGCGCGTAGGGATTTGGGGTTATCGATTTTGATAGCGTTCAAACACGATGTCGACAAACGCGACGGCTTCGCTGGAAAATTCATCGACTTTGAAGCGCGAGAAAATTTCGTGGTCGATGTAGAGCGAGGCTTCGCGCCAAGTCTTTTTGTCGTTGATGGCGGCGATGGCTTTTTCGTATTCCGCTTCGCTGCCTTTGAACAAACGCTTGACGAAGCGTTTGCGCTCGTCTTCGCTGATGAGCAACCGAACGTCGCGCAAGGAAGTTTCCTGTTGCCGCTTGGCTTGGAGACGCTGTTTTTCGAGCTCGAAGAAATCGATTTGCGGAATCTTTTTTTCTTTCGGCGCTTCGGGCGGTGGCGGCGCGAGAGCGACCTCCGAAAACGGCGTTTGCGGCGCAGGTTGAGCGACGGGTTCGGGGGCGCTTGGTTTGGTTTCGTCTCTCGCGGGCGGAGCCGTTTCAACGATGGAGGCGGATGGCGCGGCGCTCGCAGGCTGCAAGTTCGGCTTTGGCAAAGCGACTTCGGGCGTTGGGGGCGTTGGTTCGGGCTTCGGCAAGAGCGTCTCCATTGGCGCGAGAAAAAGCTCGTTGAGCGCCGCAAGCGTGAGCGCTTTGACGTCGTTTTGCAGAGCAAGCTCGACGCGCTTGACATGGTCGGCGAGCCTTTTTTCGCCAAGAAAATCCAGAAGAACGTCGCACTCGACGGCTTTTTCGTCTCCGCGTTGATAAAAATCATAAAGCGGCTTGAACAGCGTCAGCAGTTCCTCGACCGAGTATGTGGCGCAGAGTTTGGAATCGATTTCGGAAATGACCGTCTCGAATTTCTCGGCGGAAAGCGTTTCGGGTTGTTTGCGCTCCAAGTATTGATGGAAAACGTGAAGCAGATAATCGTATTCCGTGAAACTGCGCAAACGGTCTTTGACGTCGGCGGCGCGGCGCTCGGCGCGGTCGGCGAAGACGAGTTCTTTCAAGACCTTTTGAGGACGCGCCAAATATCGCGCTTCGGCGCGAATGACCGTCTCCAAAAGTTTGAGCGCGTCGTCGCGTTGAAAGCGAGCGGTTTTAACCGCCTCTCGAGCGAAACGATTGCGCGCTTCCGCGAGCGAATCGTCTTGAAAATCGAAACGCGACGATTTCAGCGACGCGATCAAGGCGCGAGCCGAAAACTCAAGTTCGGCGAGAAGAAACGCTTGGCTTTGCGCCGATAGCGGAAGCGAGAGAAGATCATTGAGCGCGAGCGTCTCGTTTGGGGGAAGAGCGGCGGAAACCTTTGCAAAGACTTTCTCTGCGACGTTCATTGAGGTTTTGGGATTAACCGTTGCGGCGCGGAAAATACGAATTTCTCGCTTGCGCAAAAGCGATTGCCGACCAAAACAAGTTTCAAAATCTTTCACGATATTTCGCGCAAACTCTATATCGACAGGCACGCGGCGAAATGTTCAACGAGGCGCTTTTCCGAAAAAAATCTCTCGAACAAATCCTTTCCGACGCCAACGCGGGCGCGCTTGCCGACGCGGAACGAAAGCCCATTTTGAACAGAACGCTCTCGGTTTTTGACCTCACGGCGCTCGGCATCGCCGCCATCGTGGGCGCGGGGATTTTCTCGACCATCGGCAACGCGGCTTATTCGGGCGGAGCGGGCGTTACGTTGCTCTTCGTCTTCACGGCGATCGCGTGCGGGTTTTCCGTGCTGTGCTATGCCGAATTCGCCTCGATGATTCCCGTTTCGGGTTCGGCATACACCTACGCCTACGCTTCCTTCGGCGAACTCTTCGCCTGGATTATCGGCTGGGGCTTGATTATGGAATACGCCGTCGGCAACATCGTCGTCGCAATCTCATGGAGCGATTACTTCACCGAATTGCTTGCGGGCTATGGCGTTCATTTCCCCGACTATCTCTCGATGAACTACTTTGCGGCGGCAAGCGCGGCGGAAAAAATCAACGCAATGCTCGATAGCGGCGCGACGCTCGAAAGCCTCGAAGCCGACGTCAACTATGCCGCGTCGCTTGCGGGGTTCAGAGCCTATCAAGACGCGCCGACGATTTTCGGGCTTAAACTCATCTGCGATTTGCCCGCGTTTCTCATCACGGCGGTCATCACGACGATCGTGTATCTCGGCATTCAAGAGTCGCGGACGACGACGAACCTGATGGTCGCGCTAAAAGTCAGCGTCATCTTGCTCGTCATCGCCGTTGGCGCGTTCTACGTCAAGCCTGAAAATTGGTCGCCCTTTATGCCGAATGGCTTTGGCGGCGTGATGGCGGGCGTGTCGTCGGTCTTTTTCGCATACATCGGCTTCGACGCGATTTCGACGACGGCGGAAGAGTGCAAGAACCCGCAACGCGATTTGCCTCGCGGAATGATTTACTCGCTCGTGATTTGCACGGCGCTGTATGTGTTGATCGCGCTCGCGCTCACGGGAATGACGAGCTACAAGAAACTTCAAGTGGGCGACCCGCTCGCGTATGTGTTCGGACCCGAAGGCGTGAACGTGCCGTGGATTGCGGGCGTGGTGTCGTTCAGCGCCGTGGTTGCGATCGCGTCGGTCTTGCTTGTGTTTCAGCTCGGACAGCCGCGCATCTGGATGGCGATGAGCCGCGACGGATTGCTCCCAAAAGCCTTCTCGACGATTCACCCAAAGTTCAAAACGCCGTCGTTCTCGACCATCGTAACGGGTTTGGTCGTCGGCATTCCCGCGCTCGTGGCGGATATGAACGTCGTGACGGATTTGACGAGCATCGGAACGCTCTTTGCCTTTTTGCTCGTGGCTGGGGGCGTGTTGGTTCTCGACAAAAACGCGCCGACGGCGGAGCGAAAGTTCAAAATCCCATACATCGACGCCAAGTGGATCGCGCCCGCGCTGGTCGCGTTCATTTGGGGTGGCGTTTTCGCGTTCAATGCCGACGGGGCGCGAGCGTTTTTCGCGTTGGACGACGCGCCGTTTCTCGATGCGCTCGCCTCGCGCTTGCCGATGGCGATTTACTTCGTCGGAACCCTTGCGCTCGCCTATCTCGCCTTCAAGCATCGGCTCTCGCTCATTCCCGTTTGCGCGCTGCTTTCATGCGGCTATTTGATTTCGCAGATTAGCAACTGGTCGTGGTTCTTGATTTGGTTGACGATTGGCTTGGGGATTTATTTCGCCTACGGACGAAAGCGCAGCCGACTAAACGGGGCGAGATGATCTTTTTCGCAAAAGAAATCGCTTCAAAAGCGCGCAAGAGAGATTCAGCGAGCCTCAATCATTGATGTTGTCAAAGAAGTCAGGATCGATCTTCTTCGTCTCGATGATCTTGCCCGTTTCCGCGACGAACCTGTAAAAGTCCTGATTCATTTCGGACAAAAAGTTCATAAAGTTAATGTCAACGATTTCTCTTTCTCTCGCCGACACGATGACCTCGCTTCGCAGAGGGTTCTCCAAGTTTAACCTTATCACGCCAATTCCATATCCGTTGTTCAATCTTGCGAGGTTTGAAAGAAAAAACGGGTCGGTATCCAAATCCCCTGCGACCAAATATCCCAGATTCGCCCAACTTGAATTGGAAACAGCTTGGAAATAGGATTCGGTAACGTTGCTTTTATCGACCTTGAGTTTAAGTTCGAAGCTGTAAAACTGAACGACTTTCGTAGAAAACATTCCAAGTTTTTCGACTTCTTTTTGAAAAAGCGGATTAAGGGCAAGTATCGCGGGATTGATTCCAACGATGTCGGGGTTCGTCCATTTTCCGATTTTGTCTTTTTTCTTCAAGACTTTGAGAGCGTTTATCGTCTTGCAACGTGCGTTGAAGCGTTCAAACGCAAACTTTACTAGGCACGGATGTAGAGAAGATTCGGGAATGACCGCAACTTCTGGAAGCTCTTTCGATTTCAGAAAAAACCTTCTGCGACTGAGTTTGACTTTCCCCGCTTCAGCGGCAACCCCGAAAATCGCGTTGCCCCCGCTTGAATGTTTCGTCAAACATCTTGCGACTGCGGACAGGGGCACTTTGACAGTCTTGATTTCCTCGCATTCCGCGTAACGACTGTGCTTTTGGATCGCATCAAAAATTTCACCCTGCGTCAATGGCTTATCGGAGCGATCCAAAACGTCGATAATGAGTTCAACTAATTTCATTCGCTTGGAGATTGTTAAGCCAAGATGCCCATCTGCGCTATTTCTCGTCTTTGTAAATCGCCACGAAGGTTTTGCCGCCTTCGACTTTGGAGGCGCGATACATTCCGTCGGAGTTGAAGGGCATGGCGATGTTGCCGTGACGGTCGATGGCGATAACGCCGCCAACGCCGCCGAGTTTGACGAGTTTTCGCATCACGACTTCCTCCGCCGCTTCTTGAAGCGAGAGGCGTTTGTAGCGCATCAAGGCGGCGATGTCGTGCGCAACGACGGCGCGAATGAAGTATTCGCCGTGTCCCGTAGCGGAGACGGCGCAGGTTTCGTTGTCGGCGTAAGTCCCCGCGCCAATGATGGGACTGTCGCCGATGCGTCCGAATTTTTTGTTGGTCATTCCGCCCGTTGAGGTTGCCGCCGCCAAGTTGCCGAACTGGTCGAGCGCGACCGCGCCCACCGTGCCGTGCTTTTCTTTTTCCGTGAGCGATTCGCGCGCTTTGGCTTTTTGGAGCGCTTGCCAGCGCGCTTCGGTGAAGAAGTAGGATTCATCGACGAGTTCGATGCCGCGCTCTTTGGCGAATCGCTCCGCGCCGTCGCCGATGAGCAACACGTGCTCGGATTTTTCCATCACGGCTCTCGCCAAGCGAATCGGATTTTTGACGTGGCGCAAAGCGGCGACCGCGCCCGCCCTGAGCGTCGCGCCGTCCATAATCGCGGCATCGAGCTCGATTTTGCCGTCGCTGTTGAAGACCGCGCCCTTGCCCGCGTTGAAAAGCGAATCGTCTTCGAGCGTCTCGACGACGGCTTGAACCGCGTCCAAGCTTGAGCCGCCGCGCTCCAAGATCGCGTAGCCTTTCTCTACTGCCTGCGCGAGCGCTTGGCGATAGCGCGCTTCTTGTTCGGGCGCGATTTGCGATTTGAGAATCGCGCCAGCGCCGCCGTGAATGGCGATGGCGAACCGCGGTTTCATCGGACTTGGCGAAAAGGATGACGATGCCAAAATGACGAAAAGCGAAAAGAAAAAAATCGCGGAGCGTTTCATTGGCGCAAAACGATTGAACGTTTGCCGCGTCGCGCGGCGGGTTGAAGTTTCATTGAAATGTCCATCGCCGTTACGCTATGCGTGAGTTCGCCGACGGAGATGAAATCCACGCCCGTTTCGGCGATGGCTCTCGCCGAGCTGAGCGTTACGCCGCCCGACGCTTCGAGCTTCACGCTCGGATTCAGGCTTCGCGCGACTCTGACGGCTTCGGCAAGCGCATCGATGGAGAAATTATCGAGCAAGACGATGTTCGGCTTGTGCGCGATGGCTTCGCGGAGTTCGTCGAGGTTGCGGACTTCGACCTCAATGCTCGTCTTGAGCGATTTGCGTTTGAGATACGCTTTGGCGCGCTCGATCGCAACGCCGACTCCGCCCGCCGCGTCGATGTGATTGTCCTTGATGAGAATCATATCGTATAGCCCGAAGCGATGATTCGCGCCGCCGCCCAACTTGACGGCTTCCTTGTCAAAATAGCGCAAGCCGGGCGCGGTTTTGCGCGTGTCGAGAATTTTCGCTTTCGTGCCTTTGATGGCTTCGACGAACATCGCGGTTTTCGTGGCGATGCCCGACATGCGTTGCAGGAGATTGAGAAGCGTGCGCTCCGTAACGAGCAGAAGGTTGGTGCGCCCCGAAAGTTCGCCGATGATGTCGCCCGCTTTCACGCGCTCGCCGTCCTTTTTGCGTAGCGAAAGTTTGATGGGAATCGACCACGACGAAAGCAACAATCGGGCGACGCGCAAGCCCGCGACGACGCCGTCGGACTTGGCGAGCAAAACGGCGCGACTTTCGTGCGCGGACGGAATGATGGCTTCGGTGGTGAGGTCGCCTTGTCCGACGTCTTCAAGCATGGCGAGCGCGAGCGCGTCGGCTTCGCAGGCGCGGCGAAAGGCGGCAAAATTCGCGGCGGGCATTTGGATTAAAAATCCATTGAGCGCAAGTTCTTGAAATGACCGTTGGAACGCACGCGACGCTTGATTTCTTCGGCGCGCTCGATTTCGGGAATGACGCGCTCAAAATGCTCGATGATGAACTCCAAGCGCGCGTTTTCGCTCGTCATTTCAAGCAACTTTTGCTTTTGAAGCACGTCGAAACCCGCGTTGTGCGCGATGCGAAACGACGCGCGTTCTTCGCTGTCGTAATCCTCGATGGTCGTCTCGCCGTTGATAAGCTCCATCAGCTTCAAGTGAAGCGTGATGGCGCGCTGACGCAGCGATGGATTGATGGCGACGTCGTCGTCATCGAAAAACTCGACGGCGGCTTGCATGTAGGGCTTGTCTTTGTAGACTTCCAACATTTTGTAGCGCATCACGCCCGTCGTGATGATGTCCAAACGCCCATCGGCGTATTCGTTGACGATTTCTTCGAGTTCCACCGCGCAGCCGATTTGATACAATTTGTTGTTGTAAGCGAGCGACACGCCAAACGGCTTGCTTTGCCCTTGTTCCATTCCTGAACGGCAATACGCGATCATCGCCTTGTAGCGTTCCTCGAAAATGTGAAGCGGCAAAGGCTCCGACGGACACACCACGAGCGGCAACGGAAAAAGCGGAATGATGGTCTTCTCAGCCATTTTCGTCTAATCTTTGCCTTTTGAACGACGTTACACGTTTCTTGCGACGAACAAAAAAGCCTCCATCGCGGAGGCTACCTACGACTTGCAAAGATAATCAATAAACCTCTTCGATTTCCCAGAGTTGATTGTTGCCGTTGTTGATTTCCCATTGAACGATTTTCGCGCCGTTTTCGGTCGAGTTGCCTTCAACGGTCAGAGCTTTGCTCGTGGCTTTGGAGATGATGCGGTAAAAACCTTTTTCGTCTTGCTGAAACTCCCAGAGTTGATTGTTGCCCTTGTTGGGCTCCCATTGAATGATGCGCACGCCGTTGTCGGGCTTGGAGCCCTCCACGTCCAAGCATTTGCCCGTGGCTTTGTTGACGATTTGAAAGAAGTTGCCCACTTGCACGAATTCCCAGAGCTGATTGTTGCTCTTTTTGAATTCCCACTGAATAATCTCCGTGCCGTTGTCGGGCTTCGAACCGCTGACGTCCAAAGCTTTGCTGCTCGCCTTGTTGATGATTTTGTAGAACTGCGCGCAGGCGCTTTCGGTCGCAAACGCAAAAGCGAGCGACGCTACGATGATTCCCAAGATGAATGCGTTTTTCATAGTGGTTGTCTCCAATCAGTTTAAGTTTAAGGCTGAAAGAACGAGTCGAAGCAAACTTGGCAAAGATTCGCGCTCAACGGGGCTTTGCGAGTTTTGGGGAACTGTTTGAGAGATAGGCAAATATACGCTAATCTTGTCCCGCAAGCAACGCAAAATCCGTTAGCGAATCTCAATGAAACAAAAAAGCTACGTGCGCTTGATGAACGCCGTCTTTTACGCGCATCATGGCGTTTATCAAGCCGAGCATCAGGTTGGCGCGCGCTACGAAGTCGACGCGGAACTCGCGCTGGATTTTTCGGAGGCGGGCGCGACCGACAAACTCGCCAAAACCGTCGACTACGAAAAAGTCTACGCCAAAATCAAAGAAGCCTTGACGGGCAAGAAGTTCTATCTCATCGAAGCCGTCGCCAAAGCCATCGCCGACGAGTTGATGCGCGATTTTCAGGCGTTGGATTCCGTCCGAATCCGCGTGCGCAAGCGCAATCCGCCCGTCGGCGGCGTGTGCGATTACGTCGAAGCCGATTACGTCGTCGAGCGATGAGCATCGCGTTTGTGGGTCTTGGTTCGAATCTTGGCGAGCGGCTCGAACTCTTGAACGAGGCTCTGCGACGCATCGGGCGACTGCGAGCGACGCACGTGCTCGCCGCATCGAGCGTCTATGAATCGCCCCCAATCGATTGTTCCAAACAGAACGACTTTCTCAACGCCGTCGCCAAACTCTTCACCGAACTTTCGCCCATCGAGCTTCTGAACGCTCTCAAACGCATCGAGCGCGAACTGGGCAGACCTGAACGCTACGCTCGATGGTCGCCGCGCCCAATCGATTTGGATTTGCTTTTCTACGACGACCTCGCGCTCCAACAAGAAGGCTTGACGATTCCTCACCCCGAAATTCCGAACCGAAAGTTCGTGCTCGCGCCGATGTTGGAAATTGAAGACCTTGCGCACCCGGTTTTGAACAAACGCATTTCCGAATTGCTTGCGGAAACGCCCGACGTTTCCATCGTGCGCAAAATCGATTCTCTATCAACTTTCAACGAAAAACCGCGCTGAACGCAAATGTCGCAAAAGAAATCGTCGCCTCTTCACTGGCAAATTTTCATCGGGCTGTTCGCGGGACTTGCGGCGGGGCTTGTGGTCAATTTGTTTCTGCCGCAAAGCGAGGTTGTCAAGTGGCTCGCCGCGAACGTCGCTTACCCCATCGGGCAAATTTTTTTGAGGTTGATTTTTATGGTCATCATTCCGCTCGTCTTTTCGGCGATCGCGCTGGGCGTGGCGGATTTGGGCGACGTGGGTCGCATCGGACGAATCGGCTTGAAAACGTTGCTCTTTACGGTCGTCATCACCGCGTTGGGGGTGGGCGTGGGCGTGTTGCTCGTCAACTTGTTCAAGCCGGGCGCGGGCATTTCCGAGAACGATCGTCAAGCCTTGATGGCGACGTTGCAAAGCAATCAAAGCGTGAGCGCGATTCTTACGAGCGCGGAACAGAAAAAATCCGCCGTTCAAACGTTGCTCGATTTCATTCCGCGCAATCCCTTCGTCGATGCGACCTTCGCTTTCGACCCGAACTATCAAGGCGGCGGATTGCTGGCGATTATGTTCTTTGCGCTGACGTTTGGCGTGGCGATGGCGACGCTTGAAAAAGAGCGCGTCGAGCCGCTTGCGAAAGCGCTGCAAGCGCTTTACGACGTAACGATGAAAGTGATTGATTTTGCGATGCGCTTCGCGCCGTTTGGGGTCGCCGCGCTCATCTTCTCCGCCGCGTCGCAATTGGGCGTTCAAATCATCGCCACGCTCGGCAAGTATGTCTTCGTCGTGATGCTCGCCTTGGGCGCGCATCTCGTCGTCGTTTATGGCTTGATTTTGCGCCTGTTGGCGAAGCGCGATCCGATCGAGTTCTTCAGGAACGGTTGGGAAGTGATTTTGACGGCGTTCTCGACGAGTTCGTCCAACGCGACTCTGCCCACGTCGATTCGAGTAACGACGGAGCGATTGGGCGTGAATCGAGACATTGCGAACTTCATTTTGACCGTGGGCGCGACGGCGAATCAAAACGGAACGGCGCTTTACGAGGGCGTTACGGCGCTGTTTTTGGCGCAGTTCTATGGGATTGACCTTTCGCTTGGCGAGCAAGTCGTCGTGACGGCGCTGTCGGTTTTGGCGGGCGTTGGAACGGCGGGGGTGCCAGGAGGGTCGTTGCCGCTCGTCGTGCTCGTGCTTCAAACGATTGGCGTGCCCGCCGAAGGAATCGGCGTGATTTTGGGCGTGGATAGGATTCTGGACATGAGCCGCACGGTCGTCAATGTCGCGGGCGACATCACGCTCGCCGCTTGGGTAGAGGCTTCCGAGAACGCGCTTGAAAAAGCGTAGCAATAAAAAAGGGGACTTTCGCAAGTCCCCCTAACCGTGTTTTCCGCTCTCCTCCTTTTTTGGATTAGCCAATGAGTTTGAGCAAATAGCCGACGACTTCCGCCAGCAAGTCGCCACCTTGCGAAGCGGCTTGGCTAACGGGCGGCGGCGCAGGTTGTTTGGTCATATAGAAGCCGTTGGCGATGTAGAGCCAGACGAGCATAAACGTTCCGCTGAAATAGAGCACCGTGCCCGCGAACTTCGAGTCCGAAAGGTTCAGCACGGGGAAGCGGAACTTGACGTCGCGTCCGAGCAAGGTTTTGCCAAGCCAACGAATCGTGCGCGTTTGAATGTCCGCGCCTTCCAAACGCGAGCCTCTGTCCTTGAACCACACGGCGAAACTAATGAACCAGACGAGGTGTCCGAGCAACAAGACGACCGTCAGGTGCGAGCTTGCCCAGATCATCTGCGTTTCGGTCCACATATAGTAGAACACGCCGCCCGTGTAGTGATGCTTCAAGCCCGCGATGGCGTCCCAAGCATTGCAATCCGCGACCGCCATTCCGTAGTTCATCGAAGCCAGCCAACCGCCGTCGATATACCACTCAATCACCGAGAGCGGCTTGACCGACCACAAAATCGCAAACCACAGTTGGTCTTGAATCGATACGCCGCAGGTGCCGCCATAAACGGGACCAATGCACGGGAACGAGAACGAGTTCTTTTTCAAGCCCAAGTCTTCCCAAAGCGGCGACGTGTGCGAGAAGAACGCGATGCGGGACGTGGCGACCGACGCGAAGAGCCAACCCGCCACGATGGCATGCAGCGCGCACCAGTCGTTGATGGAGGGATCTTCAAAGAGGAAGTGCCACATCGGGAGCGGACGGAGCCAGTAGAAGCTCATCGTGATGTTCGCGCCCATCATGTTCAGTTCGCACAGCGAGTTCCAGCAGATGACGGCATAGACGGAAATCATCGTCGTAAAGCACATCACCATAATCGTGCCGACGAACTTGACTTGGAATTCCTTGTTGCGACCCAGCGCGATCCACTTGGACTTGATTTGATTGTAGAGACCGCTCATTTGAATTTTGAGCAGGTATTGTCCGCCGTGGAACACGCCCGCGAACACATACAGGAATCCGCAAATGATGTGGTTGAACGCGAGCAGGTTGATGACGGTTTGAGCCATTCCGAACGTCGCTCCGTTCTTGGGCAGAATCGCGTAAGGCGGATATTCGGGATACTCGACCTTCGACAGGTCGGTGTTGCCGTTTGCGTCGAAGCCGACGCGGTTAAAAGGCTCGCCGTAAATGTAATACACCAAATCGTTGAGCTGTTGATAGAAGAATTGATTTTGCTTGAAGGCGATGAAGGCGAAGATGCCGAGGGCGATGTTCACATAACCCATCGAGGTCAGGTGAACGGAGAAGATCGCCTTCAAGTCGTCGTTGAGGTGTTCGGCGGCGCGCGGCGGATTGTTCCACCAATAGAAGCCCAAGACGAAGAACACGCCCGCCCACACAAACGACATGAACGCTTCGCTGTTAATCTTCTGGAAGTTGGGTTCGGGCGTGATGCCGAGCGCGAACCACATCACGAAGCCCCAAGCGAGAAAGAGGAAGGCTTGATAAATCGTGTGCGCGCCAAGGGCTTCGGCGTAGTTTTTCGCCGATCGTCCGCCAATGCCGCCCGGAATTATGCTTCCGAACATTCTAAAATCGCGGAAGTTGCCCGGAATCGCGGCGTCTTTGTTCCAGAAGAAAAGGAACGCGAGCGGGTTCGAAAGGTCGCTCGTCCAGTGTTTCCAACCGCCGTAGATGAGGAAGGCGCCAACGGCGAAGTGAATGCCCGCCCACCACAAGAGTTTGCGAGCCGCTTCCATCAAGTCGGCGGTTTCGGGGCTATACGTGTCGATGCCGAGCGACACCATTCGGGGCTTAATGGTGAGGTAGAACCAGTTGTCGTAGAACCCGACGGCGCCATTTGGGAAGACTTGGATGCCTGAGATGTAGTAGATGCCCATCACGATGCCCAAGCAACCCAAGAGCGCGAGGTGTCCGCCGAACACTTGTTCGTCCGTGAGTTTGTCTGCGTCAAAGACTTGAAACCACTTGGTCGTGCGGGTTTCGGTGCGTTTGAGCAGAAAGCGTTTCATCTCGGCGACGTCCGCTTCCATAACGACGGGTTTGGCGGGAGCGGACGCGGGTTTCGCGCCTTCTTTTGCGGGCGCGGCAGCCTTGGCGGCTTCAGCCGCAGCGGGCTTTTTGGACGCGGCTTGCAATTTCGCGGCTTGCAAAGGTCGCTTCGGCGCGCCGCCGCCTTCTCCACCCGAAGGCGTGGGTTTTTCTTGGTCAGCCATTGTATTCTCCTTTGCCAATGTTAGTTTGATGACATTTGGATTGCGCGCCTGTGTCGTTCATTTTGGGCGCGAACTACGCAACTTTCAAACTCACCCACGGGGGCGAGTTTGAAGAACGCTGTCTCAAACTACGACAGCGGCACTGCCTACTGCTTACTGCCACGCTACTTTACCGCTTTGCGACAAAACCGCCAAAGAACATCGCGGGTTTTTCGACGCGGATATGGTCGATATGCACGAATTGACCGCTACGGCGCGTTTCAATTCAGCGTCTTGGAATTCGCTTCTCGCGTTGCCGACGAGACATCGAAATTTTCTCTCAAATACTGCTCCAGCTCGGCGCAAGTCTTCGCGCGAAAATCGGCTTGAATCGGGCGCGATTTCGTTTCGCCCAAAAACTGACCGCCCACGATAAGCTTCGCGCCGCGCTTCGCCAAGAACTTGCGGAACTGCTCGTATCGGCGATAGAGGGGCGCGCGCATTCGCCCGTTCGTAATCGACATGCACACGATTTCGGGCTGATGCTCTTCGATGGCGGATTCCAAATCCTTGAACGGCACCGCCGCGCCCACGTAGCGCACTTGAAAGCCGAGCGATTCGCACACGAGCGAAACCCCCAAAAGCGCGACCTCGTGCAACTCGGATTCGGGGCAGGTGCAAACGATCGCCGACGGATTCTTGCGCTCGCCCTTTGGCGCCGCGCCATCGAGATTGCCGTAAAGCATCGTGAGCGCCGACACGCCTTGCGCGCGCGCTTCTTGATGGCTCGTCTCGTAACGAATCTTCGCGCGCAAAATCGCCTCGACCACCATGTTCGTGATGATGTGCTCGTCGGTGATCGAGAGCTTCTTTTCGCACCAAAGATGACCGACGCGATGCATCGCGGGCGCGATCATTTGGTCGAAAATCACCGCAAACGACGGAATGCGCTCGATCGCTTTGCTCAACAAGGCTTCCGCTTCGCTCTTCTTGAAGCCAAGCAGATACTCGGCGAGTTTTTCCGACAAGGCTTCCACGTCGCCGCGCACGAGCAAAATCTCGGTGTTCAAATCGAGCGCTTCGGCGGCGCGCTTTTGCGCTTGCAATCGCTCCAAGAGTTCAGGCGCGACGCGAATGTGATTCTTGTTGATGAAGTCCAACACGTCGTCAAGCTTGAACTTGCGATGTCCGCCGATGGTTTTGTGATACTTGATGAGCCCCATGTTCGCCCATCGTTTGACCGTCGTCTCTCCGACGGCGCACAGCTCGGAGAGTTCGCGCGTTGAAAAAAACTGACTGCTCATCATGGTTGCGCTCCCGTTTTGGCTTCTGAACGATGCTTTTGAACGACGGGAATCGCAAGGTCTTGCAAGCTTGCGTTCCCGAGCGATTCTCTCGCCAGAAACTTACGAAAACCGCGCCGCTCTTCAAAGGCAAAAACCGTCCATAACGGTTCGCCTCGCAAAACAGTTCCGAGCGCGAGGCTTGGCGAAATCAAACGACTTTCGCGCAAGGTCGGCTAAATCGACCGTTGTCGTCGCGCTTCGAGCGACAACGAAAAAAGCCCTCTCGCAAGAGGGCTTGAAAACGGGCTTCGAGCGGGCTTGCGCGCCGTTTTAGGCTTCGGCTTCGGCGGCGGATTTCTTGCGCTTGGCTTCGCGGACGCGCGTCGTTTCGTCCAAAATTTTCTTGCGAATTCGAATCGATTTCGGCGTTACCTCCACCAACTCGTCGTCGTTGATGAATTCGAGCGATTGTTCGAGCGTGAGCTTGCGCGGCGGCGTGATCTTCAAGGCTTCGTCGGAGCCTGAGGCGCGCATGTTGGTGAGCTTTTTCGTCTTGCAAACGTTGACCGTGAGGTCGAAATCGCGCGACGATTCGCCGACGACCATTCCTTCATAGACGGGCGTGCCGGGCTCGATGAAAAACGTGCCGCGATCGTCGAGCTGCGCCAGCGCGTAAGCGACGGCTTCGCCCGTTTCCGCCGAGACGAGCGCGCCCGATTGCCGTGATTGAATTTCGCCCTTGTATGGCTCGTAACTTTTGAACACGTGCGTCAAGATGCCCTCGCCCTTCGTGTCCATAACGAACTCCGACTGAAAGCCCAAAAGCCCTCGCGTCGGAATTTCAAATTCCAAGCGCGTCAAGCCGCCTTCGAGCGAGGTCATATTCTTCATATCGCCCTTGCGCTTGCCCATTTTTTCGATGACGACGCCGACATAGTCCTGCGGCACATCGATGGTAACCGCTTCGTAAGGTTCGAGCAGTTTGCCGTTTTCGTCGCGCTTCAAAATCACTTCGGGGCGCGAGACTTGCAGCTCGAAGCCTTCGCGGCGCATCGTTTCGATGAGCACCGACAAATGCAATTCGCCGCGCCCCGACACCTTGAACGTGTCGGAGCTTTCGGTATCCTCGACGCGCAACGCCACGTTGGTGATGACTTCCTTGTAGAGACGCTCGCGCAAGTGGCGGCTCGTAACGAACTTGCCCTCCTTGCCCGCGAAGGGGGAATCGTTGACGGAGAAAAACATCGAGACCGTTGGCTCGGTGATGGCGAGCGGTTCGAGCGCGATGGGGTAATCGGGATGACAGAGCGTCGAGCCGATGTGCGCGTCTTCAACGCCCGTGAGCGCGACGATGTCGCCCGCCATCGCTTCCGAAACCTCGACCCTGCCGAGCTTTTCAAAGAGGAACAACTTGCCGACCTTGGCTTTCTGAACGCTCACCTCTTCGCCCTTCTTTTCGACGAGCGCAATCGCGTCGCCCGCTCTGACCTTGCCCTTCATAATTCTGCCGATGGCGATTTTGCCCAAGTAATCGCTGTAATCGAGCGAGTTGACGAGCATCTGAAACGGCGCGTCGATGTCGGCTTCGGGCGCGGGAATTTTGTCCAAAATCATATCGAGCAAGGGCGAGATGTCTTTGCCCTCGTCTTCCAACTTCAATTTGGCGTAGCCTTCTTTGCCCGACGCGAAGAGGTAGGGAAAGTCGATTTGCTCTTCGTTGGCGCCCAAGTGAATGAACAGGTCGAGAACTTCATCGATGACTTGCAGCGGACGAGCGTTGGGGCGATCGATTTTGTTGATGACGACGATGATTTTCAAGCCCGCCTCGAGCGCGCGTCGCAAGACGAACTTCGTTTGCGGCATTGGTCCTTCGAGCGCGTCGACAAGCAACAGCGCGCCGTCGACCATTTTCAAAATGCGCTCGACCTCGCCGCCGAAATCGGCGTGGCCGGGCGTATCGACGATGTTGACCTTGCGCCCTTTGTAGTTGTAGCCCGCGTTCTTGGCGAAAATCGTGATGCCGCGCTCTCTTTCCTGCGGGTCGGAATCCAAGACGCGCTCCTCGACTTTTTGATTGTCGCGGAACGCGCCCGTTTGTTTGAGAATCGCGTCAACCAACGTGGTCTTGCCGTGATCAACGTGAGCGATGATGGCGATGTTGCGAATGTCCTCGCGGCGACGAATCGACATGGCGAACGATGATGTTGAGTTGCGAAATGATTACGGCGACGAATCGGAACTTCGGGACTTGAAAAATCGGGCGCGAATATACGGCATCGAGACGAGACGTCTATATCAATCGCTTGCGGAGAGGCTTTCCGCCATCGCCCGAATGGGCTCGCGCTCGCCACGAGCGAGGAGGTTTGCGGCGCGGCGTTTGACGCGATAAACCGCGTTCTGCCCCGACAAGCACGCGCCCGCAATGCCTTGCCCCGGATAAACCGTGTCGCCCACGAGATAAAGCCCCTTGAAAGGCGTTTCCGCGCCGACGAGTTCCCAAATTTTTCTCGACATCACGTTTGGAATGCCGCCCACTCTGCCATAGCGGCGATAGGTCCAATCTTGCCACGATTTCGGCGTGGAAGCGTTCTGAAAAACGACGTTCTCTCGTTTGAAGCCAGGCAAGCGTTTTTCCAACTCGCTCAAAATGAACTCGGCGACCAAGCGTTTTTCCGCGTCGTAGTTCGGGTTCGGCTCGATCCAACGCTCGACTTTCGAGTGCGTGGAAATCGCAAGCAAGCGAACGCCTTTGGGCTGACGCTCGTAGTCGTCGGGCATGGAAAGCGAGACGAAGAACGAATCGGACTCGCATAGCGGAATTTTTTGGTCGAGAATGAATTGATGATGAAGCGTGAGGTCTTGGGGAAATTCGTCCTTGACGGCTACGCTCATCGTGAAGGCGCCCCAAGCGAACTTGAACTTGCGCGAAAGACGCTGAAAGTATTGGCTGATGCGCCCTTTGGTCAGATACGCCATGTTCCAAATCGTCGCGTTGCTGACGACGTTGCGCGCTTTGAAGGTTTTGCCCGTTTCGGTCGTAACCTTGAAACCGCCGTCGCCCGCGCGCTCGATGAGCTTGACGGGTTCGCGGTAGAGAATGTCGCCGCCGAGCGAGGCGTATTTGCTCAAAATCGTTTCGGCAAGCTTGATGATGCCGCCATAGGCGTAGTAGTTGGAACTGTTCGCATAAGCGAGGCACGGCGCGGCGTAAAGGAAAGAGACGTCCTTCGAGGCGGCTTGCGCGGTGATCATCAGTTGCTCGTCGCAGAAGCGCAGAAAGTCGCGGCTCGCGTCCAAGCCGTAGCGCTTGATGACGTCGTAGGCGGAGCGAAACAGAAACAGAAGTTTCGGAAAATCGGCGAGACGATTGCGCTCCCAGAGCTCGAGCACGTCGGCAAACGAGTTTGGCGGAAAGGCGCGATTTCGTTCCGAGACTTTCCAAACGAAATCGGAAAGATGAAAGACGAGTCGCCAAAATCGTCGCACGTTCCGAAACGACACGCCCGCGCCTTCAAAGAATCGATGGTAGCACTCCGCAATCCACCGATCTTTGTCTTTGTATCGAACGACGCGCTTTGAGCCAATGTGAACCGTCATTGAGGGATTGAGTTCGACGACGGGAAACTCGATGCCAAGTTCGCGCGCCAAGTTGTAGAGCGGCTGATGCTCGTCGAGTCCGACGATGGTCGTCGCGCCCGCTTCGAAGACGAACCTCTGCCCATCGCGCTTGACGACGTAAGAAGAGGCGCAACCGCCGGGCACGTAACTCGCTTCGAGCATAAGAACGCGATAACCTTCTTTCGCAAGGAGCGAGGCGGCGGCAAGCCCGCCCATTCCCGAACCAATGACGATGAAATCGTATTGCATAACTTTGCCGCAAGAATCTCGTAGGCGTTCAAACCGCTGGCATCGATTCGTCGTTCAACGCAACCCAAAGTTCATAAATGAAGCGCGGAACTCTTCTCGTCGCTTGGTTCGTTTGCGCGACCGCTTTGGCGCAAGAGCCGAAGCCAACGATTGAATCGCTCACGATTCTATACACCGCCAACTCCAACGGCTATTTGGAAGAATGCCCGTGCTCCAAAAACGGCTTGGGCGGACTTCCAAGACGCAAGACGATTTTCGAGGCGCATCGCTCCGACAAAACGCTCATTTTGGACGCGGGCAATTTCTTCTCGCCGTATCGCAAAAACGAAGCGCAAGAACGCTTGCTCGTCGCCATCGCGGAAAAACTCCAATACAGCCTGATGAACTTGGGCGAACAAGAGTTTTCTTACGGGTTGGAATTTTGGAAACAGACGGGACGCAAGCTCAACGTCGTTTCGGCGAACTTGCGCGACAAAGAGGGCAGAAGGCTCGCGCCGCCTTTTGACGTCTTCGCCTTCGAGGGTTTGCGCGTCGCCGTTACGGGAGCGCTCGCCGAAAGCGCCTTTCAAAACTTGCCCGACGACATACGCGCCGAACTCTCGCTCGTTCCCGTTGAAGAGGAACTGGCAAAAACGCTCGTTCAGCTCAAAAACGAACAGCCCGACGCGCTCATCTTGCTCTTGCGCTCGCACGATTACGAAGCCGAAAAAACGCTCGCTCAACGCTTCCCCGAATTTCACGTCATCATCTCGACCGATGAACGCTTGGCGCGAGAAAAACCCGCGCGAGTCGGAAACGCCATCGCCGTCTCGCCCGGAAGCGACGGCGAAAAGGTCGGCAAACTCTCGCTTGCGATTGACGTCGCAAAAAATCAAATTGTCTCCTTCAAAAACGCGCTCATTCCGCTCTCGAAAAGCGTGAAGAAAGACGCGGAACTCGATTCCTTGATTCAAGCCTTCAAACAAACGCAACTCAAATGACCAACGTCAACGCGTTTCTCGACAGCGTCAAATTCGACAAAGAGGGTCTCGTGCCCGCCATTGCGCAAGACGCGCGAAGCGGAAAAGTGCTGATGCTCGCCTATATGAACCGCGAGAGTTTGGAAATCACGCTCAAAGAGGGCAAGATGTGCTATTGGAGCAGAAGCCGAAAAGAACTTTGGCGCAAAGGCGCGACATCGGGAAACCATCAAGAAGTGAAGGAAATTTTCATCGATTGCGACGGCGACGCGCTCGTCTTCAAGGTCGAGCAGACGGGCGGCGCATGCCACGCGGGTTATGACTCGTGCTTTTTCCGAAAGGTCGAGAACGATGGCTCGTTCAAAATCGTGGGCGAAATGACGTTCGATGCCGAAGAGGCGTATCGGAAAAAATGAGTTGAAAGATCGTTTTCGGAGCGATGGCGAATCGATTTCAAGAGCAACTTTGCGACTCGACATGGAAGCGAGAAAATTTGGCTTGTCAATGAACTCAACTTCGAAAGCGGACGCGCTCGTCAAACAAAAATCGCGGGCGAGCATTCGCGCGATGTTCGATGAAATCGCGCCGACCTACGATTTTCTCAATCACCTTTTGAGCGGCGGCGCGGACATTTATTGGCGCTGGCAAACGATGCGAAAAGTCAAAGCCAACTTGCCGCCCACGCCCGCGCCGAAAATTTTGGACGTCGCCACGGGCACGGGCGACCTCGCCCTGATGCTCTCCAAAATCCCAAGCGCCGACATCGTTGGCATCGATCTCTCCGACGAAATGCTCAAACGCGCGCGTCGCAAAATGCCCAACGTGCGCTTCGAAATCGGAGAAGCCGAGTCGCTCAAATTTCCCGACGAAACCTTCGACGCGGTAACGGCGGGCTTCGGCGCGAGAAACTTCGAAGACTTGCAACAGGGCTTGAACGAGTTTCATCGCGTCTTGAAACCCAACGGCGTGGCGGCGATTTTAGAGCCGATGATTCCGAGAAATCCATTCGTCAGGCGCGTCTATGAGTGGTATTTCAAGAACGCGCTTCCGAAATTGGCGTCGCTATTTGCGAAATCCGACTTCGCCTATGATTACTTGCCGCGCTCGGTCGCCGCGTTTCCGCAAGGCGAAGACTTTTTGGTCTATCTCAAACGCGCGGGCTTCCGCGAGGCGCGCTGCTACGCGATGACCTTCGAAACCGCCATCCTTTACGTCGCCAAAAAATGAAGTGGCTCGGCGTCACGAAAGCGTTTTTGAAGAAAATTTTTGACGACGACGATTGCGTCGGACTCGCCTCGGAGATGGCGTATTCCATTACGCTGTCGCTCTTTCCCGCGATGATTTTGTTCGTGAGTTTCCTTTCGCTCATTCAGTCGCCCGAAGCCATCTCGACGATCTCGGACTTGATAGGTCAAATTCTGCCGAGGGAAGTCTACAACCCCATCGACAAAACGCTCGAAAAAATCGTCGCCGAGCGACAAGGCGGCATTTTCACGGTGAGCATTTTCTTCACGCTCTTTTCGGCGGCGGGCATCTTCACGACCGTGATGAAAGCGATGGAACGCATCTACGGCGTAAAAGCCGATTACGGCTTCTTGAAGCGTCAGCAAATCGCCATCGAACTCGTCTTGCTCGTGAGCGTGGCGCTGACGGTGGTGTTCAGTTTTCTTCTGTTCGGCGTGGAGCTGGAACAAGTGCTCTACTACAAATACCGAATGCGTTGGCTCAAAAACGCCGTGCAGTATGCGCGCTTTCCAATCGCCTTCGTCGTCATCGTGCTCTCGACGCTCATCGTGTATAAGTATTCGTTGCGCATTCGGCACAAGTTGGAGCATCTGTTGCCAGGGGCGTCGCTGATGGCGTTTCTTTGGATTTTGCTCACGATTTGGTTCGGGGATTTCGTCAAGAACGCGCAGTTCGCGCGCGCCTACGACGTGCTGGCGAAGTTGATTGCGATGCTGCTGTGGATGTGGACGAACTCGCTCCTCTTTCTTTTGGGCGCGGAACTGAATTGGTTTCTCTACAAAGGGCGATACGTGCTGGCGCAAAAATCTTCCTCGTCCGCGAAAGCCGCTCCGAAAAAATCCGAAACCGTTGCCTGATGCGACGCGCTCTCGTCGTTGCGCTGCTTTCGTTCTCGCAGTGTCTTTTCTCGCAAACGCGCGAAGTCGAAATTTCGCTTGCGGGCAAGTGGAAATTGCTCGTGGGCGAACAAGCCATCGGGACGGAAGTGCTCTCGCCCGATTTCGACGATTCCGATTGGCAAAGCGTCAACGCGCCCGAAGCGTGGGACAAGCAAAAAGGCTTCGAGGGCTTCGCGGGGTTTGGCGTTTATCGCAAATCCGTCGTGATTCCCGCGGCGGCGAGAGAGCGAACATTGACGCTCGCGCTTGGCAGAATCGGCTCCGCCGACGAGACCTACTTCAACGGCGTTTTGATTGGTCGGACGGGCGAAGCGACCGTCGGCAGAGACCTTGAAACGCGCCTCTACGTCGTTCCCGATTCGCTCATTCGCTACGGCAAAAAAAACGTGATTGCCGTCCGCGTTTTCTGCCGCGAAGCCAACGGCGGCATTTACGAGGGCGTCGGAAAAGACAAATCGGCGATTGGCGTTTATAGCAAAACCGCGCTAAGAAAGTTGTTGGAAAAACCCGCGAAACTGGCGGGCGAGAGCGTCGCGGCGGAAATTCAAAAAGTCGTTGCGGCGATGGATAGAGCGCTCTTCGCGGGCAAATTGGATGTCTACAACCTCTTTCTCTCCGAAGCCTACTTCAACGACGGCACGCCATATGGCGAGCATCAACTTTTCTTGCGAAGCCTTCTGCCCAACGTGCAAGGCGCGAGCGCGGAGTATCGGGATTTCGTCGTCTATGAACGCGCCGAAAATCGCTTCGTCGCCGATTACGAAACTCGTCTCTACAAAGACGGCAAACTCTTCGCCATCGCCTACGACGAGCGGCATTTCGCCAAAGTCAAAGGCGAGTGGAAGGAAATCGGCAATCAATCGCGCTTTTTTGAAATCATCGCGCGCTCGCGCTTTATGAACGCCGACGTCAAGACGCTCGTCTATTTGCCGCCGTCGTATCTGCGCAAGTCGGGACGACGGTATCCGAGCCTGTTTTTGCTCGCGCCGCGCGGGGCGAGCGCGGAACTTTGGCGCGACGTCAAACTCGCCGACCTGCTCGATTCGCTCGTTCTGTCGGGCAAGATGACGGAAATGATCGTCGCAATGCCCGAAGAATGCGGCTCGTTTTACGCCGAGTCCAAAGACGGCAAACGCCGATTCGAGAGCTTCTTTCTCAAAGAGTTGATTGAATTGGTGGAGGAAGATTATCGCGCGCTTGGCGAAGCGCGGTTTCGCGGCGTTTCGGGCGTTTCGACGGGCGGAAACGCGGCGTTTTGTCTCGCGCTCAAATCGGAAGAGGGACGCAAAGCCTTCTCGTCCGTCAGCGCCACGATGCCCGTTTTCAATCGCCGCTACAACGAGCCGCGCATCGACGGCGGCGACCCGTCGTTTTGGAACGATTACGACGTCGCCAACGTCATCGAGCGCTTGCCCAAGGACGCGCTCGCGTCGCTGACCTTTCACCTCACGATTGGCAAAGACGATTACTTCCGACCCGCGACGGAAAGCGTCGTCAAAGCCCTGAAAGCCAAAACCAATCGATTCACCGTGGCGGAATATGAAGGCGGAAACTCGTTTGAATTTTGGACGCGACATCTCGTCGATGCGTTGCTGTTCCACAGCGAGCGTTTCAAAGCCAATCAAGCCGAATGAATTTGCGGAATCATCGCCCGAAGAAAATTCCGTCCATAAAACGATGGCTCAAATTGCCCGTAACGGCGGCAAGGTAGTAGGGCAAGCCCGCCGTCCAACTCGCTTTCGCATACCACATCGGCAGAACGATGAACGGCAGAGGAATGAGAAACGCCGCCCAAAGCGAGTGCGTCCAACCGCGATGTTTCGAGATGAGCGGAGTCATCGCAAAAAGCCCCAAGAACGCCGCCTCGCGCCACAAGCCGCGCAGGATCAACGCCGCATCGAGCAAAAAGAAAATCCAGTAGAAAACTCGCTGACCTTTGCTCTTGGTGTCCACGTCGGGAAAGAGCGCGAAGAGAAGCGTAACGCCGAACAAAATGGCAAGTTGCAGAACATATTGCCAAGTGGGCAACTCGTCGTAATCAAAGAGAATTCCGAGCGCGAAGGCGAGGGGAACGAAGAAAAGCGCGCCGCCGAAAAGATGACCTTTGTAGGAGCTCATTAAAAATTTTTTGCAAAAAAATGGTTACTTTCCCGCGAGTTTGAACCAAAAAACGAAAACGTCGTCAATGCGCCAAAAACGCCTGTTTCTTCCACTCCTTCTGCTTGCCGTTCTTTTTGGAAGTTGCGTCGAAGAGCCTGCCTCTCCAACTTGGACCGTCAATTATCGACTGCCCTTGTTCAACGCCACCTACACCGTCGAGCGATTGATTGAGGAATCGCGCGACGCGAACTTCGTCATCGCCGCAAACGGCACGATTGACTACGTGATTACGGAAACGCGCGAGCGATTGGTTGACATACGCGATTCGCTTCGCGTGTCGCTTTCGCGCACGTTGAACGTCGAGCAAAATCCCGCGACCGTCGGAACGCCCGTCGTTCGCAACGATTCGCTGAAAATCGTGGGCGGCAAAATCGAGCGCATCGACACGGTGATTCTCAAACGCGGCGTTCAACGCCTCAGAATCGAGAACCTCAACGCCTCGAGCGGCACGGTTACGGTTACGTTCCCAACGATTCGCAATCGCGCCAACAATCAGCCGTTGAGCCTCACGACGCCGTTCCATGGAAACGCGACGACATCCGTTCAATCAGGCAATCTTGAAAATTTCGTCATCTCCTCGCCCGACCGCGTCAATATCCCGTTTGTCGTAACCACGACGCTGACGACGGGCGACGCCATTGACTTGCGCATTACCGCCTCGTCGGATAGTTTCGTCGCGCGCTACGCAAAGGGCGTGATTTGGAACGTCGAGGAAAACAAACCCGCCGAATACGACATCGTTGTCGACCCAATTGACATCAACGCTTTCAACTCCATCGATACGGTTGCGGGCGACGCCGACCCCGTCGTGACGTTCAAACTGTTCAACTTTTTCAACGTCGAAGACACCGCGAAGCCCATATTTCGCGTTATCATGCGCAACGGCGACACGCTCTTCATTTTGGAGCAAGGGCGCAACATCGTGCGTTTCGTGCCCGCCACGCCTGAAGGCGCAACCCTGACGCAACCGTCGGTTCAAGTCGCGCTGGACAAAAACAATAGCAACGCCCTTTCCTTCGTTTTAAGCCGACCCAACGCCATCTACATGGAAGGCAAGGTCTTGCTCAATCCGCGTCGTCTCACGGGGTCTGCCTTCGACACGAGCACCGTCAAACTGATTTTCGAGCTTAGAACGCCGTTGCGCTTTGCGCTCGATACGCTGGCGGCGAGCGATTCGTCGGACATTAGCGAAGACTTGAACACCGACAATTTCGAGAGGCTCGCCCTGAACCTTCGCGCCGAGAGCGAGATTCCATTCGAGACCGAAGGCAAAATTTCGTTTCTTGACGAGAACCGCCGTCCGTTGCGTTTGGCGAATGGCAATCCGTTCACGTTTCCGCGTCAAGGCGATACGACTCGATTGCGCTTTGCCGCCGCGCCCATCGACGCGAGCACGGGTTTTAGCAATGGAGTTGCCACGACGACGCTTCGCCTCGACTTCACGCCTGAAGAATTGCGCCTCTTGAAGCGAGCCAAGTTCGCGTTCAACCAAATTTTTGCGAACACGAAAACGCCCACGCCGCGCCGCGTCGCATTGCGAAGCGCCGACAAAGTCCGCATTCGCGCCGTGGGCGAAGTTCAATACCGATTTGGAAATTAAACCGATTTCGCAACGAAATGAACAAGAAAACCATACGCGACATCGCCGTCGCGGGCAAGCGCGTTCTGATGCGCGTCGACTTCAACGTGCCGCTCGATAAACAGAAGAACATTGAAGACGACACGCGCATTCGTGAATCGCTTCCGACCATTCAGCACGTCGTCGCGCAGGGCGGCAAGTTGATTTTGATGTCGCATCTTGGCAGACCCAAAGGCAAGTCGCCCGAATTTTCGCTCGAACCCGTCGCCAAGCGACTGTCCGAACTTTTGGGCAAGCCCGTCAAGTTCGCGCCCGATTGCATCGGCAAAGAAGCCGAAGACGCAGTCAACGCGCTTCAAAACGGCGACGTGTTGCTCTTGGAAAACGTCCGATTCTACAAGGAAGAGGAAGCCAACGACCCCGAATTCGCCAAGAAACTCGCCGCGCTCGGCGACGTCTATGTCAACGACGCATTCGGCACGGCGCATCGCGCGCACGCCTCGACGGAAGGCGTTGCGAAGTACCTCTCGACCGCCGTCGCGGGCTTCTTGATTGAAAAGGAACTCAAATATCTCGGCGAAGCGACCGCCAATCCGAAGCGTCCCTTCGTGGCGATTTTGGGCGGCGCGAAAATTTCGGGCAAAATCGACGTGCTCCAAAACCTGATGGAAAAAGTCGACGCGATTCTCGTCGGCGGCGCGATGATTTTCACCTTCTTCAAAGCGCAAGGATTAAAGGTCGGAAAATCGCTCGTTGAAGATGACAAACTCGATGTCGCCAAAGCGATTCTCGACAAAGCCAAATCGCGCAACGTGAAATTGCGGCTGCCCACCGACGTCGTCATCGCCGACAAGTTCGAAAACGACGCGAACTCCAAAACCGTCCCCATCGACGCGATTGAAGAGGGCTGGATGGGCTTGGACATTGGCGCGGAGACGATTCGCGCGTATCGCAACGAAATCCTCAACGCGAAAACGATCGTGTGGAACGGACCGATGGGCGTCTTCGAGATGGATAAGTTCGCCGTAGGCACGATGGAAATCGCAAAGGCTCTCGCGGACGCGACCCGACAAGGCGCCATCACCGTCATTGGCGGCGGCGACAGCGCTTCCGCCATCGCAAAGGCGGGACTTGAAAAAGCCGTTACTCACGTCTCGACGGGCGGCGGCGCGAGTTTGGAATTCTTGGAAGGCAAAACCTTGCCCGGCATCGCCGCGCTCAACGACAAGTAATTTCCCCGAAAATTTTTAGTTTCGCTCTCGCGTTACGATTCCGACAACTTTTTCAATTTCGCTTGCGCGATGCGTTACGATGACTATCAACCCAGCGGATTCACGTTGATGCCGCCCGCGATTAAAGCGTTGATCGTGTCCAACGTGTTGATTGCGTTGTTCGGCTGGCTCATTCCGCCGCTCAACTACGCGCTTCGTGAATATGGCGCGCTCTGGCCCGTCGGTTCAGGCAACTTTGAAATTTGGCAACCCGTTACCTACCTCTTTCTGCACGGCGGATTCGGGCACTTGTTCTTCAATATGCTCGCCTTGTGGATGTTCGGCGTGGAAATTGAAAACTACTGGGGCACGAAGCACTTTACGAGCTACTACTTCGCCTGCGGCGTGGGCGCGGGAATTTTGAACATGATTTTTACGCACGACGCGCCAACGATTGGCGCCTCAGGCGCGGTCTATGGCGTGCTGCTCGCCTTCGGAATGATGTTCCCCGACCGATACATCTTCATCTACTTCCTCATTCCCATCAAGGCGAAATATCTCGTGGCGATTTACGCCGTTCTTGAATTCTTCGCCTCGCTTGGCAGTTCGGGAAGCAACGTCGCGCACTTTGCGCACTTGGGCGGAATGCTCATCGGCTTCGTCTACATCAAAGCGATGCAAGGCGAATTGCCGATGCAAGGTTGGCTTGAAAAAACATTTTCCTCGCGCTCAAACTACGCGCCGTCGCAGCGCTCGTCTGGCGCGCGTCCCAATCAAGACCGCATCGACGAGATTCTCGACAAAATCTCGCGCAGCGGTTACGATTCGCTCACGAGCGAGGAAAAACGCGAATTGCTCGAAGCCAGCAAGCGACGCGATTGAAACGTCCAAGCGTCCGTTCAGCCCTTCCCGAAACGAAGGGCTTTTTCGTTTCTCCAAAACGATTGAACAAACGGCGTTGTTCAGTTGGCTTCAAATTTCATTCAACTTCAATCCAACCAACAATGGCGCGAATTCCCATCGACATTCGCACGGGCACCATCAAGAAAGAACGCATCATCGGCATCGACCTGGGCACGACCAATAGCCTCGTCGCTTATATGCACGGCGACAATCCCGCCATCATCGCCAACAAAAACACCAAAGAGCGTCTCGTTCCCTCAATCGTCTATTTTGACGAGAACTTCAACGCCATCGTCGGTTCGAGCGCGAGAGAATTTTTGAGCCGATTCCCCGACCGAACCATCTACTCCGTCAAGCGCTTGATGGGCAAAGCCTTCGCCGACGTGCGCGACGAACTGCGCCACTTGCCCTATCGCATCAGCGAAGCCGAGTCGACAAGCGTGTGCAAAATCGAAATCAGCAACGGCAAGGAAACGCGCCTCTTCACGCCGATTGAAATTTCGGCGATGATTTTGAAGGAACTCAAACGGTGGGCGGACGATTACTTCGAAGAACCCGTAACGAAAGCCGTCATCACCGTTCCCGCTTATTTCAACGACGCGCAACGCCAAGCCACCAAAGACGCGGGCAAACTTGCGGGCTTGGACGTCTTGCGCATCTTGAACGAACCGACCGCCGCGTCGCTCGCCTACGGCTTGGACAAAAAGAAAAACGGACTCATCGCCGTCTACGACTTGGGCGGCGGCACCTTCGACATTTCCATTCTCAAACTCGAAGACGGCATTTTCGATGTGCTCTCGACCAACGGCGACACGCATCTTGGCGGCGACGACATCGATCTTGCCCTGATGAAACATCTCGCCATCGAGATTCAGGCGCAATTTGGTCTCGACCCGTTCCGCAACGCGCAAATCGCGCAACGCTTGCGGCTCGAATGCGAGCGCGCCAAACGCGACCTAAGCGAGCGCGAAGAGACCGAGATTCATTTTGACGTGTGCGGCAAGCCATTCAACCGAACGCTCTCGCGCCATGAGTTTGAAAAAGTCATCGCGCCCGTCGTGGAGCGCACCAAAGCTCCGTGCCTAAAAGCCTTGAAAGACGCGGGCGTAACGACGAGCGAAATCGACGAAGTCGTGCTCGTGGGCGGCTCGACGCGCACGCCTTTCGTCAAGCGATTCGTATCGGAACTGTTTGGCGGCAAAAAGCCTCACGACGAACTCAACCCCGATGAAGTCGTCGCGCTCGGCGCGGCGGTGCAGGCGGGCGTGCTGTCGGGCGACGCGGACGACATCTTGCTTTTGGACATCACCCCGCTCTCGCTCGGCATCGAAACCGTTGGCGGCGTGTTCGTGCCCATCATTCCGCGCAATTCGAAAGTCCCCATCAAAGTCGCCCAGGAGTTCACCACGTCGGTCGATAATCAAACGGGCATCGACATTCACGTCTTGCAAGGCGAGCGCGAACTTGCCCAAGATAATCGCTCGCTCGCAAAGTTCACCCTGAAACCCATTCCGCCCTTGCCGGCGGGAATGCCGCGCATTTTGGTAACCTTCGCGCTCGATGCCAACGGCATTCTCACCGTGTCCGCCAAAGACCAACGCTCAGGCAAAGAGCAATCGATTGAAGTGAAACCCACTTACGGACTGACCGACGAAGAGGTCGAGAAAATGCTGCTTGCGGGCTTCGAGCACGCGCAAGAAGATGTCGAGAAGCGGCTCTTGATTGAAGCGCAAGTCGAAGCAAACGCGCTCATTGCGGCGACGGAAAAATCCATTGAGCGACAAAGGGAAATTTTCGAGTCGCTCCCGATCGAAGAGCGAGAGGCGATTCGAACAGTCGTGGCGGAATTGAAATCGGTCGTAACGGGAACGGATAGAAAATTGATCGCCGAGGTTACGGAGAAACTTAACCAAGTTACCACGCATTTCGCGCAAGAAGCGATGAACGCCGCCGTGGCGCGCGCGCTGGAACGTCGCAAGGTTGACGAGGTCGCTTGACGTTTCGCAAACGAGCGATGGATGGCGCCAAGAAGGCGAGTCGAGGCTCGCCTTCGTTGTTGCCGCGTCAGATGTCGGTCGCAAGAAGCATCTGTATTTCGCGGAACGTGAGACCCGAAAGGTCGGCGAGGACTTTTTTGGTGAGATAGCCTTTGTAAGCATATGCGCCGTTTCGGAGGCTCGTGCTTCGCCACAGCGCGTCGGAGGGGCTGGCGTATTGCCCAAGTTTGAGAATGAACGGAATGAGCGCGTTGGTAAGCGCGTAGGAGGCGGTGCGAGCCACGGCGGACGGCATGTTCGGGACGCAGTAGTGCGTTACGCCGTATTTGACGAAAATGGGGTCGGAGTGCGACGTGCGTCGGCTGGTCTCGAAGCAACCGCCTTGATCGATGGAGACATCGATAATCACCGCGCCCTTGCGCATCGTCATCACGATTTCTTCGCTGACGAGGGGGCGCATCACTTTGCCGCGCGGGTTCATCGCGCCAATCATCACGTCGGCGACTTTGGCGGCTTTGGAAATGTAGTGGTCGTTGGCGATGGCAGTCGTAACGCGGCGATTGAAAATCGTCTCGAATCGGCGCAAGCGATTGAGTTCTTTGTCGATGACCATCACATGCGCGCCCAAGCCGAGCGCGGCTTGCGTGGCGTAGTGCCCAACCGTGCCCGCGCCGAGAATGACGACCGTCGCGGGCGGAACGCCCGCGCATCCGCCCAAGATGATGCCCCTGCCGCCGTTGCCCGTTTCCAAATACTTCGCGGCGGTTTGAACCGCGAGCGCGCCCGCGATTTCGCTCATCGAGCGCACCACGGGCAATTCGCCATCGCGCGTCTCGATAAACTCAAACGCGAGCGCGGTAACGCCCTTTCGCAAAACGGTCTCGATCAAATCGGTGCGCACGCTGCCCAAGTGCAGCGCGGAAATGAGCGTTTGGTCGCGTTGCAACAGGTCGTATTCCGACGGCAACGGCGCGGCGACCTTGACGATGAGGTTGGCTTTTTTGTAGACTTCTTCGGCGGAATTGACGACGATGGCGCCCGCTTCGATGTATTCCTCGTTGGTGAAGTTGCAATGAACGCCCGCGTCGCGCTCGACAAAAACGCTGTGTCCTTGTTGCGCCACGATTTTCACGCCCGATGGCGCGATGGCGACGCGCTTTTCGTCGGGCGTGATTTCTTTCGGAACGCCCAAGTCGATGTGCATCTTCTTTTCGTTCTTCATCACGATGCGCTCGAGCGTTTCGAGCCCCACATCGAAATCTTGGTATCCGAAATCGCTGGTATATCCCATCGTCTTTCGTTGTTGAGCGAGTCGAATGAAAAAGACTACCAAAGGCGGAAAACCTTGATAGCCTTTGCGAAAACGTCGCGCCGTCGGGTTGAAGGCGATGGCGCGGGGTTGAAAGCCGTTCAATCGTTCAATAGCGCTCGCTGACGACCTTGCGCTTCAACGCGGAAATGTGCTTCGTGATGTCGATTTCCTTCGGGCAGGCTTGCACGCAGTTGAAAATCGTGTAGCACTTCCACAAACCCTTGTTGTTGTCGATGATGCGCAGGCGTTGGTCGGCGGCTTGATCGCGACTGTCGAAGATGAATCGGTAGGCTTTCAAAAGCGCGGCGGGACCAAGATACTCTTCGTCGCTCCACGTCGAGGGGCACGAGAACGTGCACGCGCCGCAAAGAATGCATCGCGTCGATTCCTCGATGAGTTCCTGATCTTGCGCGCTTTGATATCGCTCCGTTTCGGGCGGCGGATCGTCGTTGCACAAATACGGCATGATCGTCTCGTAGCTCTTCCAAAACCGCGTCATATCGATGACGAGATCTTTGATGACCGACGCGCCAGGAACGGGCTCGATTTTGAGCTTCGTCGTTTTCAAGTCCTTGACGAGCGTAACGCATGCGAGGCGATTTTCGCCGTTGATCATCATCGCGTCGCTGCCGCAAACGCCGTGCGCGCACGACTTGCGGTAGGTGAGCGTGCCGTCTTGTTCCCACTTGATTTTGTTCAACACATCGAGCACGCGCTCCATTGGGTCCGCCTCGACCTTGTATGTTTCCCAATGGGGCGCGCCATCGATTTCGGGATTGAAGCGTTTGATGGATACTTCCAACTGCATGCTGCGATACTGCTTGTAACTGCTTGCGAGAATTAGCCTTTCTTGACCTCAACCTTGACGGGCGTAACGTCCGGTTGCGCCGAAGACGCGCTTGGCGTCGCGCCGCCGATGACCTTCGACACCGCGTCGGTTACGCCTTTGACGACGCTCGAGACGCCATTGACGACGGGTTCGAGCGTTTTGTTCAAATCGGTCGATGAGACGGCGTTGCCAATGTTCTTGAACAATTCGCCCGCGCTGTTCATCACGGGTTCAAGCCCTTTGCCCAAATCGCCCACAGCCTTGGGAATGCTCCCCGTTATCTCGGTTACGATTTGATTGATTTCGGGAAAACGCTCGTTGGCGGCGTTGATGGTGTCGGACACCGCTTGAAGCGTCAGTTTGCCCTCGGCGACGCGCTGAATCACGTTGACCGTTACAAACGGCACGGCGGAAAGATGCGAGAGCGTTTCCATTCCGAGCCAAGTGAAAAACTCGCCCACGTAACCTTGCGGGTGTTTCGACGGCTCTTTGGGTTGTTCTTTGAAGGCGCGATTGAAGACCTGACGCGCTCTTTCGGCGCGCGTAATGAGCTTGACGGGCTTGTCGGCGACGAACGTGCATTGGCATGCGAGACGATGACCGTTCTTTTGCTTTTCCGCCGTCAGCCACGCCTTCTCGACATCGTTCATCGGCGAGAGCGCCTCCATTCCGCTTTCCACGATGACTTCGCACGTTTGGCACAAGCCGTTTCCGCCGCAGGCGTAGCCGATGTGAGCCTTGTGTTTGCGAGCGACGGCAAGGAGAGATTCATCGACAATCGCGTCGTAGGTTTGCCCGTTGATTTCAACTTTTGGCATAGCGGTAGAAAGTTTAAGGTTTGCGTGATTAGCGCGTCCGTGAGTTGCGGAAATCGGAACCTCTCGCGCTGCGAAAATCGCGGCTCAACTTAAAAAAAATCCCGTGCTTCGCCAAAACGCGCGCCGTCGCGTTGACGCGCGGCGCGCGGATGCGATCGGCTTGCGTATATTTGCGCTCGCTCAATTTTTTCCGTTCAATCAAATCTCGCTTTGAAGCAATGTCCAATCGCGCCGCAAAAAAATTCGCCCACGACTACGACTTCGACATAACCGTCATCGGCTCTGGACCTGGCGGTTACGAAACGGCGATTCGCTCGTCGCAACTTGGTTACAAAACGTGCATCGTCGAAAAAGAGCCAACGCTCGGAGGCGTGTGCTTGAATTGGGGGTGCATTCCAACCAAATCGCTTCTCAAAAACGCCGAGCTGATTCACGCGCTCCATCACGCGAGCGAGTTTGGAGTCAAAATTTCAAGCTTTGAGATCGATTTTCCCGCCATCATCAAACGCAGTCGAGACGTGGCGGCGCAGATGGCAAAAGGCGTGGATTACTTGATGAAGAAAAACAAAATCACCGTCAAGAAAGGCTACGGCAAATTGGCTTCGGCGCATGAGATCGAGATTGAATCCGACGGCAAAGTCGAAAAAATCACCTCGTTGCACGTGATTCTGGCGACGGGCGCAAAAGCCAAATCGCTTCCAAACGTGCCCATCGATCGCAAGCGCATCATCACGAGCTACGAAGCGATGATTCTGCCCGAAAAGCCGAAAACCATCGCCATCATTGGCGCGGGCGCGATTGGGGTCGAGTTCGCGTATTTCTTCAACGCCGTTGGCGCGAAAGTTACGCTCGTCGAGTATATGCCGCGCATCTTGCCCAACGAAGACGAAGAGATTTCCACTTGGCTTGAACGCGAATACAAAAAACAAGGCATCGAGATCTTGACGAGCGCGAAGGTGGAATCGGCTTCGGTCGAAGGCGAAAGCGTCAGAACCGTCCTGACCGATTTCAAAGGCGAAAGAAAAGAACTCGTTTCGGATTACTGCCTCGTCGCCGTTGGCTTGACGGGCAACATCGAAAATCTCGGCTTGGAAAAGGTTGGCGTGCAGACGGAAAAAGGTTTCATCAAAGTCGATGGATTTGGGCGCACGAATGTCGAGGGCGTTTACGCCATTGGCGACGTCGCGGGCGGAATGCTGTTGGCGCACAAAGCTTCGGTCGAGGGCATCAATTGCGTCGAGACGATCGCGGGCTTGCCGACAAAGCCCATCAATCCGCTCGACATTCCCGCGTGCACCTATTGCCAACCTTCCGTCGCGCACGTGGGCTTGACGGAAAAAGCCGCCAAAGAACAAGGTTACGACGTTCTCGTCGGTCGTTTTCCCTTCAAAGCGTCGGGCAAAGCGACGGCGGCGGGCGAAACGGCGGGAATGGTCAAGCTCGTCTTCGACAAAAAGACGGGCGAACTTTTGGGCGCGCACATCGTCGGGCACGAAGCGACCGAGATGATCGCCGAACTCTGCGTCGCCAAAAAATTGGAAGCGACGGCGGATTGGATTCACAAAACCATTCACGCGCATCCGACCTTCTCGGAAGCCATCAAGGAAGCGGCGGCGGCGGCTTACGGCGAAGCCATCAACATTTAGTCGCCCCGACGACCCGCGTCGCTTCTCGCCGTCGCAAAGACGTTTTTTCGCTCCGTTCAGAATGGCGACGTTCTTTCTCGCGTGGTTTTGAGTCTTGCGCTTGTCCGCTCTCGTTTGTCATTCCGAGCGCGAGCGAAAAATCCAAGAGCGATGGCGAATCACGGCTCGAATCGTCGCGCCACGCCATCTCTCGCAAGCAACGTCAGCGCGGGATATGAAGATCACGTCGGCGGAATTTTTCAAAAGCGTCAAGCGGCTTGAAGACTTGCCGAAAGACAACCTGCCCGAAATCGCTTTCGCGGGACGCTCCAACGTGGGCAAATCGTCTCTGCTCAACGCCTTGATGCGAAAGAAACTCGCCTACGCCAGCTCGACTCCGGGCAGGACGCGCGACATCAACTTTTTCCGAATCAATCAAAAATTCTACTTCGTGGATTTGCCTGGCTACGGCTACGCCAAAGTTTCCAAAGCCGAGCAAGAGGCGTGGAAGGAGTTGCTCGAAGCCTACTTGCGAAATCGCCCGCAACTGCGGCTATGCGTGATGCTCGTCGACGCGCGCCACCCCGAAATGCAAAACGACAAGCAGATGTCGGAGTTTCTGTATTTTTACGGGCGACCGTTTGCGATCGCGCTCACGAAAATCGACAAGCTCAAAAAAAAGTCGGAGCGCGAAAACGCTCGCAAAGCCGTCGAGGGGTTCTTTTCAAATTATGAGTTCGTTCAGGAAGTTTCCGCGCAGAGCGGCGAAGGAGTGTTAGACCTTTTGAAGCACATTGGACAGCGCGTCGCTTGACGAACGTTCGGCTTGCCGTTTCACAAAAACCGTTCATCGATGAAAATCGCCATAGCCGCTTCCGAATGCGCCCCCTTCGCCAAAACGGGCGGGCTTTCCGACGTGATTGGCTCATTGCCGAAAGCCCTCGCCAAGTTGGGTTGCGAAGTGAAAGTCTTTCTCCCGAAATACTCCGTCATCAACGAAGCGCAATACCCAATGCGCCTCGACCTTTCGATTGGCGAAATGCAGGTGCGCGTCGGCGGCATTCCGCGAACCGTTCACGCGCTCAAATCCAAACTGCCCAATTCCGACGTCGACATCTACTTCATCGATTGCCCGCATTACTTTCATCGCGCGCGCATTTACACGTCGGATTGGGACGAAGACGAGCGTTTCATCTTGTTTCAAAAATCCGTCATCGAAGCCCTGCAACGCTTGCAGTGGGCGCCCGACGTGATTCATTGCAACGATTGGCAGACGGGGCTTCTGCCGCTTCTGTTGCGCGACAATTACGGGTGGGATAGGCTCTTCCACAAAACCGCGACGGTGCTGTCCGTCCATAACATCGCCTATCAAGGCTGGTTTCCGCGCGAGAGCGGCTATCGCGCCGAGTTGCGTCAAGAGCATCTCGACAAGGGCGGTCTTGCCGAGTGGGGCGGCGGCGTAAACTTTCTCAAAACGGGCTTGGCGACCGCCGATGTGCTCACGACCGTCAGCGAAACCTACGCCCGCGAAATTCTCACCCAAGAATACGGTTACGGAATGGAGGTCGTCTTGAAATGGCGCAAAGGCGACTTGTTCGGAATCCTCAACGGCATCGATGACGAAACGTGGAATCCGCAAACCGACAGGTTCATTCCGTTTCACTTCTCCGCCGAAAACCTCGAAGGCAAGGAGAAAAACAAACGATTCCTGCTTGACCAAACCACCATCAACTACAACCCCGACGTGCCGCTCATCGGCATCGTATCGAGAATGGTTTGGCAGAAAGGCTTCGACCTGATTGAAAGAGAAGTCTACTGGCTGATGCAGAAGAACGCGCAATGGGTGATTTTGGGAAGCGGCGAAGACCGATTCGAAAATTTTTTCAACTGGATGGCGCACGAATATCCGCACAAGGTTTGGGCTTACATCGGCTTCAACACGGAGTTGGCGCACCTAATCGAAGCGGGCGCGGATATGTTCTTGATGCCTTCGCGCTACGAGCCATGCGGCTTGAATCAGATGTATAGCCTGCGCTACGGCACGGTGCCCATCGCGCGCAAAACGGGCGGACTTGCCGACACGGTTCTCGATTGGGACGAATACGCTTACAGAGGACAACTCATCGGCAACGGCTTCACGTTCGAAGAGCCGAGCGGCTTTGCGCTCTCGCACGCCGTTCATCGCGCCATCGAAGCCTATCGCAACAAGCCGCTTTGGCGACGCATTCAGCAAAACGGAATGAAGCGCGATTTTTCTTGGACGAACTCGGCTCGCAAGTATATCGAGGTCTATAAACTCGCAAAAGCCAAACGGAGTTAGCGCGCAAGCGCGAATCGAAGCGCTCGGTTCTCGCTTCCGCGAAAGCGGATTCTTCGGTTTCGCGCCGTAACTTCGCTCGTTCTTTCTCGCAACTCAAAACCCGCGACGCATTATGCTCGAACTCGACGACACGGTTCTGCTCATCATCGATGTGCAAGGCAAACTCGCCACCTTGATGCACGAGCGCGAAACGCTCTTCAAGAATCTTTCGCGTTTGATTGAAGGCGCGCAGGTTCTCGGCGTTCCGATTTTGCTCACCGAACAATACCCAAAAGGCTTGGGCGAAACCGCGCCCGAACTCAAAGCCTTGATGCCCGACGTCAAGCCAATCGAAAAACTCTCGTTCAGTTGCTTCGGCGAGGAAAAATTCGTCGAGGCTTTCGAAAGTTTGGGACGCGAGCAAGTTCTCGTCGCGGGAATCGAGGCGCACATCTGCGTCTATCAAACCGTCGCCGACTTGCTCGAAGAAGGCTTCGACGTGCATTGCGTCGCCGACGCGATTTCTTCGCGCGCGAAAGAAAACCGCGAAATCGGATTGGCGCGAATGAAAGACGAGGGCGCGACCATCACCTCGACCGAAATGTGCCTCTTCGAGTTGATGCGCGTCGCAAGCGGTCCAACCTTCAAAACCATCTCGGCTCTCGTGAAGTGAGATGCGACGACTTTTTCGTCTCAAACGCGCATAACGGAGCCGCTCGTTCAAGTCAAACGCTTTCAAAAATGAAATCGTCTTCGTTCATCGCTTTAATCCTCATCGCTATGTCCGAAACGCTTGACGCGCAAGAGCGCAAAGTCGCCGTAACGATCTACAACGACAATCTTGGAGTCGTCAAGGAAACGCGCAAAATCGACCTGCGAAGCGGCGTTTCGGAAATCAGAATCACGGACATCGCCTCGCAAATCGACCCGACGAGCGTCTACATCAAGCTCAACGGAACGGTCATCGAACAAAACTTTCAATACGACCTCGTGAGCGTCTACAAAATTTTGGAGAAGTATCTCGACAAAACCATTCAACTCATCAGCGAAAAAGGCGAACTGTTGGAAGGAACGCTGCTTTCGGCGCAGGACGGAAAAATCGTCTTGCGCAATCGAGATGGCGGACTAACGATGCTCGGCGGATTGGACAAATACCAAATCAACGTCGCCGATTTGCCCGAAGGCTTAATCACGAAGCCCACGCTTGTTTGGAAAGTCGACGCGCGCGCGTCGGGACGGCAAGACGCGGAAATTTCTTATCACGCGACGGGAATGAAGTGGCGCGCCGAATACGTCGCCGTCTTGAACCAAGACGACAGCAAGCTCGATCTCAAAGCGTGGGTGAGCGTCGAGAACAAATCGGGAGCGACCTACAAAGACGCGACGCTCAAACTCGTCGCGGGCGAGGTCAATCGCGTCCGAGACGACGAGATCGTCTATGCGCGACCTGAAAAAATGATGCGAGCGGAAGCCGTCGCGCCGCAGTTCGAAGAAAAACCGCTGTTCGAGTATCACGCCTACGCGCTTCAACGCCCCACCACCCTCGCCAACAACGAAACCAAGCAAATCTCGCTCTTCGAAGCCGAGGGCGTCGCCGCCAAAAAGAAATTTCTGCACAAAGGCGGCAAAAGCGTGAGCGTCGTCGTGGAGTTTGAAAACACGTCCGCCAATCGCTTGGGCATTCCGCTCCCGAAAGGAAAGGTGCGCGTTCACAAGGAAGATCGCGGCGCGATAGAGTTCATCGGCGAAGACGAAATCGAGCACGCGCCAAAAGACGAAACGGTCAAGCTCAAAATCGGGGACGCCTTCGACATCGTCGTCGAGGAAGAGCAAACCGATTACAAGCAAATCTCCAAGAATTCAAGCGAAACGACTTGGAAGATCACCTTCAAGAACCGCAAAGACGAAGCCGTAACGATCGAAGCCGAGCGTTATCTCGGTTACAATTGGCAAATCGTCAACGCCTCGCGCGAGTATGAGAAGAAAAACGCGACGACCATCGTCTTTCGCGTGCCCGTTCCAAAGGGCAAAGAAGTCGTCTTGACCTTTACCGTTCGAAATAGCTACTAGGGCGCGTCGCGCGATTCGCGTTGACGATCCGCGATTCGCCATTTGCGGATTCCTCGCCTCGCTCGGAATGACAAGGGAAAGCGATTGAAATGACGACGAGAACGGCGCGATTCTGAACGAAGCGGGGCGCAATGAAGAATTCAGTCGCAGAGAATCAAGACGCTTCAACTCGCAATCCTCGCGGGTCAGGCGAGGAAAAACGCTCCCGTTTTGTCGGTGCGGGAAATGAAAAAGCCTCGCGGGCAGCGAGGCTTTGCGTTTTCGGGAACTTGCGGATTACTTGGCTTTTGCGAGCGCTTCGGTCGCTTCGGCGTTTTTGCCGACGCGGGCGTAGAGCTGCCCCAAGAATCGCCAAAAATCTTTGTTGTTGCTGGCTTCGGCGGCAGGCTTCAAAATTTTGATGGCTTCCTCGTAGAACCTGTAATGCCCCGTGTATTCAGGCGCTTTTTTGCCGCGCTTTTTGTCCTTGGGTTTGTTGGCTTCTTCGTCGGCTTCGGCGAGTTTGAAGTAAGAGACGGCGGCGTTGTAGGAGCAAGCGTAGTCGAGATACGACGGATTGATTTCAATGACTTTTTTGAACTGCTCGATTGCGGCGTTGTATTCTTTCCTTTCGTTGAGAAGAGTGCCGTAAAGGAAGAGCATCAAAAGGTTGTTCGGGTCCGATTGCAAGGCTTGCTTAATCATCGTTTCGGCGGCGTTGTAGCGCTTGGCGAGGAAATAGTTGGTGGCAAGCAATCGGACGACTTCGGGCGAGCGGAGATTTTTTTGATAGGCGGTTTCGAGCGTGGCGATGGCGCGAGCGGTGTCTTTGATTTCGCTCGCGTAGATGTTTGAAAGTTGCACGTAGTAGCCCGTGTCGGTCTCGGCGATTTGAATGGCTTTTTCGAGCGTTTGAACGGCGGCGCGAAAATCTTTGAGCAAGACTTGCGAATTGGCAAGGGCGCGATACGACGCGGAGCTATCGGGCTGAATGGCGATGGCGGAGTTGAGTTTGGCGACGGCTTGATTGAGCAGGTCGCGTTTCAGACTCTCGTCGCTTTTTTCCGTATAGGCTTGGTTGAACAGGCTCGCGCCCGCGTTGTATTCCAATCGCCAAACCTCGCCAAGCAGGGCTTTGGCGTCTTTCAAATCGGCTTCGGAGATTTTCATTCCAGGCTCTAAGGCTTTTTTGAGCGCGATGGCGGCGGAGTCGTTCTTCTGCTTGACGTAGTAGGCTTTTCCCAAAAGGTAGTAGGCTTCGCCGTTGGTCGGGTCGGTGATGGTGGCGTTGCGAGCGGCGTTGAGGGCATCGTCCGAGTTGCCTTGACGGAGATAAAGTTTGGCGCTCTCCACGTCCGAGTTTCCGCACCCGCCATCGGCGGCGGAAAGAGAGAAGAGAACGACGACGGCGAGAACGAGGCGAATGAATTTGCTTGACATTAAGTCCAAGAAGTTAAAGTTGAACGAAATTTCGCGTTTCGCGCGAAAACGCTTGCGAGAGGGCGAGTATAGCAAAATCGCGCCGTTTTTTCAATTTTGCGAGACGGTTTTTTCTTTCTACGTTGCTTCAAACGTTTCCCGAATTCGATTTGCTTCAAATGACGTCAAAAGAACTTCCCACGTCGGAGAAGGCTTCAAAGTGGTTTTCTAAAAAGTGGGTGTGGGGAGCGATTGGAATCGCTTCCGCTTTCGCGTTGGGCGTGGCGTTGTCGCGTCGCGGATTGCCGTCGTTTTCTCGCAAAACGACGCGATCGCCAAAGCCTTTTTCCGAGACGCTTGCGGCGGAGTGGCAACTGATTGAAAAAATCGACCGCGCCCTTGCCAAAGCGCGCATCACGGGCATCGAGGTATATGTCAAAAACGGCAAAGTCTTGCTGGTCGCTCCCGCCGAGCATCAACGCTTTCTTGCCGACGCGCGCGACGTGATTCTCGCCGTCGAGGGCGTGCAGCGCGTCGAAACGTCGGTCAAGGAGACCCCGCTTTCCGCGTCAAGCTCCGCCCGATAAATGAAAATCGCTCTGCTCTACAATCAGAAGCCCGAACCAAGCGCAAGCGCGTCGAGATACGAAAGCGACGAGTTTGCCGAGTGGGACGCTCCCGAAACCATAGAAGCCGTCGCCAATGCGTTGCGCGAGCGCGGCGAAGTCGTCAAAATCGATTGCGCGCCCGCCAATTTGCCGCGCATCGTCTCGACGCTTCTTGCCGAGAAGCCCGACATTTGCTTCAACATCGCCGAAGGCATTGGGGCGCCAAGCCGCGAGGCGCAAATCCCCGCCTTGCTGGATATGATGGGCTTGCGCTACACGGCTTCCGACCCCGCGACGCTTTGCCTGACGCTCGACAAGGCGAGAACGAAGGAGGTTCTCTCTTACCATCGAATTCCGACCCCCGCGTTCAGCGTCGTTGAATCGCAGAGCGACATCGAGGCGTTTTTGAATCACGACCCGCGATTTCCGCTCATCGTCAAGCCGCTCTGCGAAGGGTCGAGCAAGGGCATTTTCGAGCGTTCCGTCGTTTCGTCGCCCGAAGAATTGCGCCGCCAAGCGCGCGAAGCGATCGAGCGCTATCGACAGCCCGCGCTCATCGAGCGATTTTTGTCGGGACGAGAATTCACGGTCGCTTTGATTGGAAACGGCGACGGCATCGAAGCGTTGCCCATCATTGAAGTTTGCTTCGACCATCTGCCGAAGGAATCCCGAAAAATCTATTCCTACGAAGCCAAGTGGCTTTGGGACGATCCGTCCAATCCCGTCGAAGTGTTCAAGTGCCCCGCGCCGATTCCGCAAGCGCTCGCCGACGAAATTGCGACGATGTGCAAAAAGGCGCATCGCGCGCTTCGTTGTCGGGATTGGTCGCGCATCGATGTGCGATTAGATGAACGCGGAAAACCGCACATTTTAGAGGTCAATCCTTTGCCGGGCATTCTGCCAAATCCCGACGAGCATTCCTGTTTTCCGTTGGCGGCGCGAATGGCGGGAATGGATTTTAACGCGCTCATCAACCGCGTGCTCGATGAAGCGCTCAAACGATATGGCGTCGCGCTTTAAGCTCCCGCTTCCGCTCCTCGCTTCTTCGAAACCAAACGCTTCGCTCCGCGCAGAATGAGGTTTTGCGCTCGTTTGCTCGGTCAACCGACCATCGAAAAGCGCGTTAGACGCAATTTTATTTGACAATGCGCGCCAATTCGCCCAAAGCGCCTGTCGCTTCGCGGAAAAGAACTTTTACGCTTGAAAAAACGCTTATAAGTTCGCTTCTAAATCGCGCCTGCTGTCGAACCCGTTTTCAAAACGGTTTGGAGGGAGCTTCTAAAAACATTCCATTCGCTCTGCCTGTCGCGTTCTCGAGCGTTTCAAAAGCGATGGGCGTTAAAAGGCTTCGTGTCGTCCAACCTCGTCTACTCGAGTCGCCATGAGCGCGAAACGGAGGGAGCGAGAACCTTCAAAATCGAACATTATGACCGCAAGAGAGGTCGCCGTTAAAGTATTGCGCGAAGTCGATTTCGGCGGAGTCAAGTCCGATACCGCGATAGCGACGCATTTCGCCGCCTCGCAGCTCGACCCTGTGGACAAAGCGTTTGCGATGCACATGATTTACGGCACGCTCCGCGAGAAGATGAAAATCGACTACATCATTCAGCAATTTTACCGACACGATTACAACAAAATGGACGCCGACATCAAAAACATCTTGCGCATCGGCGTCTATCAGCTCTTTTATCTCACCAAAGTGCCCAAGTGGGCGGCGGTCAATGAATCGGTCGAGCTTGCCAAGCGCTTGAAGAATCAATTTCTCGGCAATCTGGTCAATGGCGTGCTGCGCAACATCGCCAACAACATCGACGCGGTCAGTTTCAAGGTCAAGGGTGGCACGTTCGCCGACCAAGTCGCGCTCCAATACTCTCACCCCAAGTGGTTGTTGGATAGATGGTTGCAAAGATTCGGCTTCAGCGAGGCTCAGGAGCTAATGACTGCCAACAATCAAATTCCGAAAGTCTCTTTCCGCATCAACTCGCTGAAAACGACGGTGAGCGATTTCCGCGAAAAGTTGGCGCAGCGCAACATCGCGTTTCAAGAAAGCGCCGTCTTTGGCTTCATCTCGCCTGAACGCTTCTTCGATATGGAGGACTTTCTGAAAGAGGGTCTCGTTTCGGTGCAAAGCGAATCGCAAGGGTTGGCGTGCTTGTTGCTCGCGCCGCGTCCAGGCGAGCGCGTGTTGGATATGTGCGCCGCGCCCGGAGGCAAATCCACCTTCCTTGCCGAACTGATGCGGAACGACGGGCACGTTACGGCGGTCGATCTTTACGACAACAAACTCCAACAAATTCGCGCGCAAGCGGAAACGCTCGGCGCGACCATCATCGAGACCGTCAAAGCCGACGCGCGAAAGTTCGCGCCGACGGAAAAGTACGACAAGGTCTTGCTCGATGCGCCCTGTTCGGGCACGGGGGTTTTGGCGCGTCGCGCCGAACTGCGTTGGAGACTGTCGCCAAACGACATCGTCTCGATGCAAAAACTCCAACGCGAACTTCTCGAGAACGCGGTTCAGTGCGTCAAAGACGATGGCGTCATCGTCTATGCCACTTGCTCGCTCGAACCCGAAGAGAATTTTCAGCAAATCGAATCGTTCCTGAAAGCGCACCCCGAATGGCGCGTCCAAAGCGCGACCGAAATTTTGCCGCCGCCGCTACATCAATACGTGCGCGAATCGGGCGCGATTGAAGTTCTGCCGCATCGTCATCACTCCGACGGCGCGTTCTCGATTCGTCTCGTGAGGCAATAAGCGTCCGAAAGTTTGAGCGCTTGTCGAAGCGCGTCGGACACATATTTTAATCCCAAACTTGACGAAACGCTCTCGGAACGCTTGCCGAAAATGAACTTCAAGCATCAACAAACCATCGCCGACGTGGCGCGCAAGTGCGCCGCAATGGGCTTCGTCGCCAGTTACGACGGCAACATAAGCCTGCGCGCCGACGAGGGCATCTACATCACGGCGACGCGCACGCTTAAAGCCGAGGCGTCGCCCGACGACGTGTGCCTGATGGATTGGAACGGCAAACTGCTCGAAGGAAAACGCCCGCCCTCGACGGAAAGCCTCATGCATCTCTATCTCTACAAAGCGCGAAGCGACGTGAAGGGCATCGTTCATGCGCACCCGCCCGCGACGACCGCCTTCGCCGTCGCTCGCAAAGCGCTCGACCTTGCCGTGTTCCCCGAAGTGATTTTAGACATCGGTCCCGTGCCGCTCGCCCAATACGCCACGCCCAGCACCGACGAAGTGCCGCGCTCTCTGGCGCCTTTCGCCGAATGGGCAAACGCCATCTTGCTTGCCAATCACGGAGTCGTCGTTTTGGGAGGCGATGTCTACGAAGCCTTGTTCAGAACGGAAAAATTGGAGCATGCCGCCAAAACCCTCGTCTATGCGCAAACGCTCGGCGGCGTCGTGCCGCTTACTCGCGGCGAAGTGGATTATCTCTACGAAACGCACAAAGAGTTCGAGCGACGTGGCGAGTTCGCCGAGTTTCAAGCGAGCGCGACTTGCAAATGCGAAATTGAAAAACTCGTCTGCAGAACCTGCGAAGAAAAATCCGAACTCGACTTCGTCAGAGGCGTTGCCGAAAGGGTGTTGAAGCGGCTTTAATCTCCGCGAGAATGGCGCTAAATTCCGACCAAAACATCGCCAATCTTTGATTCCGAGATGGTCTCGAAACAAGACGTCGAATACATCGCCGTTCTCGCTCGACTTTCGTTCAGCGAAGAGGAAAAGCAAGCGATGACCCAAGACCTCAATCAAATTTTGAACTATGTCGAGAAACTCAACGAACTTGACACGACGAACGTTGAGCCTCTGGCGAACGTGAGCGACCGAAACAACGCGCTACGCGACGACGTCGTCAAGCCGTCCATCGCCACCGCCGACGCGCTTCGAAACGCGCCCGACTTCCAAGACCGATTTTTCAAAGTGCCAAAAGTCATCGGCTAACGCTTCTGGAAAAACCAAATCACGACTGAAATGAACCGTTTGTCCAAACTTCTCGCGCTCGTCGTCGCCGTCGTTTTCGTCGCGCCCAACGCCGTCGCGCAAAGCAAAGCCGTCGAGAACGCGATTTCCGACGTCGCCGAAGGCGTGGTTCAACTGCTCATCTACAACAACGACAACAAACCCTTCACGCCGATAACGGGTCTTGTCGTTTCCAAAGATGGCGTTATCGCCACGAGCGCCAGCGCGATCGAAAAAGCCACTTGGATTGGCGTATTGAACGAGGGCAAGGAATACTTCGCCGCTGACGTCGCCATCGCCGATGAACCGAGCGACGTCGCCTTGATTCGCGTCAATGCGAGCGGACTTGCGCCCGTCAATCTCAACAAAGTTGGCTCGGTCGTCAAGGGCAAAGCGGTTTATGAAATCAGCAACGACGGCAAGGAAATCAAATACTCCGAAGGCGAAGCGCAGAAGCCCGAAAAGATTGGCAAACTGAGCGTGCTCAAAACCTCTTTCAAACTCACCTTCAATCAAAACGGCGGCGCGCTCTTGAACGCGCAGGGCAAATTGGCGGGAATGATCTCGACCAAACTGGGCGGCGCAACGCCCATCGCCATCGTCAAAGCGCAAATCAAAAAATTGAAAAAACTCAAATCGCCCCTGCGAACGTTGGCGCAAAACAAGCCCGCGCTTGGTCCAGAAGTCCGCAAAACCTTTCACGCCAACGGCGTGATTGAATCCGAGCGCACCTATTTGCTCGATAAACTCGAAGGCGTTTCCAAATTCTACGACCAACTCGGACGACTGGTCAAAGAAGAGAACTACAAGAACAACATACTCGATGGGGTTGCGCGCGAATTTTATCCCGACGGCAAGCCCAAATCCGAAACGCCTTACAAAATGGGCAAGAAGCACGGCGTCGTCAAAACCTTCAACGAATACGGCTTGCTGGAATCCGAAGCGACTTTCGAAAACGACGCGCTCGTCGGCTTGGTAAAACTCTACGGTTACTATCCCGATGGCGCGCTCAAAGAAACTTACGCGACGACGGTCGACGGCGTGCTGACGGGGCAAAAGCGAGTCTACTTCAACAGCGGAATGCTCGCCGCCGAAGAAAATTACGAGAACGGCAAACTCGACGGAATCCGCCGCACCTACTACGACAACGGCTTCTTGGAAAAAGCGCAAACGTGGCGACGCGGCTTTCAAGTGGGCGACGAGCGCGTCTACTTCCCCAACGGCAAGCGCAAAGAGGAAAATCAATTCAACGAGGCGGGCATTATGATTCGCAGCGTCATCTACGACGAGCGCGGCAGGAAGATCGAGGATTTGGACGCGGGCGAAATCGCCGAGCGCAGTCGCAGACGGGAGAAGAATTAGTCGCGCTTCAAAACTTCGCCAAGCCGCGTCATGCGCCGACATCGCCCGTCATTCCGAGCGTAGCGAGCAATCCGAAACAATTGCGAATCGTCAAACGCGAATTGATCCTTCCTCGCTTCTCGAAATGGATTCTTCGCTTCGCTCCGTTCAGAATGACGCACTCTGTCTGTCATCCGAAAGTCTTTTTTCTCCGCGTCAAAACGCTTTGTCATTCCGAGCGTAGCGAGGAATCCACCTTGCCCATGACCCTCTTGTTAAGGAGAGGGAAACGATTCCGACTTGCTGGAATCGGGGATGAGGTTGGGTCCTGTCGTTCCGCTTCGCGTCGTTCAGACAGTTTCCGACTTGTTCAAGGTTTTGCCGTCATTGCGACTCGCGCTCTTCGCGCTCGCGCCGCTTTTGAACGGCGGCGGAAATGAAAATGCTGATTTCATAGAGGATGATCATCGGGAGCGCGAAAAGAAGCATCGTCAGCGCGTCGGTCGATGGCGTAAGAATCGCCGCCAAAACGACGATGCCAACGATGGCGTATTTGCGATAATGCCGCATAAACGGCGGCGTGAGCAAGCCAATGTTCGAGAGCAAATAGACGACGAAAGGCAGTTCGAAGATGAATCCCGTCGTGAAGATCATTCCCAAAAAGAAACTCGCGTAATCGGTTACGGCGATGTTGTTTTCGATGTTGGGCGAGCCAAAGTTCGCAAAGAATTTGAGCGAGAAGGGAATCACGACGAAATAGGCGAACGCCACGCCCGAAAAGAAACAAACGCTCACGAACAGCACGATGAAACGCGCCGCTTGACGCTCTTTGGGCAAAAGTCCGGGCAAAATGAATTGCCACAATTGATGCGCCACGAACGGAAACGCCAAAATGACGGCGGAAAAAAGAATCGCTTGCACATAGAGCGTCAGTTGCCCGTAGGGCACGAGATTTTGCAGTTTGACGTTCGAGCCGCTGTTCAGAAGCGGGGCGATGAGAATCTCGTTGACGATGAAATCCGCAAAGAAGGCGCAAATCACGACGGCGACGAGCACGCCCAAAAGCCCTCTGACGAGCCGCATCCGCAGCTCGTCGAGGTGATCGAGAAATCCCATCTCGTCGGGATTGGTTGGCTTCGGCATAAATTCGGGGACGATGTTCGCTCGTTAAACGGTTGCGTCGATGGCGTTATGCCAACATAAAGGCGCAAATTTGCGACGCGACGAGCGTTTCGCCAACGACGCTTCGAAAATGGGCAGGCTCGTTCCGAGCGAAAATCCGCTCATTCGGGTTGAAAGAAGAGTTCCTTCAAACGCGCGCGCGCCGAAGCCAAACGCTCCAAAACTTCCGCTCTGTCCAATTGTTTTTCGATGGCGATTTCATCGGGCGATTTCTTTTTGATTTCGGAGAGCGTAATGAGTTCGCGCTCGATGCGAGGCAGTTTGGCGATGCAGTCGAGCAGACGCTCGTGGTCGGTCTTGACGCGATTCGGCGCGTTTTTTTCGGCTTTGCGAATCTCGCCGTAGCGTTTTGCCGCCATCAAGGGTTTGCGTTCTTTTTTGATGAACTCGTCGTGTTCGGGAAGGGAATCGGCGTTTGAGCCGATGGCGACTTTGTCGCCCAGCGCGTTGGTCTCGCTCGGCAAGGCGATTTGAATCGGCTTTTGAAAGCCATTGGCGATGAAGGCTTCTTTTTCCAACTTTTCCTTCAAGATGGCGTTGCCATCGAGGTCGAGATTTTTTTCGAGGCGAAGGTCGGAAAGACGAGCGGGTTCGGGCTTGCGCGAATCGACCTCGCCGAAAAGCCGCATAAATTCGTCGTAGTTCAGTCCTCGCGCTTCGCAGTAGGGGATTTCGCGGTTCCAAATTTTCGAGCAAAGCGCGTCGAATTTCGCCTTTATGTTTGGCAAGCGAATGGCTAAGTCGAAACTATCGGCTTTGTCGCGCGCTTCGGAGTCGTAAGGGAGCGTCATAAGGACGTTGATGCCAGCCGCTTCGGCGTAGCGTTCCGCGATGCCGCTGCCGTCGTCGCGGTTGACAATCAAGCCCAAGAGGCGCGAACTGCCGCCGACGGTTTTGAAGTAGTTGTTGGCGACGCAGATGTTGTTCGCCGCGAAAATCGATTGGCGGTCGTTGGAGACGACGAGGATAACTTCTTCGCACAACGAGCGCGCGAGCGGCGTGGCGAATCCGCCGCAGACGACGTCGCCGAGAAAATCCATCAACACGACGTCCAAATCCCACTTGAAGAGACCCAACTTCTCGAGCACATCGAAGCCCGAAATGATGCCCCTGCCGCCGCACCCGCGACCGACTTCGGGTCCGCCAAGCTCAATGCCGAAAATCTCGCCCGAAATGTCGGGAAAGGTTTTCTTGAACACGATGTCTTCAACCTGAACCTTCTCGTTTTTGGCGGTCTTTTCGCCGAAGACTTCCGTAACGGTCGGAAGAGACAAACCGCCGAAGAGCGTCGTGGTGCTGTCGTGTTTGGGGTCGCAGCCAAGTTGCAGAACGCGCTTGCCCATAGAGGCGAACGTGGCGGTCATGTTCGTCGTGATGAAACTCTTTCCGATGCCGCCCTTGCCGTAGATTGCGATGGTGCGAGGCATATCTAATCTTCTTTCCAGTTCAAGACCATTTTCAAGCAACTGGCGTCGTTGAACGCGACGCGATAGGCTTCGTGGATGCCGTTGTAAGCGGAGCTGCGATGCGTGAAAATTTTTTTCGCGTTGATTTTGTCGCGCGCGATGAGGTCGCGCACGCGCTCCAAGTCGCCGAGCCGCCATTGCTTTGCGGCGACGAACGTCAGTTCCTTCATAAACGCGACGTGATACGGCAAATCGATGCGCTGATAGAAGCCCGCCAAAATCACTTTGGCGTTCATCGCCAGATGCGCGAAACTGTGCTCGATGGCTTTCATCGAGCCTGTGCAATCAATCGCCACGTCGCAGAGCATTCCCGCGAGCGCGTCGACGAGGTTATGTTCATCGACTTTGACGCGAATGTTCGCGCTCGAATGCGCCAAACGCTCGGCGTTGAGGTCGGTGGCGACGACGAGTTCCGCGCCGAAATGCTTGGCGATTTCGGCGACGAGCAACCCGACCGCCCCTTGTCCCAACACGAGAACTTTTTTGCGCGAGACTTCGGCGAGGTCAACGGCGTGCAGCGCCGTCGCGCCCAGCGGCAAGGCAAGCCCAAGCGAAAGGTCGGTCATCGCATCGACGCGAATCGTCTTGTGATAAGGCGAGACGATGTAAGCCGACGCGCCGCCCCAAGCGGCATTCACGCCAACATAGCCGAGCGAACCCGACACATACACGAAAGACCCAAGCGCGGATTCGGGCACGTTCTCGCCCTTCTGAATGATTTTCCCGACCGTCTCGTAGCCCGGAATCACGGGATACGAAGTCATCTGCATCGGCGGCAGCTTGCCCTGAAAGAGCATCTTCTCCGTTCCCGCGCTGATGCTCGTCCAATAGGTTTCTATCAACACGTCGTCCGGACCTAGTTCGCGCAACTCCACGTCGCGCAGTTCCAACTGTTCGGGCGCGTAGAACACGACGGCTTTGGACTTCATTGTTACCGCTACGAAGTTGAGACCGAGAGGCAAGGACTTGGGAGACAAGCCTTGTTCTCGTCGTTTGTCAAACGGCGATGCCTTGGGCTTTCAAGCGTTTTTCGTTGCGCTTTTCGAGCCAAAGGCGAATCAAGTATTGCGCGGCATTGACCACGTAACTGAAATACGCCGCGAAGGCGCACCAAATCAACGCTTCGGTGGACGCTCTGAACGCGGCGAGAATGAAGTAAAGGAAATGAATCGATACCGCAATCGTGCTTCCCACGTCTTCCCAAAAGAATTCGGGCGCATAGACCCACTTGCCGAAAATTTCCTTCTCGAAAAACGCGCCCGTTACGAATAGCACGACGATGAAGAGCGTTTTGACGACGATGGCGTAAGTAACGACGGAAAAGTCATGAATTTCTCCGACGTAGTAGAGATAGGTGAGAACGAAGCCAACGATGAAAACGACGAATTGGATGGGCGCGAGAACGATTTGCACCTTCGTCCAAACGGAGCGATTGCGCATGCGCAACTGCTCAGGCGTGTAGCGCGGCATAGTTATTCTCCTTGACTGCTCAAAGTTCTTGGGCGCAATCTAACAAAAACCGCAAGCATTTCAGCGCCGATACAAGCGACGTCGCGCGACCCAAGCGACCGCCAGCAATCCAACGCCGTTGAGCGCCAGCGCGACTTGAACGCCGAACTTCTCGACCATCGCGCCCGTGAGCAGACTGCCAATCGGCGCGCCGCCGCGAAACGCGAGGGCGTAGATGCTCACGGCTCTGCCGCGCAACTCGTCGGAGACCGTCGTCTGCAAAATCGTGTTGCCAATCACGTTGCTGCTCACGAACGTCAAGCCCGCAAGAAACAAGAGCGAGAGCGTCAGCGCGTAAAGATTGGAGAGCGCCACGAGCGCGATGAAAACGCCAAGCAGGGAAGACGTCGCCACGACGATCTTTGGGCGAATCCAATGCGATGGAAGCGAAGAAACCGCGAGCGCGCCCGCCACCGCGCCCAATCCAAACGCCGACAGCGCGAAACTGAACCCCTGCGCGCCCACGTTCAGCGCGTCTTTCGCCAAAACCGCGACGAACGACAACAGCGGCGCGCCAAAAAAACTAATGCCGAACACGATCGTGATGATCGCCGTCAAATCCTTTCTCGCAAACACGGCTGTCAAGCCTTCCCGAATTTGCGCTCCCACCGAACCCGACGACGCTTTGGCTTCGCTCGCGCTTGGCGACGGAACGAGCGCGAGCGCGACAAGCATCGCCACGAACGACAGCCCGTTCAGCCCGAAACACCACGCCACGCCAAGCGACGCGATCAGCGTTCCGCCAATCGCGGGTCCAATCAAACGCGAAAGATTGAACTGCATCGAATTCAGCGCGACCGCGTTTGCCAAACGCTCGCGCCCGACGAGCGAGGGAATGAAAGCAAGATACGCGGGCGTTGAAAAGGCTTGCATCGTCCCAACCACGAACGAGAGCGTCAGAATGATTCCGACGCGAATTTCATCGAGCCAAATCAAAACCGCGATGGCGACGGCGGCGGAAAGTTGAACGACTTGCGAAAGCATCAAAATTTTGCGCTTGTCGAAGCGATCAACCGCCACGCCGCCAACGAGCAAGAAAAGCAGCAACGGAACGTCTTGCAAAAAACCGTCAAGTCCCAGCAAAAACGGCGAGGCGGAAAGTTGCAAAATGAGCCACGGCTGCGCGACCTTCTGAACCCACGTGCCAATGTTTGAAATGAACGACCCCGTCCAAATCCAGCGATAAGCTCTGACCGAAAGCGCGGAAAACGCGCGAGCGAAGTTCAGCGCGGGAAATTTTCTTTCGAGCGTCGACGGACTTTCAGGCTGATTCATCGCAATCGTTTGACGACTCGAAAATACGCTTTTCGCCAAACGTCGAAGACCGCCCGCTCAAAGCGTTTGAACTCTCAAATTCAGCGCTTAACTTTCCAAAGTCTCGCCGCGCCAAGCGAGACGGCAGTTTCCAAAAATCCAATCCGAAAAAGGAGAATGACGTATGCGACTCCTAACCCGCTCCGACTTCGACGGTCTCGTCTGCGCCGTCCTGCTTAAAGAGGTCGAACAAATCGATGAGATTGAGTTTCACCACCCGAAAGACATGCAGGACGGCAAAATTCACGTAACCTCCAACGACATTATCACGAACCTGCCCTATCACCCCGACGCGGGAATGTGGTTCGACCATCACGCCAGCGAAGCCGCTCGCAACGAAGATATGCAGTTCAAAGGTCGTTTCGCCGTCGCCCCTTCCGCCGCGCGCGTTGTCTACGATTACTACGTCTTGCAAGGAAAAGGCGAAAAATTGGCAAAGTATCAAGACCTCTTGATTCAGGTCGACAAGTCCGATTCCGCCAACCTCGAACCCGAAGATGTCACGGATCCAAAAGGCTGGATTCTGCTTTCCTACTTGATGGATCCGAGAACGGGTTTGGGAAAACAGCACGACTACCAAATCAGCAACAAGGAGTTGATGAGAAAACTCGTGGATTGGATCGCGGAAAAAACGCCCGAAGAAATTTTGAACGAACCCGACATCAAGGAGCGCGTCGACCGATATCGAGCGCAAGAACAAGCCTTCAAAGACGCATTGCTCAAACATTCTCGCCAAGACGCAAACGTGGTCATCACGGATTTTCGCGGCGTGGAGACGCCGGCTGGCAATCGCTTTTTGATTTACACGCTCTTTCCAACGGCGAACATCTCCGTCAGAATTATGGACGGCAAGAAAAACGAGTTCTGCTCGATTGCGGTCGGGCATAGCATTTTCAATCGCACATCGAGGACCGACGTCGGCGCGTTGATGGCGAAATACGGCGGCGGCGGACACAGAGGCGCGGGCACTTGCCAATTGCCCTACGACCAAGTCGACGCAAAGGTCGCCGAAATGGTCGCCGCGATGAAAAAAGACGGCTAACGCGACCGCAAGCCCAAAATCAACCGACGAAGCAACCCTTTCAAGGCGGTTGCTTTTTGTTTGTGCGAATGCGCTATCAAGTCCTCTTCTGCGTCGTTTTTCTCTCGTCTTCGGCGTTGGCGCAATGGGAGGCGGGCAACTGGCTCAGCGACGTCATCGTCAAGGCGCCCTCTCGCGTCCTGACGGCAAACGTGGGCTACGGCTACGCCGCGCCCAACCGCGAGGACATCGTCGCCAATTTTTCTCGCGGCGGCGCGCTCAACGCGATGCTTGGCGTGAAACGATTTCTCGAATCCGACTACGACGCTTCGCAACTCGACTACGCGCACATCTTTCTTTTCGTTAGCCTTTCCAGAGCGGCGGAAGGACGATTGCGCGACACGCTCGCGCGACGACTCACCCCCATTGGTTTCTCGAACTTTCGCTTTGGCTTCGGCGCAAGAGACGGCGTTGGCTATCGCTTTCAAAAATACGCCGTTCTTACCCCCTATGTCAGTAGCGGGCAAGCCTGTACGACGAACCGATGGAGTTGGGACACCGTCTTCGTCGGCGACGCGGCGCGGCTCGACCGATTCGCGGGCGGCTTTCGCTACGCCACCTTCTCGGAAGCGGGCGTGATGATTGACGTCGGAACGCGATTCGCTATAGACTTTGGCTTCGAGACGATGCTCGTTCAGCCGCGATACGTCTTCTTGCAATCGTTTTCAAACCTCATTCTTCAACAAGCGGCTCACATCTTGATGCGCAAAGCGATAGATGTAATTTTCCCAAACTCGTGGATTCCCGTCGCGGGCTTCGCGCTCAAAGGCGCGTTCAACTTTTGGCTCTACGATCAAAAATCGCGGCAGGCAAATTTTCCCTTTCCAAGCGAGGCGGGGTTGCAAATTCTCACGTTCAGAGTCGGCGCGTCGTTTTCTATCGAGTGAGCGCAGGTTCGGGGCAATCGACGAGGCGCGGTTCAAAAACGCCAACGTTTCTCAATCAAGTCGAAAATGCGTCGCTCAAATTCAGCTCGAAGCCTTCCAGAATTTTGGAACGGACTTTGCCTTTTTCCGCCGCGAATGAAAACAGTTCAAACTGTCCGTTCAGAAGTTCCAAGACCTCAATGGCTTTGTTTTGCGGGTCGATTAGCCAATACTCCTTCACGCCAAAGCGCTCGTAAAGTTTGCGCTTGCGATGGCGGTCGTCCGACATCGTGCTCGGCGAAAGGATTTCAACGACGAGGTCAGGGGCTTTGACGACGACGAACTCGTCCGTCGCGTCCGTCGTCTTGTTGGAAATGAACGCAAGGTCGGGTTGCGGCGCGTTGTAGTCGTCGACCAAGAGCGTTACGGGCGCAAAGAAAACTTCGCCAAGATTTTTTTCCAAGACGAATTGGTCAAGCTTTCTAAACACGTTGCGCGCGATGCGTTGATGCTGAATGGAAGGCGTATTGCGTTGCACAGGCTCTCCGTCCAAAAGTTCGTAAAGGTGGCGGTCGTCGTCAGGGAAGTCTAATTCTCTGAACTCGGCATAGGTCATTTTTTTGACGAGCGTTTCCATAATGACATCAGCGGTTTGAATTATCGCATTATCGCAATGACCGAAAGGTAAAGCGAGTCGCGCCTTTTTTGCAATCACGTTGGCAAAGTCTTGAATTGCTCGTCATTCCAAACCTTGCTTTTGTCATTCCGAGCAAAGCGAGAATCCACATTGCTCCTGATGTTTCCTTGCAAAAAGAAAGAGGAAGGAATCCGACCGAAGTCGGAATCGGGGTCCTGTCTCCATCGCTAAAACTCGGCGCGAACGCCGCCAACGGGCAAAAATCGCCACTGCAAGATGCGGTCGGGCGCGTTTCGCTTTTGATTCCAAACCACTTGCTCGACATTCTCCACGTTCAAAACATTCTGCAAATCCACGAAGGCGATGACGTTCCAACCGAAAAGCGCGAAGCGTTGGTCTAAACGAATGTCCAAGCGCTTGTAATCGGGCAGTCGACGACGATTGACGAGACCGAAGTCCCAAATCCCTCGATTGAGCGTTTGCGACGTGGCAAGATCAAACGGCGTGTAAGGACGACCGCCCGCGTAGCGAAACTTCGCCGAAAGTTCGAGCGAGTTGGTGATTTTGTATCCGCCAATGACGGTGAAGAGATGCCGATAGTCAAAGCCGCTTGGACGCGCCTCGCCGAACCCGTCGACGAAAACGATGCGCGAAAAACTATACGAGCACATTCCGTAGAAGCGCGCCGAGAGTTTTTTGTGAACGAAGAACTCTATTCCCCTGGCGTAGCCGTTTGAGCCAGCGCGGATATGTTCATATGGTTGAGCGTAATCCGCGCCGACGTTGGAATAAACATACTGCGGATTTCTAACGCTAATCGGATAATCTCGATACTCTTTCGCAAAGACTTCCACCGAGAACTTCAAATCTTCCGACGGAAAGAACTCTACGCCCGCGACGGCTTGATAAGCTTTGAGCCACTTGACTTGGCGATTGCGCTGGTCGCCAACGAGCCATATCAACGGAGGCGCTTGTTGATACAATCCGCCTCCCAAATTGAAACGCAGTTGCGGCGAAAGCTCGTAGCTGGCGGAAAGGCGCGGCGAGAGGGCGTGTTTGGAGTCAATGTAATCGAAGTAATCCCAACGCAGTCCCGTCGTAACGCTGAAATTCGCCACGACGCTGCGCGAGTATTGCAGATACGCGCCGAGTTTCGTGGCTGAAACGAGTGCGTTGATGCGCACTTCGGGGGCGTTCAACGACACGTCTATGTTCGCCTTTGCGAAAATTTCCATGTCGCTTTCGAGCCTGCGCGCGATCGCGCCGAGTTCCAAGAGGTCTCGCGGGCTGATGCGCTTTGAAAAATCGGAGCGAACGACCACGAGTTCGCGGTCGGTCGAGAAGTTGTGAAAGCCGCGCTCGCGGAAAACGATGTCGCCGTTTGCGTTCAGGGCGACGCTATCGGCGAAGAAACCATTGCGATACGCATTGGTAGAGACGGACGTTTGCAGAAACGCGGTTTCGTCGATGAGCCATTTGTGCGAAACGCCCGCGACATATCGCCAGCCTTGAAACTTGCTGTCTTGATTGGCAATGGCTTGATTCGCGTCGCTTTTGTAGTCTTTGAGTTCGATTTCGTCAATCCCTCCAAGTCCAAGCAGCGCGAGCGAATGTTGAGACGAAAGGCGATAAGTGGCTTTGAAGTTGAGGTTCCAATAATTCGGAATGCCCGTCAAGCCCGTGCCGCCCGCGACAAGATCGAGATAACTGCGCCGAAGCGAGAAGAGCATGGAACTTTGTTCCGTTTGAAGCGGCGATTCGAGCGTTCCGCCAAAGCCGCCGAGACCGAGTTCAAACTTGCCCCGCGTCTTGCGTTTGTCGCCCTCTCGGTATTTGATGTCCATAATCGACGAGAGCCTATCGCCGTATTTCGCTCCGAAACCGCCCGCGCTGAAATTGACCTCCGAAAGAAAGTCCGCGTTGACCATTCCGATTGGACCGCCCGACGCGCCTTGTTGCGAGAAGTGATTGATGTTGGGAACTTCAATGCCGTCAATCATAATGAAGTTCTCAATGGGCGAGCCGCCGCGCGCGATGATGTCGTTTCGAGCGTCGGAGCCAAACGCCACGCCGGGCAAAATTTGCATCATTCGGCTCACGTCTTCAACCGCGCCCGGAGCGCGCCGAATTTCCTCTTGGGTCAGCACATTGGCGCTCACGCGCATGTCCTCGGACTTTTCGAACGTCCTCTCGCTCGTAATCACTTGCTCCGCTTGCTGATAGGCATCGATTTTAAGCTCAATGACAAGCTTTGCGCTTTGCGTCGAGCCGACGCGCACGTCGGAGCGCGCGATGGTTTTGTATTCAGGCGCGGTGATTTTGAGGCGATATGTGCCGATGGGCAAACCCGTGATGCGAAAATTGCCGTTTAGGTCGGTTGTCGCGCCGAGTTTCGTTCCCAGAACTTCCACCCTCGCGCCGATGATGGCTTGGCGCGTGTCGCGGTCAATCACTTCGCCGTCAATGCCGCCCGTCTCTTGCGCGAGCAGCGTCGTCGCCACAAGAAGCGGTCCCAAAAGCCAAAAGAGCCGATTCACAATGTAGAAGATTAAAGTTAGAGAAACCTCACGGCGCGAAGATACGCAAAGCCCAAGCGGCTACGGGGAGAGGCGCAAACGGGCAAGGTTTGCGAGCGTATTGCAGTCGCAGAGTTAAAATTCAATCAACGGATTTGCTTCGAAAGCCCTCTTCAAGCGTCGGGAAAGGGCGTTGAGCATGCAAACTCCGCTCCGAAGAGCGGCGCTTCTTTTCTTGTGTTGTGCGTCGTAACTTTCGGAAAAATGAACGTTTCGCAATCATTCGAAGATGAAGTCGCTTGACATTTTCCGACGATGACCGACACGCCGAAGGCATCGCTCTCGCCGATGCAGAAACTCAAAGCGCATCTCGAACTTTTAGACCCCATCACTTGGGTTGGCGTTCTGCAAGGCATCGTGTGTGGCGCAATCGCTTCGGGGCGAATGGAGTTTTCGATCGAGCACATCGGACAGTTTGCGCTGCTGATGCTTCTCTTTGGACCGCTCGGAACGGGCTTCTCGCAATCCGTCAATGATTACTACGATCGAGACCTCGACCGCGTCAATGAACCCTCGCGCCCGATTCCTTCGGGCAGGCTTTCGGAGAAAGAAGCGCTGTGGAATTGGCTCACCGTTGGCGCGATGGCGTTGATCGTGGGCGCGTTCTTCGCCTATCGTTTGGGCGAATGGCGCGGCGGCTTTCTCTTTTTGATTACCGTTTTTGGCTTGGTCGTCAGTTACATCTACTCCGCGCCGCCGCTCAAACTCAAAAACAACGTGCTCCTCTCCGCGCCCGCCGTGGGAATTAGTTACAGTTTCATCACTTGGATCGCGGGCAATTTGCTCTACGCCGATTTGCGCCCCGAAGTCGTTTGGATGGGAGCCATCAACGCTTGCATCGCCATCGGGCTGATTTTCCTCAACGATTTCAAGTCGGCGGAAGGCGACAAAGCCAAAGGACTGAAATCTCTGCCCGTGATGATTGGCGTGAGAGGCACTTACCTCGTCTCCTTCTCGCTCATTGACGTCGCCTTTGGCACGTTCGTTTATTTGATGTGGAAGTGGGAGTTTGGCGCGATGTTTTACTTCTCGCTCTTTTCGTTCATGGCGATTCTCGCCACGCAAGCGATGCTTTATCTCGACCCCGAACACGGCGCGAGCGCGTTGGAAGACGCGGTTCAAAAGACGGGGCTGCGAAACGTCGTTGGCAAGAGCGACGTCAAAACGCACAAATCCTATCTGCGTTACCTCGTCGTCAACAACGGCTTGTATGTGTTGAACGTGATTTTCGCCGCGTTGCTCATCGCGCAAAAGCCGACCTAACGAGAAAACTCAAAAGCAAAATGTTCGGACTGCCGCCGCTCTACAACAATCTTCTCGCCGCGCTTCTGACCATCGGATACGTGTTCAGCCTCGTGGCGCTGATGGAAGTTTTCGTGACGAGATTCGGGCTTGCGCGCGATTTGAGCCGCAAGATCACGCACATCGGCGCGGGGATGATCATCGCGTTTCTGCCGCTCTTCGACGATTCGCATTGGAGCAGATATCTGAACGTGTCGATTTTCGTGATTTGGATTTTTCTGCTCGTGCAGAAAGGCTTTTTCGCCGATGTCAACGACGAAGCCGTCAAAACGATGACGCGCACGGGCGATCGACGCGAACTCCTGAAAGGACCGCTCTACTTCGTCATCGTCGCCACGATTTGCGGCACGCTGTTTTACAAAACCTTCGAGGGCGTGGTGGCGATGGCGATTCTGGGTTGGGGCGACGGAATGGCGCCCATCATTGGCTCGCGCTTCGGCAGGCTCAAATACAAAATCCTTTCGCCCAAAAGCGTCGAAGGCTCGCTGACGATGTTCGCGTCGGGATTTTTCGCCTCGCTTTTGCTTGCGCGGTTCATCGTGCCGCATGCCTACGACGTCAATCGCATCTTGATTCTCTCGCTCGTGGCGACTGCCGTCGAGGGTTTGAGTCCGAAAGAAATTGATAACTTCACGATTCCCATCGCCGTGATTGGCGGCGCGCAGTTCGTTTAACCGTCGGATGTTGGCTGAATGAAAGCGGTAGCAAGAACGACCAAAGTTCATTCGCTCGCGGAATACTTCGCGCTGGAGGCGGCAAACCGCGAAACGAAGCACGAATATCTCAACGGCGAGATTGTCGCAATGGCGGGCGCGCAACCCGAACACAACTCGATTTGCGCAAACTTAATCCGCGAATTGGCAATCAAATCATCAAGCGCAAGAAGCCGTGTCGCGTCTATCCAAGCGATCAGCGCGTCAAGAGCGAATCCAAGCCGAGCGGCAAGCTGGGCTATTTCTACCCCGACGTGTCCGTCGCGTGCGGCAAACCCGAATTTTCCGACGACAATCCCAAAACGCTCCTCAACGCGACGCTCATCGTCGAAGTCCTCTCCGATTCCACCTATGAATACGACTTCAACGAAAAGCGACTCTTCTACGCGGCTCAACCGAGCGTGCAAGAAATGCTCTTCGTCAATTACGAAAAGCCCTTGGCGGTTCGCGTCGCCCGCGAGGGCGAGCAATGGCTCATCGCCGATTATCAATCGCTCAAAGAGAAAATCCCGCTTCGCTCCATCGGGATTGAATTGGCGACGAAGGAAGTTTATCGAGACGTCTCGTTTCCGAAGCCCGACAAGAAAGCCATCAAAACTTTGATTCGCTAATGCTCGCGCTTCCGCTGAAAACGCAAACGCCGAAAGCGTGGGCGGAGCGCGTTTTGGAAAATCCGCTCGCGCTTCTTTGCGACCACGCCTACTTGGAGCGCAAAGCCGCCTCTAACGCGCTCGACTTGATGAACCGTTGGGTCGATTCGCGCTCGTCGGAGCAATGGGCGATGACGCTCTCGAACGTCGCCAAAGACGAAGCGGCGCATTTGTTCGCCGTAGCGAAGTTGATCTCGGAGCGCGGCGGAAAGTTGTCGCGCGCGCACAAGTGTCGCTACGCGAGCGACCTTCGCGCTCTCGTCCGCGCAGGCAAAGGCAATTTGGAAGTCTTGGATCGCTTGCTCGTTTCCGCCTTGATTGAAGCGCGATCGTGCGAGCGATTTTTGATCCTCGCCGAAACCGCCACGGAGCCCGATTTGAAGCGGCTTTACGAAAGCCTTTTCGCGTCGGAAGCGGGGCACTACAAAACCTTTCTCAAACTCGCCGAAACGACCGCAAGCGTCGACGACGTCGAAGCGCGTTGGGAAGAGATGCTAACATGCGAAGCCGACATCATCGCCGCGCAACCCGTCGGATTCGCGTTGCATAGCGGCGCATAGGATAACTTTGGGTCGCGTAATGAAGCAAAAAGCGCGCTCTTTTGGATTCCTCGCCGCGCTCGGAATGACAAGTCATTTCCGCGCCTGCGAGATGATTCGGCGCGATTTGCCAACGCCATCTAATCCCCGTCGCTCTCTATAAACCCCAAGGCGCGCATTTCCGACCAATACAATCCGTGCGGCAACGTTTCGGTAACGAACCCCAAGTGCCCGCCTGAACGCGGCGTTTCGAGAAAGACATAGTCGCTGGCTTTGGCTTCGTCGAAAGGATAGCACGAGGGCGAGAGGAACACGTCGTTTTGAGCGTTGACGATCAAGGTTGGAATGCGAATCTGCGAGAGAAATCGTTTGGCGCTGCACTTGGCGTAGTAATCGTCGGCGTTTTCAAAGCCGTGCAGGGGCGCGGTGTAAACGTCGTCGAAGTCGCGCAGGGTTTTGATTTTCCCTTGCCGATAGGGCGCGAGCGAAACGACGTCGGGAAAAAGTTTGGCTTTGAGCTCGATTTTCGCTTTGAGCGATTTGAGAAATCGGCGCTCGTAGAGGCGATTGGCAAAGCGCGAAAGGCGTTCCGAACTGCCGCGCAGGTCGCACGGCGCGGAAAAGACGACGGCTTTTTTGATTTCAGGCGGCAACGCTCCTCCCGCTTCGCCCAAGCATTTGAGCGTCAAGTTTCCTCCAAGGCTGAACCCGACGAGATAAATTTCTTCGTATCGCCGCTTGGAACGCGCATGGGCGATGACGGCGCGCAAATCGTCGGTCGCGCCGCCGTGGTAGGCGCGAGGCTTTCGGTTTGGTTCGCCCGAACAACCGCGAAAGTTCCATGCGAGCGCGTCGTAGCCGCAAAGCGAAAAGGCGCGCGCCATTCCGACCACGTTCGCCCGACGCGAATCGCTCTCCAACCCGTGCGAAATGATCGCCAACTTCCGAGACGGCGACGACGACGCGGCGAATAGCCAATCGCAATCGAGAAAATCGCCGTCGGGCGTATCGATGCGCTCGCGTCGATAGGCGGGCGCGACGACACGGCGAAACAGCGTGGCGACGACGGTCTGCATGTGTCCGCCCGAAATCCACCACGACGGCGGCTGATACGTCGAGCGTTCAAGAACGGGCATTGAGGTCGTTCAGCGTCAATGTCGGCGTTTGCTCAAATTTCGTCCCAGAGGCAAGCGAGCCACGATTCCAAAATGTCGCGTTCCAATCGCGTCGGATTTTTCTTCTTGACGATGGAGTAATCGTAACTGCCTTCGAGACGCATCGTTTTCTCGTGAAGTTTGCCGTCGCGTTGAAAGGTTACCTTCACGCTGTCGCCCGCCTTGAAGCGCGAGAACGCCGACGAGAGCGATTGCTTCATTAGGAAGTCGCCATTGAGCGCGATGAGCATATCGCCGTTGTCGAGTCCGATTTTCGCCGCGGGCGATTCGGGCACGACGCTCTTGACGACGGGAAAATCGTTCTCCGTTCCCGACGCGATGCCCGAATAGGGTTGCGGCGCGAGCGTCTTTCGCAGTTCCAAACCCGCGTAGGAGAGCGCGGTCTCAAATGGCAGTTCTTCCGTGCCATAGACATACTTGTCAAAAAACTCTCGCATCGAGCCGCCCGCGAATTTTTCGACGACGCCTTGAAAATCGCTCGCCGAAAAGCCGCGATTTTTCTTGGCGAATTCCTCGTTCAAATGGCGCATCACGTCGTCGAGCGAATGTTTGTTGCGCGAGCGTTGACGCAGTTCGAGGTCTAAAATCAATCCCACGAGTTCGCCTTTGCCGTAAAAGGAAACCGTGCTGTTGGCTCTGCCCGCGCCGTAGCCCGAAAGCCAAGCGTCAAACGACGACAGCGCCAGCGATTGCACCTTTCTGCCAAACGTGCTTTGCAGATTCGCAATGCCGTCGGCGACGTCATTGAGGTAAGTTCTCGGAGACCAAACTTTCCCTCTCACGAGCGTCAGGTCGCCGTAGTAACTCGTAAAACCTTCGGAGACGTAGAGCATCGGCGTGTAGACTTCCTTCGTGTAATCGTAGGGAATGAACTCCTTGGGCTTGATGCGCTTAATGTTCCACACGTGAAAGAACTCGTGCGACGAGATGGAAAGAAAGCGCGAGTAATTTTCGTTCATTTTGTCGGCGGGTCCAAGAACGATCGAGGTCGAGTTTTTGTGCTCAACGCCGTGCGCAAACGAAATCGGCAAGATGTGGTAGATGAAGAAATACTCTTTGAACGGCACGTCGCGCATCAAGTCGAATTGCGCCTCGACGATGGCGGCAAGATCGCGCTTGATGTTTTCTTCGTTGAATTTGTATCCGCCAAGCCCCGCGCCGTCTTTGAAGCAGGCGCGAATCGTCGCGCTCTTGACTTTGAACTGAAATTGAATCAAGGTTGGGCTGACGAGCGTTGGCGCGTCGATGAGGTCGTCGTAAGTTTCCGCGATGAAAACTCGCGGGTCGTCGGTTCGCTCCAATTGCGTCGCCACTTTCCAGCCCGTTGGGTAGTCGATGCGGAGACGGACGGGTTTGAAGCGCGTCTCGTCGGTGTAGACGAACAAGTTTGAGCCGTTGAAGTACATTTCGTCTCTGCCCACGTAGCAATTGCCCGCGTCGATTTGTCCGCCCGCGAAGTATTTGTATTGCGCGGTTACTTCGGGTTTGCCTTGCGCGTAGACGCGCCAAGTTTGCTTGTCGATTTTCTCGAAGGCTAACGCTTCGTTGCCCGACCTTGCCGAAAATTCTTGCACGTTGGCGGCGTAGTTTTGAATCTGGTAACGACCCGGTCGCCATGCGGGCAAGATGAAATCAATCGTCGGTTTCGCGTCGGGATTTTGAACCGTGACGGTTACGAGAAACATGTGCAAGTTCGGTTCGAGCGATTCGATGCGATACTCGGCGGCGAACTTGTCGGAGGCGAACGCTTTGGAAGGTTTTTTCTTGGAGACGGCTTTTAAGGCGGTTGGCATAACGAAGAGAAGCGAAAGGATTAACGAAAGCGATTTCATTTGAAACGTTTGTTAGAATTGCGGCGAGAAAATAAAAACTCAACGTCAATGCGTCGCAAGATTTTGCTTTGGTCGCTTGGAATCGGCGCGAGCGTTCTCGTCGGCTACGTCGCGCTTCCGATTCCGAAAGAGGAACTTGATCGCCAAAAGACGCGCTCGATTCAAGTTTTGGATAGAAACGGGCGTTTGCTCCGCGAGGCGTTGAGTTCGGAATCTGCCGCGTCGCGTTGCGTCTCGCTGCGCGACGTGCCGAAACATTTGATTGACGCGACCATCGCCATCGAGGACAAGAATTTTTATTCGCACTTCGGCATCGACTTTGGCGCGGTTTTGCGCGCGCTTTGGCAGAACTTCAAAGCGTTCAAAATCGCGTCGGGCGCGTCGACGATCACGCAACAAACCGCTCGCCTGATGCTCGGCGTTGAACGCGGTTTTTTCCAAAAACTCTGGGTGACGCTTTACGCGCTCCGTTTGGAAGCGCATTGGAGCAAAGAGGAAATTTTGACGGAGTATTTCAATCGCGCCCCTTACGGCAATCAACGCTACGGCGCGCTTGCGGCGGCGGAATTTTACTTTCGAAAACCGCTCTCGCAGCTCACGCTCGCCGAATGCGCTCTCTTGGCGGGCTTGCCGCAATCGCCCACGACCTACGACCCCCTGCGTCGCTTCGAGCGCGCTCGCAAACGCCAAGAAGAAGTCTTGCGTCGAATGCGCGCCAACGACTTCATTTCCGAAGCCGAATTGCGCGACGCGCTCGCGCAACCGTTGGACTTCGCCGACATCAAGCGCGCCTTTCACGCGCCGCACTTCGTCGATTACGTCTTGAAGCAACCGCTTCCGCAAGACGCGCAGACCCTCATCACGACGCTCGACCTCGAACTGCAAGAAGAATGCGAGCGTTTGACGCGCCTTCACCTGCGACGGCTCAAACCGCATCGCGTCGCCAACGCCGCGCTCGTCGTGATGGAAAATCAAACGGGCGACATCTTGGCGATGGTCGGCTCGGCGGATTACTTCAACGCCGACATCGACGGGCAATACAACGTCGCCACAGGCTCGCGTCAGCCCGGCTCTGCGCTCAAACCGTTCACCTACGCGCTCGCGCTCGAAAAGGGCTTAACGCCGTCGACGATTTTGCCCGACTTGCCCTTGCCCTTTCAGATCGAGGGACGCTACGACGAATCCAGCCCGACGGGCGTTGAGATGTTCTTTCCGCAAAACTTCGACAAGAAATTTCACGGCGCGGTGCGCTTGCGCGAAGCGCTCGCCTGCTCTTACAACATCACCGCCGTTAGAGCCTTGCAATGCGTTGGCGTGGAGTCGCTCTACCAACTTCTCAAACGCCTTGGCTTCACGACGCTTGACAAAGAGCCGACGCATTACGGATTGGGTCTCACGCTTGGCAATAGCGACGCGCGATTGATAGAGATGGTTCGCGCTTACGGCGTTTTCGCGCGTCAGGGCAAATTGATTCCCGAAGTCGCCATCAAAGCCGTCGTGAAACGTGTGGGCGACACGGTTTGGACGGATCCAAAGCCCGCAAAGGAAATTTTCTCGCCGCAAGTCGCCTATCTCATCGCCGACATTTTGAGCGACAACGCCGCTCGGCGCGCCAGTTTCGGACCGAATTCCGTTTTGCGATTCCCCTTCGCCGTCGCATGCAAAACGGGCACGACGAAAGACTACCGCGACAATTGGACGTTTGCCGTCTCGGAAGATTTCACCGTCGGCGTTTGGTCGGGCAATTCCGACAACGAGCCGATGCGCAACATATCGGGCGTTGACGGCGCGGGCGCGTTGATGCGCGACGTGATGTTGCTTCTTTCCAAACGCTATCCCGACCGCGCGGGCTTTCGCAAGGCGAGCTTCGATATGCCTCGCGGCATTCGCGTTCTTCGCGTCTGTCCGATTTCGGGCGAACTGGCGGGCGATTGTTGCGAAGCGACCATCGAGGAAAAATTCATCGCGGGCAAAGAGCCGAAGCGACGTTGCTCGTTTCACAAGCGGTTTCGCATCGACGCGCGCAACGGGCTTTTGGCGACCGCCGCCACGCCGCCACGATTCGCGCTCGAAAAAATCTTTGTCGACTATCCGCCGATGTATTGGGAATGGGCGAGTTCGCAACGCAAGCCATTGCCGCCGCGCCTTTTTTCGCCGCTCGATGCCGATTCGCTTCGCGTCGACCTTGCCTCGCGCGCGATCGATTCGCTCGAAATTTTGTTTCCGAAATCAGGAATGATTTTCGCGCTCGATGGCGTCTTGAAGCCCGAATTTCAGCGGATCTTGTTTTCGGCGAGCGCGCCGGCGGGCATCGAGAAAATTCAGTGGAAACTCAACGGCGAAATCATCGGCGAAAGCGCGCCAAGAGAGAAATTCGCGTGGCAATTGCGAGCGGGAACGTTCGAGCTTGAAGCCCTCGCGGGCGAGCGCAAAAGTTCGGCGGTTCGATTCGTCGTCGCCGATTGAATCAACCGCGTCCGTCCTCGCGCTTCGACTTTCGCTTCCACAGAAAATAAACGGGCGCGCCCATCAGCGCGATAAGCAAGCCCGGATAGGTGTAGTTCGGCTTGAAGACGAGCAAATCGACGCAGATGGCAAGAGCCAAAACCACGTAGAGAATCGGCAGAACGGGGTAGCCAATCGCCTTGTAGGGACGCGGCGCGTCGGGCTTGGAACGACGCAAAACGAAAACCCCCGCGATCGTGAGCACGTAGAACAGCAGAACGGCGAAGACGACATAGTCGAGCAAGTCGCCGTAAGACCCCGACAAGCACAGCAGGCTCGCCCAAACGCCTTGAATGATGAGCGCGAAAGCGGGCACGCCGTTTTCGTTCAGTTCGCCCGCCTTTTTGAAGAAGAGTCCATCGAGGCTCATCGCGTAGTAGGCTCTCGCGCCCGACAGAATCAAGCCGTTGTTGCAACCGAAGGTGGAAATCATAATCAGCGCCGCCATCGCGTAGAACGCCGCCTCGCCCAAGACGACGCTCATCGCCGCCGTGCCCACGCGATCGAGTTCGGCGAATTGGATTCCGCGCGTGAGAGCGTCCGCGCCATCGGGCAAGCCGCGAAGCGGCAGAACGACCAAATACGCCACGTTCGCCAAAAGGTAAATCAGCGTAACCGCGCCCGTCCCCAGCGCGAGCGAAAGCGGCACGTTGCGCTTGGGATTGACGACCTCGCCCGCCGCGAACGTGACGTTGTTCCAAGCGTCCGACGAAAATAGCGACCCCACCATCGCCACGCCCATCGCCGCAAGCAAGCCAAGCCCCGAAAGCGGCTCGATCGAGACGATTTTTCCGTCGGCGACCTTCGTCCAAGCGCTTTGCCAAAAAGCCTCGCCAAAATTGGCGTTGAGCGCGGTCTCGTTTGCGCCAACGAACAATCCCAACGCGATAAGCCCAAAGAGCGCGGCGATTTTCGAAATCGTGAACACGTCTTGAATGATTTTGCCTTCTTTCACGCCGCGCAAATTGATCGCCGTGAGAAAGACGATCGACGCGATCGCCAAAATTTGCGCCGCCGAGACCTTGAATCGTCCAACCTCAAAGAGCGCGCGTTTTTCGCTCAATGCGGGAATGAACGCGCCCGCGAATTTGGCGAAGGCGACGGCGACGGCGGCAATCGTGCCCGTCTGAATCACCAAGAACAGCGTCCAGCCGTAAAGAAACGCGACGAGCGGATTGTAGGCTTCGCGCAGATACACGTATTGACCGCCCGCTTCGGGCATCATTGCGGCAAGTTCGCCGTAGGAGAGCGCGGCGATGAGCGTCATCGCGCCCGTAACGAGCCAAACCATTAGGAGCGCCCCTGGCGAGCCGACGGTTCGCGCAATGTCGGCGCTCACGATGAAAATCCCCGACCCAATCATCGAACCGATGACGATCATCGTCGAGGAAAGCAAGCCGAGTTCGCGTTTGAAAGTTCGGGTTTGCGGCGCGGTCGATGCCGCTTCGACGGGCTGAAGCATTGAAGGTCGTTATCGTTGACAAAGTTGCGGAGAATCTACGAATGTTTATTTTCCGAGCCAACGATTTTGAGTCGCGTTGGCGATTGTCTCCGCGAAGCGCCTTCGAACAACCTGACGCGAACTCCAGTTGTCAATCCAACCAACGATGCCAACGACAAACGACAAAACCCAGAGACCAACGCTGTTTCTGCTCGACGCGATGGCGCTCATCTACCGCGCCTACTACGCTTTCCTGCCGCAGAAACTCGCCTCAAAAGCGGGCGTTCCGACGGGGGCGATTTATGGCTTCATCAAAACGTTGCATAGCATCATCGAGCAATACAAACCCGACTACCTCGCCGTCGCCACCGACGCCAAAGAGAAAACGTTTCGGCACGACGCTTACGTGCTCTACAAAGCCAATCGCCCCGAACCGCCCGAAGACTTAATCCAACAACTCGATCTCATCTACAAACTCATTGAAGGCTACGGCGTTACGCTCATCAAACTTCCGGGCTACGAAGCCGACGACATCATCGGCACGCTCGCCAAGCGATACGCGCAAGAATGCGACGTCTACATCATCACGCCCGACAAGGACTTTTCGCAACTCGTCGATGGCAACATCAAAATTCTCAAACCTTCCAAAGACGACGACAAGTTCGAGCTCTACGATCGCGAGCAAGTGCGCGAGCGTTACGGCGTTTATCCCGAACGGTTCGTCGATATGCTCGCGCTGATGGGCGACAGTTCCGACAACATTCCGGGCGTGGCGGGCGTTGGACCCAAAACGGCGGCGAACCTCATCAACGAATACGGCACCGTCGAGAACCTCTACCAAAACATCAGCCGCATCACGAAATACAAGATGAAGCAAAACCTGCTGGACGCGAAAGAGGACGTCAAAATCGCCAAGTTTCTCGTTACCATCAAAACCGACGCGCCCGTCGAGATTCCGCTCTCCGAGCTTCGCGTCAAGCCGCCCAACGTCGCAACGCTCGCGCCGATTTTGGAGGAATTGGAGATGAAACAATTTCTCTCCAAACTCAAAGCGGAACGCGCCGCCCTTGCGAGCGAATCGAGCGACGAAGACGACGAAACCTCGTTCAACTTCGGCGCGAACGTAGGCGAGGACGTCTCTCTCGTTTATCCGCATTCGCTCGGCGAATACCATTTCATCGCCACGCCCGAAGCCTTCGAATCGCTCCTTGCCGACTTGAAACGCGCCGAAGAATTCGCCTTCGATACCGAAACCACGAGCCTCGACGCGCTCAACGCGGAACTCGTTTGCGTCTCTTTCGCCATTCGTCCGCATCAAGCCTTTTGCGTGCGCTGCCTTGGCGACGAGCTTCCGCTTGAACGCGCGCTTTCCGCTTTGAAACCAATCCTTGAAAATCCCGCGCAGAAAAAAATCGCTCAGAACGCCAAATACGACTACCTCGTCTTGAAGCGTTATGGCATTGAAACGTCGCCAATTTCCTTCGATGCGATGCTCGCCAGCTACGTGCTCAATCCCGACGATTCGCACAATCTCTCCGACATCGCCATGCGGCTGTTCAATTATCGCTTGATTGAGTTCGACGAACTCGTCGGCGCGGGGAAAAATCAAGTCTCCATCAAAGACGTGCCGCCCGACAAGCTCGCTCGCTATGCGTGTCAAGACGCGGACGTAACGCTTCAAGCCAAACATCGCCTCGCGGAAAAGCTTGCCGAATCGCCCGCGCTTCAAAAGGTCTTCGAGGAAATCGAGATGCCGCTCTTGCCCGTTTTGGCGCGAATGGAGTGGGAGGGCGTGGCGATCGATACCTCGATTCTCTCCGACATTTCCGCCGCGCTCGAAACCGAAATCGCCGCCGTCTCGCAGAGCGTCTATCAAGAAGCGGGCGCGACGTTCAACATCGATTCCACCAAACAGCTCGCCGAAATTTTGTTCGAGAAAATGGGCTTGCCCGTCAAGAAGCGCACGAAGACGGGCGTTTCGACCGACGCGCGCGTCTTGGAAGAACTCGCGGAGGAATTTCCCATCGCGTCCAAAATCTTGGAGTATCGCAGTCTGCAAAAACTCAAGTCCACCTACGTCGACGCGCTTCCCGCGATGCTGAACCCAAAGACGAAGCGAGCGCACACGTCGTTCAATCAGACCATCGCGGCGACGGGCAGGCTTTCGTCATCGAACCCGAACTTGCAAAACATTCCGATTCGAACCGAAGTCGGCAGGCAAATTCGCAAAGCCTTCATACCGAGCGAGAAAGGACGAAAATTGCTTTCCGCCGACTACTCGCAAATCGAGCTTCGCATCGCCGCCGAACTTTCGGGCGACGAAACGATGCTTGAAGCGTTCAAGAACGGCGAGGACATTCACGCGGCGACGGCGCGCGTCATCTTCGGCGTTCAAGACGTCTCGAAAGAACAGCGTCGCAAAGCCAAAGAAGTCAATTTCGGCGTGCTCTACGGCATTCAGCCCTTCGGACTGGCGCAACGCTTGGACATTCCGCAAAGCGAAGCCAAATCGCTCATCGAGAACTACAAGCAAAAGTATCCGAAAATTTTTGAGTATATGGAGCGCGTCTTGCGATCGGCGAAAACGCTCGGCTACGTGGAAACGATGACGGGACGGCGACGCTACTTTCCCAACATTCACAGCAAGAACTTCTCGATTCGCAACGCCGCCGAGCGCGCCGCCATCAACGCTCCCATTCAAGGCACGGCGGCGGATATGATCAAACTGGCGATGATTCAAATCGATCGCGACATTCTCCAACGCGGCTTTCGCTCCCGAATGATTCTGCAAGTGCACGACGAGCTTCTCTTCGACATCGTTCCAAGCGAGCAAGAGGAACTTTCCGACCTCGTCAAATCCGCGATGCTCGCGGGCGCGCGCAAGGTGGGCATAACCCGCGTTCCCATCGTCGTCGAGATTGGCGTTGGCGAGAACTGGCTTATGGCGCATTAGGGCGCCTCGTCATTCCAAGCGAAGAAACCAAGCCCGAAGCCGCGTCATTCCGAGCGAAGCGAGGAATCCGTTGCGATGGAAAACGGAAGCGAGATTTTTTCGTAACTTTTCGGTCCGCAAACAAACGCGAGAGAAAGATGAAACTTGGCGCGATAGAGATCGACAAGCCCATCGTGCTTGCGCCGATGGAAGACGTAACCGACCCGTCGTTTCGCCGATTGTGCAAACGTTTCGGGGCGGACATCGTCTACACGGAATTCATCAGCTCCGAAGGTTTGATACGCGGCGCGGCAAAATCGCATCGCAAGTTGAAAGTCTTTGACGACGAGCGTCCCGTTGCGATTCAAATTTTTGGCAACGACATTGAGGCGATGGTCGAAGCCGCCTTGATAGCGGAGGCGGCAAAGCCCGATTTCATCGATATCAACTATGGTTGCCCCACCAAGAAAGTCGCGGGACGCGGCGCGGGGTCGGGCTTGCTGTGCCATCCGACCTTGATGGAAGCCATCACGGCGGCGGTCGTCAAAGCCGTCAAGTTGCCCGTAACGGCGAAAACGCGCATCGGTTGGGACGAGAACAACATCACGATTTTGGACACGGTCAAACGCTTGGAGGGCGCGGGCATTCAAGCCCTCACGATTCACGGACGCACGCGCGCGCAGATGTTCAAAGGCTTGGCGGACTGGAATTGGATCAAGCGCGCCAAAGAAGTCGCCACGATTCCCATCATTGGCAACGGCGACATCTGGACGGCGCAAGACGCGGTCAGGCGTTTCGAGTTCGCCAAAGTCGACGGCGTGATGATTGGGCGCGGCGCGATTGGCAACCCCTTCATCTTCCGCGAAGCCAAAGCCTTGATGCGCGGCGTGGAATTGCCGCCGCCCACGTTCCGAGAAAAAATCCACGTGGCGATCGAGCACTTGAAAATGTCGGTCGAGTGGAAAGGCGAGAAATACGGCGTTTTGGAAATGCGCCGACATTACTCGTCGTATCTGAAAGGCATGCCGAACGTGAGCAAAGTGCGCGATTACCTCGTGCGCGAAGAAAAGTGGCAAAACATCATCGACCGCCTGCTTGAATACGAATTGGAGTGCGAGAAACATTTGCGCGACGGCACGTTCGAAACGCTCGCCGAAACGCTCAACGACCACTCGAAACGCCTCGTTCTCGCGCCTGCCGCTTTGGAAAATTAGGTTGGGCTTCTTGCGCCAAACGACATCGCCGATTCGAGCCTCGTCGGCTTCGCCATTGCGAAACTCGCCTACTTCTCCGCGCCGATTCGTTCAGAACGATGGCGCGAGCGCGTCGCGTTTTTGAGTTCGCGTTGGCGCGTCGCGTCGGCGCAACCTAATTTGCGAAAACATTTGACGACATTCGGACGACGCAATGAAAATGACCTTTCCGAACCAACTCACTACGCTACGCATTTTGCTCACGCCGCTTTTTGCGTGGCTGATTCTCTCCGACGACCCAACGACGCGAATTTGGGGGTTCGTCGTGTTCGTCGTCGCTTCGCTCACCGACCTCTACGACGGTTATCACGCTCGCAAGCATGGGCAAACGACGCGCTGGGGCGCGTTTATGGATCCGCTCGCCGACAAAATTCTCGTTACGACGGCTTTCGTCTACTTCGTCTATCTCGATTTGCTTCCGCTGTGGATGGTGGTCGTGGTCGCTTTGCGCGACGCGATCGTAACGCTCTTGCGCCTCTACGCCGAGTTGAAAGATCGTCCCGTCGTTACGAGCCGCGCGGCGAAAATCAAAACCGCGCTTCAAAACGCGCTGGCGTATATGCTTCTTTTGCTCGCGCTTCTGCGCGAAAAGACGCTTTTCGGCGAGAGCGTTCAAGCCGTGGCGGAACGCTTGCTCTTTCACGGCTGGGCGTATTGGGCGATGCTGGCGCTTACGATTTACACGGTCTATACGGGCGTTGCGTATTTGTTTGAAAATTGGCAAACGCTTCGCGCCGCCTATTTTGGCATTCGCTCCACGCTCAACGCTTCGTGAAATGAATTGGCTTGCGAAAATTTTTGGAACGGGATTCGGAACGGGCTACTTGCCCTACATTCCTGGCACGTGGGGCAGTCTTGTCGCGCTCTTGACGGCATGGTTCGCGCCGAGCGTCGCGGAAGTTCCGACGTTTTTTTACGTCATCGTCGGCTTTTTTGCCATCGGCGTTTGGGCGGGCGGCGAAATCGAGAAAGACTACGGCAAAGACGCAAAAGAAATCACCATTGACGAGTTCGTAGGGCAGTGGGTCGCGTTGCTCTTCGTTCCGAGAACTTACCTTGCGTTTGCGCTCGCGTTTGTTTTCTTCCGTTTCTTCGACATCGCCAAAATCGAACCCATCAACAAGCTGCAGAAATTGCCAAAGGGTTGGGGAGTGATGCTGGACGATGTCGTCGCGGGAGTTTACGCCAATCTTTCCGTTCAGATTGCGCTCTGGCTGATTGGGCGATTTTAGGTCGCGTCGCCGCATCGCGTCAGAATCGCGCTCGTTGCCGAAATCCCGCGTCATTTCAAGCGGATAGCGGGATGGGAAAAAGGCAAAGCGTTCATTCCATAGCGGCAAGCGCCCAAGACGATTTGCGCGCGAGCCATCGTGATGCGCCCAGTTCAAAGGCGGATGACCGCTTTTCCGTTTCAAGCGTTGCGACGCTGACACCGACGATAGCGACTCGACCTAAAAGGCGCTAACGACTCCGAAATGAACTTTGCCCGTGGCGAACGTGTCGCCTTCGCCGAGCGCGTAACTAATGGCTAAAATTCCGAGCGGCGTGTCGACCCGCGCGCCAACGCCAACGCCGCGCCGCCACCCGCGAAGCGAGCCATCGAGCGCGTTGAGCGGATTTCGCGGCTTGAAAAAGTAGCCAATGTCGCAGAAGCCGAAAATGAACGTCTTGCGCGAAAGCAGAAAACGATGTTCCAAGTTGAGCCACATCAATTGCGAGGCGAGGAACTGTTGTTCGCGGTATCCGCGCAGGCTTTGCGCGCCGCCGAATCGCATCAAATCGGAGAATTGAATTTCGTCGGCTAAAATCGCCTCGCCGCGAAAGCGCGCCGCCAAAACTTGTCGCTTGAAAACGCGCTGATAAAACTCCGCCTCCAAGAGAACGCGCTGTTGCAAAAGGCGCGTCTTGACGGAATAGAGCGCCAAAAGCGAATCGGAAGCGGAGATGATTTTTCTGCCGATTCGATAATCGTTGCGCAGATAAAAGCCCGATTGCGGATTTGGCGGGTAATCGCGCGAATCGTAAATCGCGCCAACGCCCGTGAGGGCGATGGTCGTCGGAAAAACGACCTGCGCGATCGCCGCGCCTTCGAAAATCGGATTGACCTCTTCGCGCGAAAACGAAGACGTGAGAAAGAAATTGTCGGCAAGCCGATAGGAAGCCGAAAGCCCAAGTTGCAGTTGCGCGAAGGTGGTGTCTTGTTTGAGTTGAGCGAAATCGAAAATCAGGTTGAGCGGCAAGCCGACGAAATACGGCTCTTGATAGCGCAGGCGCGCCTCTTGCGTGAATTGATTGGGTTTGAGCCACTTCACATCGAGCCGTCGCCCCGTGCCGAACATATTTTGAAGCGAAATGTTGATAAGCCCCGTGAAAAATCCCGCGTCGTTGGGGTTGTTCGGATTTTGCGGCGGTTGATAGCCAACGACTCCGTCGAACGTGTTCGGATTGCCCTCGACAAGCTCGATTTTGACGATGGCATCGAGCGTATCCGCGTCGTCGTTTTTGACGATGAGAAGTTCGGGCGGAAAAACGCGCTCGAAGAAATTCGCGCGCTCCAAGCGGGTCTGAATCAGGTTGAACTTTTCTTCTTGGAACGCCTCGCCCTCGCGGAAGCGAATTTCGCGCTCGATGACTTCGGGCTTGGTCGAAGAATTGCCCACGATGCGCGTCCCCACGAGCCTGACGAACTTGCCCTCTTGAATCTCCATTTCAAGCTCAATGCGCGGCTTGCGCTTGCCGTCGATTTCTTCCCAAACGAAGCGCGGTTCGGAAAGCAAAACTTTGGAAAAAGGGCGACCAAGCGTTTCGTAGCGACGCAGAATTTCGTCGATGTCGTTTTCCAGCGTCTCTTGGTCGAGCGGCTCGCCAACCTTCGTGTCGCAGAGCGTTTCAAGCTCTTCGGACGAGAGAAGGTGATTGCCCGAAAAGGCGATTTTCGAGACGAGATAAGCCTCGCCTTCGGAAAGGTAGGCGACGAGTTTGGGCGGCTGAACGACGACGCTATCGATGCGAAAATCGTAGTAGCCAAGCCGCTGATAGAGCCGAGAAAGACGAGCGAAACGTTCGGCGAAACGCGCCGAATCGTAAGGCTGAGGCAGAGCGAAGAGCGAAAGAAGTTTTTGTTCCGAGACGGCGCGATTGCCAACGAACTCCACGTCTCGAATGAGCGACGGCGATTGCGCCAGCGCGTGCGTCGCCCAGCACCAGATCGCGCCAAGCCAAGCGACGCTCAGTCCGCGTTGCTTTCCCGCCAAGATTGAAAACGTTTTCGTAAATTCGCCTCGCATCAAAACGGCTCAGTTTCTACAAACGCGACCACCTCATTTTACGACAAAAATCAATGACCACAACGACTTTGCCCTCTCTCGCTTTTCGCCTTCTTGCGCCGTTGCTGTGCGTCCTCGCAAGCGCGGGAGCTTTCGCGCAAGAAGAGGAAGGCGCGCCCAAAATCATTTACAACAAGCTCGAACCCGTTGGCGACCCGATTTTTGCGAGCGACGGAATCGCGTCGCTCTTCGTGAGCGGCAAATACCTTTATGTCGCCACCAACGTCAATGGCTTGCAAGTCTTCGACATCAGCGATCCGTTCACGCCCGTCTTGGCGGGTTCAATGCGCGACCTTGGCATTCCGACGAGCGGCATCGCGCGCAAAGGCAACTACCTCTACATCTCCGACAACGTCAACGGCATCAACATCGTCAACATCTCTAATCCCGCCGCGCCCGTCTCAAACGCGAGCGTCAAAACGGCTTCGGGCGAAGCGTGGGATTTGTGCTTGGACGAGAACGGCGATTACCTGTTCGTCGCCACGGGCAAAGCGGGCGTTGAAGTTTGGAGTTTGGAAAACCCCGCCGTTCCGACGCGCGTGGCGACGACCAGCTCGCTTCTGTATTGGAACTACGCTTGGGGCGTTTCGTTCTCCAACAAGAAACTCTACGTCGCCGACCGAGAAGGCGGCGTGAAAATTCTCGATGTCAGCCGTCCGACGCAACCCAGATACATCGGCGGTTACGCAGGCTCGACCAAATGCCGCTACGTGATTGAACGCGACGGAATGCTCTATCTCGGCAACGGCGAAGGCGGCTTCGAGGTCGTCAATGTCAAAACCATCACGATGCCGACGCGCGTCTTTCAGGCGAACTACAACTTGCCTCTCGTCATCGGCGTGGCGCTCTATCCCTTGAATCCGAATATGGTCGTCGTGGCGACGGGGCGTTCGGGTCTTGCGGTCTATGACACGAGGCTATTTGGAAAATTGAATGTGGAACCGCTCGACAAGTTCGTCGGCAACGGCGCGGAAATCACGCACGTCGCGTTTTCGGGGCACGCCATCTACGCGGGCAGTTCGGATAGGGGATTCCAAGTGTTCAATTACGATATGACCCCCGTTTTCACCAACCTCAAAAGCCACGTTGTCAACGAAAACGAACCGCTGACATACAAGATTGAGGGCAACGACCCCGACAGCAGTTCCGTCGTGATTGCGCTCGCCGAACAAAGCGGCAAATTTCCCGCAGGCTTTCGCTACGACCAAGCGTCGCAAACGCTTTCTTGGACTCCGACCTTTGAGCAATCGGGGATTTATTCCTTCATTGCGACGATTCAAGAGCAAACGCGCGACATGCTTTCTCGAACCGAAGCCTTCACGATTGAGGTCAAACACATCAACCGCGCGCCAAGTTTGCCGCAACCGCCCGCGCAAGTGACGCTGGAAGATTCGCTGCTCGTCTATGTTCTGCCCGAAGGCTCTGACCCCGACGTTGAAGACGCGGGCAAACTCACCTACGCCGCAACCAATTTGCCGCGCGGCGCGACCTTCGACCCCGAAACGCGAAAGTTCTCTTGGACTCCCGATTTTGCGCAGGCGGGCGATTATGTCGTAACCTTCACGGTCAAAGACTCCGATAGCGACGGCGCAAACGACGGCAAAGGCGCGCTCACGGATTCCAAAGAAATGAAAATCCGCGTCGATAACGTGAACCTCAACCCCGAATTTGTCCGAATCCAACCGCAAACCTTCTATGAAAACAAAGCGCAAACCTTCGCGCTTTCCGCCAGCGATCCCGACGCGGAAGACGAGGGCAAGCTTGTCTTCAAAGCCGTGAAACTTCCGCAAGGGGCGACCTTCGACGGCTCTACGCGCATGTTCTCTTGGACTCCAACCTTTGAACAAGCGGGCAACTACGTCGCCGAGTTCGTCGTCGAAGACCAAGGGCTTGATTACAAGCTCGTTCCAAAGCCCGATTTCGTTCTCGACGACACGATGACGGTCTTCATCGAAGTCAAGCAAACCAATCGTCCGCCCGCCTTCGCCGCTATTGAGCCTAAAACCATCAAGGAAAACGAGGTTCTGATCTTCAAGACTCCCGCGAGCGACCCCGATCGCGAAGACGCGGGCAAACTCTCGTTCTCGGCGAGCAATCTTCCCGAAGGCGCAACCTACGACACGCTCGCGCAAACGTTTTCTTGGAAACCGACCTACGAGCAATCGGGAAATTATGTCGTCTCGTTTAGAGTGGTCGATACGGGCATCGACGGCTCTCCGCTCTCCGACGTCAAGGAAGTTCCGATTTCGGTCATTCACGTCAATCGTCCGCCCAAGATGGATTCAGTCGCAAGCAAGACAGGCGAAGAAAATTCGCCCATCACGTTTAGCGTGAGCGGCTCCGACCCTGACCGCGAAGACGCGGGCAAGCTCACCATCTCCGTCGATGGCTTGCCCAAAGGCGCAACCTTCGATGGCGCGAACTTTTCTTGGACTCCCGACTTCGACCAAAACGGAGTCTATAAACTCACCTTCACCATCAAAGACCCCGATGGGCTGAAAGATTCGAAATCCGCAACGATTGCCGTCGCCAATACGAATCGCCCGCCAAAATTCGAGCCAGTGAACGTGTCCGAAGCGAGAGAAACGCAAAAACTTTCCTTCACGCTCAAAGCGATTGACCCCGACAAAGAAGACGAGGGCAAACTCGTTTACAAAGCGGGCGAATTGCCCAAAGGCGCGGTCTTTACGCCATCGAACCAAACGTTCGTTTGGACCCCCACGCACGAGCAATCGGGCGAGTATCAACTCGAGTTCACCGTTACGGACAGAGGACTTGCGGGAACAACCACGCTCCAACCCAATCCCGAAAAAGCGTTGAGCGACAAACTCGTCGTGCCCATCGTCGTCAAGCCGTTGAACCGCAAGCCCAAGATTGAAAAGGTTGCCGCGCAAACCGTCGGCGAAAACGAACCGCTCACGATTGAGCTGAAAGCCACCGACCCCGACAAAGAAGACGAGGGCAAACTCGCGTTCAGCATCGCCAACTTGCCCGACGGCGCAAAGCTCGAAGGCAACAAACTCGTTTGGACTCCGAGCTACGAACAAGCGGGCAAGTATGTCCTCAACGCCAAAGTAACGGATTCGGGCATCGATGGAACGCCGCTTTCCGACGAAACGCAAATCGTCATCACCGTCAAGCACGTCAATCGCCCGCCCAAACTTGCCGACCTTGCCGACGTGAGCGCGACGGTCGAACAGCCGATTTCTTTCGCGGTAAGCGCAAGCGACGATGACAAAGAAGACGAGGGCAAACTGAAAATCGCCGCGTCGAATTTGCCCAAAGGCGCGACATTCAAGAGCAATCAGTTTCAATGGACGCCCACCAAAAAGCAAGCGGGCAGTTACGACGTCACGTTCACGGTTACCGACAAATCAGGCGCGAAGGATTCCAAAACCGTCAAAATCACGGTCAGCGAGCCTGCCTCGCCCGCCGCGTCAGATGGGCAATCGAGCCCGTGAGCAAGCGTTTGGGTTGCGTTGGCAAAATCGCGGTCAACTCGCCATTTGGCAATCGTTTGCGGACTCCTGGCTCGCACTCGGAATGACGGCGAAAAAACGCTCGGAGAAATCGCGCCAAAGCGCTCGAAGGACGAGCGATTTTCAACGCAACGCATAAAAGGCTCCGCGTTGAAAGCGGTGGCTTTTCCGTCTTCGACCTTCAATGAAACGAACCTTTCTTTCCGTCGTCGTTTGGCTGTTTTGCTCTTTCGGCTACGCGCAACTTTCGTTTGAACCCAATCGCCCGCTTTTCGCGCCGCTTCTTGCCGACGCGAAAGAGCCGCGCATCGCCATTCTGCCGAACCAAAACAACGACGAACTTTCGCTCGACATCGGCGTTAGCCTCGACTTGCTCCAACTCTCGTTGGAGCGGCGACGCTTCGGAGTGGGCGTGGATTTCGGCACGTTTTCCGAATTGCGCCGCGAATGGAATTTCAAGTTTCCCGTCAACGCCGTCGATTACCTTTTCGGAATGAACGTCAGTTATCGCGCGCCGCTCGCCTCGTGGCTTGACGTGGCGGGGCGTTTCAGGCTGTCGCACATATCGGCGCATCTGGTCGATGGTCGATTCGCGGGCGGCGGTTGGATCGAGGGTCTCGAACCTTTCACGTATAGCCGAGAGTTCGTCGCGCTGACGCTGGCGCTATCGAGCGAATGGGGTCGCGCTTACGCGGGATGCGAGGTTCTCTTCAACGTGATTCCGCGAGGCATTGCCGCGTCGAGTTATCAAGCGGGGGTGGAGTTTTATTGCGCTCGCTTTCCGCTGTCTGCGCTCGCGCCTTTCGCGGCGATCGATTTCAGGCTCGTTCCGATTTGGCGGCGCGCGCTTGGCAGAACGCAAGGCTACGGCGGCGCGACCAACGTGCAGATGGGAATCAAGCTCAACGCCGTCGGCAAGCGCGGCATGCGCATAGCGTTCAATCACTACGGCGGATTGGACTTTCGCGGAATGTATCTCGGTCGCTACGCTTTTGAGCAAAGCGTGGGCGTTTTAATTGATTTTTGAGCGCTCGGAATTAACTTCGCTCATCGCGCTTGCGAATCGCTCCGACGCGAACTTTCAGACGACCTTTCTCAATGGACAAACTCGTCATCAAAGGCGGCAGACAACTGTCGGGCACGGTTGCGGTTTCGGGTTCAAAGAACGCGGCGTTGGCGTTGATGGCGGCGGCGCTGTTGCCCGCGTCGGGCAAGACCGTCATTTCGCGCGTGCCCGATTTGCGCGACGTGCACACGCTCTCCAATTTGCTGCGCATCATTGGCGCGAGAGTCGAGTTTGAAAAAAACTCGCTCACGATTTCCGCCGAGAACATCTCGCACCCCGAAGCGCCTTACGAACTCGTCAAACAGATGCGCGCGTCGGTGTATGTGTTGGGTCCGTTGCTTGGGCGCATTGGAAGGGCGCGCGTCTCGCTTCCTGGCGGTTGCGCGTGGGGACCGCGTCCCGTCGACTTGCACATCAAAGCGATGCAAGCCTTGGGCGCGAGCGTCGAGATTGAGGACGGCTACATCGTGGCGAAGGCGAAACGCAAACGCCTCGTCGGCGCGAAAATCGAGTTCCCCATTTCGTCCGTTGGCGCGACGGGCAACGCCTTGATGGCGGCGGTCTTGGCGAAAGGCACGACCAAAATCAAAAACGCCGCGCTCGAACCCGAAATCACCGCGCTCGCCGACATGCTGATGAAAATGGGCGCGAAAATTTCGGGCATCGGCACGACGGAACTCGAAATCGAAGGCGTCGAGGAACTTTACGCCGCGCGCGAAACCAACATCTCCGACCGCATCGAAGCGGGCACGCTGCTGTGCGCCGCCGCCATCACCAAAGGCGAGGTAACGCTCACCGACGTAAGTCCCGCGCACTTCAAAGCCGTGCTCAAAAAGTTCGAGCAGGCGGGTTGCGAAATCAAATACGCCGAAAACGTCGTCTCGCTCAAATCGCCCCGCAAGCTCGAAGCCACCAACGTGGAAGCCAAACCCTTCCCGAAGTTTCCGACCGATATGCAAGCGCAATGGACGGCTTTGATGACCCAAGCCGTCGGCACGAGCAAAATCACCGACCACATCTACGCCGACCGCTTCAAACACGTGCCCGAACTCAATCGCTTGGGCGCGAACATCGTCGTCAAGGGAAATTCCGCCATCGTCAAAGGCGAGCAAAAACTGTCGGGCGCGAAGGTGATGTCGACCGACCTGCGCGCGTCGGCGAGTCTTATTCTTGCGGGGCTTGTCGCCAGCGGCACGACGGAAGTCCTGCGCGTCTATCACTTGGATCGGGGCTACGAAAAAATCGAACAAAAACTGCGCGCGCTTGGCGCGAACATCAGGCGCGAACAATACGACGAATTCGCTCAACCTAAACCCGAAAAGGAGGAAGTCTTGCAATGAAAAAACTTCTGTTCGCTCTTCTCGTCGTTTCGCTTGCGGCATGCTCCAAACAAGCCGTTACGCTCGAAGGCTCGCTCACGTTGGGCACGGGGCGAATCGATGACCCGCCGTTAGCCAATCAATCCGTGCTCTTGATTCCCGACTCGCTCGTGGGGAAGTCGTTGGAGCAATATCGACAAGGCTACAAGCAAGAAATAGCAAGGCTTGAACAAGCCAACCTCGCCGTCGGCAACTTGCTCGATAGCCTGCAAACCGTTTTCAAGAAAACGGGCGACAAAAAAATCGAAGAGCGATACCGCGCCGTCGCCGATAGCGGCGCAAAGCTCAAGCGCGAACTGGAAAACTATCGCGCCTCGATTTTCGTCTTCATCGCAAAGGAATTGAGCAAGCAGGCTTCGGCGGAGGTCAAAACCGACAATCAAGGGAATTTCAAATTTCAAAGCCTCGTCGAGGGCAAATACGTCGTGCTCGCGGGCTACACGTCGCAAAAGCGTAGCGGATTGCTCGTCAAACCCGTCGAACTCAAACCGGGCGCGAACAAAATCGTTCTCAACTTCCGCGACGCAGATCCGATTTTGACCTACGCGCCCGAAGAATAGAGCGCGTCGGCGAAGCGGTTTGAGGCTCAAACGCCGCGCTGCGCGGATTGGCGCGTTTGCTCCCAAGCAAATGCGCATCGCTTTCAACCAAACGGGAGGAAAATTATGGGTTGGTCGTTCCGAATCGCCAAAGTGCGCGGCATTGACATCAAGATTCACGTTACGTTTTTCCTCATTCTTCTCTTGGGCGCGTTGCAATGGGCGAACAATGTCCCCGACAGTCCGCTTGACGGCGCGCTTTTCGGCGTCGCATTGATGACGTTGCTCTTCACTTGCGTTACGCTGCACGAACTTGGGCACAGCATCGCGGCTCAATGCTTCGGCATTCCCGTGCGAGAAATCGTGCTGACGCCGCTCGGCGGCATTGCGATGATTACGCGCCAACCTGAAAAGCCTTTGCATGAACTCATCATCGCCGTAGCGGGACCTGCCGTCAACGTGCTAATTGCGATTCTGCTCTTTTTGGTTACGGGCGCAACGATGCATGCGACCATTCTTGACGCGCGCGGTTCGCTGGGCGAACTTTTCTCTCGCCCCTCTCTTGAAGTGATGCTGCTATGGCTTTTTGCCGCGAACATTTCGCTCGCCGCGTTCAATATGATACCTGCGTTTCCGCTCGATGGCGGTCGCGTATTGCGCGCCGTGCTTGCGATGTTTATGAGTTTTTCATCCGCAACGACGATTGCCGCAACGATTGGACAGATTGCCGCCATCGGGCTTGGGGTCTTAGGGTTTATCAACGGCAATTTCATCCTCATTTTGATTGCGGTGTTCATTTTCTTTGGCGCAGGTCAAGAAACGGCGCAAGCCGCTTCGAGAGCCGCGCTGCGCGCGCGGCGCGTGGGCGACGCCTACAACCGCTATGCGCTCACCCTCAGCATCGGCGACCGCGTCAGTCGCGTGGTCGATTACCTCCTCACCAGTTACCAGCCTGATTTTGCCGTGATGCAAGGCGGCGAGATTATCGGCATCGTTACGCGCCGCGACGTGTTCAACGCTCTGGCGACGCATTCGCGCGACGTGTATGTTACCGAAATTATGCGCCGCGATTTCCCCACCGTGCAGGCGAGCGCGTCGCTTGACGAAGTCGCTTCCTTGATGGCGGAGCGCGGCGAGCGCATCGTAGCGGTTTTCAACGGCGCGGATTATCTCGGACTGGTGAGTTTGGAAGACCTCAACGAAGCCTTCGCGGTTCTCGCGTTTCTTGACAAGCAGCAACAACTTAAAGCGCAGCAAGGGGTTGCGCCATCGTCTTGAAATGGAAACGCTTCTTCACCTCTCTTCCGCGCTTGGCTTGGGCGCGGCTTGCGGGTTTCGCATCTTCGTTCCGATTTTCGCTCTTAGCCTTGCGTCCACTTTGGGCTATTACATGCCTCCGCCCGACTTTGCTTGGCTTTCTTCGTCCTTCGTAGCGATTGCATTGGGCTTGATGATGGCGTTTGAAATGGCTTCCTACTACATTCCTTTCATTGACGATTTTTTCGATATCGTCGCCACGCCCGCGGCGATTGGAGCTGGCATTATGCTCACGTTTGCGGAATTAGACGCGCTAAATGCCGCGTTGCGTTGGCTGTTTGCTTTTGTGGTTGGGGGCGGTTTTGCTGGCGCGATTCAACTTGGCACCGTGTCGCTGCGCCGCATGCCTCTTGCTTCTACTCAAAGAAAAACAAACTTTATCGTCTCCACGATTGAACTGGCTGGCGCAGCGCTGCTGTCGCTGCTGGCTTTCTCTGCGCCGATTCTCTGTCTTTTCGCCGCAATGCTTTCCGTTGGCGCGGCTATTTGGGCGATGCGCAGGAAAAAAGCTCTTCCCGTCATGCGATAAGCCTAACAAGGAGAAGAGCGGAGGAGAGACGTATTCCTCGCCGACGCGCGCAATCAATCGTCATCAGTCGCGCAAGCCTGAGCCGAAGATGGCGAGGAGCAACAGAAAATACAACGCGAGAAACGCTATCGTTACGATGGCTAAAACCTTCTGAATGAAGAAGAACTTTTGTTGCAAGTTCAAGGCTTGTTCAAGCCGTTGCGAATTTGGCTCGTAGGCATAGCGCATCAATTCGTCGGCGGAGTCTTTCAAGCGCAAGCCGCTGATGAGTTGCGGAATGCCGACGAGCGCGCCAACGATCGTCAGGCACGCCAGCGCGCCCGTAACGATGTAATACCAAGCGATGAACGTCATGTCGCCCGAAAGTCGGCGCAAAAGCTCGGGAGAAGGCGTAGCGTCGTTCATTTGCGTTTGGGTTTGCGGTTGACGAAGCGTTACTTCCCAACTTTGAAAGGCGGAATGATGGTGCCTGAACATTCGCCGAAGCCGATGCGACGCGCGCCTTCTTTTTCGCAATAAGCCTTGATGATGATTTCGTCGCCGTCTTCGACGAAACTGCGTTTTTCGCCCGTCGGCAGCTCGATGGGCTCTTCGCCGCGCCAAGCGCGTTCCAGCAAGCACCCCGCTTCTTCGCGGGTTTTGCCCGACACCGTTCCGCTCGCAAACAAATCGCCCGCGTGAAAGTTGCAACCGTTGGAGGCATGATGCGCGAGCATTTGCGCGGGAGTCCAATACATATCCTTGAAATTCCCTCTGCTCAGGCGGAACGGGGCGACGCCTTGTTTCTGCATTTGGCTCGTGCGAATGTAGACTTCAATCACGATGTCAATGCCGCCATGCTTGGCGTTTTCGGGCGAGTAGAGATAGGGCAAAAGTTTTGGCTCGCCTTCGCCGCGCTCAAAGGCTTTGGTTCTGAACGGGGCGAGCGCTTCCATCGTTACGATCCAAGGGGAAATGCTCGTCGCAAAGTTTTTTGACAAAAACGGACCAAGCGGCTGATACTCCCAGCGCTGAATGTCGCGCGCCGACCAATCGTTGACGATGCACGCGCCCCAGATGTGCGACTCCGCCTCTCGCAGCGGAATGATTTGCCCAAAGCCCGTCGAGGTTCCCACGAAAAATCCAATCTCCGCCTCGTAATCCAAGCGGCGCGACGGCATATACTTCGGCTCGCCTTTGTCGTCGGAATTGACTTGCCCGTTTGGGCGGCGAATTTTTCTGCCCGTAATCACGATCGAGGAGGCTCTGCCGTGATACGCGATGGGAACGTATTTGTAGTTCGGCAGAAGCGGATTTTCGGGGCGAAGCATCGAGCCGACGTTGGTGGCGTGATAAATGGAGGCGTAAAAATCCGTGAAGTCGCCGATGCGCGCGGGATTGAGCATCTCGATTTTGTCGCGCTCGAAGAGGTAATGCTTGATTTTTTCTTGCAGATCTTTTGGCGCGTCGGCGCGAAGCATTCTCGATAGCGCAAGACGCAGTTCCGACGCCGCGTCGTTGCCGAGCGACATCAGTTGGTTGAGAAACCCCTTCGTGCAGGCGGCGCGAATTTCGGACGAAACGTCCAGCAAGTTGTTTAACGCGACCGACGTCAAATCGAGCGCCTTGTCGCCAATCGCCACGCACAAGTGCGGCGCGAAGTTCTTGGGCGTTTTGAACGCGCCAAACGGAAGGTTCTGAATCGGGAAATCGGTTTCGGGATCGTTTGCGGATTCAATCCACGATTTGAGGTCGGGATTGTGCGTTTCGTTGAGCGTCATCGTTCCAGAAGTTGCAGGTTTTTGAGGTCGGCGATAGGCTCTTCAAACGAGCACGAGCCGAAAGAGATCGCAAACTGCGCGCGCGCGCGCTCGATCGCGTCCGTTTGGGCGACAAAAGAGCGCCAACGCGCCGTCCCGTCATCGAAATGGAACGCTTCGGGAGAGGTTTCGGAAAGAAGCGCGGCAAGGTCGGCTTCGCTCATTCCTTCGAGGGCGAAAACGGCGGCGAGCAACACGTTGAGAAAGCCAAACATCGTCCCGCTTGGACTGTCAGGCTCGTAAGTGAGGCGATAGGAAGCGCGAATCGGGTGATGCAGTCCCGCCGTCGCTTTGAACGGCGTTTGACGTTTGGCGCAGAGAAAGATGAATCGCGCCAACTGTTCGGGCGAAGGGAACGCCTCCGCCGAAACGCCGCCCGTTCTGGCTTTTGCGCGAAACCCTTTGCGCGCGAGCGCCTCAATCAACGCTTCGGGATTTTGCGCGATGGGAATCTCCACGTAGGTCGCAAGGCTTTTGGGAACGCTCAATCGCAGAATCTCGTCGACGCTCGCGGCTTTGAGCTCGATGGCATCGATGAGAGCGTCGCACGAAAAGCGCGCGTTGAACTCGTCGATGCGTTTCAAGTCGCTTTCAACGTCGTTTCCCGCCAAAGCGGAAAGAAGCCAAATCTGATTGCGCGAATCGGAGGGCAGAGCGTAAAACGAGTCGAAAAATTCTTGCAATCGAGCCACGGGAACGACGAACCGAGCCAAAGCCCAACGCGAATCGTCCTGCAAATAGCGAGCGTAGTTTTGAACCGCTTCGGTCATTGATAACGCGGCAGGCGGGAACAAGCCCGCGTAGTCAACGACGCCATTTAGGAGAGCGTGCAGCGCGTTCATTTGGCGTTTGATTTGGAAGCGCAAACTAACAAAAAGGCGCGAAATTGCGACGGTTCGGCGACCGAGCGACGTTTTTTCTTCGCCGATTTTTGCGCACATTTCAAAAAACCTCAATAGCAAGTCGATGCGAGTTTCGGCTCTTCTCGTTTTCTCGCTTTTCTTTTGTCAATCCATCGTTTCGCAAACGCTAACGGGCGTGATTGAGGGCGTCGTGCGCGACCGCGAAACCAAGCAAGTCGTCGTCGGCGCGAAAGTTTCCGTCGTCGGCGCGAAACTTGGCGCGGTTACCGACGCGAGCGGCAAGTTCAAAATCCCTGACATTCCCGTCGGCGTCGTTCAGGTGAAGGTCGATGCGTTTGAATACAACTCGCTCACGAAAACCGACGTCGTCGTCAAAGCCTCCAAGCCCGTCTATCTGACGATTGAACTCTCGGCGCGCTCGGCGCAAGCGCAAGAAGTTACCGTTACGGCGAACCTCTTTGAACGCGCCGAAGACGCCAAGGTCTCCACGAACAAGCTCTCGCAAGAGGAGATTCGACGCGCTCCGGGAGCCAGCGAAGACGTCACGCGAATGATGTTGCTCTTGCCTGGGGTCGTCGTGCCGTCGGACTCGCGCAACGATTTGATCGTGCGCGGCGGAAGTCCCGCCGAAAATTTCATCTTGATTGACGGCATCGAGATTCCAAACATCAATCATTTCGGCATTCAAGGCACGGGCGGCGGCGAGGTCGGAATGATTCAAGTGGATTTTCTGCAAGACGTCACGTTCAGCGCGGGCGGATTTTCAAGCAAATATGGCGACCGAATGTCGTCGGTGATGGACATTCACTTCCGCGAAGGCAATCGCAACAAGGGCGAAAGCCGCGCCATCGTTGGCACCGTCGGCGCGGGCGCGATGACCGAAGGACCCATCGGCGGCGGCAAAGGCGCGTTTATGATTTCAGGCAGGCAAAGCTACTATGACGAAATGTTGAACCTGTTTGACCAATCCTACAAAACCACGATTCCGAACTACGCGAGCTTCAACCTCAAAATCACCTACGACCTCGACGCGAATCATCGGCTCGCGCTCATCGGCGTGGGCGGACGCGACAACATTCGACAAGCCCCGAACCCCAGCGCCGTCGACCTCAACGAAAACAATCAGTGGCAGGGCGCGCTTGGCGCGTCGCACGCTTGGCTGCTGAGCAAACAATCGTTCATTCGCACGTCGCTCTCGAGCAACTACTACTCGTTTTTCACGCGGACGGTTCAAACGGGAACGGCGGGAACGCCCGAAGACAAGTACCGCAACGAATCCTCGGAACGCGAGTTCGTCTTGCGCTCCGACGTCTCGCATCGAGTTTCGAGCGACGACTTGTTCGAGGCGGGCGTCGTGGCGCGCCATCTCGCCGCCGAAAATCGACTCAACATTCAAGCCTACTTCGACCCTTACGCGGCGACGCTCCGACCCGCCGTCAACGAAACGCGCAAGGCTTCGGCAGTCAAGTTCGGAGGCTACGCGCAATACACGAAATTCTTTCTCAAACGATTCAGTCTCACGGCGGGCGGCAGGTTCGATTATTTCAGTTACATCAACGAGCCGCTCTCGATCGCGCCGCGCGCGGGATTGAGCGTTTTTCTTCGCAGCAATCTCAAACTCAATTTCGCTTGGGGCGTCTATTATCAATCGCCGCCGATGGTGTGGGCTATGGCGAAGCCCGAAAATCGAGCGTTGCGGCAGATGCGCGCCGACCACTTCGTCGCGGGCGTGGAATTTTACCCCAACGACGATTTGAAACTCACCCTCGAAGCCTTTGCGAAACGCTATCGCAACTACGCGGCGTCGTCGCAAATTCCCGCGCTCTCGATGGCGAACTTGGCGACGGAGTTCGGCACGTTCGGGTTGGATGAACGCCTTGCCAATGGCGGCATCGGTCGCGCGAGCGGCATCGAAATTTTCGCGCAAAAAAAATTCACCGACGATTACTACTTCATCGCCAATTATTCGTTCTCGGTCATTGAGCATGCGGGTCTCGACGGCGTTTTTCGGGCGGGCAGTTTCGATTTTCGCCACGTGGTTTCGCTCACGCTTGGTTACAAGCTCGACGAGAACTTCGAACTGGGCTTGCGATGGCGATACTTGGGCGGAAAGCCTTACACGCCGTTCGACGAAGCGTCTTCGGGAAGCATTGGCGGATTTTTGGACCTTTCGCGCGTCAACGCGCTTCGCTATCCCGCATACAGCCGCCTCGATGTTCGCGTCGATTACCGCCTTTTCACGAGCGACGTAACCTTGACGGCGTTTGTCGACATTCAAAACGCGACGAGCAACGCCAACGTCAGCGGGCAAATCTGGAACGCGAGCAAGCGACGAGCGGAGTTCGTTTATCACATTCCGCTTTTGCCCGTCGTGGGCGTGAGGGCGGAGTTTTAGGTCGCCTTCGCAATCGTTCGCAAATCCTCGCAACGAGAGGTTTCTAAAACGATTCGAGGGCAACCGCTATCTTTGAGGCTCGAAGTCGCGCAATCCAACAAGAAAACTCAATGACCGAAACCGACGTCCAACGATTTCTCTCGAAGCGCGCAAGGCGCGTGCAGGAATCGCAAACCTTGCAAATCACGGCGCGAGCGAGCAAAATGAAAGCCGAAGGCAAAGACGTGGCGAGCCTTTCGGCAGGCGAGCCTGATTTCCCGACCCCCGACTTCGCTTGCGAAGCCGCCATCAACGCCATTCGAGAAGGCTTCACGAAATACACGAGCGTCGCGGGCATTCCCGAACTGCGAAAAGCCATCGCCGAGAAATTGAAGCGCGAAAACGACTTGAACTTTTCGCCCGACGAGATTTGCGTGAGCGTGGGCGGCAAACAAGCCATTATGAACGCCATGCTCGCGCTCATCGACGAGGGCGACGAGGTCATCGTTCCCGCGCCGTATTGGGTGAGTTTTCCCGAAATGGTCAAAATCGCCGATGGAACGCCCGTCATCGTTCAAACAAGCATCGAGCGAAACTTCAAACTCTCGCCCGCGCAACTTGCCGACGCCATCACGCCCAAAACGAAAATGCTCATTTTGAACTCGCCTTCCAACCCGACGGGCGCGATGTATTCCGAATCCGAAATTCGCGCCTTGATGGAAGTCATCGCGGACAAAGACATTTTCGTGATTTCGGACGAGATGTATGAACGCATCGCATATGGAGAGGTCGAGCATTTTTCGCCCGCGCGCATCGAGAAAGTGCGAGAAAAGGTCATCGTGAGCAACGCGCTTTCGAAGTCGCACTCGATGACGGGGTGGCGCGTGGGGTATGTCGCCGCGTCGAAGTGGATTATCGAAGCCGTCGCAAAGTTGCAATCGCAGATGAGTTCGCACACGAGCTCGATTTCGCAAAAAGCCGCCGCGTCGGCGCTGTCGGGCGACCAGAGCGTCGTGGCGCGAATGCGCGACGAGTTCAAAAAGCGACGCGATTTTCTCTACCGCGAACTTTCCGCCATCGATGGCATGCGGCTCAATCTGCCCGAAGGCGCGTTCTATCTTTTTCCGTCGGTCGAGGGCTTGCTGGGCAGAACGTTTCACGGCGTTACGCTTCGCTCTTCCGTTGAAGTCGCCGAATACTTGCTCGACAAGCATTGGGTAGCGACCGTCCCTGGCGACGCTTTCGGCGCGCCGGGCTACTTGCGACTTTCCTACGCCTCGTCGATGGACGAATTGCGCAAGGCGGCGGAGCGCATCAAACGAGCTTTTGAATCATCTTGAACTTGCCAAAAGTTTTCGCATATTTGCCCGCATACAAAACGTAGCAAAATGAAAAGAGAAATCATACTTGGTGACTGCGTATCGGAGTTAAAGAAAATTGAAGACGAGACCATTGATCTGGTGATTGCCGATCCGCCATACTGGAAAGTCGTAGGCGAAAGTTGGGATTATGAATGGCGCACTGAGCGTGACTATGTGGAATGGTCAGTTCAATGGATTAGCGAAGCAAGCAGAGCCTTGCGGAAAGGCGGAACGCTTTACTTGTTTGGCTATTTTAGAAATTTAGCTCTACTCGTGCCCCATTTAGAAAGATGTGGGCTCGAACTGCGTCAGCAAATCGTGATTGACAAAGGCATCAAGGCTGTTGCGGGGCGCGCAACGCGAGATTACAAGTTGTTTCCAAACGTTACTGAAAGCATTTTGTTTGTCATCAAGGATAGCAAGCCCTTCATCAAGAGGTTTTTGAAAGAACGTCAAAAAGAGCTGGGGTTAACAGCCCGCGAAATCAACGAACGTCTTGGCGTGAAGAGCAATGGAGGCGGGATGTGGAGCATCTATACGGGCGATAATGTGTGCGAACAAATTCCGACGGCGGAACTTTGGTCGAAACTGCAAGAAATTTTGCGGTTCGACTTGCCATATGAAGCGATTGCTCAAACCTTCAATCCGCAAATGGGAATTACGGATGTTTGGAGAGATATTGACTTCTACCAAGAAAAGCGTCTCCACCCGACGCAAAAGCCTTTGCCACTGATTAAGCGTTTGATACAGGCAAGTAGCAATCCAAACGATTTGGTTTTGGATCCTTTTGCTGGAAGCGGCACGACAGCGATTGCCTGCCTACAGTTAAATCGGCAGTTCATCGTTGTGGAAAAAGACGAAAAATACTGCTCTCTCATTCGAGAGCGAGTCGACGATTACTTGAACCCGCTCAAACATTTGGCTTCCGTCGCCGATACGGCTTCTTAGAGATCGCAATTCGTCCCACGTTGCGAAGCGGAATGCTCTCTCGCATTTTTTCGTCAACGAAACCGATTTTTTTCAAATCATTGACGCTTATGTTCAGGCTTGTCGCTACCGCTTCTGCTTCTTTTGATGTCAGAACGCTTACGGGCATTTTCTCCGACTCAAGGTTAGAACGATCTATGTGAGGCTCGACATAATGACTGATATGGATTTCAGGGTTGGAGTTTGCGTTCAAAACATCGCATGAGAAGACTTTGATTGGATTGCACATGTAGAACTGAAACGAGTAAGGCCAAAAGTTTTTGGGAGCGGGGATTTTGTTAGGATTGATTCTGCGATGGGTTTGATAAATATTGAAATAGTAGTCATCTAACAAGGTTTTGAACGCTTGGCATCTTGGAGATTTCGTCCATATTTCAAAGACTTGAAAGCGAATCGTATTGAAATCTCGTTGCTCAAAGTCAGGGTAGTCCGCAATCGTCAATATGATCCTCTCAACTTCCTGAGTCAAAATTCTTAAGTCGTTCTCATTGCGAATTGCGAAGAGCCACTTTGAATCGTTCTTGCGAGCGATGTTCGTCGAGCCACAGCAAGAACAGCGAGACTCGATTCTTAAAACTTTCTCGTCACAGTCTTTGCAGGTATCAACTTGATCGATGCGACTACAAGATTTGACTTCCGAGCCATCTACGATGTCGTTTCCTCTTGCGCCTGTTTTTGCGCCTTCCATTCCAACAACTAACGAAGCCAAATGCTGACCTGGATAGCCAATTTTCAAGTTTGGGGTTTGCTTGGTGAGGAGAGACCACTCCAAAGCCTTGATTCTTGGGGTCAAAATCAAATCCATCAAGAAACGCCGAATCAATTTTTCATTGTCTCTTATGGTGATGAGTTCTTCTCTCGGTCGCATCAAAGTCAAGCAATGTTTTCAGATCCGTGTTCAAGGCGACTGCGATTTTGTAGACATTGACGAGGGTAATGTTTCTTTCTGCGCGTTCAATCATTCCGATGTATGTTCGATGAAATCCCGTAAGTTCGGCAAAAGCTTCTTGAGACAAGTTTCGCTTGAGACGTTCCGAGCGAACTTTCTCTCCAAAAGCTTTCAAAACATAATGAGCGTCGTGGTTAGCCATCTTGACTTTTGTTTGCAATCAAAAGTAAACGCCCGCATACAAGAAATCTACATACAGAACGTCTCTGTCGCTCTCAATGCGTCTCGACGAGAATCTTCGCTCATCGCGGAATTCTTCGCTATTTTTGCGCGTCCGTTTTTCGCAAACCTTTTTCGTTTCCAACCATGACGATTCAACGCATCGCCGTCGTCGGAGGCGGCACGATGGGCAACGGCATCGCGCATGTGTTCGCGCAATGCGATTTCCCCGTTACGCTAATCGATGTCAAGCAGGAGTTTTTGGACCGAGCGATGAACACCATCAAGACCAATATGGACAGGCAAATCAAAAAAGGCGCGCTCACCGAAGAGCAAAAAGCCAAAGCCCTCGCCAACATCGCCACGAGCACCGAACTGGCGACCGCCGTCAAAGAAGCGGACTTGGTCATCGAAGCCGTCAATGAAAATTTCGACTTGAAGCGATCGGTTTTCGCAACGCTCGACGAAAACTGCAAACCGTCGGCGATTTTGGCTTCGAACACCAGCTCGATTTCCATCACGAAACTTGCCGCCGCAACGAAACGCCCCTCGCAAGTCATCGGAATGCATTTTATGAACCCCGTGCCGGTGATGAAACTCGTCGAGGTGATTCGCGCTTTGCAAACCTCCGACGAAACCTTCAAAACGATTGAAGAAACCGCGAAGGCGATTGGCAAAGTCCCCGTCAGTTGCAACGATTATCCGGGCTTCGTTTCGAACCGCGTGTTGATGCCGATGATTAACGAGGCGATTCAGTGCGTTTATGAAAACGTCGCCACGCCCGAAGCCATCGACGAGATTATGAAACTCGGAATGGCGCATCCGATGGGACCGCTCACGCTCGCCGATTTCATCGGTCTGGACGTGTGCCTTGCGATTATGGAAGTGCTCTACGAAGGCTTCAACGACCCGAAGTATCGCCCGTCTCCGCTCTTGAAGAAAATGGTTGCGGCGGGCTACTTGGGACGCAAGTCGGGACGCGGGTTCTACAAATACGATTAAACGCTTGGCTAATGAAATCGGCTTCGCCGCGCCTGCGCGTGTGCGGCATCGTCGTGGAAGAGGGAAAAATTTTGCTCGTCAAGATTCGGCGGTTCGCCGAAGGCGAGAAGTTTCCCGACGAATCTTGGATATTGCCCGGCGGCGGCGTGGATTTCGGCGAATCGCTCGTCGCCGCGCTGCGCAGAGAGATGTTTGAAGAAACGGGCTACGTCTGCGAGATTGGTCGCGTCGCCTTCGTCGAGGAACTCATCATTCCCGCCGACGACGGAAGCGGCAGGGCGAAATATCATTCGTCGTCCATCTGCTTCTACGGCTCAATCGCGGGCGGCGCGCTCAAAACGGGATGCGACCCCGAATTCGGCGACCATCAACTCATTCTTGAAACCAAGTGGATTCCCATCGAGGAACTTCAAAGCCTCGTGCTTTATCCGCCTTTTCTCGCGTCGTTTTTGCAGGAAGGCTACGCGAGCGGTTTTTCTCAAAGCGTCGCCTTCTTTGAAAGTTATCGCTACTCTCTATGAAAGCCATCGCGCTCATCAGCGGCGGAATGGACAGCCTCGTCTCGACGGCGATCGCGAAGCGAGACGGTTACGAGGTCGCCGCGCTTCATGTCAACTACGGTCAGCGCACCGAGCGCAAAGAACTGGAGTGCTTCGAAAAAATCACGGCGCATTACGGCATTCGGGAAAAACTCGTCGTCGATGTCTCGCATCTTTCGCGCATTGGCGGCTCGTCGCTCACCGACAAATCCATTGAGGTGAGCAAGGCGAACCTTCATTCCAAAGAGATTCCGACGAGTTACGTGCCGTTTCGGAACGCGAACATTCTCGCCGTTGCGGTCAGTTGGGCGGAAGTGATTGGCGCGAGACGCATTTTCATCGGCGCGGTCGAGGAAGATTCGTCGGGTTATCCCGATTGCCGAAAGGAGTTTTACGCCGCGTTCAATCAGATGATTAAGCTGGGCACGAAACCCACGAGCGACATTCAGGTCATTGCGCCCGTCATTGAGATGAGGAAATCCGCCATCGTCAAACTCGGTTTGGAATTGGGCGCGCCGTTTGAGCTGTCGTGGTCGTGCTACAAAGAAAACGACGTGGCGTGCGGCGTTTGCGACAGTTGCGCTTTGCGTTTGCGCGCCTTTGAAGAAGCGGGCGTTGAAGACCCAATCCCTTACGCCGTCCGTCCTCAGTATCGTTGAAGCGCTTTTGCGGCGAAATTTGACGGTTGTTTAACGCGGGCTTAACGCGCGCTTAATAGAGCCTTTCTAACTTCTGCCTCCATTTGCAACGTCAATCGCAAAACCCATCGTCAAATGAAACTTCGCAACTTCTTCTTGTGCCTTGTTCTGCTCGTTTCATCGAGCGGTCTTTTGGCGCAGCTCAGGCTTTCGCCCATCAGCACGTTCAGAACGGGCATCTACAACGCGGGCGGCGCGGAAATCGCGGCGCATGACCCTGCCACGCAACGCCTTTTTTTCGTCGAAGCCCAAAACGGCAGGCTGGTGGTCTTGGACGTCTCAAACCCTTACAACCCCGTTGCGACGTCGTTTTCGCCCATCGTTCTGCCGGGCGGCTTTTTGCCCAATAGCGTCGACATTCGCAATGGCATCGTCGCCGTCGCCGCCGAAGCGCCCGTCAAAACGGATTCGGGGCGCGTCTTTTTCTACAACGCCAACGGGCAACTGCAAGGCTTCGTTACGGTCGGCGCGCTTCCCGATATGATCACCTTCAACAACGACGGCACGAAAGTTCTCACCGCCAACGAGGGCGAGCCAAACAACTACCTTCCAAACAACATCGATCCCGAAGGCTCGGTAAGCATCGTTACGCTCAACACGTCGAACCTTTCCAATAGCCAAGTTCAAACGGTTCGCTTCGTGGATTTCAACGTCGGCGGACCGCGTCATAGCGAACTCCCCGCCAATGTGCGCATTTTCGGACCGGGCGCGTCGGTGGCGAAAGACTTGGAGCCTGAATACATCAGCGTTCTTGGCGACACCGCTTTCGTTACTTGCCAAGAAAACAACGCGCTCGTTTTGATTCGCATCAGCACGGCTTCGGTCATCGCCATCAGAGGACTCGGATTCAAAGACCACAACGCGCCAGGGAACGGACTGGACGCGAGCGATCAAAACAACAACATCATTGACATTCGCAACTGGCCCGTGCGCGGCTTGTATCAGCCCGACGCCATCGCCGCGTTCAGAGTTGGCAATCAAAAGTTTCTCGTTACCGCCAACGAGGGCGACGCGCGCGAATACGACGGCTTCAACGAGATGATTCGCGTGGGCAACGCCGCATATGTTTTGGATCCCGTCACGTTTCCCAACGCCGCAACGCTCAAAAACAACAACAATCTCGGTCGCTTGAATGTTACGACGGCGATCGGCGACACGACGCCCAGCGGCGCGCGCACCGCGATCTACGCGATTGGGGCGCGCTCCTTCTCGATTTGGACCGACAACGGAACGCTCGTTTGGGATAGCGGCGACCAATTCGAGCAAATCACCGCGCAACGTCACCCGCAAAACTTCAACGCGAGCAACTCCAACAACACGCTCAAAAATCGTAGCGACGACAAAGGTCCAGAACCCGAAGACGTCAAAGTGGCGCGCATCGGCGATAGCCTCTACGCCTTCATCGGATTGGAGCGCATCGGCGGCGTGATGACTTACAACATCACCAATCCCAACGCGCCCTACTTCGTCGATTATGTCAACAACCGCAACTTCGCCGTAACGCCCAGCGCGGCAAACGTCAATCTCGTTGGCGACTTGGGTCCCGAAGGCGTGCTGTGGATTCCCGCCTCGCAAAGCCCGACGGGCAAGGGAATGGTCGTCGTAACCAACGAAATCAGCGGCACGGTTACGTTCTTCGAAGCCAATGGCTACGCCGCCGTCGCGTCGCTGAATATGAACGCCAACGGCTCGTTTGCGTTTCCGCAAACGGCGATAACGCTCGTCGCCAGCGGCGTAACGGGAACGAATCCGACGACGGTCATTCGCTACACCGACGCGCCGCGCAACCCAACGGGCATCGTAGGCAACGTGTCGCAATACCGTTGGTTCATTCGCGTTCAAAATCCGCAACTGTCGCAAATCACGCTCCAAATCAACACGTCGCAAATTCCCGTGTCGGGCATCGTGAATCCTGCCAATGTCAGCATCTTCGCGCGAGCGACGCTCGGTTCGGGAGCGTTCACGCAACGCGCCACGACGGTTTCGGGCAACGTGCTCTCCGCCACGATTCCCGTGCCCGCTTCAATCGAGAGCGACTTCACGCTTGAAATCGCGCTTGGCTCTACGATTGAAGCCTTGCCCGTCGAGCTGACGTCTTTTGCGGCGACGGCGAAAGGCAACAGCGTGGAACTCGCTTGGAAAACCGCGTCGGAAACCAACAACGACCGCTTTGAAATCGAGCGCAGCCGAGACAACGTGAATTTCACGAAGATTGGCTTCGTCAGAGGGGCAGGCACGAGCGCTGAACCCCGAACATATCGCTTTGTCGATGAAGGCGTTTCGGGCAGGCTTTATTACCGCTTGAAGCAAGTGGATTTTGACGGCGCGTTTGCGCATTCGCCCGTGGTCGAGGTTCTCGTCGCGCCGCCCGCCACGTTTGCGCTTGAACAAAATTATCCCAACCCCTTCAACCCTGCGACGACGATTCGCTATCAATTGCCCGTTGCGAGCGATGTCAGGCTTGAAGTCTTTGACATGCTTGGCAAGAAAGTCGCAACGCTCGTCAGCGAGCGCAAGGACGCAGGCTTTCACGAAGCCGTCTTCAACGCGCAAACGCTTTCCAGCGGCATCTACTTCTATCGCTTGCAAGCGGGCGGTTTCGCGCAAACGAAGAAGATGATGCTGGTCAAGTAGAACGACGGTTGGGTTTGATGGCAAGAAAGTTCGGGGCTGAAGCTCGCAAGCGCAAACTTTTGCTTGCGGATTCAGCCCTTGCTTTTTGCGACGACTTTTTTGGACAGAGAGGGTTTCGTATATTCGCGTCGCAAGTTTCCGAAGACGCGAGTTTTCAAAAACATTTCTTCTTTCCAAACAGCGACCCGCCAGCCTCGCTGCAACGTTGCGCCAGCGCGAGCAAAAAACGCTCGTTAATCTGAACTAAACGCTCCAAACGATGCCTGTTCTTCATCTGGCTGCTGCTCTTTTGACGGTTTTGGCGCTGACGCCGCTCGTCCGTCGTTTTGCTCTCCAACTCAATATCGGAGACGCCGCAAACGAGTCTCGCAAAATTCACAGCGGAACGATTCCGACTTTGGGCGGAATCGCCATCTTCGCGGGCGTAGCGGTCGCGTTTGCGATAGGTCGCTATGCCTCCAATGACTTTGCGAACTTGATTGAGAAAGGATTTTGGGCGGCGATCGTCGGCGCGGCTCTAATTGCGGCGGTGGGAGCGTTGGACGATGTCGTAAATCTGAACTTCAAAATCAAATTCGTCGCGCAAATCGCCATCGCCATTTTCACGGTCGTTTTCGGCGAGCGCCGAATCGCGCAAGTTCCCAATCCTTTCGGGCAAAGCCTTGAACTTGTTGAGCCATTCTCGTCGGCGTTAACGGTCGTTTGGATCGTGGGAATATGCAACGCCGTGAATCTGATTGACGGATTGGACGGACTTGCGGCGGGCGTGATTGGCATTGGCGCGGCGACGATGACGCTGATTGCGTGGCTTTATGGCGACGTGGGATTGTCGATTGCCTACGCGGCGATTGCGGGAGCAACATTGGGATTTTTGAGATACAACTTCAATCCCGCCAAAATTTTTATGGGCGATACGGGTGCGCTCTTCATCGGCTTCATAATGGCGTGCCTGCCGCTGTTTCACTCGCCCGCGACGAGCGACGGAATCGTGTGGCTTCAAATCTTGATTTTGGGATTTCCAATCGCGGATACGCTTCTCGCTCCGATGAGACGTTTGCTTTCGGGCGCGCATCCGTTCAAAGCCGACCGAGAGCATATTCATCATCGGTTGATGTTCTACTTGGGACTATCGCACAGACATGCGGTCTTGCGGATTTACGGCGCATGCGTCGGGCTTTGCGTCGCCGCGCTTTTGATGGTTTTCGTCGCGCAAGCGTTGGGCGAAAAAGGCGTTCCGTTCATTGCCTTGATTGCGCTGTCGGCGGCTATCTTGGGCGCGATTGGCTTGAAAAGACTTGGCTACTTTGCCGCTTTGGTGCGCAAACCCGCGGCGCAACTTCTCAAACGCCGACCGCGCCGCGCCGAAAACGCTTTGCGCGAAAGCGACATTTCTCCAAAACCCTCTTACAGCCGCGAACTCACGACGTAGTAGCGTCAAGGCGCTTTGACTTTTGACGTAATTTCGCCGAAACCTCTAACGGAATGAAGTCATCGCTCAAAGAGCCTTTGGCGCTTTCCCTTTCGTTTGTCGTTCCCTTCGCCGTTTATTGCTCGACGCTCGCGCCGTCGGTAACCTTCACGGATTCGGGCGAACTTGCCGCCGCATGTCTTTCGCTCGGCGTGGCGCATCCGACGGGCTATCCGCTCTTCGTAACGCTTGGGCATTTGTGGTCGCGCTTGCCTTTGCCCGTTTCTCCGATTTTCAAACTCAATCTCTTCGCGGCGTTTTGCGTGGCGACGTCGTCGGCGATTTTTTTCAAACTCGCTCGATTCGCGCTCGCCTTGATTCAAGAAAGGGCGGAACGCCTCGCCAAAGAGGCGAAGAAGAAAAAGTCAAAATCCGCGTCGGCTGAACCTTCGCTCGCGCTCGATGACGACGCGCGCGCGCTCATCGCGCTGGCGGCGAGCCTGACCTTTGCCTTTTCGAGAACGATTTGGGCGCAAGCGACGGCGATTGAAGTCTATGCGCTGCATCTCGTTATGCTCAATCTCTCGCTTCTCTTGTTTTGGCGCTTTGCGATGACGCAAGACGTTCGCCCAAAAGACGCGTTCGTCTGGGCGTTTGCGCTGGGGCTTGGCTTCGGCAATCACCTCACGATGATTCTGCTCGCGCCCGCAATGCTCTACTTCTACTTTCGTCGCTTTGGCTTCGGGAAAGAGGCGTTCAGACTCGTCGGGCTGATGGCGATTCCGTTTCTTGCGGGGCTATCGATTTATCTCTACCTGCCGATTCGCAGCGCGACGATGCCCGAATTCAATTGGGGCGAAGTGCATCGCGGGTTCGACAAGTTCTTTTATCACGTGAGCGGCAAACAATATCAAATCAACCTTTTCAACGGCAATTGGGAGCCGCAAGCCAAGATGTTCTTTTCGCTTTTGCCGTTTGAGCTGGCTTTCGTCGGCATTCCGCTGTCGATTTACGGCGCGGTCAAACTCTTTCAAGTCGATCGCTCGCTGGGTTGGTTTTTCGCGTTGTTGGTTTTGGGAAGCGCGTTTTACGCCGTCAATTACAACGTGCACGACGCGGACGCATACTTTTTGCTCACCTTTCTCGCCTTGATTTTGCTTGCGTTCATAGGCATGGCGTTTTTGGCAAGAGGGCGAAAAGCGGTCGCGTTTGCGTCGGCGTTGTTGCCGCTCGTTTCGCTCGCTTTGAACTTCAATCACAACGACAAGCGAAACGACAGACTCGTTTTAGATTACGCGAGAACGATGGCGGAATCGCTCGCGCCAAACGCCCTCGTGCTTTCGGCGCAGTGGGATTATTTCTGCTCGGCGTTTTGGTATCTGCAACGTTTCGAGGGACTGCGCCCCGACGTCGTGATGATTGAAAAGGAATTGTTGCGCCGCACGTGGTATGCGCGAAAGGTTCGGCGCGATTTTCCCGACGTGGCGGCAAAGTGCGAGAAGGAAATCGCCGAGTTTTTGGAAGATTTGGAGCGATTCGAGTCGGGAAAGCCTTATAACCAGTTGCGCATACAGATGCGCTGGACGGCGATGCTCAACGCGCTCATCGACAAAAACGTCGGGGCGCGTCCCGTTTATCTGACGCAAGACGTGCTTCAAACCGAGCCTGACGTGGCGACGGCATACAAGAAAGTTCCGCAGGGTTTCGCGTTGCGCCTGTGCGAGCGCGACACGCTGTTGCCAATCGGTCAGTTTCATCTGGAATCGTTCTTCAACGCGACGCCGCGCAATCACTTGGAGGAAGGCATTTTGCGAACCGCCGCGATCGAACTTGGCAACGCCGCTCGCTACGCTTATTCCATCGGCAACGTCGCCGACGCAGAACGACTTTCAAAATGGTCGGAGGCGATTCAAGCGAGATTGCAAACGCGCTGAACAAATCGAAAAGACACAAAGATGCAACCCGACCTTGATGCCCTTCGCCAATACCTTGCCGACGCTCAAAAGGCTAATACCGAAGAAGCCAAAAAATTGCTCTTTCATCAACTGCTCACCACGCTGTTTCAGCGCGACAAAACGGCGCTCGCCATCATCCAAGAAATGAGCAAGGGCGCGGAAAAAACCATCTTCAACATTCCGCTGCCGCAACGACGCATCGGACGCGCCGACGTGCAATACAATCGCGTCCTTATCGAGTGGGAAAAAGATTTGCGCCGCGCAGGCGAACACGCCGTCGAACAACTCAAAACCTATCTTGCAGGCGCGTTGCAAACCGCTCGCGCCAACGCTGATTTTACGCTCATTGCGACCGATGGCTTAGAGTGGCGCATCTATGCGCGCATCCCGAGCGAAATCCTTTTCCAAGACCTCAAGGACATTGAGCTTCGGCAAGTCGATGGGTTCAAACTCAACGAACAGAACCTTGCCGATTTTCCGATATTTCTCGACCGCTACCTGTTCAAAACCAAGCGCCTTCAACCCACGCTTGCCGACATTGCGATTCACTTCGGCGCCAATTCAGGCGCGTTCACCGAAGTAACGGGACGAATCAAATCCTACGTGGGCGACCTCTCGCAAAAACCCGACATCGCCATCGCCTACGACGAATGGAAACGCTTTCTCTCCATCGCCTACGGCAAATTCAACGATAGCCCCGACGTGTTCTTCGTCCATACCTACCTCAGCGTGTTTGCGAAACTTATCGCTTACATTTCACTCTCGCCCAAAAGAATCGTTCCCGTCGAAGAGTTGCAAGGCATTTTGAATGGCAAAGCCTTCGAGCAATTCAACATCGCGCGCTTCGTTGAAGACGATTTCTACCACTGGGTCGCCGCCAACGAACACTTCAACGCGCTGAAACTCGCTTTCCAATTTCTCGCCGATAAACTTGCCGACTATGATTTCAGCGACGTTCAAGAAGACATCTTGAAAGGACTGTATCAAGAACTCGTTGACATTGACACGCGCCATGCGCTCGGCGAATACTACACGCCTGATTGGCTCTCGGAACTTATCGTAGAAGAACTGCCCCTCGAAGCAAGCAGCAAAATTCTCGACCCGGCTTGCGGAAGCGGCTCGTTTTTGCGCGCCGCTCTTGCGCGCCTCAAAAAGAGTTTCCCCTCGCTTTCGGCGGACGAACTTGCTTCGCAAGTCGTTGGCATTGACATTCACCCGCTTGCTGCGCAAATCGCCAAAACCACGATTCTGCTTGCCCTAAGCCCGCTGATTCGCAAAGCCAAAAAGCCCGTCTCGCTCAACGTGTTTCTTGCAAACTCGCTTCTTTTGCCAAAAGGCAAAATGGAAATCTCTGGCGCGCTCTACGGCGAAACCTACAAGGTCGACATCGCAGGGCAACCGTGCGCGCTTGACGAGAGAGTGTTTGAAGAAAGCGCCGTTTTTGACGATGCCACCGCGTTTGTCGAGGAACAAGCCTCGCGCGATATGGGCAATCCTGCGCTGCCGCTCAACGCCTTTCAAGCGCGGTTTGCAAGCAAGTTCAAGCAATACGCCGATTTCGCAAGCGACTTTTACCGCATCTACCTCTCGCTCAAACTTGCCAAAGAAGAAAACCGCGACGGCATTTGGGCGTTCATCTTGCGAAACTCTTACAAGCCGTTCTTTCTGCGCCGAAGTTTTGATTTCGTCATCGGCAATCCGCCATGGCTCACCTATTCCAGCGTTACGAATGCCGAGTATCAGCAAAGTCTCTTGGAACTTGCGGAGCGATACAAACTCGTGCCCGCCTCGAAAGCCAATATGCCGCATCTTGAAATCGCGGCGATTTTCCTTGCGCATAGCGCGAATTACTTTTTGAAGCCAAACGGAAAGATTGCCTTCGTTCTGCCGCGCAGTTTCTTTACCGCCGACCAGCACGATAATACCCGTAGTGGCTACGCCGAGGGGTTTTGCCTTGTGGAAGCGTGGGATTTGAAAGATGTCTCGCCGCTTTTCAATGTGCCGTCTTGCGCGCTGTTTGCGTCAGCAACTTCCGCAAAAAGTCAAGCGGAGCGCGCCATTCCCGAAAAGGGCATCAAAGGCTTTGCGTTTTCGGCAAAACTTGGTGAGGTCGATATGCCGCTGGAACGCGCCTTGCCCGCGTTGCAAAAAACGCAAACGCGCTGGCACTACTCCATTCTCGTGAAGAAGAAAACCACGACGCGCTCGGCGCTTACGCCTGAACGGTTCGTAAATGGCGCAGGCTCAAGCCCTTACGCCGCCGAGTTCCGACAAGGCGCGACGATTGTGCCGCGCAATTTTTATTTCATCGAGATTGACCAAGTCTATGAAGGCAATCCGCTGGAATATGAACAATTGCGCGTAAAGTCGCTCGTCTTGCCCGAAGCGAAGGCGCCTTGGAAGAATCTCACGATTGATCGCCGCATCGAGCCGAAGTTTCTCTATCGCACGGCGCTTGCCAAAAATCTCGTGCCGTTTGCGCTCGTAAATCCGCTTCTTGTCTTGCTTCCCATTGCGATTGAAGAGAAAAACGGCGTCAAGACGATTGAACTGCTTACGGCGGAGCAACTGCTCGATCGCGGCTACGACAACACAGGCGCGTGGTTTGAAAAAGCCGAAAAGTTGTGGGAGAAGCATCAAACCGATCGGTCGAAGGTCAACAAAATGTCGCTTTACGACCGATTGGACTATCAGCGCGGACTTACGGAACAAAATCTGAATGCGCGCTACCTTGTGCTTTACACGGCTTCAGCGACCGACGCTTGCGCCGTCGTGGTGGATAGAAAAAAGCTCGATGCGGAGTTCATCGTGGAAAGCAAAGCGTATTGGTTTGCGCCAAAGACGAAGCGCGAAGGGCATTACCTTGCCAGTTTCCTCAATAGCAACGCTGCCAACGAGAAAATCAAGGCGTTTCAGACCCAAGGTCTTTTTGGCGAAAGAGATATTCACAAAAAGATTTTGGACTTGCCGTTCCCGCGCTTCGATGCGAAAAACAAAGCGCACCTGCGGCTTGCTGAACTCGGAGAAAAGTGCGCAAGGAAAGCGCAAGCCTTCATCGCAAAGCATTACCCGAATGCCGATTTCGACGCAAGAACGCTGGGAAGAGTGCGCAATGAAATCCGAGCGGAGCTGGGCGCAGAACTCGCGGAAATCAATGGAATCGTAGAGGAGTTGTTGGGAGGATAAAAAAGCGGGCGACTCTCGTGGAATCGCCCGCTTGACGCTTACTTGCGGCTCATTTGCTTGTCGGCTTCGAGCTGCTCTTTCTTCGCCAAGAGCTCTTCCTTCGTTTCGGGGAAGTTCGGGTCTTGGACGCAGCAGTCGACAGGGCAAACCGCGGCGCATTGCGGCTCTTCGTGGAAACCGACGCACTCGGTGCATTTATCGGGAACGATGTAGTAGATGCTTTCTGCGAGCGGATCGTAGGTTTCGCCGAAAAGCGTCCAAGGCTTGCCGCCTTCGTAGATGGCGGTATTTGGGCACTCGGGTTCGCACGCGGAGCAGTTGATGCACTCCTCGGTGATCATTAACGCCATTGTTTTCCTCCAAAGGTTTAAGGTTATGAGTGATTAAAAACTTGTTGGGACAGTTCGTTTGGGACTACAAAAAGTCTTTCCCGCCTAAAAGTTTCTTATGCAAGTTCGACGATCATTGAGACGGCTTCTCCGCCGCCCAAACATATCGCCGCAAGCCCGCGTTTCAAGTCGCGTTGTTTGAGCGCGTGCAGAAGCGTAACCAAAATTCTCGCGCCGCTTGCGCCGATTGGGTGTCCGAGCGCGACCGCGCCGCCGTGAACATTCATCTTGCTATGCGGAATGCCAAGCGATTTTTCCGCCGCAAGCGTTACGACCGAAAAGGCTTCGTTGACTTCGAAAAGGTCGATGTCGCTCAAAGCGAGATTGGCTTTCTTCAAAACTTTGGCGATGGCATCGATGGGAGCGGTCGTGAAGTATTCAGGCTTCTTTGCCGCCGTCGACATCGCCACGATTTTGGCGATTGGCTTGATGCCTTTTCGCTTCGCCGCGTCCGCCGACATCACGACGAGAGCCGCCGCTCCATCGTTGATTTTGGAAGCGTTCGCCGCCGTTACCGTTCCGCCCGACTCGAAGGCGGGTTTCAACGTCGGGATTTTTTCGGGGCGAAAATTTTTCGGCTCTTCGTCTTCGGAAACGACGATGCGTTTGCCGCGCTCGTCCCAAACGACCTCGACGATTTCATCTTTGAACAATCCCTCTCGTTGCGCTTTGAGAGCGCGCTCGTAGCTGGAAATCGCAAATTCGTCTTGCGCTTCGCGGGAGATGTGGCATTCGCGGGCGCAAATTTCCGCCGCGTTGCCCATCAAGAATCGGTTATAAACATCGAACAATCCGTCGTATTGCATCGAGTCAATGATTTCGCCGTTGCCGTATCGATAACCGCTTCGCGCTTTTGGGAGCAAATACGGCGCGTTGGTCATGGATTCCATTCCGCCGGCGACGACGACATTGGCGTCGCCAAGCATAATCGATTGCGCCGCGAGCATCACGGCTTTCAAGCCCGAACCGCACATTTTGTTGATGGTCAAACACTCGGTCGCAACGGGCAATCCGCCGAAAATCGCGGCTTGTCTGGCGGGCGCTTGACCCAAGCCTGCGGGCAACACGTTGCCCATAATGCACGCTTCAACGTCGGCGGGTTCAAGTCCTGCGCGAGAGACGGCGGCTTTGACGACGGTCGCGCCCAACTCGACGGCGGGACGGGAAGCAAGCGCGCCTTGAAAACTGCCTATTGGCGTGCGAACCGCGCTGACAATGTAGGCTTCGCTCATTGAGTCGACCAAAACGTCCAGTGCAAAAAGCGAGCGCAACATAGCAAAAAAACTTCTCTCGTCAATTGAACGCGCTGAATTTGGACGTGGTCTAAATTTCCGATCCTTGTCGCATCGAGCGAAAACGCGAGCGGTTGAGCGTCGCGCTTGATTTGAGCGGCAGGCTCAACGCTCGCGTTTCGTTTTTGGAAATGCGCTCGGCGCGTCGGGTTTAGCCGCCGATGTATTCTTTGAGCGTTTGGCAATACGGCGAATGTCGCAGGCGACGAATCGCCTTCTCTTTGATTTGACGCACGCGCTCGCGGGTGAGTTTGAACTTCTCGCCGATTTCTTCGAGCGTGAGCGGATTTTCCATTCCGATGCCGAAGTAGGCGCGAATGACCTCCGCTTCGCGCGGCGTGAGCGCCGAGAGCGAGCGCTCGACTTCGATGCGGAGCGATTCTTGAATCAAACTGTGGTCGGGACGTTGCGAATCGTTTTGAAGCACATCAAGCAAGCGGTTGTCGTCGCCTTGCGCGAAGGGCGCGTCGACGGAAATGTGCCGACCCGAAATTTTGAGCGTGTCGGTAACTTCCGAAGCGTTCATGTCCAAAACTTGCGCGAGTTCTTCGGTGCTGGGGTCGCGCTCGAATTCTTGCTCCAATTGCGAGAAGGCTTTGCCGATTTTGTTGAGCGTGCCGACGCGGTTGAGCGGCAAGCGCACGATGCGCGACTGCTCCGCGAGCGCTTGCAAGATGGACTGACGAATCCACCAGACCGCGTAGGAGATGAACTTGAACCCGCGCGTCTCGTCGAAACGCTTGGCGGCTTTGATAAGCCCCAAGTTGCCCTCGTTGATGAGGTCGCCCAGCGACAAGCCTTGATTTTGATACTGCTTTGCCACCGACACCACGAAGCGCAAGTTCGCCTTGATGAGCTTTTCCAGCGCGCGACGCGCTTCCTTGTATTCTTTGGAGTCGACGGGTTTGCCCTCGCCGCGCTTGATTTTGCGCGTCAGTTCGATTTCGTCTTGCGCGGTGAGCAAGTCAAACTTGCCGATTTCTTGCAGGTAGCGATCGAGCGAAGCGCTCTCGCGGTTGGTGATTTGTCGGCTGATTTTGAGTTGGCGCATAACTTCCTTTCAAGATAGGTGATGTTGCGAATGATTGTCCAAAGGCTAAACTTTGACGCTGACGCTATCGACGATTCCGACGATCGTCGCGTCGGTCGGAACGAGGTTGATTTTTTTGCGAACCTTGATGGGCGTGGCGGCTTCCGACGACGTCACGTACAAGACCGTTTCGCCCGCGCCCGCGCCGACGGAATCCAAAGCGACAATGGGCTTGCCAACAGGCTCGCGTTTCGCGTTGAGCGGCTGAACGAGTTGCATCTTTTCGCCAACGAGCGAATGATGCTTCTGCGTTGCCCAAACCGTTCCGATCACTTTCCCGAAATGCATCGCGTTGGGGTTTATGGTTAATCGGCGACGTCCAATTTGTCGACGATCGCCATAATGACCGCGTCAACGGGCTTGTTCTTTGTCAGTTCCGTCATTCTCGCCGAACTGCCCGTGGCGACGAGGACGATCTCGCCCACGCCCGCGCCGACGGAATCGACGGCGACGACGAACCCTTCCTTGGGTTGCAAGTCCAAACCGACGGGACGCACGATTTGAAGTTTCATTCCGACCAGACCCTCGTCTTTGCGCGTCGCCCAAATCGTGCCAATCACTTTTCCGAGCGTCATGGGTTGAGATGCTTGGTGAACGCGAGAGTCGCCTCGCAAATTTCCGTTAGAAAATTTTGACGCAATTGCCGCCCGAAGTTTGCGCCAAGAGCAAGGCTTTTTCCGCGTCCTCGAGCCAAAGGTCGAGGTCGGCGCGCTCGCGTCGCAACTTCGCCAAGCCGACGCTGACCGTCGCCAAGATGGTGCGGAATTGGTCGTCGGTCTCGAAGGGAAAGTTGAGGACCTGCTCGCGCGTTTTTTCCGCCCAAAATCGCGCGTGCATTTCCGCAATGCCGTAAAGGCAGACGGCGAAGCGCATTTTGCCGACGCGCCCGACAAGGTCGTAGTTGCGAACGTTGGCGGCGATCATGCGCGCCGTCGCCCGCATCAAATTGGCAAGAATCGTCGGATTGTTGTTGCTGCGCGTCATCAAGCCTTTTTGGTCGTCGAATTCAATCAAGACGAGAGCCATGTCTTTTTCTTCTCGCGTGGCGCGATTGATTTCGTAGCGCAATCGCTCGTAAAAATGCCGCGCCGAAAGCGCGCCCGTTTCTTCGTCGCGCGGCGAAATTTGCCTGATTCGATCTTTGAGCCAAAAAGCGTTGAGCGAGAGCGAAAGCGCGTTGACGAAGAATTTCGCCTTCTGCGCGGTTTCTCGGCTGAAAAAATGCTTTTGCGACGATTCGAGCGTAACCACGCCCGCCGTGAAGTCGCCCAACTGAATGGGCATAATGAGCATCGAGCCTTGCGCCGCTCGCAATCCTTTTTGACCTTCGTCGGCGAAAAATCGCGGCAATCCGTTTAGCGAGGAAAGATCGTCGATGATGCCCGATTCGCCGCGCGCGACGGCTTGTCCGACGGCGGAGCCTTCAATGTCGATCGCCTCGTTTTCGGGCACGTAGGTCGTTTTGGTGCGCACGGTTCGAATCCGAAGTTCCGAGCGCGAGTTCAGAAGAGCGAGCGCCAGATGCTCCGCGTCGACGACGCTTTGAATCGCGTCGCAGAACGCCTTGAGTTGCGTTTCAAGATTTGGCTCGGCGTAGAGCGCGTGAATGAACGAAATCGACGGCTCTACGAACCGAATCGACTCCAAGTGCCCCGACTTGACGGCGTAGTTGTCGATGAGGGCGGAGCAAATTTTCCCGAAGCGATTGAGCGATTTGACATGCTCCTGACGAAACGCGCCTTTTTGCTGGCTATCGGCGAAGAGCACGCCATAGACTTGATCTCGGTGAAAGATGGGCACGCCCATAAACGCCCTGACGCCCGCGCTTTCGCCGTAGTAGCGGAGCAATTTGGGCTCGTCCTCTGGGCTGATTTCCGTGTAGAGTTGCCCGTTGCGCGCCAAGAAAACTTGCGTGAGCGCGTCGCTTCCGAAGGCGAGCCACTTTTCGCTCGTGAAGCGTTCAGAGGACGTTTCTTTGTGAGCGAGATAAAATTTTTTTTTGTTCGCGCTCGCCCAAGCGAAGCAAACGCTGTGCGCGTTGAACGATTCCTTGATGGCGGAAAGGATTTCCGCGATTGCCATTCCCAACTCTTCCTCGACGCTCGTTTGCGCCGCGCTTGGCGCGCCGAGTTCGGGCTCGGCGAAAGGTTCGAGCTCGATTTTGATCGTTTGCGAGGCGGGCTTTTCGGGCTTGTATTTTCGGACGTTTATCACGCCATCGCTCGCGTCGGTGTAACTGACCCGCGTCTCCAAGTCAAACAGCCTATTTGAACGGTTATTGGGAACGTTTTTTTGAAAAAGAAGCAAATATAAGCCTTTCGCGTCAAGGCTCAAAAGCGAAAGTCAGCGGAAATCCACTTCCGACGAATCGCCGATGTTGATTTTGCGAAAGTTGCCCTCGATGCGAGCGTTGTTGCCGACGATGGACTCTTTGAGCAACATTCGCGTTACGCGAGCGTTCTCGCCCACGATGGAGCGCTGAACGACGGAGTCTTTGACGATCGCCCTCGAGCCAATCGTGGCAAACGGACCAATGATGGAATTTTCAATCTCCGCGTCTTCGGCGATGAAGACGGGCGGATTGATGACGCATCCGAAAATTTCTTTGTGCCGCGACTTTGACTTCAAGAGTTTTTCGTTGGTTTGAAGCAACGTTTCGGGCTTGCCGCAATCATACCAGCCTTCGACGGGAAAGGTGGAAAATTTTTCGCCCTTGTCGATCATCATTTGCAGCGCGTCGGTGAGTTGGAACTCGCCTTTGGTTCGAATGTTGTGCGCGATGTTGTGGTCGAGGCACGACATCAACAGGCGCGGCGACTTGATGTAGTAAAGCCCCACGACCGCGAGGTTCGATTTGGGCTGTTCGGGTTTTTCGACCAACTTCGTGATGAAGCCGTCGTGAATTTCCGCCACGCCGAAGCGACGCGGGTCTTCGACTTCCTTCACGCCGAGCGCGGAATGCTCGCGCTTGAACACGCCGCTCAAATCCACTTCGAAAACCGTGTCGCCCAAAATGATGAAAACGGGCGCGTCGCCCACGTGCGAGCGCGTGAGCCAAATCGCATGTCCCAAGCCCAAGCGCTCTTCCTGCTCGACGAAGGTGAACTTGATGTCGTAGTTTTTCGTCAGGTAATCCTCAATCATATCGCCCAAATAGCCGACGACCACGATGGCTTCGTGAATCCCCTCCTCAATGATTTTGTCGATGATGTGTCCGATGATGGGCTTGCCTGCGACGTTGAGAAGAACTTTCGGGAGAGTGTAGGTGTGAGGACGCAGGCGACTGCCAACGCCCGCGACGGGAATGATGGCTTTCATTCGTGAAATGTTTTGCGTTGAGACCGATTGCGCAGCAGCGAGCGAAGTTAGAGAAAAGCGTCGCAATCTGAAACGGCGGACGTTTGTCGTATCTTTGCGCCGCGCGAAAACTTGCGAATCTCTGACAGCCTTGAAAAAAATCATCTTGGTCGCGGGAGCGCGTCCGAACTTTATGAAGGTCGCGCCCATTCACAAAGCCCTTTCCGCCACGAAACGCTACAAGCCCATTCTGCTGCACACGGGGCAACACTACGACGAGAAAATGTCCAAAGTCTTCTTCGACGAACTCGGCTTGCCCGAACCCGACATTTATCTCGGCGTGGGTTCAGGCTCGCACGCGGAGCAAACGGCGAAAATTATGGTCGAGTTCGAGAAAGTCTTGCTCAAAGAAGTTCCCGATTTGGTCGTCGTCGTGGGCGACGTCAATTCCACGCTCGCCTGCTCGATCGTGGCGGCGAAATTGCTCGTGCCCGTCGCGCACGTGGAAGCGGGCTTGCGCAGTTTCGACCGAACGATGCCCGAAGAAATCAATCGCCTCGTTACCGACGCCGTCTCCGATTTGCTCTTCGTCAGCGAGCCATCGGGCGTCTACAACCTGATGAAAGAGGGCGTGCCCGACGAAAAAATTTTCTTCGTCGGCAACGTGATGATCGATAGCCTCGTAACGCACATTCCGAAAGCCAACGAATCCAAAATTCTCGACGAGCTTGGCTTGAAGCCCAAAACCTATGCGCTCGTTACGCTTCATCGCCCAAGCAACGTCGACGAAAAGGAAAGCCTCGAAAAAATCTTGCGCGTCTTCGAGGCGATTTCTCAAAAATCCAAAGTCGTGTTTCCCGTTCATCCGCGCACGAGAAAAATGCTCGAACAATTCGGCTTGATGGAAAAGGCGAGTCGAATCGGCGCGTTGCTCATCGAGCCGCAAGGGTACATTCCGTTTTTGAAATTGATGAAGGAGGCGCAATTGGTGCTCACCGATTCGGGCGGCGTGCAAGAAGAGACGACCGTGCTTCAAGTGCCGTGCTTGACGATGCGCGAAAACACCGAGCGACCGATTACGATTGAAGTGGGCACGAATTTGCTCGTGGGCACCGACGAGAAAGAGGTCATCGATGCGGCGCTCAACGTGTTGAACGGCAAAGTCAAAAGAGGGCTAATCCCCGAAAAGTGGGACGGCAGAGCCGCCGAGAGAATCGTCGCGCATTTGGACGAGATTTTCAAGACTTGGGATTGATGTCCGTCGCCGTTTTGATTCTTTTGGCGATGTTCGCGCTCTCCGTCGTCGCTTTCGAAAAGCCGTCGCTGCGCGAAGCGTTGCTTCTGAACCCCTATCGCGTGAGGCGCGAGCGTCGCTACTACGCGCTTTTGACGAGCGGCTTCGTGCATGGCGACTGGCTTCACCTCGTTTTCAACGCCGTTGCGTTCTACTTTTTTGCTCTCCCGCTCGAGCGAATCGTCGGCGCGGAAAAGTTCCTCTTGATTTACTTCGGCAGTTTGCTCGCCTCGCACGTGCCCGACCTTGCGACGCAATCGCGCAATCCGAACTATCGGACGCTCGGCGCGTCGGGCGCGATTTCAGGCGCGATGTTCGCTTACATTCTGCACGAGCCTTCGAGCGAAATTTCGGCGTTCTTGCTTCCCGTTGCGATTCCCGCGCCAATCTTCGCGCTTCTCTACCTTGCGATTTCCTATTACGCCGCCAAACAAGACGCGGACGACGTCAATCACAACGCGCACCTATGGGGCGCGCTCGCGGGACTTTGCATCGCGATCGCGCTCGACCCAAGCGCGATTTCGGCGTTCATCGCTCGCCTTTTGAACTGAAAAAAGCGCGCGAATGGAACGCGCTCGCTTCCGCAAGGCAAGTTCTGGACTCTTCGCTCCGTTCAGAACGACGTCGGTCTTGCCGTCGTTTTGCGCTTGGTTCTTGTCGTATCTTTCAGGTCAAATCCTAACGCTTCAAGCCAATGACCGCCAACGCGCCACCGCAAGTCGCCAGCGGAATTTTCATCAAAGGGGCGAGAACGCACAATCTCAAAAACATCGACGTGTTCATTCCGCGTCGCAAGCTCGTGGTCATCACGGGCGTTTCGGGGTCGGGCAAGTCGAGCCTTGCCTTCGATACGCTCTACGCCGAGGGGCATCGGCGGTATGTGGAGTCGATGTCCGCCTACGTGCGTCAATTTTTGGAGCGCATTCCAAAGCCCGACGTGGATTATGTGTCGGGCATCGCGCCCGCAATCGCAATCGAGCAAAAAACGATTTCCAAAAATCCGCGCTCGACCGTTGGAACGGTTACGGAGATTTACGACTACCTTCGCTTGCTCTTTGCGCGCATTGGCAAAACCTACGCGCCCGACACGGGCGAAAGGGTGATGAAACACTCGCCCGAAGACGCGGTCTATCAACTGCGCTTGCTTGACGAGGGAACGCGGCTCTACATCGGTTTCCCGATGCCGCGTCACAAAGACGAGAACGCCAAAGCGCGCCCGCTCAAAGAAGAACTCCAAACGCTCAAACAAAAGGGCTTTTTTCGTCTCGCGCTCGGCGACGTTCTGCACGACTTGAACGAGCTTGACGCTGAAAAAACAATCCTTTCGCTCGACAAAAAGGAGCAAGAGCGATTGCTCGTCTTGACCGATAGACTCGCGTTGCGAAACGACGACGAGACCGCGCAACGCTTGGCGGAAGCAGTGGAAACGGCGTTTGCCGAGTCCAACGGCTACTGCGTCGCGCGCGTCGTGGGGAGCGGGCGAGAACTGCGATTTAGCGACAAGTTCGAGCTGAACGGCGTGGAGTATGAAGAACCGTCGCCGCAGATGTTCGCGTTCAATTCGCCCGTCGGCGCATGTCCGACGTGTCAAGGCACGGGGCGCGTTCCAGGCATCGATGAAGACGCGGTCGTTCCAAATCGCGCGCTTTCAATCCGAGATGGCGCGATCGTTTGTTGGAACAGCGACAAACATTCCAAACATCTGCGCGACCTGATTCGCATCGCCCCGAAACATCAAATTCCGCTCGATGTTCCATATGGCAAACTTCCCGCGCGCGCTCGCAAACTCATTTGGGATGGCGTTCCCGAAGAGGGCTTCATTGGCATTCGCGGTTTTTTCAGGGAAGTCGAGCGCGAAGGGCAATACAAAATGCATTATCGCGTTCTGCTCTCGCGCTATCGCGGTTACGGCGTTTGTCCCGATTGCAACGGCTCGCGTCTCAAGAAAGCCGCGCTCAACGTGAAAATCGCGGGCAAAACGATTCACGACGTCGTTCAGATGACCATCGGCGAAGCCTACGAATTTTTCAAAACGCTCGACCTCTCGCGCTTCGATCGCGAGGTCGCCAAAACCATCTTGACGGAATTGGAAAAGCGTCTTGGCTATCTCGTCGAAGTCGGACTGGATTATTTGACGCTCGAACGTCCCGCGATGACGCTTTCGGGCGGCGAGTCGCAACGCATCAACCTTGCCACGTCGCTTGGCTCGTCGCTCATCGGCGCGATTTACATCTTGGACGAACCGTCCATCGGCTTGCATCAACGCGATTCGGCGCGGCTCATCAAAATTCTCAAAAGACTGCGCGACATTGGCAACACGGTCGTCGTCGTCGAACACGACCGCGAAATCATCGAAGCGGCGGACGTAATCATCGACTTGGGTCCGGGCGCGGGCAAACAAGGCGGCGAAATCGTCTTTCAAGGCTCGCCGACGGAAATGCTCTCGCGCCCCGCTTCGCTCACGGGAAAATATCTGCGCGAAAAGAACTCGATTCCCGTTCCGCGCAAGCGTCGCAAGCCGAATCTCAATCGCGCGATTGAAATCGTTGGCGCGCTTGAACGCAATCTCAAAAACATTGACGTAAAGTTTCCCATCGGCGTTCTGACGTGCGTAACGGGCGTGAGCGGAAGCGGCAAGTCGACGCTCGTGAGCGACATTCTCTATCTGGGTCTCTTGAAACAAAAGGTCGGCACGGCGGAAAAGGTCGGCACGCACAAAGCGCTCAACGGCGCGGAGTTGATTTCAAAAGTCGAGCTCGTCGACCAATCGCCCATCGGCAGAACGAGCCGAAGCAATCCCGCGACCTATCTCAAAATTTTCGATGACATTCGCGCCCTGTTCGCGCAAACGCCCGTCGCTCGACTGCGCGGCTGGGACGCGGGCTATTTTTCGTTCAACGTGCCCGGCGGCAGATGCGAAGCATGCGCGGGCGAAGGCGTCGTCAGGGTTGAAATGCAATTCCTCGCCGACCTTGAAATGCCTTGCGAAGCCTGCGGCGGAAAACGATACAAACCTCAAACCCTCGAAGTCCTCTACAACGGCAAGTCCATCGCCGACGTGTTGGAAATGACGATCGACGAAGCGATGGAATTTTTCAAAGACCAAAAGAGCGTCGTCAAGAAATTGAAAATTCTTTGCGACGTGGGCTTGGGCTACTTGCAATTGGGGCAATCGGGAAGCGCGCTGTCGGGCGGCGAAGCGCAACGGCTCAAACTCGCCTATCACATCGCCAACGCGGAATCGCAAAACGCGCTGTTCATCTTCGACGAACCCACGACGGGCTTGCACTTCGACGACATCAAAAAACTGATTCAGTGCTTCAATCGCCTGCTCGAAAACGGAAACACGCTCGTCGTCATCGAGCACAATCTTGACGTCATCAAACAAGCGGATTGGATTATCGATTTGGGACCCGAAGCGGGCGAGCGCGGCGGCGAAGTGGTCGCCGTCGGAACGCCCGAAGACGTCGCGCGCAATGAACGCTCTCTGACGGGAAAGCATCTGCGCGAGTATCTAACCTGAACCTTCGGGTTCGAGTTGCCTTTCCATCACTTGTCGCCCACGACAAGCCGCGACGTGCCCGTTCTGCCGAAGACTTCGGGCTGATACATTTTTTCCGCCGCGCTTGGCGGCATCGTGAACGTGCCGTAGGTCGTGGCGCGAGCGTAATAAACGTAGGTATGAACGCCGCGTCCAAGCCGCTCCGCGAAAAGCGTTACGCGATCGTCTTGCAGTTCAATGTGGTCAAACGAGTAGAAAGAAGGGACGATTTCCTCTTCGCCTTCGCTCTGCGGCGCGTCAATCGAGCCAGAGGTTTTGAGCGTCGGGTTAATCGCTTCCAAGCCTGCGGGCAACGGGTCGCTGACGGCGACGTAGGTCATTTCTTCGGGGACGGCGATTTGCAACGTGATTTTCACGACGTCGCCCGCCTTCACCGCGCCGTCTGTGCGTCTGCCCGAAAGTGGCTCAATGGTTTTGAAGAGCGAAATGCCGTTGTCTCTCGCTTGAAGCGCGTAGGTCGGGTAGTAAGCGAGGCGAATGCCATAATGCAATTTGCCCGTTCCGTTTTTCTCGATGTTGAGCGCAAGGTTTTCGCCTTTCGGAAATTTATCGAGCGCGACGGCTTCGGTTTTCGCATCGAGCGAGCGACCCTTGAACGTGCGTTCCAACAAGGTTTGCGAGGCGAGCGCGATTTTCGCCGTGAAGTTCGGCTCCGCGCTTTCGTATTTCTTGAAGTAGAGATTCAAGGCTTCGAGGGCGAAGACGTTGTCTTGCGTGTTGTTCCACCGCCCGTTTTTCTGCGAAGCGAGAAGCCAATTGACCGCTTTTTCCGCGAAGGCTTTGTCTTGGTTGGCTTCCAGCGTCGCGGAAAGAATCGCCGCCGTCGTTTTCACGTTGGAGCCGAACGTCCAAACGTAATCTTGCTCCGAACCGTCTTCGAAGTGAATCGTCGCTTCTTGAACTTTCGCCATGTTTGCGAGTTCGCGGGCGAGCGTTTCGGCGCGTTCCGACGCATTGCCGCCGAACTTGATTTTGCCTTTCGCCTTCGAAGCCAAGAGCGGCGCGCCCTGACGAGCGTAGACGCGCAAGAGGTACGACTTTGCCTCCGCCGAAAGTTTTGAACGGTCTTGATACAACTTTTCCGCCAACGACGCATTGAACTCGCCCGCAAGCGAGAGCGCGTAGAGCGCAAACGCCTTCGTTACCGATACGGCGCGATAACCATAAATGGATTCGTCGGGCTTATTGATGATGACTCGCAGGTAATTCAACGCTCGACGCAAGACCGTCTCGTCGATGTCGTAGCCCGCTTCGTTGGCTTTGAGCATCGCGTAGGTCGCGTAAACCGACGCATAATCATTCGGTTGAAAGCCGCCTTGCCAATACGCAAAGCCGCCGTCGTAGGTCTGATGCTTTTCAAACTCCGCGAGCGTCCGTTCCACGACGGCTTTCGCGCCGCCCTTTGCCGTATCGGCTTGCGTTTTCAAGTTGAACGATGAAATGAGGTCAGAAGCGACGATATACGGCAGAATCTTCGAGGTCTTTTGCTCCAAACAGCCGTAGGGATACTCAAACACGTAGCGCGCCGCTTCGCTCAGTCCGACCAAAGCGGACGAGGCGGCTTGCGCCGTAATGTCGCCCAAGTTCGAGTAAATGTTGCGCGGAATGCGAACCGTCTCCGAAACGCTCGATTCCGTCGAACCCACGAGCGCGAGAACTTCCTTGACGTAAGGCGTTTGAATCGGAATGGAAACTTTCATCGCGTCGCGATCGCCCGCGTCGCTTTCCGCCACGAATGAAAATTCCGCTTTGCCCTCCGTTTCGGCGGCGAAGCCGAAGCGAACCTCTTTGGATTGATTGGCATCGAGCGAAACGCTTTTGGTCGGCTCGCTTGTCGACTTGATGCCGCTGGCGGAGACGGACACCTTGACGGTCGTTTTTTTGTTCGCGTAGTTGCTCACGGTTACGCCCGCTTCAAACGTGTCGCCAACGCGCGCAAATCGCGGAAGCGCGGCAATCATCGAAAGCGGTTGGCTAACCGTTATGTCGATTTGCGCTTTGCCAAAACAATCCCGCGAGTGCGCAAACGCCATCAAGCGAAAGGTCGTGAGGTTGTCGGGCAGTTTGAAACTGATTTTCGCTTTGCCGTTTGCGTCGGTGATGATGGAGGGATTCCAATGCGCCGTAGCGACGATGTTTTGTCGGAACGCGAACCCGCCTGTGCCTTCGCCGCCTTTGTCGCCGCCGCGCGCTTCGCCTTTTTCGCCGTAGTGGCGTTGTTCAATGAGTTGCAGAAGGCTTTGCGACGTTTTCACGCCCAAGCCGCGCTCGCGGTAAAAGGTCTCAAACGCATCGGGAAACGAGTAGCCGATGAGATTCAACACGCCCGCATCGACGGCGGCAAGCGTTACTTCGCTCCTTGCGCCGTTGCCGTTTGCGTCTTTGACATCGAGCTCGACCTCGACCGTTTCGCCAACGCGATACTCTTTCTTGTTTGGAGCGATGTTCACTTGCAAACGTTTGCCCTCTGTCACGACGGAAAGTTTCGCGTATCCGATTTTGAACGAGGGTTTTCCTAAATCGCTTTCGCCCGCCTTCGGCAAACTCGTTCTCCCCTTGACGAGCATGAGCGAGACATACACGTTGGGCAAATAATCCTCTTTGATTGGAATTTCAATCGCGGGCGCAGTGCCGTTGAGTTCGAAGACCTTCCGATCCAGAATGCCCTCGCGTTCAATCGTGAGCAGGGCGGTGGCGGTTTCGTAAGGGGACTGGACGAGAATCGTCGCCGTTTCGTTGGGCTTGTAAGTTTTCTTGTTGGTTTCAAGCTTCAATCGATCGTCGTCAAAGCGTTCCCATGCGGAGTAACCGCCGCCGTAGGCATAGACGTAGGCTTCGCTTCGGGCGACGTTGCCTTTGGAATCTTTCGCGCTCGCTCTGATGAAATACAGCCCCGCGCCTTTGATGGGGACGTTGAAAGTCGCCGCGCCCGCGTCTTTCGTCGCCACGTCGGTTTTGAAAATGACGCTATCGATTTGCTCCGAATGCCATTCGTATCTGCCGCCCACGCCCGCGCGTTTGACGCTCACCCATTGGCGATGCGCGACCTCAATCGACGCTTTTTGCGAAACTTGCTTGCCGTCAACGCTCACCGTTACGACATCTACGGGCAAGTCCGAATTTTCTTTCGCAAAGGTCGTTTTTGGTTTCAAGCCAATGTAGAACTGCGCGGGGTGAAATTTGAAACTCTGCCGCTCGGCGACGGCTTGGCGCGAAGGCGAAATCACTTCGGCTTCGAGCGTGAGCATTGAGGGCGAAGAGAAATTGAAATCCAACTTTTGCGACACGGCAAGTTGCCCCAACTTGTCAAGCGTTCCCGACCCCGACGCGAGAAGCGAGCTCGATTGATCTTCGCTCGTTCCGCTCCACGAGAGCGGTTGCCAGAAGTAGCCGTCGTAATCGGGGAAGGAAAAGTTTTCGAGCGTGCTGCGCGTGAGCCTCCAAGTGGCGTTGTCGCCAATCATCGGCGCGCCAAACAGATATCGCCCTTCTATCGTCGCCTTGAACTCTTCGCCACGAATGAACGACTTTTGCGACGAAGAAATTTTCGTCTCGAAGGTCGTGGGGCGATAAGCTTCGACGCGGAATTCGCCGCTGGCGAAAGAAAACAGACTGTTTTTTGAATCCTTAACCTGAATCGAGTAGAAGCCGAGCGGCGCGTTGGGCTTCGTAACGAGCGAATCGCTGAACGAGCCGAATTCGGGCGAGAGGTTCAGCGACTTTTCGTAGATCGCTTCGTCTTTGCTGTTGCGAACTTGAACGAAAACTTGCTTTCGCGTCGGGAGTTTCCACTTGCCTTGTTTCCATTCGCGCAGAACGCCTTTGAAGTAAATCGTTTCGCCCGCTCGATAAATGCCGCGCTCCGTGAACGCCTGACCCTCCGTCGTTTTCGGATAGTAGTCCGTCTCGAAGCCGATGTCGTAGAAGCCGAAACGATACGGCTCGATGCCGTAGTCCCAACTCGACGACGTGTAGGCGATTTGATTTTCAAAGAAAACGAAAGCGTAAATCGGCGCGCCGCTTGGATCGAGAGAGGCGGAAATTTCCGCCACGCCGCTTTGATTCGTGTTGCCTGACCAAACGAGTTTGCCGCTTTGATAGACGCGCACCACCGCGTTGGCGACGGGCGTTGCGTCTTTGAGCCGCGTAACGAACACGAGCGAATTTTCGCGCGACCACTTCGCCGAAACGCCCAGCGACGAGACCTGAACGAGCGTCGTGAGTCTATCGAACTTGCCCTCCTCGTCGAGCGACGGCGATTGGACCTCCAAATACGCGATGCCCGAATTTTGCCCGCCAAACGCCTCGCGCAAATCGAACCTGCGAATCGAACTTTCGTTGCGTTTGTTTTCGAATTCAATCGTTTTGGATTTGAGCTTGGCGGCGAGCGTTCCGCGCGCGTCGAACTCGCCATCGCCGTTCATTCTCAACTTCATCACGTCGTCGGGCGAAAGCGCCGCGTATTTCAGCTCCGCCGACGAGATGTTCATTCCGCGAATCGGAACGCTTGGGTAAAGACTGGAATCGGCGAACTCGTTTTCTATCAGCCCCACGCCCGTTGGCATCGCAACGCGCGGCGAATAGTCGCCCACTTTGATTTTCAGCTCAATGTCTTTGCCAAGTTTGTTGCCAAATCGGTCGACAAGATTTTTGGAAAGGGTCGCCGTGTAGGTGGTCGCCGCTTTGAAGGGCGGATAGAGCGAATGCGCGTTGTCGTAATAACTGCCTGCGTCATCGTCAAAGGGGTTTTCAATCTTTGGCGAAAAAGAAATGTTCGCCTTCAAATCTTTGATGGATACTGGGTTTGAGAACGAAAGGTTAATGCCGTCGTTGGGTTTGAGGTCAAACGACGTGGCGCCTTCATAACTGAACGGCTTGAACGGAGCGAATTCGAACTGCGCCTTTCCGCCGTCAAACGAGAGTTTGTAGGTTTCGCCCGCCGTCATTTGAAGCGAGACGAAGAGAATTTTCTCCGCGTTATTGGGTTGCTCAAACCAATAAGCGGGAGAGTAGCGGTCGGTTTTGCGATAGAACTCTATCAAGGCTTTGAGCTCGTCGCTCTTCTTTTGCGAGAGCGAGAATTTGACGCTGTTGCCTTTGGAATCCGCGATGGCGATTTTGCTCGCAAGGCTTGGGTCGACCTTTTGATTGAACTTCAAAATGAGCGTGTCGTTCAAGCCAAGTTGCCGAGACGCGCCGTAAGGGTAATGCTCGACGAGCCTAACGCTTGGCGTTGAAAAAGAGAATTCGTAATCGTCATTGAGCGATTTGCCCGAAAGCGATTTCAGCGTTTTTGGAACGACGACCTTGAAAGCGGTCGCGGGCGGAAGCGAATCTTTTGGCGTGAAGAGAAGCAAGCGCGAGCCAATCCAGCGCGTCGCGCCCCTAACGCTCGGCTCAATGCGCAGAATGGGTTGCGTCGTCTCCGTTTGCGATTCGTCCGAAAGGTCAATCATCGGTTGATTGAACATCACGGCGATGGATTGCGCTTGGTCGGGCGAACTGATTTCGCCTTGCGGCGTGGCAGAGACGATTTCAAGCGTTTCGGAAGAGGAGGCGAGTTCTGGCTCTTTCGTCGTAAGCGACGCGAGACGACCTTCTTCAAATTCGGGGAAATTTTGCGACGATTTCTTCGGAGCGCACGTGGCAAGCAGAGTTGCGCAGGCGAGAACGGCAACGATGCGCATATTCAGAGACGGTTTGTTTGATGGCGATTGGAACGGCGCAATATAGCAAACAAAAAACGCGGAGGGTCGCTCCGCGCTTGAAGTTTTCGTTAAACGATTACTGCGCCGAATCCCACGTCATTGAGCCAAAACCGCGCCCGAATCGGTTGAAGCCCCACCACCCCATTTGATTGAACCACGCGCCAGGAGGAAGTTGCTGATAGGCGGCGGAGATGGTCATATTCTTCGTTGGTTGCCAAAGAATCTGCGCGTTTTTGAGATAGACTCCCGAAAAGTCGTTCCGTCCGAACCCATATTGCAGTTGGCGTTGCGACGCGCCGAAAGGTTGGTGCATGACGCCAATGTCGGCGCGAAGCATAACGGGCGCATCGAACTTGTAAATCATCGTATTCACATACTCGCCCGTCGCGTTGCCGAGCATGGAGTTGTAGGAGAGCGTATAGGAGTGACTCATCTGAAAGCGATTCTCGTCGAGAAGATTGCCAAGAAAACCGCCGATGGAAAATTCCGACGGCGTGGCGAAGATCGTTTGCGACGATTGTATCGTTTGGCTTGGCGCGTCTTTTTGGAATTGCGCCATCGCGCCGCTTGAAAGCAAAACGGCGAGCGCGATCGTGAAAATGACCCTTTTCATGACTCGCAAAGTTTCATTGAAAGAACGTTACGAAAGTTTACTGCCCTTTGCAACCTACGAAAGTCTCACGAGGCGGATTCGCTCGGCGATTTCAAGCCGACGAAAAAGTAGATGGCGAACAGAAGCGAGAGCGCGAGCATCGCAAGGCGAACCCAAGCGCCGCCAAGCGTCTCTTCGCCCGACGATAGCTTTTGAAGGAGTCCGGGCAAACGCGCGCCCAAGCCGCCCAAAACGACGAGCGCGCCCGCAAGGCAAAGCCATTTGCCCCACGCTTGCGATTGCATCAAATAACCGCCAACGAGCGCGATAGCGCCCGCCGCGCTGCCAATGAACGACGTCGGACTGCCCGATTGAACATAGCCCACGACGCCAAGCGCGACAAGCAACGCGCCATAAACCAAAACGACGGAGTTCATATTCAGAAATTGGTTTTTCGAAAGAGTTTTAGCCGATTCGTCGAGAGCGACCTTTTGAAAAGACGCGAATAGTTCTTTGCCCCGCGAGATTGCGCGCCGATTCGAAGCCGAATCAATAGGCGGTTACGCGATCTATGAAGACGCGCTGAATGTCGGCGAGTTTGATGATATGATGCTTTTGTCGCAAATCGCGCAGCGTAAGCGAATCGCTCGTTACGTTGACGATGTAGCCGTGCCAAACTTTGCGCGACTTGTCTTCGATGTTGACTTCCTCGCCGACGTGAGAGGGCTTGACATCCGCGCCCTTGATGATGATTTGCCGTTTGCCCATTTTCTTGGAAAGCGTTTGACTACTTGATTTTGATTTCAAGCACTTCAAACCGCTTTTCGCCGCTCGGCGTTCTCACGACGACGATTTCACCGACCGTTTTGCCCAACAGACTCTTTCCGATTGGGGATTGCACCGAGATTTTGCCTTGTTCCAAATCGGCTTCTTGGGCGGAGACGAGAGTGTATTCGACTCGTTTGCCGTCCGCCAAATTTTTCAGCACGGCTGTCGTGAGAATGTAAATTTTGTCCGTTTTGATTTTTTTCTCGTCCAGAATCGTGGCGATGGAGAGCGTGCGTTCCAGATGCGCGATTCGAGCTTCGAGTTGTCCCTGTTCCTCTTTGGCGGCTTCGTATTCGGCGTTTTCGGAAAGATCGCCGTGCGAGCGCGCCTCGGCAACCTTGTCCAACACTCTGTTTCGCTCCACGTTTTTGAGTTGCTCCAATTCTTCTTTGAGACGCTTGTAGCCTTCGAGCGTCAGATAGACCGTGTCCGACATAGCGACGATGATTTGAGTTCTTGAAGATGTTTCAGAAGCAAAAAAAATTGCCCTTGCAAGGAGGACAAACCCAAAAATGAAAAGTCAGCCCGAAGCGATGGACTGACTTTTGCGACGAGCGAATCTACAACCTTTTTGTTTCTCTTGCAATTCCGACCTTGCCTTCCCTTCTTTGAAATTGGATTCTTCGCTCCGTTCAGAACGCAATTGGCTTTCTTGCTCGTCGTCGTTTGTCTCGGCGCGCTCTAAAACGTTTCTCGGACGGCTTTGTAGGTGCCAACATGCGCCTCGACCGTCAGGTCGATTGGCTGGGCGTAACCGCCTCCCAACGCGAGCGAAACGGGAATGCCGTGTTTGCGACACGCTTTGAGCACGAGCCTATCGCGTTCTTGCAAGCCTTCGAGCGTCAGCGCAAGCCGCCCCAGCGCGTCTTCTTTCAACGGGTCAACGCCCGCTTGATAGAGCACGATGTCGGGCTTGAAGGCGAAGACTTTTGGAAGGCAATCTTTCAAGATGGCAAGAAAGTCTTTGTCGCCCGTGCCGTCGGGCAGGTCGATGTCGAGCGTGGAGGGGACTTTTCGGAACGGATAATTTTTCGCGCCGTGCATGCTGAAAATGAACACGTCGCTGCGTCCTCCCAAAATCGCCGCGTTGCCGTTGCCTTGATGCACGTCTAAATCGATGATGGCGACGCGCTTGACTTTTTGAACGGAAATCAAATGGTTCGTTACGACGGCTAAATCGTTGAAGACGCAATAGCCCTCGCCCGAATCGGCGAAGGCGTGATGCGTGCCGCCCGCCAAGTTTCCCGATATGCCGTTTCGCAAGGCTTCTTCCGCCGCCGCAAGCGCGCCGCCAACGGTGGCGTAGGAACGACGAACAAGGGCGGCGCTATACGGAAATCCGATTTTGCGAATCTGAAACTCCGTGAGCGTTCCGTTGGTAACGGCTTGCACATAGTCGGGCGCGTGAGCGAGCGTCAAGGTTTCAGCGGAGGGCATTGGCGGCTCGGCAAGTTCGTCGTCGCGCAAAACCCCGTCGCGCAAAAGCGCAAGGCGAATCAAACGATACTTTTCCATCGGAAAGCGATGCCCATCAGGCAGAGGAATCGTATAATGGTCGGAGTAAAAAACTTTCATCTTGACGCTGGCGCCACGCTTCAAACGACGCCATGGCAATTCGCAAAATCCGCAAATCGTTTCTCGTTTTCGGCGAGCGCGAATTCCGAAGGCGTCGCGTTTTTTCGCGGTCTCAAAAGTTGCTACATTTGCGCGCTGGTTCATCAATCTCTTCTTTCTTTCATTCCGCAATGAACTTTCCTGAAACTCTGCGCTACACCAAAGAACACGAGTGGATTCGCTTGGAATCGGCGGACATCGCCGTCATCGGCATCACCGATTTCGCGCAATCCGAACTGGGCGACATCGTGTTCGTCGACCTCAAACCCATTGGAATGAAACTCAACGCCAACGACATTTTCGGCACGGTCGAAGCCGTCAAGACCGTCTCCGACTTGTTTCTGCCCGTGTCGGGCGAAATCGTCGCGCATAACGAGGCGCTCAAAGACGCTTCGCTCGTCAACAAATCGCCCTACGACGAGGGCTGGATGATCAAGCTCAAAGTCAACAATCCCGCCGACATTGAAACCTTGATGACGGCGGCGGAGTATCGGGCGCAAATCGGCAAGTAAGCCCTTGCTCCCGATTTTGACCGCATCAAAATCGCTTCCTCTCTTTGCCAAAGGAGAGAGGTTAGGGGTAAGGTTGGATTCCTCGCCGCGCTCGGAATGACGGCGGCAACGAAAAGCGAGAAGGCTCTGCGATTTTGAACGGCGCGAAACTCTCGCCTCTGTCCATCATTCTGAACGGAGCAAAAGTCTCGCCCTCTGTCATTCTGAACGAAGCGAAGCGGAGTGAAGAATCCATTTTGAGAGAAGCGAGAATTGAGAAGCGAGGGCGTTCCATTCGCAATTGGCAATCCGTCGCGGATT
>JANWWM010000010.1 GCA_025055975.1 Chloroherpetonaceae bacterium | reverse complement strand
CTTTCAAAAATAGTAAGAGCCAAAGATAACTACGCACAACATCTTTCAGAGATAAATAAACTTACGAGAAAGGCAGATACGCTGAATGAGTATCGAAAGGCGATTGCGCATGCTGATGGAGTCAGAGTTGGTCTTGAAAATTTTAGGGCAGAATTCAGAAAACTTCTCGGCTACTTTGAACAGGAATTAAGAAAAGAAGCTATCGAGACGGCGCTTGGTAAAGAAGTGATTAGACAGATTTTTCAGCAAAACTTGTAGAAGTCTGACTCTACCACCAAATCCTAAACCCTTCATAACTTTCTTCGCAGAGCAAGCGCTTGATCAAGCGGTAGCGCTCTAAGCGAATCAGGCGGCGGTATGAAACTTGTCGTTCCAATGAGCGATGTTTTATCGTCGTGCGCAACCGTTCCTCAAAATCTTTGACGAAGACTTTTCGTCCTGCGTCATTCAGGTGCGTGAAATTTAGACCATTAGTAAAGTGTTTTTCCTGAATTTCTCTCGTATTGACAAGCTTAAAAATCGCTCTATCCACGAATATCGGCTTGAAGATTTCCGCCAAATCCAACGCCAGCGAGAATCGACGTTCTGAGGGTTCATGCAAGTAAGAATCGATGAAAATCACTCTTGCTTCCGCCTCAGCAACAGGACAGTATCTTCATATCGCCCGTAGCTCCAATTGATCGTTTTTAAGATATCTGTTGGAATGAAATCAGGCGCATTATCGATAAATTCCTTCAGTTCTCTTGGATACCTCCTCTTCATATCATCTTCAACTGGCTTCTTCATTACCCAATTGTAGTAATAATCGGCGACAAAGAAGAATACTGTTTTGAGTTTTGCGCAAATTGGAACTAAAAAATCGTGCCGTATCGCTCCACCTCCAAGACCAGATCCGTCTCTTTTCCAAATCAAATGTGAGATGTTGACATTATGCCTGACAAAAAACTGGGAAAGCAAATTGACGTTTTCATAAAAGAAGTAAATGCAGTCTACTGGATATAGCTCATAATCCGCTTGGAAATAAAACGCTTTCCCGGTCGACTCCTGTTTTCCGAATGCGGTGTATTCCGCATTGAAAAAGTAATCGTAATGCGCAGGGTTAGGCTCTAATTCACAACAGTTTTTGATGCGCAAATTGCGATTGCATAACCGTATGGTAGTTTCGCATTTCTCGAAGTCAGCGTGACTAATATACATATTAGAGTAATCAGAGAATATGAAGATGTCTGGCTTAACATAAACATCTGGCATTGTAGAATCTAGCAGAACGGAGATAGCATCAAAATCGTCGCCTGCCGAAGGATAATAAGCGACGCGTTGTTTGCTAGATGCCAATCTGTCAAGAAACTTCTTCCAAATTTCTGATTTTTTGGCGGAAAAACAAAGTTCCAGCGCCTCAGATGCTCTCATAGGTAGCAAATTTATGTCTCTGTGAAGAATTGCAACGCAAAGATATGCAAAATTCACGATGATGCGAAAGCGTCTATCAAAGGGCAACTCAAAAGCGCACAAGTTAGAGCGCTCAAACTTTTTCCTCCTTTCTACCTATATGCGCACAATCCTTTCATGTTCAAACTCTGTTTTGAGGGGGAGTTGAAAGATTCCAATTTTCTTCGTCTTGAAACCGAGGTGATGGTTGCTAACTGACAAAAACCGAAGATGTTGTTATTCCACGTGCTCAAAGAATTAATTGCGCCAATTCGACGTTGAAATTTCAATTTAGAGTTCAGGGAGTTAGATTAACCGCGCTGACGCTTGTTTTTTTCCAAGTGCGCCATGCCCAGCTCAAACAACGCTTCGGCGATGGAGGACTTGTCTCCAATTTCCTGCGCGATCGAAAGGCTTTTTTGAAAGTAGGCGATTGCTTGCGAGAAATCCGACAAGTTCAAATGCGCTTTTCCAAGTCCCACAAGGCTGGAGGCGACGCCGCGCCATTCGCCAATTTCTTCTCGGAGCGCAAGGCTTTTTTCGTAGTAGGCGATTGCTTTGCGCGAATCGCCAAGGCAATCGTAAATGCCCGCGATGTTGTTGAGAGCCGCCGCCACGGCGTATTTGTCGTCCATCGCTTGACGAATCGCAAGACACCGTTCAAAGTAGCGAAGCGCGTCGTCGTAGTCTCGCAGTTTGGCGTAGATGACGGCGATGCCGTTGAGCGATCCCGCAACGCCGCGCTGGTCGCCCAATTTTTCTCGAATCGTTAGACTGCGTTGAAAGAACTCCAACGCGCTGGCGTAATCGGCGACGTAATCGCTCACGATGCCTAAATTTCCCAAAGCGTTGGCGACGCCGCGCAAGTCGCCGACCACCTCAAATCCCGCGAGACTTTCTCGCAAGCGCTCGAAGGCTTTGGGGAAATCGCCCATCCATGCATAAACCAATCCGATGATGTTTTGCGAATCCGCAACGCCCCATTGGTCGCCCATTGCTTGCCGAATGCGCAGCGCTTCGTTTAGGGCTTCGAGCGCTTCTGAATATCTGCTTTGAGATTGATAAACAAGCCCAATCGCGTGAAGCGTGGCGGCAAGATCGTTTTGAAGTTCGAGCGATTGAAAAATTTGACGCGCCGTTTCCAAGCGTTTCAGCGCGAGCGCATGCTCGCCGCGCGCCCAAGCCGATTGACCCGCCCAAAGATGCGCCGCGCCTTTTTCGGCAAGATGCTGAGGCGATTGCGTCAGTTTTGGCAAAAGATTTTGGAACAACGCTTCCGCTTTGGAAGGCTGCTCGCGTGCCATCGCTTTGAGCGACGACAACGACGCTCGCAACGCCTCGTCCGACAAAGGCTGTTCGCGGTTCATTTGATTGGACTTTCATGCGTCAAAACGGCAACTCTTCGTCGCGTCTTGCGGGCAGAGCCGCGGGAGGCGCGTTCAAGGGCTTCTGAACCGACCGCGCATCGACTAACAGCAGCTTTTCATACAAGTCTTCAGGCAACGCTTGCAAAAAACGCGATGGATTGCCGAAGTAATCTTCCGCTCCGTTGCAAATGACGGGGTAACAGATGTAAAGCAAATCGCGGGCGCGCGTGAGCGCCACGTAAAGCAAGCGCAATTCCTCGTCGAGCGATTCCGTCTCTCCGACCGCGTAGCGCGAAGGAATCACGCCATCGAGCGCATTGATGAGAAACACGACTTGCCACTCCAAGCCCTTCGCCGAGTGAATCGTCGAGAGCGTCAGCGGCGCTTCGTCTTTGACCGTCGCTTTGGTTTCCATCGCCGAAAGGTCGATGGGCTCCAACGCCAAATCCGACAAGAGCGTCGCCAGCGAATCGTAGTTGGCGACGATGCCCAAAAAATTCTCCAAATCCTTTTCGCGTTTGGGAAAATCCTCGTAATAGACGCGACGCAAAATCGGCTTGTAGTAATCCCAAAGGGATTCGGCGAGCGACGAGAGCGGAAAGAGTTTTTGCGACAATTCCCCAAGAAGCGTTCCCAATCGCCGAAGCGAATCCGCGTATCGTGGCGAGACGTTGGCGGTTTCGATGCGATACGGATTCGGCGCGGTTTTAATCCACGCCACGAGTTCCTGCGTCGTTTTCGGACCAATGCCTTCCAGCAAGCGCAACGCTCGATTCCAGCTCAATGCGTCGCGCGGGTTGTAAAGGATTCTCAAATGGGCGACGAAATCTTTGATGTGCGCGGCTTCGATGATTTTTTGACCGCCGTATTTGACGAAAGGCAGGTTTCGCTTTTTGAGCTCGATTTCCAAGTCGTAACTATCGCGCCCGTTGCGCATCAAGACGGCGATGCGATGAAGCGGCACGCCCTCCTCGCGCAGTTCCAAAATGCGTTGCGCGACAAACCGCGATTGATAACGCTCGTCGGGCGCGGCGACGATGGCGGGAAACTCGCCGCCAAGTTTGAGCGTCGTGTAAAGATTCTTGGCGAACTTTTCCTTCGCTTGATTGATGACGACGTTCGTGAGCGCGAGAATCCGCTCCGTGCTCCGATAATTTTCTTCAAGCTTGATGATTTTCGCGTTGGGAAAGCGTTTCGGAAAATCGAGAATGTTGCGAAAGTTCGCGCCGCGAAACGAGTAGATGCTTTGCGCGTCGTCGCCGACCGCCATCACATTGCCATGAACGCTTGAAAGGAGCGCGACCAAATCCGCCTGAACCAAGTTCGTGTCTTGATATTCGTCGACCATCACGTAGCGCAGTTGCGAGGCGATCGTTTGCCGCAACGCTTCGCGTTCCGTCAGCAAGCGTTTGAGTTCGGCGAGCAAGTCGTCGTAGTCGAGGAGCGAATTGGCGCGTTTGTAATCACGGTAAGCGTCGGCGAGACGTTGAATGTCGTCCAAGATCGGAAAGAATTGCGGATAGGACGTCTCGACGATGCGCTCAATAGGCAACTGCTTGTTTGCCGCCGCGCTGACGATGCGAAGCAGGGCGTTTTTTTTCGGGAAGCGTTTTTCTTTTTTGTGAAAGCCTAGGGCGGTTCGGACGATTTCGATGGCGTCTTCCGCGTCGGCTTGGTCGAGCACGATGAAATTTTCGGCGAGATTGATGGCGGCGCCATATTGGCGGAGCAATTTGTGCGCGTAGGCGTGAAACGTGCCGCCTTCGACGCGAGCGCATCGCGCATCGACGACGGTTGCGGCGCGATTGAGCATTTCTTCTGCCGCTCGGCGCGTGAAGGTCAAGAGCAAGATGCTTTGCGGCGCAACCCCCGATTCAATCAGATAACCGACGCGATAGGTGAGCGTTTTCGTTTTGCCCGTGCCCGCGCCCGCCACGACAAGCAACGCGCCTTCGGTGGTCGTAACGGCTTCGAACTGCGCCGCGTTGAGTTCCTTGCGATACTTTTCAAGGTTTGGCGGCGCGCTTGACGCCATCGGTTGCGGCGCGTCGTCGGCGTTCAGAACGAAAGTCTTGGTCGGCATCGCAGAGCGTAGCGTTCAACGAAGCGAAAAATAGGCAATGCGTCTCGATAAACGACAACTCGCCCAACATTCCTTTTTCGTCCTCATTCCGAGCGTTTCGTTTCTGTCATTCCGAGCGCAGCGAGGAATCGACGGATTGCGAATTGCGAATGGTCAATTGCGAATTGAACTCGCTCGCTTCTCCGAAAGTGGATTCTCCACTCCGCTTCGCTTCGTTCAGAATGACGAAAAGCGATGCCCACGCTCCGTTCAGAATGACATTGCCTCTGCCGTCATTCCGAGCGCAGCGAGGAATCCACGACGGATTGCGAATGGTCAATTGCGAATTGAACTCGCTCGCTTCTCCGAAAGTGGATTCTTCACTCCGCTTCGCTTCGTTCAGAATGACGAAAAGCGATGCCCACGCTCCGTTCAGAATGACATCGCCTTTGCCGTCATTCCGAACGCCAGCGAGGAATCGACGGATTGCGAATTGCGAATGGTCAATTGCGAATTGAACTCGCTCGCTTCTCCGAAAGTGGATTCTTCGCTCCGCTGCGCTTCGTTCAGAATGACGAAAAGCGATGCCCACGCTCCGTTCAGAATGACATCGCCTTTGCCGTCATTCCGAGCGCAGCGAGGAATCCACGACGGATTGCGAATTGCGAATGGTCAATTTGCGAATTGAACTCGCTCGCCTCTCTGAAAGTTGGATTCTTCACTCCGCTTCGCTTCGTTCAGAATGACGAAAAGCGATGCCCACGCTCCGTTCAGAATGACATTGCCTCTGCCGTCATTCCGAGCGCAGCGAGGAATCCAAAAACCAATCTTTGCTCAAATCCGTCCATTCGGGATTGCTTGACTCGATCAAAGCGATTTTCTTGTCTCTTCGCCAACCTTTGATTTGTTTCTCGCGGCGAATTGCGGCATTGGCATCGGGAGTTTCTTCAAAATAGACAAGGCGTTTGACTCCATATTTCTTCGTAAATCCTTCAATCGCGCCAGTTTTGTGCTCATAAACTCGACGCTTCAAATCGTTTGTAAAGCCCACATAGAGCGTGCCGTTTCTTTTGCTCGCCAGAATGTAGACATAGTAAGTTTTCATCGCTCGCTTTGCCTCAATTCTCTGCCTCGTTCAAAACGATGACGCGCGATTCTAAGCGTTCCATCCAAGCCTCTTTTGTTGTCATTCCGAGCGCCAGCGAGGAATCCATTTCATCATCTTGGATTCTTCACTTCGCTTCGCTCCGTTCAGAATGACATTAAGTCTTTTCCCTTTTCCGCTGTCATTCCGAGCGAAAGCGAGGAATCCATTTCATCGTGGATTCTTTGCTCCGCTTCGCTTCGTTCAGAATGACGAAAAGCGATGCCCACGCCCGTTTGGAATGACACTCTGCGATTTTGAGCGTTTCAATAAATGAACGGAATCAGTTTCTTCGTCTTCGCTTGATACTCGCGGTAGGCGCTGCCGAAACGCTCTTCGAGCATTCGCTCCTCGATGCGAATGTGCGCGCCAAACACAACGCCGCCCAAAATCATCGATGAAATCAAGGCGAGAAGGCTTTGCATCAGCAAGCAAAACCCCGAAAAAAGCAAGAGATACGAGAGGTAAATCGGATGGCGAATGACGCTATACGCGCCTTTGGTAATGAGCACGTGGTCGTCTTTGAGCGTGAGTCTATCGAAGAATTTGCCCAGCGTCCGCGTCGAGTGATGAATGAGCAGAATCGCCGTCGTCAGCAACGCCAGCGCCAACCACATCGATGCCGTTTCAGGAACGAACGCCGCCAGCGATTTTTGCTTGGCGAAATCCCAAATCGCAAGCGGATGCGTCAGCCATAAGCCTGCGGTCGCCAGCGTCGTTGATATGCCAAGTTCTTTCTGAACGGCTTTGGTCTCGGTCTTTTGCGCCAGTTGTCCCGTCGCAATCGCGTTCCAAACCGCGCCGAGCAGAAACATCAGATACGCCCCATACAGCGCGACAAGTTGCCACGACGTCCAAACCCCAAAAACAAACGCGGGCAACCACAGCGCAATCACGACCAGCAACGCGATCTGACGCAGTTGCTTGAGAAATCGCCCGAACACGTCTTCGCTGAAAATCCTTCGTCGTTACGCGCTTTCCACCGCCATCGCGTCGCGCCGCAACGCTTCCAGCTGCGCCTCAACCTGCGAGCGCAATTCGCAAAAATGCGCGCCCCAATCCGCAATCGCCATCACCTTTTGATAGGTCTCGCTGGCGCGAAGTTCCTCTATCTCCCGTTTGACGCGCTCAATGCGCTCGCGTAGCAATTGAACCTGACGACGCAACGCCTCCGCCTCCGTCAGCCGCTCGCGCTTGGGCGCAAGCCCGCCTCCCGATTCCAACTTCTCCAAAATCTCCGTTACGGCTTGCAGGTTTTGCTCTTGATAGGCGCGATTCAACTCTTGCGCCATCCCCGTC
>JANWWM010000081.1 GCA_025055975.1 Chloroherpetonaceae bacterium | reverse complement strand
ATTGTCGAGCTCTTCGGTGGTGCTGCCTTCGTGCAGTCCGTTGATGGTGCGCTTGGCGACTTCCAGCGGAACGACGTTTTCAATGCCGCGGCACGCGCGCGAAACCGCATGCAAAATTTTCTCGATTTTGACTTCTTCGCGCGAACCGTCTCGTTTTACGACATACATAGACTTCCCTCCCCCGTTTTTTGTTTGAGAAATTTTTGAAAAAGCCTCTGCGAAGACGCGAAGGCGAGAAAATTTTTCGCCATCGGTCTTTCAGATTCGTTTCAGATTTTAGTCTTCAAATCGTTTCTCGCTCTGGCGCGTCCTGCGTTGAGTTTTAGGCGAGACTTACTGCTCTTGGCAAGCGTTAGAGCGCTGATGCGGTTTGAATATCGCAGGGAAGATTTTTCGGCGCAAAGCTTTCTCGAAAAAATTTTTTTCTTTTCAATAACGGAAAAATTTTGATTTCATTTTGAGAGGCGAATGCAGCTTGACAAGCCATTTTCGCGCGCGATTCTCACATTGACGTGAGTTTTTCGTTTCACGAAATCGCCCAAATTTTTTTCTGTCTATCGTTTGAGCAAGTCATTTGGCGCGACGCGCCCTTGCTTCTAACCTCTTATCCTTGCGCTCATCGAAGCGCGCCAATTTCTTTGCCCCGCTTTGTTTGGAAAAGTCGTATCTTCGCCGCGCTTCGTTCAATCAACCGCGTTCCGCACGTGCCTAAACGCAAAGACATCAAATCCATTCTCGTCATCGGCGCAGGTCCCATCGTGATTGGTCAAGCCTGCGAATTTGATTATTCGGGCACGCAAGCCTGTCGCGCCTTGAAACAAGAGGGATTTCGGGTGATTCTCGTCAATAGCAATCCCGCCACGATTATGACGGATTTGGACGTTGCCGACGCAACCTACATCGAACCCATCACGCCCGACTATGTCGAGAAGGTCATTCGCCGCGAAAAGCCCGACGCGCTCTTGCCCACGATGGGCGGACAAACCGCGCTCAACGTCGCCGTCAAACTTGCCGAATCGGGCGCGTTGGAGCGCAACGGCGTTGAACTCATCGGCGCGAAACTGCGCGCCATTCGCAAAGCCGAAAACCGCGAACTTTTCGCCGACGCGATGAAGAAAATCGGCTTGGACGTCGCCAAGGGCGTTTTCGTCCGAAGCGACGACGACGCTCGGCGCGCGCTCGACGAAATCGGCTTGCCCGCCATCATTCGTCCCTCGTTCACGCTTGGCGGCACGGGCGGCGGATTCGCCGAAACCGAAGACGAGTATTGGGACATTGTCCGACGCGGAATGAACGCCAGTCCCATCGGCGAAGTCTTGGTCGAGGAATCCATCGTCGGCTGGAAGGAATTTGAGTTGGAAGTGATGCGCGATTTAGCCGACAACGTCATCATCGTTTGCTCGATTGAAAACTTCGACCCGATGGGCGTGCATACGGGCGATAGCGTCACGGTCGCGCCCGCGCAAACGCTCTCCGACCGCCAATACCAACAAATGCGCGACGCCGCCATCAAAATCATTCGGGAAATCGGCGTGGAGACGGGTGGCTCGAACATTCAATTCGCCGTCAATCCCGACAACGGCAGAATGCTCGTCGTCGAAATGAACCCGCGCGTCTCGCGCTCCTCCGCCCTCGCCTCAAAAGCCACGGGCTTTCCCATTGCGAAGGTCGCCGCCAAACTCGCCGTCGGATACACGCTCGATGAGATTCAGAACGACATCACCAAAACCACGCCCGCCAGCTTCGAACCTGCGCTCGATTACTGCGTCGTCAAAATTCCGCGTTGGGACTTTGAAAAGTTCCGCAACGTCGAAGACCGTCTTGGCGTGCAGATGAAATCCGTCGGCGAAGCGATGAGTTTCGGGCGCAATTTCAAGGAAGCCTTGCAAAAAGCGCTTCGCTCGTTGGAAACGGGGCGCGCAGGACTTGGCGCGGACGGCAAAGACTCGCTCAACCCGCTCTCGCTTTCGCCCGAAGCGAAGCGGAAACTCAAAGCCGAACTTTTGGAGCGCGTCAAAATCCCGACCTCCACTCGCCTCTTCGCCTTGCGCGACGCGCTTCTTGCGGGCGCGACCATCGACGAACTTTACGCCGCCACGAAAATCGACAAATGGTTTCTCCACAACTTGAAGCAAATCGTCGATATGGAACTGGAATTGAGGGAACTTGCCGCTTTGGATTGAAACACCTGATCAATTTCTCAAACTCAACTTCGCGCAGAGATGCATTCCTTTCAAATCAACCTCGTCAACGGGCACGCCATCATCGAATCGGGCGAAAACATCATCTTGGTCGACACAGGCTCGCCACGCACGTATCACGTCTCCGACGTCCTCACGTTTTGCTCCGAAGAACATCGATGCTCGCACAGGACGAAGGAAATACTGGAAATGGGACGACTAACGCCCGATGAAGCGTTCAGGTTTATCGGCGCGCGAATCACGACCTTGCTTGGCACGGACATTTTGTCGAAGTATCGCGTGCTCATCGACTATAAAAATCGCGCGATGCGATTTAGCAGGAACGACATCGCGTTCAACGGCGCAACAAAACGCCTCTCTTCGTTTCTCGGCGTTCCAATCGTTGAGCTCGAAGCGAGAGGAGAAACCCTGAGATTCTTTTTGGACACGGGCGCAAGACTTTCCTACCTGTCGGCAGACCTCACGGTTGGACTTGAAAGCGTTGGCGAGGATGAAGATTTCTACCCAGGTCTTGGGGCTTTTCGCGCGCCTCGCTATGTCGTGCCCGTGAAACTCGACGACTGCGAGTTCAACGCTACGTTTGGCAATCTTCCGCCTCTGCTTGAAAAGACGCTTCGATTCGCGGGAGCGAAAGGCATCATCGGATACGATTTCTTCGTTCAGTTCAAGGTCTTGCTCGACCTCGCCAACGGCATCCTGAAATACGAGCGGAATTCAGCATAACGAAGCGATTGTCGCAACTCAACCTTGAAAAATGAACGACCACAAACATTACGCTCGCCTTCTTTCCATCGCGGGTTCGGATTCGGGAGGCGGCGCGGGCATTCAAGCCGACTTAAAAACCTTCTCTGCGCTTGGCGCGTTTGGAATGAGCGCCATCGCCGCGCTGACCGCGCAAAATACGCTCGCCGTTACGGCGATTCACCCCGTTCCGCCCGACTTTTTGCAAAAGCAGATCGAAGCCGTCTTCGATGACATCGGCGTTGACGCGGTCAAAATCGGAATGCTCGCCACGCCCGAACTCATCGCAGTCGTCGCCGATACGCTTGCGCGCTACGGCGCGAAAAACATCGTGCTCGACCCCGTGATGGTCGCCAAAAGCGGCGACAAACTCTTGCAAGACAACGCCATCGAGGCGCTGCGAACTCGGTTGCTTCCGCTCGCCACCGTCATCACGCCCAATTTGCCCGAAGCCTCCGTCCTGCTCGGTCGTCGCGTTTCGGCGGAATCCGAAATGGAACAAGCGGCGAAAGACTTGCGCTCGCTCGGCGCGAAAAACGTCTTGCTCAAAGGCGGACACTTGCGTAGCGACAAGAGCGCCGACCTGCTCGTCGCCGAATCGGGCAAATGCTTGTGGTTCGAAGCGGAACGCATCGAAACCCAAAACTTGCACGGCACGGGTTGCACGTATTCCTCGGCGATCGCGACGTTCCTCGGCAAAGGCTACGCGCTCGAAAACGCCATCGCCGCCGCCAAGCAATACATCACCGACGCGATTCGCTTCGGCGCGCGCTATCGGCTCGGAGGCGGACACGGTCCCGTGCATCACTTCTACAAGCATTGGGAATAAGCATTGAGCGGAACGCTTTACATCGTCGCCACGCCGATTGGCAATCTCGACGACATCACGCTTCGCGCCTTGCGGACGCTCAAAACCGTCGACATCATCGCTTGCGAAGACACGCGCCAAACGCTCAAACTTTTGCGCCACCATGCGCTTCCCGAAAAACCGCTCGTGGCGTATCATGCCTTCAACGAGCGCGGGGCGACGGAGCGATTGCTCGCCGAACTTTCGCAAGGCAAATCGGTCGCGCTCGTCAGCGACGCGGGCACGCCCGCGCTCTCCGACCCCGGATTTCTTCTTGCGCGCGCCGCTTGGGAAAAAGGCATTCGCGTCGAGCCGATCCCTGGCGTTTCCGCGCTGATTGCCGCCGTTTCGGTCTCGCCGATTCCAATCCGCCGCTTTTACTTCGAGGGCTTTCTGCCGCAGAAAAAAGGCAGGCAATCGCGCCTCAAATGGCTCGCGTCGCTTGGCGAAACCATCGCGCTCTACGAAGCGCCGCATCGCATCTTGAAATTGCTCGACGAACTCATCGAGCATTTTTCGAACCCCGCCGTGATGCTGGCGCGAGAACTCACGAAACTGCACGAGGAAATTTTGGTCGGCAAAGCCTCCGAACTCAAAGCCAAACTCGCGCAGAGAAAAATTTTAGGCGAATTCGTCGTGATTGTAGATTCGCCAAAATCCGACTCGGCGCGTTTCGAAGCGGAATGTCTCGACGACGATGAAAATCCTTAACGAACCCAAAGAGCTTCAGCGGCTTGCGGAGACGATTCGCCTGCAAGAAAAGCGCATTGGCTTCGTGCCCACGATGGGCGCGCTCCACGACGGGCATTTGAGCTTGGTCAAAATCGCCAAGCAACGCGCCGACGTCGTGATGGTGAGCGTCTTCGTCAATCCGCTTCAATTCGGCAAGAACGAGGATTTCGAACGCTATCCGCGTCCGTTTGAGCGCGACGTGGAATTGGCGCGGCTCGCGGGAGCGGACATTCTCTTCGCCCCTTCCGCAGCAGCCTTATATGGCGAGGGGTTTCAGACCTTCGTCGAAGTGCGCGAGATTTCCAAAGGCTTCGAGGGCGACGTTCGTCCGACGCATTTTCGCGGCGTGGCGACGGTGGTGCTGAAACTTTTGAACCTCGCCAAACCGCATGTTGCCGTCTTCGGCGAAAAGGACGCGCAACAGCTCGCGCTCGTGCGCCGAATGGTCGCCGACTTGAATCTCGATGTGGAAATCGTCGGCGCGCCCATCGTCCGAGAGCCTGACGGCTTGGCGATGAGTTCGCGCAACGTTTATCTCTCGGCGGAAGAGCGGCGCGAAGCGACGATTCTTTATCGAGCGTTGCAGGAAGCCAAGCGCGCGCTGGAATCGGGCGAGCGCAATCCCGACGCGCTCAAACGCCTCGTCGTTGCCACGATTTCAAGCGTTCCCATCGCCACGCTCGACTACGCGGAAATCGTGTGCGCCGAAGATTTTTCGCCCACGCCCGCGCTGCAAAGCGGCAAAACTTACTTCTTGATTTTGGCGGCGCGGTTCGGCAAAACGCGATTGCTGGACAACTTGCGCTTCTCGCTTTGAACGAAATCGCAACAAAGGGCGATAGCCAGCGCGCCCGATTCGCCCTCGCAATCCTCTTGTGGATTCCTCGCTTGCGCTCGGAATGACAAAGGAGAAAGGCTCGGAATGACAAAGGGAAAAGCTCGGAATGACGGGGAGAAGGGGCGAGCGAAGAAGCGAATGCGATGTCATTCTGAACGGCGCGAAGCGGAGTGAAGAATCCATTTTCGGAGAAGCAAGGAGCGAGAATTGAGGAGCGAGAATGGAGAATCGCGGACACTCAATTCGCAATCCGTTGTGGATTCCTCGCTGGCGCTCGGAATGACAAAGGAGAAAGGCTCAGAATGACAAAGGCGAAAAGCTCGGAACGACGAGGAGAAGGGGCGAGCGAAGAAGCGAATGCGATGTCATTCTGAACGGAGCGAAGCGAAGTGAAGAATCCATCTGAAAGAAGCGAGGAGCGAGAATCGAGGACGCTCAATTCGCCATTCGCCATCCTTGATGGATTCCTCGCTCGCGCTCGGAACGAGAAGAAAAACGATGCGGACTTTCAGCGCGCCGTTGCGTTCGCCCG
>JANWWM010000077.1 GCA_025055975.1 Chloroherpetonaceae bacterium | reverse complement strand
AGCCTTTCTCCTTTGTCATTCCGAGCGCCAGCGAGGAATCCATCAAGGATTGCGAATGGCGAATTGCGACTTGTGCGTCCTCGATTCTCAATTCTCGCTCCTCGCTTCTCCCAAATGAATTCTTCGCTCCGCGTTTAGAATTTGAAAAGCGCATCGTCGCTTCGTTCAGAATGACCTTGCGACGCGGTCGTTTGTCTCGGTCGGGTTGAACGTTGAAGCGCGTCGGACGCATATTTGTCGTCGAGACGCTTTGAGAAAAATAAAAAACGCGCGAACAAATGGATCTGAAAAAATTGGCGCGCCGCGTCAAAAACCTTTTGATTCGCCCGCAAGCCGAATGGCTCGCCATCGAGAACGAGCCTGTTTATGAATCGCAAGAAATCGCGCGCGATTACGCCTTGCCGCTCATTTTTGCGACGGTGTTTTGGGAACTGGTCGTCGTCGGGGTTCGGCTGAAAATGGTGTTTTTCGCCATCGTCAATTTCACGCTGTTGATGCTGGCGCTGTTTCTGACGACGAGCCTCGTCTACGACCTTTCGCCGCGCTTCGAGTCGTTTGCCGATCGCAATCGCGCCGCCAAACTTGTCGCCTATGCCTCTACGCCGATTTGGCTAGCGCAACTTCTGCAATCCGGCGCGGAGTGGCTTTTCATCTTGAAGCCGATTGGCGCGTTCTTCGCCGTCTATCTCTACCATCTCGGAATCCCGATTCTAATGAAGCCTGCCGAATCGCGCCGAGTCGCCTACACGACGACCGTAACGCTCATCGTGCTCGTCATCAACGCATTCGTTTGGCTGTTGCTCGATGGGGCGCGACGCTTTTTCAGCGCGCCATAACGACGGATTTGCTTGCGATTCCGAGCGCCAGCGAGGAATCCATCAAGGATTGCGAATTGCGGATTTCGGATTGCGAATTGAGGCGCTCGCTTCTCGCTCCTCGCTTCTCTGAAATGGATTCTTCACTCCGCTTCGCTTCGTTCAGAATGACATCACATTCGCTTCTTCGCTCGCGTCTTCTCTCTGTCTTCCGAGCCTTTTCCCCTTGTCATTCCGAGCCTTTCCCCTTTGTCATTCCGAGCGAACGCGAGGAATCCACAAACGATTGCGAATGGCGTTTCAGAATGCGTTTTGCGGCTTCGTCGCTCGTTCCGCGTCTGACCGAGAGCGAAGCGCGCTACGCTTGCGAGCCGCGCAAAGCGCGCAATTGCGCCAAGCGGTTGCCGCTGTATTGCTTGCGATTGAACGTGTTGCCCTTGCAGGGATTGGCGACGTCCTCGCGTTGCGGAATCGGCTCGCCGTAGAGGTCGCAGCGATGCGTGGCGAGATTGTAATTGACGCAGTAGGGACAAGCCGACGCGAGATTGGTCTGCGCCACGACGCTCTTGGAATCGTGATAGGAATTTTTCGCCCATTGCGGCGCGACGGACGTTTCGATGGCGACGGTTGCGGTTTGCGATTGATCCAGCGCGGCGAAAACGCGGCGGGAATACTGAAACATCGGACGAACTGCTTGTGGTTGATAGAGACGAACCGAATTTGCGAAAGTTCGTCGCGCTTTCAAAATCGCCGCTTCATCATCAATTCGCCGCGCCCGAATGTTCGGTTTGCACGACGGAAAATTCAAAATCCTTGCTGATGTTTTCGAGCATCTTGTTCGAGACGTTCTGCATTCCCGCGCTCATGGCGATTTCCGCCAGCGTTTTGATGACGGGTTCGGGGAACGCGCGCAAGAGAATCGGCACGTCGAAATCGACCGTTACGCGCATCAACACATCGACGAAGGTCGAGTTCCGCGCCAACGCTTTGATGAGCATTTGCCCCGACGCGAGTCCGACGAAGGTGTGGTCGTTGGGCGGTTCGCCTTCGAACTCGATGGGCACTTCGGTCCAATAGATGTTGCGAATCAAGTCGTGGTGGGTGATGATGTCGTCCGTCGGCTTTCGTGGCGCGCCGTCTTGAGCGGGCGGTTCAAACGATTGCTCGACGTAGAAAATGAGGTGAATGGGGTGAGATCGCGGGTCGGTGATTTCAAAATCCCATCGATACACGTTTGGGAATTCCGTCTCGCTCACGCCCTTGCAAAGCGGGTTGAAGCTCAAAATTTTTTTGTGGTCGGCAAAGTAGCGAAACACCGTTTCCACGTCCGAAGCCAGCACGACTTGTCCGCGAGCTCTTCCGACGATTCTCATGCTTTCGCCTCCTTTCCGTTAGAGCGTTCTCGCTTTCAACCACAGATACGGCAGCAGGGCGATTTTCTTCGCGTTGGAAACGAATGCGCGTTGATTGAACACGTCGTAATTGAGTTCCTCGATGCGTCGCAAAATTCGGCTGTAATTGTCGTGGCTGACCTTGACAGCCAAACGGCTATCGGGCGAAAGCATCGCAATGCCTTTTTCGGATTCGGCGTAGTAGAAGCGCGCCCGCTCGATTTCGAACTTCATCAAGTTGACGAAGTTTTCCGACATCGCGCCGCTCAAAATTTCTTCTTCGCTCACGCCGAAGCGCCGCAAGTCTTCCAGCGGCAAATAAATGCGTCCTTTTCGCGCGTCTTCGCCCACGTCGCGCAGAATGTTCGTCAGTTGCATCGCAATGCCAAGCTCGACGGCGCGCTTCAAGGCTTCTTCGGATGCGTAGCCGAAAATTTCCGACGTCATCAAGCCCACGACGGAAGCGACCTTGTAGCAATACGGATAGAGGTCGTCGAAGGTCTCGTAGCGATTCTGCTTCAAGTCCATGCACACGCCGTCGATGAGTTCGAGCGGCAGGCGTTTGGGAATGTGGTAGCGTTTGAGCGTCTCGTGCCATGCGATCATAATCGGGTGGTCGATGAGCGCGCCCGCGTAGCACGCCTCGAGGTCGTTGCGCCACTTGTCGATGAGCAAGACGATTTTTTCCTTCGTGAGCGAGCGGCGCAAGAGTTTGTCTTCGCTGTGATCGACGATGTCGTCGACGTAGCGGCAGAGGGCGTAGACGGCGTGCACGGCTCTTCGTTTCGGTTTGGGCAGAAAGCGCGTGGCGAAGTAGAACGTCTTGGCGTGCTTCCACGACGCTTGGCGGCAGTATTCAAACGCCGCCTCGATGCGCTCGCGCGTCAGTTCCGACGCGTCCAAACGTTTCGTGGCGAAAATCGCGGCAAGGTCGGCGTTTGGAGCGAGCGTCGCCGACGCGGCGGTCGCCGCGCCCGCTCCCATCACGTCGGGAGAGCAAACGTTGCGTTGAGCGTGCATAAACGTTGAGTTCGATTTTCCGCTGCGGTTGTCAGCAAAGGTTCTGCGCGCCTTGCCTCTCTTGCGTCTCCGACGCGCAAAAGAATTTAGCGCCAATCATAGCCGAAAAAAACGACGCGCCCCGCGCAAGCGAGACGAAATAGCCGTTTGCGCGCGTTTGATTGCGGGATTCGAAACGAACCGACGTCAACAAATCTGAATGCCTCGCGTCGCTCGCCATTAAGAACCCAAATTAGAGCTTCGGACTTGCCCAAAGCGACGCCATTCGGAACGGAGCGAGGGCAGCGAAGAATCCGCCCAAAATAACAAAGGCGCTCTAATTCGCAATTGACAATCCGCAAGGCGCAATCCGTTGTGGACTCCTCGCTTCGCTCGGAACGACAGAGCCAACCGCTCACGGCAACGCCTTCGGGTCATTCGGAACAAAGCGAAACGCAGCGAAGAATCCACCCAAAAAACAAAGGCTGTGCGCGGTCGATTTCTCGCGTCGCTCAAAACAACGAGCGTTTGATTGACTGAACGACTTGGACGGATATGAACGCGATTTCATTCGCTACGGCTTAACAACGACCTTGCGCTCAAACGTTTTTGCCGCCTCGTCGCCCAGACGCTTTCGCCTCTTTGAGCGTTTTGCAGAATTTGCCGACGCGCCCTAAATTTTCGTCGCTTTTTGAATCGTCGTTTCGCAAATATAACCTGAACGCGCTATCGAGACCTCGCTTCGTGAACGGGCGGCGTTAGTGGGCGTGAGTCGACCGCCCGAAGTCTACAAATGGCAGGTGCAAGATTACCTCGCCGAACTGGAACAACTTGCCGACACGGCGGGCGCCGTCGTCTTAAAAAAGTTCATTCAAGAGCGCGACCGCATCGATCCCGCTTTCTTCATTGGCAAAGGCAAGGCGCTCGAACTACGCGAGTTCGTCCAGCGCGCCGCCATCGACCTCGTCATCTTCGACGAAGACCTCTCCCCCGTTCAAGCGCGCAATCTCGAAAAGTTCTTGCAGTGCAAAATTCTTGACCGCACCGCGCTCATCTTGCAAATTTTCGCCCTGCGCGCCAAATCGGCGCAAGCCAAACTGCAAGTCGAACTCGCTCAGCTCGAATACTTCCTGCCGCGCCTAACGCGCCAATGGACGCACCTTTCCAAGCAAAAAGGCGGCATCGGCACGAAAGGTCCCGGCGAAACTCAAATCGAAACCGACCGCCGTCTCGTTTGGCAACGCATCGCGCATCTCAAACGCAAACTCCAAAACATCGCCCAACAGCAAGAAACCCGAACCAAATGGCGCGAGCGCATTACGCGCATCGCCCTCGTCGGCTACACCAACGCGGGCAAATCCACCTTGATGAACGCCCTGTGTCCGCAATCGGGCGTTCGCGGCGAAAATCGCCTCTTCGCCACGCTCGACGCCACCTCGCGCCGTCTCGAACTCGAACCAAACAAGCGCGCCCTTCTTTCCGACACCGTCGGCTTCATTCGCAAACTGCCTCACGCCCTCGTTCAAAGCTTCAAATCCACCCTCGATGAAGTGCGCGACGCCGACCTGCTTCTGCACGTCGTCGATGCCAGCCACCCCAACTACTCCGAGCAAATCGCCGTCGTCGAACAAACCCTCCGCGACATCGGCGCAGGCGACAAAGAAACCATCGTCGTCTTCAACAAAGCCGACATCCTTCCCAGCGACTTCAACTTCAACGCCGTCCGCTCCCAATATCCCAACGCCATCTTCGTTTCCGCCGAGCGCGGCATCAACATCGAAAGCCTCAAAGCCCGCATCGCCGCCACGATGGAAGCCGATTTCCAAACCCGAACCGCCCGCGTCCATATCTCGCAATACAAAATCATCAGCCAACTGCACGACGAAACCGAAGTGCTCGAAAAAAAATACGACGGCGAATTCGTCGAGGTCGTCTTTCGCGTCCCCAACAAACGCTTGAAGCGCGTCGATGCCCTGCTCGGCAAACTCGCTCACGTTCAAGCCGCCTGACGCGCCCCGCTCGCGTCGTTTCCGAGCCTCTTTTCGTCATTCCGAGCGCTCTTTGTTTTCTCCCCGTCATTCCGAGCCTTTTCCCCTTGTCATTCCGAGCGCCAGCGAGGAATCCACAAACAATTCCGAATTGCGGATTTCGGATTGCGAATTGAGGCGCTCGCTTCCTCGCTTCTCTGAAATGGATTCTTCACTCCGCTTCGCTCCGTTCAGAATGACATCACATTCGCTTCTTCGCTCGCCCCTTCTCCCCGTCATTCCGAGCCTTTTCCCCTTGTCATTCCGAGCCTTTCCCCTTGTCATTCCGAGCGAATGCGAGGAATCCACAACGGATTGCGAATGGCGAATTGCGACTTGTGCGTCCTCGACTCTC
>JANWWM010000047.1 GCA_025055975.1 Chloroherpetonaceae bacterium | reverse complement strand
CGCCTCACGCTTGCGCTCGTTTTGCTCTTGTGCTTTTCGCCCTACGCTCGCTCGCAATCGCGCGATACGCTCGTCATCTTGAACGAAGTGATGTTCAACCCGCCCGCGTCGCTTGGCGCAAACGCCGAATACATCGAGATTTTCAACGTCAGTTTCACGGATTCGATTCAACTCAACCGCTGGCGATTTGGCGACCTGAATCGGCAAGACACCATTCAATTTCCAACGGGCGCGATTTGGCTTCGCCCGCGTCAATACGCCGTCATCGCAGGCAGGAACGGCTTCGACAGCCTTTATCGCTACAACATTCCGCCCGAAGCGTTGCAACTGCGCTTGCCCGTCAGCGCGATCGGAAACGGGCTTGGCAATTCGGGCGACGCGGTCATCATTCGCAATCCGCAGGGCGACACGATTCAGATTTACCGCTACGGCAACGCGAATGCGCCCGCTACGCCGATTCCGCCGCAGGGCGTCTCGCTTGAAAAGCGCGTTCCGAATCGAGACAATTCGCAAGAAAATTGGGGCAATGGAATTTTGTTCGGCACGGCGGGTCGGCAGAACAGCCTCACGCCGTTCAACCGCGATTTGAGCCTCTCCGCGCCCGCGAGCGTTTCGGGGCGATTGGGACAAACGATTTCGATTGCGTGTCGAATTCGCAATCGCGGCTTGTCGCCGTTTGGCGTTGGAACGGAACTCAAACTGTTTGAATCGCAAAATCTCGTTACGCCGATTCAAACCGCGTCGCTCGCGCAGAACCTTGCGCCGAATGATTCGCTCCAACAAGTCTTTTCGCTCACGCTTCAATTTCCCGCGCCGCAAGGATATGTCGCGGTTTTGGAAAACGCGCAAGACGAAAACCCATTCAACGACACGGCGCGCATCGCCTTGCAACTCCTTGCCAATACAGCCCTCGACACGAATATCGTTTTCAGCGAGGTGATGTATGACCCGCCCGTCGGCGCGAACTCCACCGCCGATGAATTTGTCGAGGTCTTCAATATGAGTTTTTCAGATTCCATCAACTTGGCAGGGTGGCGATTTGACAACGCAACGCTTTCCGACACGGGCGCAGGACAAACGGTTCTCGCGCCGCGTTCTTTCGCCGTGATTTTCGGACCGAGTTACTTTACGGCGGGGCAATTTTATCGCAACGACATTCCAACGGGCGCGCTCGTGCTTCGCGCCAGCGGCTCGCTGTCGCTTTCCAATTCCGGCGACACGATTTTGCTTCGCAACGCGCAAGGCGACACGATTGCGCGAATGGGCTACATCGGTCGCTCGTCCGACAAAGGCTTTTCGCTTGAAAAAATTTTGCTTAACCGCGACGACTCGCGCGCCAATTACGCTCGAAGTCTTTTCCAACGCGGCACGCCCGGACGCGCGAACTCCGTTACGCCGAAAAATTTTGACCTCTCGATTTCCGCGCCATCGCAACTTTCCGCGACTCCAACCGGTTTGCTCGCAGTTTCTTTCACGATTCGCAATCGCGGCTTGCAAGCCTTCGGAAGCGGCGCTGTGGTTTCGCTCTTTGAAGACCGCGATGGCATCGGCGTTCCGAATCCGATTGCGCCCGTCGCGTCGGCATCGCTCGCGCAGAATTTGAACCCGCAAGATTCTCTCGCGCTGACGTTGAGTTACGCCGTTCCGCAAACGCCGCCCGTCGCGCTCATTCTTTCGCTCGCGGTTGCAAACGACGAGGACACGACGAACAATCTCGCCGTCATCACGCTTCGCGTTCCGCGTTTTGCCGATACGAGCGTCGTGATTTCGGAGATTATGTATGACCCGCCCGCCAACGCCAACTCGACCGCCGACGAATTTTTGGAAGTCTTCAACGCGAGCGCCACGCAGTCGATTGATTTGCGAAATTGGCGCGTCGATAACCTCACGCTTTCCGACACGGGCGCGGGACAAACGGTTCTCGCGCCACGCTCTTTCGCAGTCATTTTCGGACCGAGTTATTTCACCGCAGGGCAATTTTATCGCAACGCGATTCCGCAAGGCGCGCTCGTGCTTCGCGCCAGTGGCAGTTTGAGCTTCTCGAATGCGGGCGACAACATCTTGCTCCGCAATCCCGATGGCGACACGATTGCCTTCGTGAGTTATGTCGGCGATGCGTCGCAGAAAGGCTTTTCGCTCGAAAAAATTTCGCTCGCGCGCAACGATTCGGCGAGCAACTACGCTTACAGTTCGCGGCAAGGCGGCACGCCCGCGCGTCCCAACACCGCCACGCCCAAACAGCGCGACCTCGAACTGCTCGCTCCTTCAACGCTCACGGGCGAAAGCGGCGCGAGCGTTCAGATTCCCTTCACGATTCGCAATCGCGGAACGCTTGCTTTCGGCGCGGGCGCAACGCTCTCGCTTCTTGCCGATAACGTCGCCTTGCAAACGCTTTCGCTCTCTTCCAACCTTCAACCCCAACAACAACTTTCGCAAGCGTTTTCATACTCGATTCCGCAACCATTGCCCTCGACGCTCGCGCTTCGGCTCGATGTCGCAAACGACGAAGACACGCTCAACAACGCGCAAACGATTCAGATTCGCTTGCTTTCGCGCGTCGATGCAAACATCGTTTTCAGCGAGTTGATGATTGACCCGCCCGATGGAATCGATTCCGACAACAACGAGTTCATCGAACTCTACAACGCCAATCCCGACAGCGCGGTGAATTTGAGCGGTTGGCGCATCAACGCTCGGACGATTTCCGACACGGGAAGCGGAAACGCAACGCTCTTGCCACGACGCTACGCCGTGATTTTTCCGCGCAATTACTTCCTCGATACGACGCGCTACTACGACCGCCGCTTTCCGCAAGGCGCGCTCGTTCTGCAAGCGAGCGGCGGTTTGGGCTTGACCAATTCAGGCGCGACCGTCTCGCTCCTCAATCGCGCGGGCGACACGGTTGCGACGCTTCGCTATTCGGCAAGCGACGTTCGCAATGAATTTTCGCTTGAAAAGCGGACGCTGAATCGAGACGATCGAATGACGAACTACGCGCCAAGTTTCTTCGTTGGCGGCTCGCCGAGCAAAGAGAACACGCTCGCCAGAGCGCGCCGAACCGAATGGAATCGCATTGTCGTCAATGAAATTCTCTATCAGCCCATTCAAAGCGCGACCGACTTTCGCCCCGACCAGCCCGATTGGATTGAGATTTACAATCGCTCCAACAACGCGATTGACTTGGCGGGATGGACGCTTTCCAACGCGCCTAACGAGCGCGGCGAATTTGAAACCTACTTCTTCGCCACCAACGCCGACGTGGATTACGTCTTGCAACCTGGCGAATACGCCGTCATCTCGCCTGACCGCGCCTCGCGCCGAGATTCCACGCGCCTCGTGATTTACTATCGCAACCTGCCGCCCAACGCGAAACTCTTTTTCGTTGCGACGCGCTCGACCTTTTCGAACAGCACGTCGGGCGGCTTGATTTGGCTGCGCGACAATACGGGCAACACCGTCGATTCCGTGCGCTACTCGCCAAATTGGCACAGTCCGTTTCTTTCGTCGACGCGCGGCATCACGCTTGAACGCATCAATCCGAACTTTCCGAGCAACGACGCGCGCAGTTGGACGAGCTCGACGAACCGCGAATTTGGCGGCACGCCCGCAAGTCGCAACAGCGTTTACGCCGAATCGTTTGCGAATCAGAATGTTTCAGGCATTGACGTTCGCCCGAATCCGTTTTCGCCCGATGGCGACGGGCGCGAGGATAATTGCGTCATCGCCTACTCGCTCAAAGGCAA
>JANWWM010000046.1 GCA_025055975.1 Chloroherpetonaceae bacterium | reverse complement strand
AGCCGTTCCACGTAGGGGCGCAACGCTTTGGCTTTGGCTTCCGTCGTGCGAATGCGCTTGTGCCGAATCAACTCGGTTGAAAGATTGCTCAGCGTGGCATGACGGTGCGCCGTCGCGCGACCCAGTTTTTTGACCGAATGCTTCTGTTTTCGCATGACTTTGTCTCCACGATTTTCGTTGCGCGGGCGATTAGAGTTCTTTCAATCGATACTTTGAGACGTCCATTCCAAAGCGCAATCCTTTCGATTCCACGAGTTCTTTGAGCTCCGTGAGCGATTTCTTGCCGAAGTTTTTGAAGTTCAGCAACTCTTCTTCTCGCCTTGAAACCAGTTGTCCGAGCGTCTCGATTTCGGCGGAGCGCAAGCAGTTGTGCGACCGCACTGAAAGCTCCAAGTCCTCGATGCGCGTCATCAAGAGTTGGCGCATTCTCTCGAACTCCGCGTCGTCTTCTTGCGTTTCGGGCGCGACGGTTTCTTCTTCCGTCGTCGGCGTGAAAGTGGCGAAGAGTTTGATGTGGTCAGTGATGATTTTTCCCGCCATGCTCACGGCTTCTTCGGGCGAGAGCGAGCCATCGGTTTCCACTTCCAGAATCAATTTTTCATAGTCGATTTTTTGCCCGACGCGCGTGTTCTCGACGCTGTATTTGACGTTGCGAATGGGCGTGTAAATCGAGTCCATCGCAATGAAGCCGATGGGCATGTTGTCGGGCTTGTTTTCCTCTGCGGGCACGTAGCCTCGTCCTCTGCCGACGTAGATGTCGATTTTTAGCGAGGCGTTCTTGTTGAGCGTTGCGATGTGGAGGTCGGGATTGAGCACCTCGAAATCGCCTTCGCTACTTACGATGTCGCCCGCCACGAAGTCTTTCGGTCCTTTGAGCGAGAGCGAAACGACCGCGTTGCGTTTGCTGATGGAGCGAAAGCGCACTTGCTTCAAGTTGAGCACGATGTCGGGGACGTCTTCTTTGACGCCCTCGATGGTTGAAAACTCGTGCAGCACGCCCTCGATTTTGATTCCCGTAATCGCCGTTCCGGGCAACGACGAGAGCAAGACGCGACGCATCGCGTTGCCAATCGTTACGCCATAACCGCGTTCCAGCGGCTGAGCGATGAATTTGCCGTAGTTGTTGGAATACGTGCTGTCGTCAAGTTCCAACCGTTCGGGCATTTGCATTTGTTGAATCATAACGCTCCTCTCGATGAAATTTCGTTGAACGCCAAATTGCTCCTTACTTCGAGTATAGCTCCACGACCAACTGCTCGTTGAACGGCTCTTGAACTTCCGAGCGTTCGGGCGGATTGAGAAAAACCGCTTTCAAGTTCGCTTTGTCGACCTGAATCCACGATGGGATTTGAGAGTCGGGTCTCTTGCTCAGCGCTTCTCTGACAACATCTAAGTTTTTCGATTTTTCGCGGAACTGAATCACGTCGCCCGGCTTCAATTGATAGGACGGGATGTTGACCTTTTTGCCGTTGACAAGCAGATGCGCATGCGAAACGAGCTGACGCGCCGCTGGTCTCGAGACGGCGAATCCCGCGCGATAGACGACGTTGTCCAAGCGGCTCTCGAGCATCTTGACGAGGTTGTCGCCCGTAACGCCGCGCAAGCGCGTCGCCTTTTCGTAGTAGTTGCGGAATTGTCGCTCCAAGACGCCGTAGATGAACTTCATCTTTTGCTTTTCGCGGAGTTGAATGGCGTATTGCGAGAGTTTGCCCTTGCGCGAGGCGCCGTGTTGTCCTGGCGGATTTGGGCGGCGGTCGAGATACTTTTCGTCTTTTGGAACGATCGCTACGCCCAAACGGCGCGACACTTTTGCGGTTGGACCCAAATATCTTGCCATTTCAAAAAGTCGAGTCGGATTAGAGTTTTGTTAGACCCTTCGGCGCTTTGGCGGACGGCAACCGTTGTGCGGAAGCGGCGTGACATCGCGGATGGAGCGCACTTCCAAGCCCGCCACTTGCAGAGAGCGCACCGCCGCGTCTCGTCCCGAACCCGGACCTTTGATGAGCACATCGACCTTTCGCATTCCGAGTTCGTAAGCTTCGCGGGCGGCGGCTTCGGCAGTTACTTGCGCCGCGTAGGGCGTGTTTTTCTTCGAGCCTTTGAATCCGTTTTTGCCCGCCGTCGACCACGCGATCGTGTTGCCCGCCATGTCGGTGATGGTCACGAGCACGTTGTTGAACGTGGCTTTGATGTGCGCCAACCCTTCGGGAGAAACGCTCACCTTCTTTTTCTTCTTTGTCGCGGTTGATGTCGTCGTTGCCATGGTTGCGATTCGAGATTTTAGGATTACTTCTTGGCTGTGGCTTTCTTCTTGCCTGCGACCGTCTTGCGCTTGCCTTTGCGCGTGCGAGCGTTGGTGCGCGTGCGCTGACCTCTGACGGGCAAGCCCTTGCGATGACGCAAGCCGCGATAACAACCGATGTCCATCAAACGCTTGATGGCGAGTTGTTGCTCGCTCCGCGCTTGCCCTTCGACTTTGTATTCATTCGTGATGATGTTGCGAATCAGGCTGGCTTCTTCGTCGGTGAGTTCCGAGATTTTGCGGTTTTCGTCAACGCCCGCCTTCGCCAGAATTTTCTTGGCGGTGCTCCTGCCAATGCCGTAGATGTAGGTCAAGCCGATGACGGCGCGCTTGTTTCGGGGAAGGTCAACGCCTGCTACTCTCATCTTGTCTCCTGATTAACCTTGACGTTGTTTGTGATTCGGATTTTTCTTGCAAATCACGAGCACTTTCCCTTTTCTGCGAACGATTCTGCACGATTCGCAACGCTTTTTGAGCGACGAGACGACTTTCATATCCTTCGAGTTTTGCGTTTTCCTTGAAAAAAGGGCGGCAAATTTACGCGCTTTTTCGCTCTTTTCCAAACCCTTGCTGGCTTTTTGAGAGAAAATCGTTTCGAGCCTCCGTTTGAGAGGCTTTTTTGGCTTCGCTTTTTTCGCTTCGGCTCTACTTGAAGCGATAAGTGATTCTGCCTTTGGTCAGGTCATATGGCGAGAGCTGAACGCGCACGCGGTCGCCGGGCAAAATTTTGATGAAGTTCATGCGCATCTTTCCCGACACGTGCGCCAGAATCTCGTGATTGTTTTCCAATCTGACCTTAAAGCTGGCGTTGGGCAAGGCTTCCAGAATCACGCCATCGAGTTCAATCGCTTCTTCCTTTGGCAAATGATGACAAGGGTTTTCGGGTTTAGCTCGCCACCTTTGCCGTCGCGCCTTCTTCGGCGGCGAGCGAAGTTTGATTCAGGCGCGAGAGCGTCAAAATTTCCGCTTTGCCTTTGCGAACCACGACCGTATGCTCGAAGTGCGCGGCGGGCTTGCCATCGGCGGTTACGGCGGTCCAAGTGTCGCTCAAAATTTTCGCTTTGCGCGATCGACCCAAGTTAATCATCGGCTCGATCGCCAGGACCATTCCTTCGCGCAAGAAAACGCCCGTTCCGCGTTTGCCGATGTTGGGCACGGGCGGTTCTTCGTGCATTTTCGTTCCGATGCCGTGCCCGACCATGTTTTCAATCACGCCGAAGCCGAAACTTTCCGCGTAGGTTTGAACGGCGGCGGAAATGTCGTGCAAGCGATTGCCCACGACGGCTTCCTTGATGGCGAGCGCAAGGCATGTCTCGGTTACTTTGACGAGATGTCGCACTTCGGGCTTGACGTCGCCGATGATGAACGTGCGCGCCGCGTCGCCGTGATAGCCGTTCTTGTATGCGCCCACATCGATCGAGACGATGTCGCCTTCCTTGATAACGCGCTTTGGACTGGGAATGCCGTGAACGACCTCTTCGTTGATGGACGCGCAAATCGACGCGGGGTATGGCTTCGTTCCGCGAGAGCCTTTGGGCACGTAGCCCAAAAAACTTGGAACCGCGCCTTGACTGCGGATATACTCTTCGGCGATGTCGTTGAGATACTTCGTCGTAATGCCAGGGCGAATTTCCGTTTGAATCAAGTCGAGGGTTTGCGCGACGATTCTGCCGCTTTCGCGCATCAACTCGATTTCCTTTTCGCTTCGCGCCGTTACCATTTCATCGTTTCGTTTTGCGCGTCTGGTCGAACTCTCGCTACGCGCTGACCGTTCCGCGTCCTCTAACGCGCCCCGTCTTCATAAAGCCGTCGTAGTGGCGCATCAAAAGATGGCTCTCGATTTGTTGGAGCGTGTCCAACGCCACGCCCACGATGATAAGCAAGCTCGTTCCGCCAAAGAACTGCGCGAAGCCCGGCGTCACGTTGCCGTATTTGACGAGTATCGTCGGCAGAATCGCAATGATGGCGAGCGCGATCGCCCCAGGCAGCGTGATGCGCGTGAGAATGTTGTCGATGAACTCTTCCGTGCTTTTGCCCGGACGCACGCCCGGAATGAACCCGCCTTGCTTTTGCATCGTCTCCGCCACGTCTTTCGGGTTGAAGGCGATCGCCGTGTAGAAATAGGTGAAAAAGACGATGAGAATGGCGAAGATGATGGCGTAGCCCCACGAATCGTAGGAAATCCACGACGCAACCCGTTGCATTCCTTCGCTTTCGGGGAAGAACGAGACTAGCGTGCTCGGAATGAACATAATCGACTGCGCGAAGATGATGGGCATCACGCCCGCCGTGATGACGCGCATCGGAATGTATTGCGTCGTGCCGCCATAGACCTTTCGTCCGACGACGCGCTTGGCGTATTGCACGGGAATGCGCCGCGTGCCAACGGTCAGCAGCACCACGCCCGCGACGATGAGAACCATAATCGCCAAGACGATGATCTCGACGATGAGATTCTTGCTTCCCGACGCGACGAGTTGCCACTCCGCCACGAGCGCTTGCGGAAAGCGCGCCAAGATGCCAATCATAATGATGAGCGAAATGCCGTTGCCGATGCCGCGTTCCGTGATGCGCTCGCCCAGCCACATCGTAAAAATCGTCGCCGCCGTGAGCGTGATGATCGTCGAGACCGTGAAGAGAAATCCAGGTTCGGGCACGATGGGTTGTCCAAACGACGACGGACTCGAGAGGCTTACGCTCACGCCCCACGCCTGCATTGCGGCGAGAATCACCGTGCCGTAGCGCGTGTATTGGGTGATTTTCTTTCGCCCTTCTTCGCCTTCTTTTTGGAGGCGTTGAATCATCGGCGTAACCGCGCCCAGCAATTGAATGATGATGGACGCGGAGATGTAGGGCATAATGCCGAGCGCGAAAACCGACGCTCGCTTGAACGCGCCCCCGACGAAAAGGTCGAACAATCCGAACAAGTCATTCGTCGGACCCGCTCCTGCGGCGGCGACGGCGGAAGCGTCAACGCCCGGAATCGTGATGTGCGAGCCGATGCGATACACAATCAGCAAGCCCAGCGTGTAGAGAATCCGATCTTTGAGTTCGGGAATTTTGCTGATGTTCCGAATGCTCTCGACAAGTTTCATCGGCTATCGGGATTATTTTTCTGAGCCTTCTTCTGCGCCTTGACGGCTTTCTTGTGCTCGTCGACGGGCTTTTTCGGCGTGGCGACGGCGGTCGCCAAGTCGACGTTTTTCATCGCGCGGGCTTCGGCGATGGTGCGATGAGCGATCGTGATCGTTCCGCCCGCTTTTTCGATTTTTTCTTTGGCGCGTTCGCTAAAAGCATGCGCGGTCACGTTGAGTTTCGCGGTGAGTTCGCCGTCGCCCAAAATTTTGAGGTATTCCGTTTTGCCAATCACGCCGAGCTTGTTGAAGGCTTCTAGGGGCATATCCATTCCGATTTTGCCCTTCTTCGCCCATTCTTCGAGCTGACCGACGTTGATGCCGACGACGGATTTTCGGTTTGGCGGCGTGAAGCCGAACTTCGGCAATTGGCGGTAGAATGGCATCTGTCCGCCCTCGAAGTTCTTGGTTGTGTAGCCGCTACGCGACTTGTGTCCTTTGGTGCCGCGTCCTGCGGTGGTGCCGTTGCCAGAGCCTGGACCGCGTCCGACGCGCTTTTTGGCTTTGCGCGAACCTTTGGCGGGCGTGAGCGTATGCAAGTTCATCTGCCAAACGTCCTTTCGTTAGTTGAGTTCCTCGACTTTGACAAGGTGCGCGACGGTTCTGAGCTGACCGCGCAAGGCGGGATTGTCCGCGCGAATCACCCATTTGTTCGGGTGCGAGAGTTTGAGCGACTTCATCGTCGCCTTTTGATTTTTCGGGCAACGAATCGCGCTTTTGACCTGCGTGATTTTGAGCATTTTTTTCTTCGTCTCCGACATAGCCTCTCGTGATTGGGTTAGCCTTCAAAAATTTCTTTGAGCGATTTGCCGCGCCGCGCCGCCACGTCGAGCCCGTCGGAAAGGCTGAGCAAGCCTTTGACGGTGGCTTTGACGACGTTGTGCGGGTTGGACGAGCCGAGCGATTTGGTGAGCACGTCTTTGACCCCCGCGCTTTCGAGCACGGCGCGCACGGCGCCGCCCGCAATCAAGCCCGTGCCGGGCGAGGCGGGTTTCATCAAAATTTTCGCCGCGCCGTATTTGACATAGACTTCGTGCGGAATCGTGCCTTTGATGATGGGCACTTTGAAGACGTTTTTCTTCGCGTCTTCCGTTCCTTTTGCGATGGCGTCTTGAACTTCGTTGGCTTTGCCAAGTCCGTAGCCGACATGTCCTTCGCCGTCGCCGACGACGACGATGGCGTTGAAGCCGAAGCGCTTGCCGCCTTTAACGACTTTCGCCGTGCGGTTGACTTGCACGAGTTTTTCTTTGAGGTTGAGTTCGCTCGGTCTGACTTTCTTTTGCGCTTGCTTGGTCATTGCTCTGATGGGTTTAGAATTCCAGCCCGCCCTCGCGCGCGCCGTCGGCTAAGGCTTTGACGCGCCCGTGATATTTGTAACCGTTGCGGTCGAAGACGACCTTCGTGATGCCTTTGGCTTTGGCGACTTCGGCGAGCATTTTGCCGACCTCGCGGCTAATTTCGGTTTTCTTCATTCCTTTGAATTTTTCCGCGAGAGCCTTCTTGTTGCTCGTGGCGGCGGCGAGCGTTACGCCCTTGTCGTCATCGATGAGTTGCGCGTAGATGTGATTGAGGCTGCGATATACGGACAGACGCGGACGCTCCGCCGTGCCGCGCACCTTTTTGCGCACGCGCATCTTGACGCGAAATCGGCGCTGAATTTTCTCTGGGACTTTCATCTTGCGTTCAAGGTTTTGAAGACGATAGTTGCCGTCTTCGGTTGGTCAAAGCGTTATTTGCCTGATGTCTTGCCTTCTTTGCGGCGGATGTTTTCGCCTTCATACTTGATGCCTTTGCCCTTGTAGGGTTCGGGCTTCTTGAAGGAGCGAATCTTCGCGGCGACGGCTCCGACGAGTTGCTTGTCGATGCCGCTCACGACGATGTTCGTCGGTTGCGGAGTTTCGATTTTGATTCCTTCGGGCGCGCGGAAGAAAATCGGGTGCGAGTAGCCGAGCGACATCACGAGCCAGTTCTGCTTCAATTCCGCCTTGTAGCCCACGCCCACGATTTCAAGTTTCTTGGAGTAGCCTTGCGTAACGCCTTGAACCATATTGTTGATGAGCGCGCGATACAAGCCGTGCAAGGCGCGAGTTTGTTTGTCGTCGCTTCCGCGCTCGACTTTTACCATGTCGCCTTCGGTTTTGACCGTGATGTTGCCGCGCAATTTTTCCTCGAGTTGCCCTTTCGGACCCGAAACGACGATTTTTCCGTCCTTGACCTCAACTTTTACGCCTTTGAGAATCGCTATCGGCTTCTTTCCAATTCGTGACATTTTTGCTTGCTCCTTCCGATGAGTTTAGTGAATGCGGAAGAGGACTTCGCCGCCAACGCCTGCGGCGCGGGCTTCCTTGTCGGTCATCAATCCCTTCGAGGTCGAGAGGATGTAGAGTCCCAATCCGCTCAAATACTTCTTGATGTTTTTGCCTTCATAGACGCGACGACCGGGCGAGCTGACGCGAGAGAGTTCCTTGATGGCATGCTCGCCGTCCTCGAGGTAGCGCAACTGAATTCGCAGGACGGGAAATTTGTCGGTCGTTATGACCGTGTAATCTTTGATGTAGCCTTTGTCTTTGAGGAGTTTGGTGATGTTCTCCTTCAATTTGGATTGCGGCACATCGACGGTTTTGCGTTTTGCCTTTGCGGCGTTGCGGATTCGCGTCAGGTAATCCGCGATGGGATCGGTTACGGGCATTTTGGCTTTGATGATTAGGTTGCCTTGCGCGTTCCGCTTCCGACGCCACTCGGTTGCGGCAGCCGCAAGGATTGTCGGTTTACCAGCTTGCTTTTTTCATTCCGGGAATTTTGCCTTGAAGGGCAAGCTCGCGGAGTTGATGACGGCAGATGCCGAACTTGGAATACACGCCGCGCGGTCTGCCCGTCAGGTTGCAACGGTTGCGCACGCGGGTCGGAGAACTGTCGCGCGGAAGTTCGCGGAGCTTGCGCGCCGCCGCTTCGTCGCCCGCGAGAGCCTTTTTCTTCAACTCTTCGCGCAAGGCGGCGTAACGTTCGACCATTTTCTTGCGCTTTTCGTTGCGCGCGATGACGCTCGTCTTTGCCATTGCTTTCGAATCGGATTGGTTTAGTTTCTCTTTCGGAACGGCATTCCCATTTCTTTCAAGAGGGCGTAGGCTTCCTCGTCGGTTTTCGCCGACGTGACGAAGGTGATGTCCATTCCCGAAATGCGATTGACTTTATCGATGTCGATTTCGGGGAAAATGATTTGCTCTTTGATGCCGAGCGTGTAGTTGCCTCGCCCGTCGAAACTGCTGTCGCTCACGCCTCTGAAATCGCGGATGCGCGGAATCGCCAGCGAGATGAGCCTATCCATAAACTCATACATTCTTTCGCGTCGGAGCGTTACGCGGCATCCGATGGGCTGACCTTCGCGCAGTTTGAAGTTCGAGATGGCTTTTTTGGACTTGCGAATTTCAGGCTTCTGACCCGTGATGAGCGCGAGTTCTTTGACGGCGACTTCCATCAATTTGGGATCTTGCGCCGCTTGACCGACGCCGATGTTGATGCAGATCTTTTTGAGTTTCGGCACCATCATCACGTTGTCGTATTTGAACTGCTCCATCAGTTTCCTGACGACTTCGTTGCGATATTTTTCTTGAAGTCGCGGTTTCGGAACGGGAAGGTTGGAAACATCGACGGTCGGCTTGGAAGCCGATTCTGATTCCTTTTTTTTGCCTTTCTTTTGTTCTTTTTCTGCCATTGCGTCGTTCAAGTTATCGGAAACGGTCTTTGTCGTTTCCCGTTTTGCGCGTTAAGAACTTTTGCGTTAAATCTTTTTCACGTTGGAGGCGTGAATGGGCATTTCGCGTTCAATGATGGCGCCTTGCGGCTGATTTCGGTTCGGGCGCATGTGGCGTTTGCGCACGTTCACGCCCTCGACGATGACGCGATTTTGGTCGGGAAAGACGCGCAGAACCTTTCCCGTTTTGCCCTTGTCGTTCCCCGCGATCACTTGCACGGTATCGTTCTTTTTGACGTGCATTTTGACGGGTTTCTTTCCCAATTTCATGGTCGAGCGATTTCGTTTTGAGAAAAATTTTGCGTCAATCTCACGCCGCGCTCGGTGAAGATTGACGCATCTTTCCTGAGCGGAAGACGGGACTCGAACCCGCGACCAACAGCTTGGAAGGCTGTGACTCTACCAGCTGAGTTACTTCCGCTTGTCGCCCCATTCCGAAAGGGGCGCAAAGATAGAAAGGCTCGGCTTTTTGCGCAAGCCTCTCGAAAATTTTTGTGCTCAAAGCACTTCGGGCGCGAGCGAGATGATTTTCATATACTGCCTGTCGCGCAGTTCTCTCGCAATTGGTCCGAAGATGCGCGTCCCTCTTGGCTCGCCTTGCGCGTTGATGAGCACGACGGCGTTTTCGTCGAAGCGAATGTAGGAGCCGTCTTTGCGGCGATACTCTTTTTTGGTGCGCACGACGACGGCGCGGGAGACGTCTTTCTTTTTCACCGCGCCGCCTGGAATGGCGGCTTTGACGGAGACGACGACGACATCGCCAATGCTCGCGTAGCGGCGATGCGTGCCGCCGGGCACGTGAATGACGCGCACTTTTTTCGCGCCGCTGTTGTCGGCGACCACCAAGTTCGTTTCGTTCTGAATCATAACTCGTTCAAAAGTTTAATCGCTCTGTTTCGACCAGATGCGCTGGTTACTTAGCTCTCTCGATGATTTCGACGAGTTTCCAGCTCTTGCGCTTGCTAATGGGGCGGAACTCGGCGATTCTGACCGTGTCGCCAATGTTCGCTTCGTTTTTCTCGTCGTGCGCCATGATTTTCGTCGTCTTTTTCATAAACTTCTTGTAAATCGGGTGCTGTTCGCGGCGCTCGATGGCGACGACGATGCTTTTTTGCATCTTGTTGCTGACCACTTTGCCGATTTTTTCGCGCGCGACTTTTTTGGTCGCGGTTTCGGGCGCGAGATTTTGCGTTTCGGACATCGTTCAGTTTAATTCGTTTCGGGTTGCGATTGTTTTGCCGCTTTCGCCTTTTGTTGATTCAAAAAGGTTTTCATTCGCGCGATGTCTTTGCGCATATTGCGCAAGATCATCGGGTTTTGCGGCGGTTCAAACGCCTTGTTGAACTTGATGTCAGCGATAGCCTTCTTCAACTCCCTGATGCGTTGTTTCATCTCTTCGGGCGAGAGCGCGGCGATTTCGTATTTCTTCATACTCGATTCGGGTTTGGCGTTTGAGGATTATTTCTTTGCGTTTGCGTCCTCGTAATCGGGACGCACGACAAACTTGGTTTTGATGGGCAGTTTCGCGGCGGCGCGACGAAAGGCTTCTTCGGCAGTGGCTTTGGGAACGCCGTCGGCTTCGAACATAATGCGTCCGGGCTTGACGACAGCGACCCAAAATTCAGGCGAGCCTTTTCCGCTTCCCATTCGGGTTTCGGCGGGTTTTTTGGTGACGGGCTTGTCGGGGAAAATGCGAATCCAGAGTTTCCCGTCGCGTTTCATAAAGCGGTTGATGGCGACGCGAGCGGCTTCGATTTGACGGCTCGTGATCCAGGCTTGTTCAAGCGCTTTGAGACCAAACGAGCCGAAGTCGACCGACGTGCCTCTCGTGTCGTTGCCTTTCATTCTGCCGCGCTGCGACTTTCGGTATTTGACGCGCTTTGGCATTAACATCGCTAAGGTCTCCTATGCGTTGGTTTCGGTTGAGATTTCGTTTGCGCTATTCGGCGGTTTCTTGCGAGGTGGCTGGCGATTCGCCTTCGCCTTGTTGCGATTTGCCTCTTCTGCGTCGGCGCCGACGTCCTTCGCCCGAACCACGACGACCCTCGCCGCGCGCGCCGCGCGCTCGTTGGCTTTCTCGGCGGTCTTTGACCTTTTGACGCTCTTCTTCTTCAAGCGCGTCGATGCGTTGCCCGAGCACTTCGCCTTTGTAGATCCAGACTTTCACGCCGACCGTGCCCGTGATGGTGAAGGCGGTCGATTGCGCGTAGTCGATGTTGGCGCGAAGCGTGTGGAGCGGGACTTTGCCTTCGCGGTATTGCTCCATTCGAGCGATTTCCGCGCCGCCCAAGCGTCCTGACACTTGCACGCGAATGCCCTCCGCGCCCGCTCGGCTGGCTTGTTGCATCGCTTGCTTCATCGCGCGACGGAACGAGACGCGACCTTCCAGCTGCGCCGCAATGTTGTCGGCGACGAGCTGCGCATCGAGTTCGGGCTTCTTGATTTCGATGACGTCGATTTTGACGTCTTTTTTCGTGAGCTTGCCAAGCTCTTGGCTCAGCGCGTTGATTTCTTCGCCGCTTTTGCCGACAACCGCGCCCGGACGCGCCGCGTAGATGTAGAGCTTGATGCTCTTCGTCGTGCGCTCGATTACCACCTTCGACACGCCCGCCTTTTGACGCTTCAAGCGCGTGGTGACGTATTCACGAATCAGGCGGTCTTCTTTGATTTTTTCGGCGACGCTTGGACCCGCGTCATACCAACGCGAATCCCAATCCTTGATGATGCCGAGTCTAAAACCGTTTGGATTTACTTTCTGTCCCATCGAGTTAGCGCGTCAAGGTTGATTTCAAGATTGAACTCGTTTTTCGTCGACCACGATGGTCAGGTGATTCGAGCGTTTTCTGATGCGATAGGCGCGTCCCATTGGCGCGGGCAGAATGCGTTTCAACGTCGCGCCGCCGTCGACGAAGGCTTCGACGATGAAAAGGCGATTCTCGTCGACTTGCCTGTCGCTATGCTTTTGCATATAGTTTGAGACCGCCGACTTCAAGGTTTGAAGCACGGTTCGGGCGGCGTGTTTGGTGAGATTTTGCAAAATCGCTTGCGCTTCGCTGACGCTTTTGCCGCGCACGAGATCGACGACGAGGCGCATTTTGCGCGGCGAGGTTGGCACGTTGCGCCAAATGGCTCGCGCTTTGCTTTCTTTGGCGCGTTTTTCCTTTCGCGCTTCGGCGACTTCTCGTTTTCTGACGCTCATTGCGTTTTCCTCCCGTGTTACTTTTTGCCGGGCGCGGACGCGCCTTTTTCTTTTCCGCCAGAATGTCCTCTGAACGTGCGCGTCGGCGCAAATTCGCCCAACTTGTGTCCGACCATATTCTCCGTGATGTAGACGGGAATGTGCGTTTTGCCGTTATGAACGGCGATGGTATGCCCGACGAATTCGGGCGTAATCATCGAGGCGCGCGACCAAGTTTTGAGGACTTTCTTTTGTCCTTTCTCGTTCATTTCCCTGATTCTGTCCAAGAGTCTGTCTTGAACGAAGGGACCCTTTTTAAGCGAGCGTGGCATAATGCGTTAATCTTGTTTCTTGGCTCTTCTATCTCTGACGATGAGTTTCGATGAGGCTTTCTTTGCGCGTCGGGTTTTCAAGCCTTTGGCTTTTTGTCCCCACGGCGATTCGGGGTGTTGGCGACCGCCGCCCGATTTGGATTTGCCCTGTCCGCCGCCCATTGGGTGATCGACGGGGTTGCGCGCCATGCCGCGCGTGATGGGGCGAATGCCAAGCCAGCGCGAGCGTCCCGCTTTGCCCAGCGACACGTTGATGTGATCCAAGTTTCCGACCACGCCGACGGTGGCTTTGCACTCGATGCGCACTTTGCGGATTTCGCCCGACGGCATTTTGAGCGTGGCGTAGCCGCCTTCTTTGGCGGCGAGCACGGCGAAGGCTCCCGCGCTGCGCGCTAACTGCCCGCCTTTGCCTGCGCGAAGCTCAATGTTGTGAACTTCCGTTCCGACGGGAATGAACTTCAGCGGAAGCGCGTTGCCGATTTTGATGTCGGCGTTCTCGCCGCACTCGATTTTGTCGCCGACCTTGATGCCGTTTGGCGCGAGGATGTAACGCTTCTCGCCGTCTTCGTATTTGAGCAACGCGATGCGCGCCGAGCGGTTCGGGTCGTACTCGATCGCTTCGACGACGGCGTTCATTTCCTTGTCGCGCTTGAAATCCACGATGCGATAAAATCGCTTCGCGCCGCCGCCCATTCCGCGACACGTGATTCGCCCCAAGTTGTTTCGTCCGCCCGTTTTTTTGAGCGGCTCGATCAAACTTTTTTCAGGCTCGGTTTTCGTGATTTCCTCAAACGACGGATACGACGCGAAGCGCGTGCCCGGCGTGATGGGTCTTAACTTTCTGACTGGCATGGTTGTCGCGTTTGGTCAAATTCCGTTACTCTTTCTTTTCCGACGCGCCCAAATTGGCGTAGTAGTCGATTTTGCTGTCCTTGGCGAGCGTTACGAAAGCGCGTTTCACGTCGGGACGCTTGCCGTATCGCACGCCGCGTCGCGTCATCTGCGCTTTGGCTTTGCCCTTCTTGTTCATCGTGCGCACCGAGACGACTTGAACGCCGAACTTTTCCTCGACGGCTTTTTTGATGTCTTCTTTCGTCGCGTCGTTTTGGACTTCGAAGGCGTATTGGTTCTTCTCCTCTTGCAACTTCAAGACCTTTTCGGTGAGAATCGGTCGGATTAAGACATTCCTCATCGCTTTTCAGGTTTTCCGTTGGAATGAATGCGCAAACGCGATCGCTCGGCGCGAATGCGTTTGCGCGGCTCGCGCTTTTCAGAGCAAATTCTCCTCGAGAACTTTGACCGCGCTCTTTTGAAGCAACAAGACCTTGCTATCGAGAATGTCGTAGGTCGAGGCTTTGTTGGCTTCCAGAATGTTGAGCGTCGGAATGTTTCTGCCCGATTTGTAAAGGATTTCGTTTTTGCCTGCGGTCAAAAAGAGCGTTTTTTTGTCCGCCACGCCAAGCGCTTTGAGCGTCGAGGCGACCTCTTTGGTTTTGATGGTTTCGGGCGTGAAATCTTCCACGACCACGATGGCGTTGGCTTTGGCTTTGTAGGTCAGCGCCGAGCGGCGCGCGAGGTTTTTCATCTTTTTGTTGATGCCGACCACGTAGTCGTGCGGTTGCGGACCGAACACCGCGCCGCCGCCGGGCATCAAGGGCGAGCGTTGCGATCCGCGGCGCGCGTTGCCCGTGCCTTTTTGGCGATAGGGCTTTCTGCCGCCGCCGCGCACTTCGGCGCGCGATTTGACCTTGTGCGTGCCTTGATGCCAATTGGCTCGAATCGAGCGCACGTCCATATAAATCGCATGGTCGTTGGGCTGAATGTCAAAAATCGCGGGGTTGAGCGTAATCGTCTCGCCGCTATCCGTTCCGTCTTTTTTCAAAACTTTGAGTTCCATCGCTGTTGTCCTCGTTCTCGTTACGGTTTCTTTGCGGTGGTGATTTGCAGATAGGCGTTTTTTGGTCCTGGCACCGCGCCGCGCACGACGAGAAGATTCGAGTCCGCCAACACCTTGACCACGGTCAGATTTCGGACGGTAACGCGCTCGCCGCCCATTCGTCCGCCCATTCGCAAGCCCTTGAACGAGCGCGAGGGGAACGACGAGCCGCCCATCGAGCCGGGTGCGCGCTCGCGGTCGGATTGTCCGTGCGTTCTCGATCCGCCCGCGAAATGATGCCGCTTCACCACGCCCGCGAAGCCTTTGCCTTTCGACGTTCCCACGACATCGACCTTCTCGCCCTCTTTGAACACATCGACCTTGACCACGTCGCCCGCGTTCAGTTCCAAGCCGACCACCTCCTTGCGAAACTCGGCGACCTTGTAGGCGGGCTTGACATTGGCTTTTTTGAAGTGTCCCAGTTGCGGCTTGGCGACGCGATTTTCGCGCTTTTCATCGAAGGCGAATTGATACGCCGCGTAGCCGTCTTTATCCACCGTTTTGACTTGCGAGACGTAGCATGGTCCTGCCTCGATGACGGTGCACGGAACGACCTTGCCCTTCGCGTCATAGACGCTCGTCATTCCGATTTTCTTTCCCAGAATCGCGCTCATTGGAGTTTTGATTTTGTAACCTCTCGTTCCAAGACGATGGTTAATGAATCAACGAATTAGCTCTTGATTTCCACATCGACGCCGCTCGGCAATTCAATCTTCATCAAAAGGTCGATCGTCTTGCCGCTCGGATTGATGATTTCAATCAAGCGCTTGTGCGAAGCGATCATGAATTGCTCGCGCGACTTCTTGTCCACGTGCGGCGAGCGGTTGACGGTGTAGACTTGCGATTCCGTCGGCAGCGGAATCGGTCCCGAAATGATGGCGTCGGTCTGCTTGACGACATCGATGATTTTTTCCGCCCATTTATCGACCAAACTGTGGTCGTAGGACTTGAGCTTGATGCGGATTTTCTGTTGCGCAGCCACGTTGGTTCGCTATCTGAATTGGATAAAAAAGGAGCGTCTGCCGAAACAAACGCCCCTGATTTCTTCGCTCAATCGTCCTTACGCGAGAATTTCGGACACCGCGCCCGCGCCGATGGTTTTGCCGCCTTCGCGGATGGCGAAGTTCAACCCTTTGTCCATCGCAACGGGCGAGATGAGCTCGACCTCGACGGTCACGTTGTCGCCGGGCATCACCATATCCACGCCTTGCGGAAGATTGATCACGCCCGTCACGTCGGTCGTTCTGAAATAGAACTGCGGACGATAGCCCGAATAGAACGCCGTGTGGCGACCGCCCTCTTCTTTTTTGAGGACGTAGATTTGCGCTCTGAACTTCGTGTGCGGCGTAATCGTGCCGGGCTTGGCGATGACCATTCCGCGCTCAACTTCGTTCTTTTCAATGCCGCGCAAGAGCAGACCCGCGTTGTCGCCCGCTTGACCTTCTTCGAGGTTCTTGCGGAACATTTCGATGCCCGTAACGACGGATTTCTTCGTCGGACCAAAGCCTATGATCTCGACCTCCTCGTTGAGTTTGATTCTGCCGCGCTCGATGCGTCCCGTCGCCACCGTGCCGCGTCCCGAAATCGAGAACACGTCTTCGACGGGCATCAAGAAGGGCTTGTCAATGTCGCGCACGGGCGTGGGAATGTAGCGATCGACTTCTTCCATCAACTTGATGACGGAATCGACCCATTGTTTTTCGCCGTTGAGCGCGCCGAGCGCCGAACCGCGAACGATGGGAATTTCGTCGCCAGGGAACTTGTAGCTCGTGAGCAATTCGCGGAGTTCCATTTCAACGATCTCGACAAGTTCGGGGTCGGCGACGAGGTCGATTTTGTTAAGAAACACGACGATCGAGGGCACGTTCACTTGACGCGCGAGGAGAATGTGCTCGCGGGTTTGCGGCATCGCACCGTCGGTGGCGGCGACGACGAGAATCGCGCCGTCCATTTGCGCCGCGCCGGTGATCATGTTCTTGATGTAGTCGGCATGTCCAGGGCAGTCAATATGCGCGTAGTGTCGCTTCTCGGTTTCGTATTCCACGTGCGAGGTCGAGATGGTGATGCCGCGCGCTTTTTCTTCGGGGGCTTTGTCGATCTGGTCGTATGCCAACGCTTTCGCCATTCCCTTTTCAGCGAGCACTTTCGTAATCGCCGCCGTGAGCGTCGTTTTGCCGTGGTCGACGTGCCCAATCGTGCCGATGTTCACGTGAGGTTTGTCTCTCTTGAAATTCTCTTTTGCCATTGTTGGACTCCTCCAAAGTTAGCAGTTGTTTGAATTGGTTGGTCTGTTTTGACTTTACGCTTCCGCCGTGGCTTTCGCGCCGCTCTTTTCGATGATTTCGTCGGCGACTTGCTTGGGCGCTTCTTCGTAGGCGTAGAACTCCATCGTGTAGTTGGCGCGCCCTTGCGACATAGAGCGCAAATCCGTCGAGTAGCCGAACATATTGGCGAGCGGCACTTTGGCGGTGATGACTTGCTCGCCGTGGCGCGCTTCCATTCCCTCGATGCGTCCGCGTCGGCTTGAAAGGTCGCCCATCACCGCGCCCATGTAATCTTCGGGCGTGGTTACCTCGACCGACATAATCGGTTCGAGCAACACGGGATTGGCGCGACGCGCCGCCTCTTTGAAGCCGATCGAGCCTGCGATTTTGAACGCCATTTCGGACGAGTCGACCTCGTGATACTTTCCGTCGAACAGCGTTACTTTGATGTCTTGCATCGGATAGCCCGCGAGCACGCCGTTTCGCATCGCTTCCTCAACGCCTTGTTGCACCGCGGGGATGTACTCTTTCGGAATCGCGCCGCCCTTGATTTCATTGACGAACTCGAAGCCTTTGCCTTTTTCGGCGGGTTCGACGCAGAGATTGACCACGCCAAACTGACCTTTGCCGCCCGATTGGCGAATGAACTTGCCTTCGGCTTCGACGCGCTTGCGAATCGTCTCTTTGTAGGCGACTTGCGGTTTGCCGACGTTGGCTTCGACCTTGAATTCGCGCTTCAAGCGATCGACGATGATTTCAAGGTGAAGTTCGCCCATTCCCGCGATGATGGTTTGATTGGTTTCTTCGTCGGTCATCACGCGGAAGGTTGGGTCTTCTTCGGCGAGTTTTTGGAGCGCGATGCTCATCTTTTCCGAATCCGCCTTCGTTTTCGGCTCTATGGCGATTTGAATGACGGGTTCGGGGAAGGTAATCTTTTCGAGCACGATGAGTTTGCCTTCTTCGCAGAGCGTATCGCCCGTGCGCGTGTCCTTCAAGCCCACAATGGCGATGATTTCGCCCGCCAAGCCCTCCTCCAAGTCCTCGCGGTGATTGGCGTGCATTTGAAGCACGCGACCAACGCGCTCTTTTTTGCCGTTGGTGGAGTTGATGACGTAACTGCCCGCGCTGACTTTGCCCGAATAGACGCGCACGTAGGTCAAGCGTCCGACAAACGGGTCGGTCATAATCTTGAACGCCAGCCCGCAGAACGGTTCGTCGTCGGAGACGTTGCGAGCGATTTCCGCGCCCGTTTTGGGATCCGTGCCTTTGACGACTTTCAGGTCAAGCGGCGACGGCAGGTAATCAATGACCGCGTCGAGCATAAATTGCACGCCCTTGTTCTTGAACGACGAACCGCAGAGCATCGGCACGAGAATCAACTTCAAGCACGCTTCGCGGAGCGCGGCGCGCACTTCTTCTTCGGTTGGTTCTTCGCCGCCAAGATACTTTTCAAGAAGCGCGTCGTTGACTTCGGAGACGGATTCGATGAGATGCGTCCGCCACTGCTTGACGAGTTCCGCCATTTCGGCAGGCACATCGACTTCGTGATAGACCGTGCCATCCTCCGCGTCGTAGACGACGCCCTTCATGCGAATCAAATCCACGAATCCTTTGAACGCTTCGCCCTCGCCGATGGGCAGTTGAATCGGCACGGCGCGGGCTTTGAGGCGCTCTTGAATCATTTTGTGGACGTTGAGAAAGTTCGCGCCGACTCTGTCCATCTTGTTGACATACGCGATGCGCGGAACTTTGTATTTGTTCATTTGCCGCCACACGGTTTCCGATTGCGGTTGCACGCCCGCGACGGAATCGAACAGAGCGACCGCGCCGTCAAGCACGCGGAGCGAGCGCTCGACCTCGACGGTGAAATCGACGTGTCCTGGCGTATCGATGATGTTGATGCGATGCTTTTTGTCCTTGAAGTTGCCGTATTTCGGCGTCCAGAAGCATGTCGTCGCGGCGGACGTGATGGTGATGCCGCGTTCTTTTTCTTGTTCCATCCAGTCCATCGTCGCCGCGCCGTCGTGGACTTCACCCATGCGATGCACGCGACCCGTGTAGTAAAGAATGCGCTCCGTGGTCGTGGTTTTGCCCGCGTCGATGTGCGCGGAAATCCCGATGTTTCTGACTCTGTCTAACGCAATCTGTCTGGGCATTGTCGGTTCTCTGCGTTTTCGTTTTGGACTGCAAAGGTTAGAATCGGAAATGCGAGAAGGCTTTGTTGGCTTCCGCCATTTTATGCACCTCTTCTTTTTTCTTGACGGAATTGCCTTGATTGTTCGCCGCGTCCATAATTTCGGCGGCGAGTTTTTCCGCCATCGAGCGACCGCCGCGCTTTTGAGAGTTTTCTCTTATCCACCGAAGCGCAAGCGCGATGCGTCGGTCGGCGCGCACTTCAATCGGGATTTGATAGGTCGCTCCGCCGATGCGCTTGCCGCGCACTTCCACGACGGGCGCGACGTTGGAGACGGCTTTGCGGAACGTTTCGAGCGGATTTTCCTGCGTTTTCTTCTCAATCAGGTCGAAGGCGCCATAGACGATTTTGCGCGCGAGGTTCTTTTTGCCGCGTTGCATAATCGCGTTGATGGCGCGCTCCACCGTGACATCTTGGTATTTCGGGTCGCCGCGCAAGATTTTTTTTCTACGCGATGTCTTCTTTCGCATGGACGTCGTTCAAGAAATTATTTTTTGCCTTTTGCCGCCGTTGCGGGCGCGCCCTTGCCTGCCGCCGCGCCGCCTTGTTGCGCTTTCTTGGCGCCGTATTTGGAACGCGAGCGACCGCGATTGGCGACGCCCGCCGTGTCCAACGAACCGCGAATGATGTGATAGCGCACGCCGGGCAAATCTTTCACGCGACCGCCGCGAATCAAAACGATGGAGTGCTCTTGAAGATTGTGCCCCTCGCCTGGAATGTAGGCGATGACTTCTTCTTGGTTCGAGAGGCGCACCTTCGCCACTTTGCGCAACGCCGAGTTCGGCTTCTTCGGCGTGGTCGTGTAGACGCGCGTGCACACGCCGCGTTTTTGCGGACAACCGTCCAACGCGGGCGACGCCGTCTTGAAGGCTTTTGGCGTTCTGCCTTTGCGAACTAACTGTTGTATCGTTGGCATTTGGTTGAAGTTGTCTCTTCGTTGTCTCCGCGAGCGACGCTCGCCCTCGACGCGTCAAACGCCACGCGCTCTTTCAGCCTCATCGCCCGAAATCGCCTGATTTGACGCGGGTTTAGAGCGAGCGAAGATTTTTTCGGCGGCGTTCCGTTCCAAAAAGGACTGCAAAGGTAGAGGTTTTGTTTTAATTTTCAAAATTCCGACGCGCTTTTCGCGCTCGTTTTTCTCAAAATGAGAATCAACGAGCGCGAATTCGCGGGCGATTTTCGTTTGACTTCTAACCGCTTCTCTTCAAGCGATGGAGTTCGTAGGTTTCTTCGGGCTTGGGCTTGTCAGTAGCCTGCACTGTTTGGGAATGTGCGGTCCAATCGCGTTGGCGCATTCTTCTCGCCTTGCGAGTTTGGAGCCACCCGCTTCGCCGCGCGTTGCGACTTTTGCGCATCTGCTTTACAATCTTGGTCGCGTAACGACCTACGGCTTCATTGGCGGCGTTTGCGGCGTGATTGGCAAGTCGCTCGATCTTTCGCTCGTCGCGCTTGGCGTTGGCGCAAGTCACCGCGTCGTCGGCGTTCTTGCGGGCGCGCTCGTAACGCTTTTTGGGCTGATGCAACTTGGGCTTCTGCGCCGTTGGGAGTTTTTGTCCGAGAATGCGTTTTTCGAGAGCGCGCTGTTTCAGAAGACGGTCGCAAGGTTTATGGAGCAGCCGTGGCCGTGGGCGAAGTTCATCATGGGCGTTCTGCTGGGCTTTCTGCCGTGCGTTCTGACCTACTCGATGTTCGTCGTGGCGATTTCGAGCGGCGGCTTTTTGAGCGGCTTTTTGACGCTCGTGGCGTTTGGGTTCGGCACGATTCCGACGCTTTTTTTGACGGGCGTTTTTTCAGGGGCGATTTTGCGCTCGCTTCGCGCTCGCGGCAACGCGATTTCAGGGATAGCGACGCTGGCGCTTGGCGCGTTCATTTTTCTCGGCGCGTTGCTTCATGATTCGCATTGAAAAACTCTCGTCTAAAAATTCCCTCTGCCAAACCACCACCACAATTCCAACAGCGTCGCCGAAAAGCCCAACGCGCCGCCCGCGATGGTTTGCATGGGCGTATGGGCTCTCAAATGAACCCTTGCCCATGCGAGCGGCGGCATCAGCAGCAACAGCCAAAGCGATTGCGCGCCAAACACGTAAGTCATCGCCGCGATTGGACCGCCGAGCGAGGTTACGTGAACGCTGATTTTCCAAACGAGCGTGATGAGAAAAATGAAAATCGTGTTGATGGCGTAGCACATCATAAAGCCAACGATGAGCGGCGGCGCGTTCAACAGGCGCAGCGCGAGCGCGCCCGCAACGTAACTCGCCACGCCGAGCAGAAACGGCAAGGCGCGACTTTCTCGCCGCGAAATGTCGTAATCGCTCACCTTGCCCATCTTTTTGAGCGCAATCACGATGAGGGCGGGCGCGGCGGAACACGTTAAAATCACGACGAGCAGATAAAGATGCATGTTCTCGACAGGCTTCTCGAAGCCAAATCGCATTATCGTCCAAAACGCGACGATGGGGAGCACGATTGGGTGAATGACGTTGGAGATGAGATGCGCCAGTTTGGTCATTGAAACATTCGCGCGCCGATGCACGACTTGATTATCCGTCGAAGAACGCTTGGGAGCGACGCGACGATCGCCAATCATCTGCGCGTTTGTTTCCGACAATCACATTGACGACGAATTGTCCCTCCTCTTCCCGCAGTCCCGAAATGCCCACGACGTTCATAATGCCGTGCCGAACCAGAATCGACGCGACCGTTTTTTGACGCAAAATTTTTTCGATGTTGACATTCAGCCCGATGGGACGCACCGCCTTGCCGCACAAATGAAACGACGGCTCAACGCTCAGGCAATCCACGCTTTCCGCCAACGTTTTGAGCAAACGTCGCTCGCCAAAACGGCTGTTAAGATACGCCTGAACGAGTTGATAATAAAACAATCGCCACGGCGATTCCGACGCGATGCGCAGTTTGCCCGCTCGCTCAACGACGGCGACCGACTCGTTCTTGACGACGGTCAGCTCCGCCACATGCAGCGGCAAGCGGCACGAAATCCAATCGCCAAAAACGCCCCTGAGCGAAAATCGCAGTTCCGTTTTGTTCGGGAAAAATTTGACCGACAAATCTTGAACGCGCGCATTCGGCTTCTCGATCGCTCGCAGCGCGACGTTGACGGCTTTTTCCGTAAAGACCAGCTCCGTTTCGATGTAAGGCGCGCTTCGCGCCCATTGATGCGCCTCCATCGCCCGCGCGATTTGCGCAAAGCCCGACACGATTCCCGCCACGTTGCGCAGAAAGTTGCCCAGTCCCATTTGCGCCTCCTTCTTCTTTAGCTGGCTTGCCCGTCCGAAACGTATGCGACGCAACGCCGACCGCAAACGCTTCCTTGCCCCCTCCACAGCCGTTTCAGCCGAATGAACTCGGCGCTGAGCGCATGCGCAAGCGCATCCCATCTCGAAATTTTTTTCGCATATTTGCAACTTCTCAAAGGCAAACTGCGTTTGAGAGAGCGTTAATAGTATCAATTCTCATTATTAACAACTAAACCATCTCGCAACATGCTGACCATCGGAGACAAATTCCCTGAGTTCGAACTCGATGCGGTCGTCTCGACCGAAAGAGGCAAAGAGTTCGCCAAAATCTCGACGGCGGAACACCGCAAGCAAGGCAAGTGGGCGGTCTTTTTCTTCTGGCCCAAAGACTTCACCTTCGTTTGCCCGACGGAAATCAAGGGCTTCAACGATCGCTTCGCCGATTTCCGCGACAACGACGCGATGCTCTATGGCGCCAGCACCGACACCGCCTTCGTGCATCTGGCTTGGCGCAAAGACAACGAGAACCTCAAAGACCTCAAATTCCCGATGCTCGCCGACCACGGCAAACATCTGAGCCGCGCGCTTGGCATTCTCTACGGCTCGGAGGAAGTGTGCTTGCGAGCGACCTTCATCGTCGACCCGCAAGGCGTGATTCAATGGGTGTGCGTCAACAACCTCGACGTCGGTCGCAGCATCGACGAAACGCTGCGCGTGCTTGAAGCCTTGCAAACGGGCGAACTTTGTCCTTGCAACTGGAAGGAAGGCGAAAAGACGCTCAAAGTCGAAGGCGGCACGCTCGTCGAGGCGTAACGTTTTTTGCGATGTCTTCTTGCGAAAGGCGGACTTGGCGTTCCGCCTTTTGCGTTCCGTTTCGAAACCGTTAAACCATTCCAACGATGGAAGACACAAGAAAAGACTTGCTTGCGGATTTGGGACTTTCTTCCGAGGCGCATTTCGTCGGCTTGGACGCATTCGTCAAGGGCGACCACAAATACATCCGCGATCTGCGCGTCAATCTGCGCTCGACGCTCGAAAGCGCGAGCTTGGGCGGCAAGAAGAACGCCTATCTCATCGCGCTCGCCGTCGCCGCCAACGACCGCAACAACGCGCTGATTTCGGCATTCACGGAACTGGCTAAGAAAGAGGGCGCGACCGAGGCGGAAATCGCCGAAACGCACGCCATCGCCTCGCTACTGGCGACGAACAACGTGTTTTATCGCTTCCGCCATTTCTGCGACAACAAAGCCTACGAACAAATGCCCGCAGGCATCAAAATGACCATTATGCTCCGACCCGTTCTGCCAAAGGTCTTCTTCGAGCTGATTTCGCTCGTCGTGAGCGCGGTCAATGGTTGCCAAGCCTGCGTCAATAGCCACGAAAAGTCCGTGCGCCACGAGGGCGGCTCCGAGCAGATGATTTTTGACGCGATTCGCTTGGGCGCGGTCGTGAGAGGCTTGTCGATTTCAATGAATGAATGCCACCCCGTTTCGGTCTGACGCCGCTTGATTGAATCGAGTGAGAGTGAAGAGTAAGAGGCATTTCAACTTTTCACTCTCAACTCTCTTGCCTTTCCGCATTTCAAAAATTCATGCCTATTCGCTGATTCTGTCCAATCCACGCGCTCTTAAAATCAGAATGCCGATGAAACGGATTAGGCGGATATTCACAGCGTTCCTCCTCAAAAAATCTGCGCGATTCGCTCAACCAGTAGCGCTGTAAAAAGGGGTTCGTCATTCCGAGCGTAGCGAGGAATCCAAACGAGTGAAGATTAAGAGTTGAGAGTCAAGAGTTTGAGCGCGTCTTCGCGGCTCATTCGGCTATGGGGGTAAAATGATTTTCATTTTCTTGCGACTTGCGCCGAAGCCCGCCGTAACTTTGAGCCGTTCGCGTTCTTTGCGTCGCCAATGATGACGATGACGATTTCCGAAACCCAAAACGATTTGCAGCATGACTACCGCGCGCCTTTCGCTCGCTTTCGTTCTGCCGCTCGCGCTTCTCGCCTTTGCCAACAGTTGCAAAGACCAGCCGCCGACCACGCCAACGCCCGAACCGCAACGCGCCATCGCCCTCTCGCTTGCCGATTCCTCGCTTCGCGAAATCTGGCTCCGACTCTCGCTCCCCGATTCGCTCGCGGGCAGAACCGTCAAACTCTTTCGCAACGACGCGCTCCTTTGCCAGATAACCCTCGCCCGACGCGACACGGTCGTGATGGATAGCGGTTTAGCGCTCGGCGCGTCCTACGCCTACCGCGCGATTCGCTACGACGGCGCAAGAGCCCTTGACAGCGCCAACCTTGCCACTGCCACGATGCCCGCCACCAGCCACGCTTTCGCTTGGCGCATTGACACGCTCGGCACGACGGCAACTCGTCTCAACGATGTGTGCGTCATCAACGACACGTGCATTTGGGTGGTCGGATATTTTGGCGACCAATACAACGCCGCCCGCTTTGACGGACATCAGTGGCAGTATAAGCGAATCGAGTGGACATATCAGGGACAAACGGGCATTTCAGAGTTAAAAAGCATTTTTGCATTCAGTCAGAATGACATTTGGGTTGGAGATAGCGCTCCATACCATTGGGACGGCGTTCAGTGGACTGTGTTCAATGTTACTGGTCTGTTTGACGGATACATTCAGAAGTTCTGGGGCACAAGTAGTCGTGATTTATATGCGGTGGGAACAAATGGAGCAATAATGCACTACAACGGGTTGGCGTGGCGGCGGGTAGAGAGCGGGACGACGGCGACCATCAACGATGTGTGGGGAAGCATTGATAGAGCGCTGGGCGATATGCTGGCACTTGCGCCAACAGGTAGGACTCTGACACAAGAGCCGCGTCAAATTCTGCGCATCAAGGGTCTTTTGGTCGACTCAATCGCTTGGACACCCAATTTCTGGGTTCAGAGCGTTTGGTTCAGAAATCCATATCTATTGTGGGCAGGTGGTGGTGGGTTCTGGCACCGTCGCCTTTCTGGCGCGTGGCAGGCTCTACCAGTAACGGGCGGATATGTTGAAAGCGTAAGAGGTCGCGCAGAAAACGACATTTTCGTAGTTGGGCATTTTGGTATTGTATGGCATTTTAACGGAGAGACTTGGCAGAGATACTCCGAACTAACATCGTCAATCCGATACAAATCAGTTGCCGTAGGCGACAGAAGAATGTGCGCGGTTGGAGTTCAAAACGGAAGAGGATATGTTCTTCAGATGTTTCGGGCTCAATAATTGTCGGTTGCGTTTTTTCGGCTTTTTATCTGAAAATCGTTTTGTCAAACTGAAAAATGTTCAAGAAAATTTTGTTTCTCGCGTTTGCTTTGTGCGCTGTAGGCAAAGTCTATGCGCAACCCAATACCGAGTTTGACGCTCAGTGGGAACTTTATATAAGAGTTGAAGACAATCAGGATACGAATGTAGCATCTGTCAAAAAACTTCGTTTATACAAGGAGCCTGACACGCTGCATGCGTATCGCGAAGTCTATTCTAACCACGAATTTCGCGTGAAAGCCAATGCGTCTACTTACTGGGTCAATGCAGGGGCAAGCACTGCAAGCAAACCAAATTGTTCCAACTCAAATGGTTATACTGTTTTCCCTGGACTCTTTTTGCCTGAAATTGAACCTGATGCAACTTATCGTCTGCGTATTAGTGATTATTCAGCAGGCGAAGACCGTTATCTTCGTTTTTATCTTCCTTGCGCTGGTGGTGGCAATAGTATAGATGATGCATTGCTGATTTATAGGCGCGGAGGTTTCATTCTGCAGATGAATTTAATGAATATGATCACCGATACGGTTACGCGAGATTGGAATGCCTATCCGATTTTTGTCGACCAAGTGCTTAGCAACAATGAAAGTGCGGATAGCATCGGCATCTGGCGTAATAGCGGTTTTGAGATGGCGCTCGCTCCATCGCTAATCATAGCATCTGCAAATGAAGCGGTACTAAAAGCGACGACTAAAATCATTGCAAGTGAGAAATTCCATAATTGGGACGGTATTCCATTGAATCATTATTGGACGGGTTCTCTTTTTTATACAGAGCCAAATTCGCCTTTGAGTTTCTGTTCCAGTCTTGAGCCAATTACAACGAGCGCGGTGATGAAGAACGAACTGTTAGACGCGCCGAGTGCGAGTTGGAGCAGCCTTGACTTTCGCGATCCGTGGTTTGCGGACACGACCGACCAATACGGCAAGCGCAATCGCGGCGCAGCGGCGCGCTTCTGGTCACGTCCATCGCCTTTCTCGCCCGATGCTACCACGCTCTACGACGGCGAAGCCTATAAAGGCGTGTTCTTGAATCAAGGCAATCCAACGAACTTACAGCCACCTTATTACACAATTCGGACGCGGGACGACCTCAGCGTTGGCGGGAGCACGGCGCGGTTTCTCTACTGGTCGGCAAGCGGGGCTAGTTTGGTTCAAGAGCAGGGGGTTTTAGACACGCTGCGCAAGGCGGTCATTTTTCATAGCCCGACAGCCACAGTCAAGGCGGTCTACAAAGGTCGGTTGCTCTCGTCGGTTGCAGAAGCGAGCAGTCAATCGGGGTCGCAGCGGCGGTTTGCGCGCGATGTGGATATCGCATCTGCGTATTATCTCGTGTATGAATCGGCGGGCAAAATTTGGCTGACCTACTCTACCAACGGGGGAGCGAGTTGGCAACCTGAACGCTTCATTGACGACGGAGCGCGCCCGTCGCTTGCGCCGCGCGACGGCGGCGTAGCGGTCGCATATATTGTCTCTGACGGCGCCGACGCCGAAGTGCGCGTTCGCGTCTTCTCGCTCAACATTTTCAACGGCACGCTTTCTCAAACGGATAATCTCTACAATAATCTCTGGGATTGCGCGCCGAGTGCATCGCCTTCTATCAGTTGGCTGGGCAACAAACTTGTCAACATTCCCACTGGCACGGTCGTTATCCCGCGCTATGGCGTCGTCTATGAGGCGTCAACGAGTTCAGGCGCGACGGAACTGCGCTTGCTTTCCCTCGAGAACATTGCCGAAGGCGTTGCGCCGACGACGCTCAACGGCAGTTCTTTGGCTATTGCAAACTTGCAGATGTATCCTGCCATAGATGCGGCGATTCCAAGCAACAACTACTCGCCGCAAACTGTGCAGGCGCGGCTGGCGTATCGTCAGCGGTCAGGTTCAGACGGGTGGCTTCGCTATCAGCCCTTGACCTTTGATTTTTCGTCGCCTTACGGCGCAAACCTGACGCAAGGGGCGGCGCAGACCTTGAACTGGGTAGGCTCAGGTCGGGCTGAACCCGCAGGCTACTTTCCGACCAAGCCGTCGATTGAGGTCAAGAACAACATCGCCTACATCGCCTTTGAAGTGGAAGGCAAGAACGATATGCGCTACACGACCGTCAATAGTTCGCATCAACAGGGGGCGGTCACGATTTTCTCGCAAGCGGGCGAAACGCTTCGCTCGCCGAGCCTGCACTTGCAACCGAACAGCGTCGCGCCCGCAATTTATTTCAATATGAACGGAGCGGTCTATGAAGCGCGATGGACGGCGCAAAGCAACTGGAACATTCAGAAAGTCGCCTCCGACGGAGAGCACGCGAACATCGCGCTTCGTAGCGGCAACCGACGCTTTGTTTATACCGCAAATGCGAGCGCGCCGTTCCGATTGGCGTTTGCCGACGGCACGACCGAAGGCGATGCTGGTAGCGGCGGCAGTCAGCAAAGCGTCGTGAGCGGCGGGGGTAAGGGCAACGCGCCGAGCCTTGCGTTCAATAGCGGGGGCGGAAGCGCGCCCGTCGTTGAGGTCGCCACGATGGAACGCACCACAGGCGTTTTGTCCAACTCAACCGAGACTGCCTCGCTCGCGCTCACGCTCGCCGATGTAGGCTTGAACGGCGATTCGCGCGCAGGCTTGACCTACCACGACCTCGGAGCAAACCTTTTACCCGACACGCTCGCGCTCTCACCAAGCAATGTGTTCTCGCTTCTCAAAAGCCGACGATTCACGCTCGCCGATTCCATCAATCAAGTGAGTGCAACGGTGAAAGTGCAGTCCGAGCATCTTTACGACCTGACGCAGAACAATCCTGTCCAACTCGCGGTTGAGCTTATCAATGCAAGCACAGGCGCGTCCATCGCCCTCTCGCAAACGGCTCTCATCACCGCCAGCGACACGGCGAAGGACTTCCACTTCGCGATGACCTTGCCGACGGCGCAATCGGGAACGGAAGCGGAGTTGCGCGTCAAGGTCTTGGGTTTTGCGAGTCAAGCAAGCCACAAGGCGAGCGCGCTCAACGAGATTGAGTTGGTTAGGGCAACAGGGGGAACGGCAATCGCGAATCGCGCGGGCAATCAGGCGAGGCAAAGCCAAAGCGTTGGAAGCGTTCCGACGCGGTTTGCCATGCGTCAGAACTATCCGAATCCGTTCAATCCCGTAACGGTGTTCGCTACGAATTACCGACGGCGAGCGTTGTCAAACTTCAAGTCTTTGATGTGTTGGGACGAGTGGTGGCGACGGTGGTTAATGAACGGCGCGACGCGGGCATTTACGAAGCGGCGTTCAACGCGAGCGGTCTTTCCAGCGGCGCTTATTTTTATAGACTGCAAGCGGGAAGTTTTGTGGAGACGAAGAAGATGATGCTGGTGAAGTAAGGCAAAGGCGCGGGCATCCAATCTCGCCGTAACCTCTCTCTCCGATGCTTTGAGCTTATCGCGTTTGCGAGAAAGGCGAGGGGAACGATTCTGATCCGTCGGAATCGGGCAAGAGGTTGGATTCCTCGCTCTCGCTCGGAATGACAAATCATAACATTCGGAACGCCGATGAAACGGATTGGGCGGGTTTTCACGGATTTCTTCATCAAAACAATCCAAGTTTCATCTGATACGTTTGTTCAATCCGCGCACGCTCCTTCAATGTGAAAGCCCGATTTTTGGTCGGGCTTTTTGATTGCGTCGTTTTGGGACGATTCGTTCAACTCAACGAGGCGATGGCTTCGTCGAGGCTTTCGTAGGTTTTGAAGACGGCGTTGAGTTTGGTGATGGCGAGCAAACTTTTGATGCGCTCGGCGGGATTCGCCAAGGCGAGCGTTCCGCCGCCGTTTTTGACCGTCGAGAGCGCCGACGTCATCATTCCCAAGCCTGACGAGTTCATATACTCGACTTTGGAGAGGTCGATGACGATGTTTTTCTTGCCCGCGTTCAAGAGCTGACGCAGTTTGTCGTGCAGCTCGTTCGCGTCGGGTCCGCCGAGCACGTCGCCGCTCACTTCAATGATGGTTACGGAGCCGAGTTGTTTTTCGCCAAACTTCATAACGAATCGAGTTTTCTGCCGTTGGAGCGGCAATTTAGCCTCTCAACTTGAACTTTCCGCCTGTTTTGAGTTGCCAATCCAACACGATTGGGGCGGCGATGAACACGGACGAGTATGTTCCGATGAGAATGCCCGCCACGATGGCGAACGCGAAACCGCGAATCGTTTGACCCGCGAAGATGAAGAGCACGAGCGCGGTCAGCAACGTCGTGCCCGACGTGATGATGGTGCGGCTCAACGTCTCGTTCAAACTGTCGTTGAAAATTTTTTCGTATGGCTCGCTCTTGCGGATTTTGAGGTTTTCTCGAATGCGGTCGTAGACAACGACCGTGTCGGTGATGGAGTAGCCCACGATGGTTAGGAACGCGGCGATGATGCTTTGGTCGACTTCGAGCGGCATCGCGTCGAAGACCCCGCCCAAAAGGCTGAACAAGCCCGCCACGACCAAAACGTCGTGAAAAATCGCGATCACGCCCGCCGTTGCGAACTTGAACTCGAAGCGGATTCCGACATAGAGCAGAATCATCGCCAGCGCGCCTATCAAGGCGCTAATCGCCGACCACTGCAAATCGCCCGCGATGCTTGGACCGACGGCATCGACTTTGATGACTTCGCTCGGATTGTTCGGAAAGTCGCGCTTCAAGACGCGCTCGATGGTCGATTGCAACTCGTTGAGTTCGCCGCTGAAATCCGTCGTGATGATGACTTCCCGCGCCGAACCATATTCCTTGATTTGCCCTTTCAAGCCTTCCGAGCCGAGACTTTTGCGAACCTCGCCGATGTTGATTGGGTCTTGAAAGCGCGCGACGATCTCCGTCCCGCCTTTGAAATCAATGCCGAGTTGGAAACCGCGAATGATGATTGAAATCAATCCAATGCCGACAAGGACGGCGGAGACGACGTAGCCTTTTTTGCGCGCGCCGATGAAATCGAAGTTTGGGCGTTCTAAAAATCGCATTGCGTTTGCTTGAAAGCCAGTAGGTTTGTTGAGACTTCTGCGAGACGGCTTAACCGAAACTCGTTTCCGTTACGCTGTTGCGTTCAATGAGCCAGTCGAGCACGACCTTCGTAACGACGATCGCGGTGAAGAGACTGGCGGCGATGCCAATCATCAGCGTAACCGCAAAGCCGCGAATCGGTCCGATGCCGAACGTGTAGAGCAGCGCCGCCGCGCCGAAGGTGGTTACGTGCGAATCCAAAATCGCGGAGAAGGCTTTGTCGTAACCGATTTCGATCGCCAGTTTGAGCAACTTGCCGCGAGAGGCTTCTTCGCGTATGCGCTCGAAGATGAGCACGTTCGCGTCGACCGCCATTCCAATCGTGAGCACCAAGCCCGCGATGCCTGGGAGCGTAAGCGTCGCGCTGAATCCCGCAAGGAACGCGATGACGAACAAGATGTTGAACACGAGCGCAAGGTCGGCGAGAATGCCCGACGTGCGATAATAGACGAGCATAAAGATCGCCACGACGACGAAGCCCATCGTAACGGAAATCAGCCCCGCGCGAATCGAGTCCGCTCCCAACGACGCGCCAACGGTGCGCTCCTCGGTGATTTGCACGGGCGCGGGAAGCGCGCCCGCTTTCAAAACGATTTCCAAGTCCTTGGCTTCTTCGATGCTGCCAATGCCGTTGATGACCGAACTGCCGTTGGGAATTTTGGATTGCACGACGGGAGCGGAGTAAACCGCGCCGTCCAACACGATGGCGATTTGCTTGCCGATGTTCGCGCCCGTGGTTCGCGCCCAAATTTTCGTGCCCTCGTCGTTCATCTTCATATTCACTTCGGGCAACGATTGGTCGACGCTGAACGTCGCGTTGGCTTCGGTGATGACGCTTCCCGTGAGTTCAGGTTCTTTCTTGACGGCGTAGAGGCGATAGAACTTCAAGCCCTCGTTTTCGCTCGCGGGACGCGCATCGAGCAGAAACTCCAAGTCCGACGGAATGCGCGCCTTGACGTCGGGACGATTGAGCAAACCCATCACGACCGATTTGCCCGCGTCGGTAACGAAAAAGCCCGCTCGCGGATCGATGATGATTCTGTCGATCGTCTCTTCATCGACGGCGAAAAGCGGATTGAGGAGGCGACGCTGTTCTTTGGTTCTGAGCGAATCGGGAATGGCGCGAATGGAATCGAGTTGCGCGCGAGCCAACGCGGCGGCGGAATCGACTTTGCTCGTGTCGCCCGCGGGCATCGTGGGATAGCGCGAAAGATAGTCGTTGAGGTCTTGCAGAACCTTGAACGCCAAATCCGCGTCGCGCACGAGTTTGAACTCCAATTTCGCCGTGCCTTTGAGCAACTTGCGGACGCGCTCTTTGTCGGAAACGCCCGGCAGTTCGACGATGATGCGTCGTCCGCCTTGCGTTACGATGGAAGGCTCCGCCACGCCGTATTGGTCGACGCGATTTCGGATGATTTCTTTGGCGCGCTCGACGGCATCGATGGCTTCTTTGGAAAGCCTCTCGACGATTTCCTCGTCGCTGTCCCGAATCTCGTAGTAGTAGCGGGAGAGTCGGATTTGGCGTTTTTGAAACTCCTCGGCGAGAATGGTCGGAATCTCTTTGCTTTCTTTTTTGGCGCGCTCGCGCACGACGAGCATCACGCTGTCGAATTGCGCGTCGCGGTTGCGGGCGCGGCTTTCGAGCAGTTGAAGCACATCGACTTCCAAAACGACGTGCATTCCGCCTTGAAGGTCAAGCCCCAGCTTCAAGCGCTTTTCTTGCGCTCTTTCAATGGATTTGCGGTTTTCGCGCACGTAGGCGAGGCTGTCTTCGGGCGACGAGAACGATTTGAGTTTTGCCGCGTGGCTCGCGTCTTGGAAGGTTGGATAGAGAAACCACGCCGAAAGAAGCGTGAGAAGAACAATGAGAACCAGTTGAAAGCGATTCTTCTGCATTGATGGTTTTCGGAGAAGTCGCCGCTTCTCGCTGAAATTGAACGATGCTTGATGCCGTCGCAGTTGCGAAAAGGACTGCGAATATAAGCAAGCGCGCTCCCAAATCAAAGGCGACGCCGAGCGAGACCTTGACGATCGTCGAATGATGTTTTGCGCGTTATTTTTGCGGTTCGTTTCGTCAATCAAAATCGCGCCGCATCGTGCCATCAAGCGTCAAGGCAAAACCCAACAAGAAGGCTCGACAAAACGTCTCCCCTTCGCTTTTTGAATCGCAATGGCTTTTGGAACATGCGAGCGATTGGCGCGTCGCGCTTGGGGTTTGCGCGACTTATGTCGTCGTCCTGCTCGTTGCGGCGCTGGCGCATCATCGCGTTGGCGATTACGGCGTGGAGACCGACTTCTTTTGGGGCTATGCGCCCGACGCTCGCGCCGTTCAGGAGTGGCTGCGCGGCGAGGGCAAGTTTCCCATCGATGGCTTTCGCGGTCCAATGTATGCCATCGTTCTCGCGCTCGCGGAGGTTTTCGTTCAAGACTATTTCGTCGCGGGCGTGATGTTGGCGACTTTGTGCGCAGGAGCGACGCTCTATCTCTCGCATCGCCTCGCGCTCGAGTTCTTCGGCAAGGTCGAAGCCCTTTTCGTTCTTCTCATTCTCGCCACAAATAGCGTCTTCATTCAATACAGCTACTCGGCGGGGACGGATATGTTTTTCAACCTTCTTGCCACGATGGCGATTTACGCTTTTCTCAAATCGCTCAATGGCGAGGGGTTCAAGTGGTTTTGGTTGGCGAGCGCGACGACGGGCGTGGCGACGCTTTCGCGTCAGAACGCCATCTTTTTGGTCGCGGGTTTTCTGCTGTCGCTGTTTCTGCTAAACCCTTCGCGGGCGACCTTTAAGGCGCGCGCGCTTCAAGCCGCTGCGCTCGTCGCCACTGTTCTTGCGATATATGCGCCCTACGGTTTCTACGTGCTTCGGGAAAAGGGAAAGTTTTTTTACAGTCTGAATCATCTCAACGTCGCCAAAGATTTGTTCAAAGACGAGGTGGATTGGGAGACGTTTTGGTTTCGCAAATCGCAATCGTTCAATTCGATTGTCGACGTGATTTTAGCCGACCCCATCAGATTTTTGAAGCATGTTCTCGCCAATGTTCCGTCGCATTTCGTTGGCGATATGGGCGAATTGCTCACGTGGGTTTTGGGCGTTTTCGTCGTGGGCGGCATCGTGGCGACGCTCGTTCAGCGCGATTTGACGCGGGTTCAGGTCGCGTATTTCGTTTTTGCGGCAGCGCATTTCGGCGTGTTGTCGCTGGTGTTTTACGGCGCGCGTTTTTCGCTGAACTTGCTCGCGCCCTACGCCGTTTTGGCGACACGTTTTTTCAAGTGGAGCGCGATTCCGAAAGTCGCTCAATACGCCTTGCCCGTCGCCCTTTGCGTCGCGTTGTTTCAAAGCGTTCAATTTCATCGACAAAACATCGATTCGGGTCCGCAAGAAATGCTCGCGCTGCGAGAAAAATTTTTCGAGATTACGGGGCGCGACCCGAAAAAGCCCAGCAAGGACATCATCATCGCGCGCAAGCCGCACATCGCCTACTACCTCAATCTCCAAATGGGCGGCTTTCCAATGACGAACACCTACGAGGAACTTCTCGCCGAAGCGCGCAAAATCGGCGCGACTTATCTTTTTTACAGTTACTTCGAAGCCAATCTCCGCCCGCAGTTTCGGTTTCTTTTCAACGTCCATCAACCGCCGCCCGAATTGGAGCCTGTGATGTGGCTTTCGAATCCTCCCGCCGCGCTTTATCGCATCAAGCCCGATAGCGCCGTGGCGAAAGGTCAATGAAAAACGCCCCGCCTTTCCGATGAAGCGTTTTTGCGCTTCCAACTTTCTTGGGCTTTATGCGGCGGCAGGCTCGGCTTTCAGTCGCTCGACGGCGCGTTTGACGCGGCGGATGACGGCTTCCTTGCCGATGATTTCCAAGATGTGAAACAAACTCGGTCCGAAACTCGCCCCCGAAACCGCAAGGCGAATCGGGTGCACCATCTCTGCCGTTTTGATTCCCTTCGCTTCGCAAAAGGCTCTGAGCTCGGCTTCGATCGCGCTTGCCGAAAAGTCGGAGAGCGTTTCCAATCGCGCCACGAATTCCAGCAACAGCGCGTTGGTGTTCTCTTTCCAACGCTTCTTGACCGCGTCTTCTTCGTAGGTTTCGGGTTCGAAGAAAAAGTAGGAGCTGAACGTGACGAACTCTTTGACGAAACGCACGCGCTCTTTCATTTCTCTTGCGACGGCTTTGAGGTAGTCGTCGCTCGTGATTTTTTCGATGGGCATTTCCGTCTTGCGCGTTTTGAGTTCTTCTTCAAGAATCGGGCGAATCGCTTGCGCCAGTTCCGCGTCGCTCTTGCGGCGAATGTGCTGTTCTTCGATCCATTGCAGTTTGTCGAGATTGAAAATCGCGCCCGATTTGCCCACGTGCTCGAGCGAGAACCGCTCGATGAGTTCGTCGAGCGTGAAAATTTCTTGGTCGCTTCCGCCTCCCGGATTCCAGCCCAAGAGCGCGACGAAGTTCAAGAGCGCCTCGCGGCTGAAGCCTTTTTTGACGTAATCCTCGACGGCGACGTCGCCCTGCCGCTTCGAGAGTTTGGTTCGGTCGGGGTTCAAGAGCAACGGCACATGCGCGAAGACGGGCATTTCCCAACCGAAGAACTCGTAGAGCAAGACGTGCTTTGGCGTTGACGAGAGCCACTCTTCGCCGCGAATCACGTGCGTGATTTTCATCAGATGGTCGTCGACCACGACGGCAAGGTGATAGGTTGGAAATCCGTCGGCTTTGAGCAAGACTTGGTCGTCGACGACGGCGGAGTCGAACTCCACCACGCCGCGAATCGCGTCGTGAACTTTAATCGCAACCCCGTCGGGCACTTTCATTCGCACCACTTTCGGAATGCCCGATTCGAGCGCTTCCTTGATTTTGCTTTCGGGCATTGAGCCGCCCATTGATTCGGGAAGCCACTTGCGGTTATACTTCGGCTGCAAGCCTTGTTTTTGTTGGAGTTTGCGGACTTCCTCCAACTCTTCGGGCGTGGAGAAGCAGTAGTAGGCTTTCTTTTCGGCGATGAGCTGTTCGCAGTAGCGTTTGTAGATGTCGAGGCGTTGCGATTGCGTGTAAGGACCGTAGTCGCCGCCGCGAAGCGGGCTTTCGTCGGGGGTCAAGCCCGCCCATTCCAAGATTTTCTCGATGTTTTCCGCCGCGCCCTCGACGAGCCGCGTTTGGTCGGTATCTTCGATGCGAAGAATGAACTTGCCGCCGTTTTTCTTGGCGAAGAGGTAGTTGTAGAGCGCCGTGCGCAGTCCGCCCACGTGCACGAAGCCCGTCGGCGACGGCGCAAAGCGCGTTCTCACGACGTCGGAAATTGCCATGGCAAGTAGAGTTTCGTTCAGCGTTTGAAAAGATTTCGAAAATAAAAAACGCTTCCGTTGCGTCAAGCCGATGCTTATCGCGTTTCACAAGCCTTTTGGCGCGCTTTCGCAATTCACGCCCGACGGCTCGCGGCATCGAACTCTTGCGGAGTTTGGCTTTCCGAAGTCGGTCTATCCGCTCGGTCGGCTCGATGCCGATAGCGAAGGCTTGTTGCTGCTAAGCGATGAAAAGCGTCTCAACGCCAAGCTCTTGCTTCCCGAAAACGCGCATCGCCGCGTGTATTGGGCGCAAGTCGAGCGCGTTCCGTCGCCGCTTGATTTGACGCGGCTCGCCAACGGCGTCGTGATTCAAGGCTACAAAACCAAACCGTGCAAGGCGCGACTGATCGAGCCGCCCAACCTGCCTGAACGCCACCCGCCCATTCGCTTTCGCAAAAGCGTTCCGACAAGTTGGATTGAGTTGGAACTTACGGAAGGCAAGAACCGTCAAGTCCGACGCATGACGGCGGCGATTGGCTTTCCGACCTTGCGCTTGGTGCGCGTTCAAATCGGAAATTTCAAACTTGGCGACTTGAAGCAAGGCGAATGGAAAATTCTCTCCGACGCGGAGCGCCGAGCCGTTTTCGAGCGATGACTACTTTTTGACCGACAAGGCGGGCGCGGCTTTTTCCAACGCTTTCAACAGCATTTCTTTCGTGATGACTTCGGGCAGAACGATTGGTTCGTCCAATTTGCCCGCGGGAAACACCACGTAGAGCGGCACGCCGCTTCGTCCGAACTTTTTGAGCAACGCCGCAATTTCGTCGTTGCGATTCGTCCAATCGGCTTTGACGGGCACGACCCCAAGCCTTTCAATCGCCTCTCGCACCTCGTCGGTCTCCAACACCGTTTGCTCCGTAACTTTGCATGTGAAGCACCACTCCGCCGTAAAGTCAATGAAGACGGGCTTTCCCGACCGAACGTTCCGCTCGACCAACTCCAAAGAAAATTCTTGCCACTCGATTCCGCCGCTTGATTTCGCGCGAGCGTAGGCTTTCGCGTCAAGATTTCGCCAATCGAGATAGCGCTCGAAGGCGACATAGTAACTCAGGAGCGCGACGAGAATCGCTACGCTCCAAACCGTTGCCTTGCGCGGCGCGCTCGACTCGAGGTCAATGAACGACCCGACGAGCCACGCCGAAACGCCAACGCCCAACAGCAAGGCGACCGTCGCCACCACGCCTTCCGCGCCAAGTTGCGACCCCATCACCGATAGCAGCCAAACGACCGTCGCAAAGAGCAAAAAGCTCATCGCTTGTTTGAAGCGAATCGTCCACTCGCCCGGTTTCGGAATGAATTTGAGCCACTGCGGTTTGACGGCGAAAACGAGATACGGCGCGGCAAGCCCAAGTCCAATCGTCGTGAAGACGGCGAAAATCAAGGGCGCAGGTTGCGAGAACGCAAATCCCAACGCGGAACCCAAGAACGGCGCGGTGCAAGGGGTTGCGAGCGTCGTCGCCAAAACGCCGTTCATCAACGCCCCAAGCGCGTCGCGCCGCAATAGCGTTTTGGAAACTTCGCCCGATAGGCTCGGCGCGGAAATTTCAAATGCGCCCAAGAGGTTCAACCCGAAAACGAACATCACGACCGACATCGCCACCACAAACGCTGGCGACTGAAATTGAAAGCCCCACCCGACCTGCGCGCCCGCTCGTTGCAGCAAAACCACGACCAACGCCAACGCCCAAAACGAGAGCAACGCTCCAAACGCGAACATCAGTCCGTTCAGAACGCTCCGCGACGCGCCCTCGCCCGCTTGGTCGACAAGGCTCATCGCTTTGAGCGAAATGACGGGCAGAACGCACGGCATCACGTTCAAAATCAAGCCGCCTATGAACGCGAACAATAGCGCCCACCAGAGCGAGAGTTTTTCGCCTCCTTCCGTTTTGAAGGTTTGGTCGAGCAATCCGCCCGAACGTTCCGCTTGCCTCACCGTCGCCACGACTTCGTAGCCTTTTTCGCCCATCATCGCAAGCCCGCGAACCTCTGCGAGTTTGGCGTCTTTGCTCGCGGGCGCGAGCGGAATCGTCGCCACGCCGTCCGTGACCTTGATTTGCGCGTAACTCGGCACGAAGCCCTCGATTTCTTCGGGGAAAAAGTCCGTAATGCGTTTGGCGTCGTCGCCCGAAAAGCGCAGCGTGAGCAAGGTTTTTCCGCCTTGCGCGGTCGCGGTTGCGGATTCGAGCGTCGCGTTTGTTTTGGCGAGCGGTTCGGGCAACTGTCGTTGAGCGCGTTCTATCAGCCGATTGGCTTCGGCACGGTCGTTCTCGGAAAGCGTTGCGGCATCGAGCTCGAGCGTCGCTTCGCCCGGAACGCATGATTCGCGGCAAACGAGCCACGAAAGTTCGGCTTTCAAGACGACGGGCTTGGTCGCGTTTTTCGGCGGCGAAATCGTGGCGAGCAAAATGAGTTCGTCGTCGTAGCCGTAGTCGACCGCCGACTCGGCGACGATTTTACGTGGCGTTGGAAATCGCGGTTCGGACGCGACGAAACCTTCGGGCAACGTCCACTTCACCTTCGGAGCCAGCCCCGCGTCGCCCGGATTTTTCCAATACAGATGCCATTCGGGCGCGATTTGAAAGCGAATCGCGATCGTGAAAGGCTTGCCAAAATCCGTCGTTCCCAAGTGGAGCGACGGCGTTACGAGCGTTTTGCCGTTGAGAAGTTGCGCGTTCAGCATCGTCGGCGCGGTCGCAAGAAAAATGAGCGGAAGCAATCGCATCGTTGAAACGGCGTTATGAGACCAAGACGGTTTCTTCGGCGTAATCGTAGTTGGCTTCGGCGCGTCGGCGCGCGAGGGCGATGACGACCGTCAAAAACCCAACCCGCCCAACCAGCATCGAGAGAATGATGACGATTTTTCCCGCGTCGCTCAAATGCGGCGTAACCCCGACGCTCAATCCGACGGTGCTCACGGCGGAGACGACCTCGAAGAGCAACGCTTCAAACGCAAACCCTTTGTCTTGCTCCGTCAAGAGCAATGCGAAAAGCGCCAGCGCGATGTAGAGAAGCGACAACAGCGCCGCGCTGAAGGCTCGCGTGATGGCAAGGTCGGGAATTCGCCTGCGAAACAGCTCGATTTTGTTTCGCCCCGACGCGATGGCGTAGATGTTCAAAATCGCCAGCGTCGCCGTCGTCGTCTTGATTCCGCCGCCCGTCGAGCTTGGCGACGCGCCAATCCACATCAACACGATCGTCAAAAACAGCGTTGCCGTCGAGAACGCCGCAACGTCCATCGCGTTGAAACCCGCCGTGCGCGACATCGCCGAGTGAAACAACGCCTGCGCGACTTGCTCCAACGGCGAGAGCGACGCGAAACTTCTCCCGCCCTCCAACGCCCAAACGCCCAGCGTTCCCAACGCCAACAACGCTCCCGACGCGATGAACACGATTCGAGCGTGAACGGTCAGACGCGCATTAGGCTCTCGCCGCGCTTTCGCCATCGCCCACGACGACAGGCTCGAGAGCGCGGGAAATCCCAATCCGCCAATCACGACGAGCGCGACGATGACGTGCAAAAACGGCAAGTCGCCCCGAAAACGCGCGTCGGCGAGATTTTCGGACAGAAGCGAAAAGCCCGCGTTGCAAAATGCCGAAACCGAATGAAACACCGAAAAGAAAAACGGCGAAACGCCTTCGGGCAATCGCTCCGCGTCAATTAGCCGATAGATGCAAAGCGCGCCAATGGCTTCCGCGAGACACGTGTAGAAGCCCACTTGATACAAAATGGTTCGCGCTTTGCCCAAACTTTCTTCGCCCAATAGTTCTCGCAACGCGGCGTATTCTTTCAGTTGCGAACTTCCGCCCGCGAGCGTGGCGAAAAACGTCGTCAGCGTCATAATTCCCAAGCCGCCAATTTGAATCAGCGACAGCAAAATCCAATGCCCAACGTGCGTGAAGGTCGTCGCCACGTCGAGCGTCGCAAGCCCCGTAACGCATGCCGCGCTCGTGGCGATGAAAAGCGCGTCGATGAACGCGATTTTTTCGTTGCTCGCTTTCGGCAAGAGTAGCAGACAACAGCCAACGAGCGAAAGCGCGACGAAACTTGCCAGCAATATGCTCGATGGTTGCACGCTCGCCGCCATAACTCGCTTGCTGTATCGGAGAGCCGACGGAACGAGCGCGACGACGACGAAAAACTGCGTCAGAATCAAGTAAAGGCTCGTGAGCGTTTCAGGCGTGAGTCGCGGATTGAGCGACGAAAGCGCGCGCTCCGCAAGGCGCGGAAAAACGAGATGGACGAGAATGACGGCGAAAATGACCAGCTCCAACCAACGCTCGCGCACGTGTTGACGCTTGTTTTTCGCCAACAGCGATTTCACGAAGGCTTGAAGCGCGAAAAAGTAGAGCATCGCCGTCTCGATCGCTTGCGTCCGTCGTAGCAGCGCATCGTCGAGGTAAAAGCCAACGCGCGCCACGAGAGCGGCGACGGCAAGCAGAGCGAAAGCGACGAGACCCGCGTCAATGACGCTCAAAATCGTTTGGCGACGCTCGTCGAGCCATGCCCCGACGGCTTTGAGCGCGGCGAGCGATTGCGACCCGCGAGCCATTGGTTTTTCCGAGTCGGGATTGTTTGCGTTGGGCGGGCGCGACTTTTATTTCCACTCGACCTTCACGGCGCCCATTCCGCTTGAAATGTCGAACTCGAGGATGCCCAAACCTTGCCCGTAGTTGCCGCTGAAATACATATCGCCTTTTTTCTTGAAGTCTTTGGGCAGGTCAATGGACGAGAAGATGTTGTCGGCATAGTTCAGTTTGACCGCCTCGTTCTGCGGCACGATGACCGTCAGCGATCCGGCGCCGAGCGAAATTTTCGCTTTGGCGTTGCGCGCTTTGAGTTCGCCCGAAAAATCCAGCGTCACGTCGCTCGCGCCGCCGTGAAGATTGAGCTCTTTGAAATTCGCGTTGCCCAAGCCCTCCACGACGAAACGCGACGCGCCCGTGGCGATTTTCAGTCGTTCCATCGCCTCGCGGTTGGGTTTGCTGAAGCGCACGCTGGTTTGGCACGCGCCCGAATGCAGTTCGAGCGACGAGAGTTTGAGCGACGACAAATCAAGCTCGTGTTCGCCCGCGGCGAGCGTCAAGAACAACTCAATGGGCAATTGGTCGGTGAAGGTGAGCGTTAGGGTGGGTAGTTCTTCGCGCTTGTCCTCGTCGGCGCCAAACCAATCTCGCAGGCGAAACGAAATGTTCTTGTTCTCCGCGTTTTTGGAGCGAAGGTTGCTCAGCTCCAACTCGCCCACGCCGTCTTGCGAAATCTCGTATTCGTAGCGCAAGTCCGTCGGGTCGGACGCGGCGTAGCGATACTCGAAGGCGTTGAGCGATTGATGCGCGCCAATTTTAAGATTGACGAGACCCAATTTGACGCGCGCGGAAATTTTTTTCTCGCTCGTGACGGGATAGGCTCTCGAAACCGCTTGTCCCCTGCACAGCGAAACGGAAGCCAACGCGACGACGCACAAGCAAACGACGAATGTGGCTTGCTTTGAGAGCATTGTGAAACGACTGCCGCAGTGATTTAAGAAAATTACGCCTGCAAAAACTTTTTTACCAAGTTTCGCCCCGAAAGTTGCGCTCTACGGCGGCGACGCGGAAAAAGTTGCCGCCGAGTCGAGCCATCGCTCGAACTCTTTGCGCTTGGAGCGAAGGCTTCGGACGGAAAAGGCTCGCGCGACGACCTCGCCCTTTATCATCAGCGCCAAAAGCGACGGCTCTTGAAAGACGAGCGTATCGAGTTCGGCGACGACTTCGTCGCCGTCCAAAAAGCGCGTTCCAAACAAGGTCAGCGACGAGAGCGCGATGGCGACCGAATCGACTCTCGCTTCGTAGCCGAATCGCTTCCGAAGCCAAGTTTCCGCGATCGTCTTCGCGTTTCGTTCCGCCCACGCCGAGTAAAACCGCTCAAACGCGAACAAAAACGCCAAAAACATCATCGCGGGGGAGACGAGGAACGCCACCGCGAGTTTGCGACCATTGAGCGCGTTTCCGTTCAACGCTTGGGGCTTTTTTTCTTGGCGCGTTTGTAGAACGAGCAAACCTTCGTCAGTTCGCACGCATGGCAGTCGGGCGTTCTCGCTTTGCACGTGTAGCGTCCGTGCAAAATGAGGTAGTGATGAAAGTCGCCCACCTGTTCGGGTTTCAGCCACTTCATCAGTTGCTTTTCCGTTTCGAGCACGTTGTCGGCTCTTGCGAGTCCGAGCCGATTGGCGACGCGAAACACGTGCGTATCGACGGCGAGCACGGGCTTGCCGAATGCGTTGCTCATAACGACGTGCGCCGTTTTGCGACCCACGCCCGGAAGCGCGGTCAGTTCTTCAAGCGTTTGGGGGACTTCGCCGCCGTGCTTTTCGACGAGACGTTTGCACAGCTCGGCGATGTGCTTGGCTTTGTTGTTGAAAAAGTTAATGGATTTGATTTTTTCTTTGAGCTCCTCGACGGAAAGTTGGCTCATCGCGCGCGCGTCGGGATAGTCTTTGAAGAGAGCGGGCGTAACCATATTGACGCGCTTGTCGGCGCATTGCGCCGCCAGCACGGTGGCGATGAGCAACTGAAACGGCGTTTCGTATCGGAGTTCGGTTTTTGGCGAGGGAAATTTTTTGCGGAGCGCGTCTTGAACGAAGGCGAACTTTTCGGCTTTGGTCATCGCTGGAAGCGGGCGAAAAGGCGTTGCGCGACGGTTCGCGGCGCGCGATTGTCGACTTGAACGATGCTTCGGTCGGGCAGGGAAATCGCGGTCAAACGCCCAAGCCGCGACTCGTGGCTATACACGCACCCCGTATCGATGGCGATGAGCTTATCAAGCACGAGCGGTTGCGCCAGCGGCGTGTGTCCGCACACGACGGTCTTTTCCCACTTGTAATCTTCGGCGCTGACGTGCGGCTCTTCCAAGTGGCTTCGCTCCCAAACCAATTCGAGCGTCGACATTCGGCGGAGATTTTCTTCAATTCCTCGGTGAGGTTTCAAGCCGCCGTGAACGAAGAAGTAATCGGGCGAGTCGTAATAGGGCAAGCACGATTGGAGAAACTCAATGTGCGAATCGGGAATGTCGAGCGCGCCGTTTTCGGAATACGATTCCAGCGTGGCGACCCCGCCGTTTCGCTCCCAGTCGCTCGGCGACAAAAGTCCCGCGAGAAAATCCAGCATCAAGACTTCGTGATTGCCCAAGAGAAAAACGGCGTTGCGGCGCATTTTGAGATCAATAAGGTAATCAATCACGCCTTTGGAGTTGGGTCCTCGGTCGACGTAGTCGCCAAGAAACACGAGAATGTCGGTTGGAGAGGGATTGATTTTCTCTATGAGACGTTCAAGCGGGTCGAGGCAACCGTGAATGTCGCCGATGGCGACGTATCGGGTTTCGTGGCGCAGCGCGTGCTCATCGGTTTGCGCGGTCATCGGTTTGAAAGCGGTTTAATCATCGTTTGCGATTGTCTGCGTCGCGTTGGTCGCCGCGATTGGCGTTTGGATTCGGGTTCGGCTTGGGCGATGGCTTCGCGCGAGTTCCGCTTTGTTCTTGCGCCTTGCGCGGCTGCGACGGCGCTCGCGGCGGTTGCTTTTCCTTGATTTGCGGCGGCGGCTCATTGACGACGACAACGGGCGGCTGATGCGTTTCCTTCGGGTGTTTGGGCGGCATATCGATGAGCCCGCGCCCCGTCTTGTTGAGTTCGCCGTTGTTTTTCAGCTCAATTCGCACCGCGTCCAAAATGCCATTGACGAACCGACCGCTTTTGTCCGTGCTGTATCGCTTGGCGATTTCAATCGCTTCGTTGATGGAGACCTTCGGCGGCACGTCGGGGAAATACATCATCTCCGCGATCGCCATTCGCATCAAATTCTTGTCAATCACCGCCATTCGATCCAGTTCCCAATTGTCCGCATGGTTCTTGATTTTCGCGTCAATGACGGGCAGGTTGGAGACGACTTTCTCAATCAGTCCGAGCGCAAAATCCCTCGACTTTGGCTGGCTCAAAATTTCTTCGGGAATCAAGCCTTCGGAAACCTTCTTGATGTCTTCTTTGCGCAACTCGTAAGCGTAGAGCACCTGCATCACGACTTCGCGGATTTGACGGCGATTGACCATTGTTTGAAAGAACCGTTAGTTGGCGTTAATACACGATGCGTGGAGGCGAAATTACTCAATTTTCCTCGTTTGGCAACAACGCTCGCCGCGTTTGCGCGCCGCAAAAAAACGCGCGAGCGGTCAAAAAATCTCGCCACATTTCTCCGAGACTTTCGTATGGAGAACCAAGAACGCGCAAACAACGACATTAAAACGAACTTTCGAAAGGAGCGGGGGCTATGAACAAGATTGACAAAGTAAGCGTCATCGCGCTTACGCTTCTCGGTCTCACTCAAACGCTGCTCACGCCATTTTTCTACGATTCGCTCACGGAGGAAGCGGTGTGGTTCTTCGGCTCGGGTCTCGCCTTGATGTTCTTAGGCTTTCTGAACCTCGCGCGACGGCAATCGCCGCGCAACAAGCCAATTCTGGCGATGTCGGCGACCGCCAACGCGATTGGCGTGCTCTTTGCGATGGGCATCGTCGCCGTTCATACCGTTCCGCAAGCGGTCATCGCGCTCTTTCTGATGGTCTGCGTCTTGATGGCGACGATTGAACAATTGACCGCCGTCGTCGAGGGCGCGGAACTCAAAGACGGCGCGGAGCGAAAGCCTTATGTTTGAAAGTTCTTTGACATCGCCACTACGCAAACGGCGGGCAAAACCCGCCGCTTTTGTTTTTCATTGGTTTTTCGCTCTCGCTCGCAAACGCCGATTGCGAAACGTCTGAACCACCATTCCAAACGGGCAGAGATAGTGGCATGCGCCGCGCGCGCCGAGAATCGTCACCGATAGCCCGACCGACATCAACACCAAAAAATGCCCCGCTTGAACGAGAAAACTCTCCGTCGAGCGTAGCGGATTGTGAATCGGCGATTCCGTCATATCCGTTATCGCCTCCGAATGAAACGCCCAAGCGATTGGAACCCAAACGAAGAGAATCGCCAGCACGATCGCTTGGGAAATTTTCGGATTGAAATCGACGCGCTTTTTCGCCAAGCCGTAAAACAGGTCTTGAATGCCGCCCAACCAACAGAACGTCGAGCAGACCCACCTGCCGCTCTTTGCCGCCAAAACGACGAGCGTTCCCCAAAACGCCAAGCCGATAATCGCCCAAACGATGTTCGGAATCGCAAATTTGATGAGCGCCACATGGACGAAGATGAACGTGAGTTGAATCGCCATGCGCTTCCAAACGATTTTCAGTCGCTTCTTCGCGTTGGTCGTAGCGGGCGCGGTTGGCGTTGAAGCGGCAAGATGGGCTTCCATAATGCTCTACGCGATTTTTCTCGTTTCGCGGAGTTTGGCGAGCACTCCTCGATTGACGCCTTTGAGTTCCGCGCGTTCCTGCGGTTGTTCTTTGAAAAAGACGCGCAGAATGTCGCCATCGCAAACGAAGTTTTCCATTTCCAGCGTGTAGAGCACGCGCGGCAAGGTGATGAGGCGATGATTGCGGTCTATCGTAACGCTGATGTCCGTGCCCATTCGCGTTACGCGCACGTCTTCGGCTTCTTTGAGGAAGGGAATGCGAATGCACAAGACCTCGCGGTTTTGATTCGGCACGCTGTCTTTCTTGCTTTCGATCCAAAAGTTTTTGCCTTGTTGGAAGGTCGCGTCCGCTTCCCTATCGCCGAAGATTTTTTTCGAGAGTTCGTCGAGCGCGTCGCACCCGATCGGCTCGGCGCGTTGCATTTCGCAACGGAAAATCGGCGTAGGATAGAACGAGTTATCGATTTCCAGCAAATACTTGCGATGCAAATCCGACCAAAACTCGAAGTATTCGCCGACCGTGTTGCTCGTGGGCAGGACTTTGTTGACGACGATCGCGTCGATGTTGATGCCGTAAAGGTGCACGAACGTGTAGGCGCGCTTCGTTTCAAGGATTGAGAGCTTTTCGGGGTTCAGCACGAGACGGAACGTGACTTCGGGTCGCAGAATGAACTTGTTGATGTCCTCCATCTGCTTCAAGAGCATATTGACTTCCTCGAAGAATTCGGGTTCGGGCATGTTTTGATTGCCGAGCGAGCGTTGGAGCGACGCCATGTTTTTGTAAAGCTTGAAGAATTGCTTGCCCATTCCGCCGCCGATGATGATTTCGGGGTAGGCGAGCAGGCGGAGCGTGTTGCCCGTTGGCGACGTGTCCAAAATCACGACGTCGTATTTGCCCGAATGCGCCTCGTCCAAAAGACGCGCCAGCGAGAAGATTTCGTCGAGTCCTGGTTGCGTGGTCAGTTCCGACGCAACGCCCGAATCCACGCCGCGATTTTTGTAGGAATCGGCGACGAATTTTTGGAAGCCCGACATATGCTTTTTGAGCTCGTAAATCGTGTCGATTTCAAGCCCGTAGAGGTTGGGTTCGATTTCGACGGGGTCGTTGCGTCCGATTTTGAAGGCGAACACGTCGGAAAGCGAGTGCGCGGGGTCGCTTGAAAGAATCAGCACTCGTTTTCCTTTGCGCGCCAGTTGAACGGCGGTCGCCGAAGAAACCGTGGTTTTGCCCGTGCCGCCTTTGCCCGAATAGATGATGACGCGAGGCGTTTTGGGCGCGTCCAACCCTAATTCTCTGGTGAGCATACTTCTTCTCCTTTTTCAATTCTGCGAATTTCGCCGCTTAAATCTGCAACCAAATCCGCAAATTCTCTCGCGGAACGGCGGAGAAAGACGCTCCAAAAACGCCTTTGAGAAACGCTTGCAATCGCAGGGTTTTGAAGCGGGTTTCGGCTAAATCGTCCGCTTTTTTTTCGAGCGAACTTCAATCGTGAGCGCGGAAACGCGCGCCGCTCCGAGCGTTTCGTCGTCGTAGCCTCTTGTTCGTCATTCCGAGCGCCAGCGAGGAATCCACGCCATTGGATTCTTCGCTTCGCTTCGCTCCGTTCAGAATGACAATGCTTTGCTGTCATTTCGAGCGCGAGCGAGGAATCTATCTCGCCCTTAACCCCTCTCCCTTCGCAAAGAGAGAGAACGATTTTGAAACGGTCAAAATCGGCGGCGAGACGCGCATCTTCGCTCCGTTCAGAATGCATTTCGACAATCCCTTCCTTGTCATTCCGAGCGAAGCGAGGAATCCACGAAGGATTGCGAATTGCGGATTGTCAATTGCGAATTGATCGTCCTCGATTCTCCATTCTCGCTTCTCTCAAATGGATTCTTCACTTTGCTTCGCTCCGTTCAGAATGACAAGCATTCTTGGTTGGTTGTCTGCGTCAAGCGATTGGCGAAGGGACAGAAGAACACTCATCATCAACCTGGCTGTTTGAGGCGGCGCAATTCTTCGCGGGCGGCTTTGACCCAAAAACTGCGCGGATATTGCTTGATGAGAGTTTCGTAGCAGGCGATCGCCTTTTCTCGATTTTTCAAAATTTGCTCGGAGAGTTTGCCCAATTGAAAGAGCGCCTTGTCGGCGTGAAAACTTTTCGGATAGTTTGTCGAGAGTCGCTCGTAGGTCTCGATGGCGCGAGCGGGCGCGAGGGTTTCTTCCAATTCGGCTTTTTTGAAGAGCGCGTCGTCGGCGAGAATCGAGTTGCCGAAGTCGCTGATCCACTGTTTGAGCGATTCGAGGGCGACGGCGTTTTTGCGTTGAGCGATTTGCTTTTCAATGAGGGCGAAGCGGGCGAGGGCTTGTCGGGCGTTGGGGTTTTTGAGCGTGTCGCCCATGCCTTTGAGAATCGTGAGGCGTTGCAGCAGCGCGTCGTTGCTGGCTTCGCGGGGCGTCTCGATTTCGGAAAAGCGTTTCAAGGCTTCATCGAAGTTCGTTTCGTAGTAGGCGAGTTGTCCCAAGAGAAGCGTCGCGTCGGCTTTGAGGCGCGGCGAGAGAAAGGGGCGCGCGAGCATCGCGTTCAGGGTTTTGCGCGCGTCGTCGAGGCAATCTTGCTCCAAGAGAATTTGCGCCATCAACAGTTCGGCGCGGCGAAACGTGGGCGATTCGGGGAAGGTCTCGAAGAGCCGTTCCAGCGTGGCTTTCGCGTCGGAAGGCGCGCCGAGCGAGCGGAATTGCAAGTCGGCGGCGCTAAGCAGGGCTTCGGGCGCTTCGGGCGATTGGCGATACTTGTTCGCGTAATCTTTGAAGGCGGCGATGGCTTCGGCGGCTTTTTCGCGCGAGTTGGCGGAGGCTTGTCGGGCTTCGGCTTCCCAGACTCGCGCCAAGCCCAGTTTGCCCATCTGAATCGCGTGAACGCTTCCGTCCAACGCGATGGCGGCTTGAAAGGCTTTGCGCGCCGCAGGCAAGGCGTTTTGCGCGAGCGCCATTTGCGCGAAGGCGATGAGCTGACCGCCGCCCGCGTCCATCGTTCTGTCGCGCCACAAGGCTTCGTCGTAGGCGCGATCGAATTCGCCCGCTTCCATATAGAGCGACATCAACAGTTGCGAAATCAGTTCGCGCGGCAGGTCGCGGTATTTGGATTTTTCCTCTTCCATCGTCTTGATGGTCTGTCGAAGCGCGTCGGGACTGGACTTTTGGGCGTAGCTAGAAATCTGCGCGCGAGCGCGCTGAAAATCGGGCGCGTCGGCATCAAGCGTTTTCAGATACTCGCGCGTCGCGTCGGCGTAGCGATTGAGAAAGAGATAGGCGTCGGCGAGATCTTCGGCGAAAAGCGCGTCGGCTCGCTCAATCAAGCCGCGCAGTTTTTGGCGCGCTTCCAAGACGGCTTTCGGAACGCGGTCGAGCGCGCGTTCTTTTTTGAGCGCGACGACGATGGCGGCGAATTGCGGCACGTCTTGCGCGCGCGCGAGCAGTTCGCGCAACGCTTCGTCGCCTCTTTTGCCGTCGCCCTTTGCGAAGTGGCATTGCATCAGCGTTAGAAGCATCGCCTCGCGGTTTTCTTTGCGATCGAGTTCTTTGGAAATCAGCGCGATGGCTTTGTCGTATTGGCGGGATTCGTAAAGCGAAACGCGCAGGCGATCGAAGTAGAGTTGCGAGGTTGGGTTCTGCTCGTAAAGTTTCTGAAAACGCTCGGCGGCTTGTTCGTAATTTTGCGCTTGGAAAAAACTTTCCGCGAGTTGATAATCGCCGCGATTCTGAGCGAGGCTCGCGGACGCGATGAGCCAAAGAAAGATCCACGGTCGCTTCATTTTCAATCCAGATTCGAATGACGGTTCATTTTACGAAAATGTCGGGCGCGGGCAACGACTTCATTATGATTGACAATCGCGCCCAACGGCTCGCGCTTAGCCAAGAAGTCATCGCCAAGTGGTGCCAGCGCGGCACGGGCATTGGCGCAGACGGCTTGATTTTGCTTGAAGAATCCGACCGATGCGACTTTGCGATGCGATACTACAACGCCGACGGAAAACTCGGCTCGATGTGCGGCAACGGCGGCAGATGCGTTACGCGCTTCGCCCAACATCGCGGCATCGAGAAAACGCAGTTCGCCTTTGAAGCCAACGGCGAACTGTATCGTTCCGAAATTTTGTCCGACGGTCGAGTCAAGTTGCGAATGAACCCGCCCAAAGCGTTCCGCGACAAGTTCCTCGTCGAAGGCTACGAGGCTTACTTCATCGACACAGGCTCGCCGCACGTCATCATTTACGCGCCCGACGTGGAAACGCTTGACGTTTTCGGCGAGGGCAAGAAAGTTCGCTCGAACCCAGCTTTTTTCCCAAACGGCGCGAACGTGAATTTTCTTCGCGTCGTCGCGCCCGACTCGATTCGGATTCGCACCTTTGAGCGCGGCGTGGAAAACGAAACGCTCGCTTGCGGCACGGGTTGCGTGGCGGCGGCGCTCGTGAGTCATCGCTTGGGAAAACTTCGCTCCCGCCTTGCGAATCTGCTCGTTCAAAGCGGCGAGACGATTCAGGTCGAGTTCGACGAAGCCTTTGAGAACGTATTTCTCATCGGCTCGGCGGAGATTGTGTTCGAGGGATATATCCAACTTTCGCCACGCCGCTCGCTATCGACAATTTGAAATTCGCGGATTCCTCGCTGGCGCTCGGAATGACAAAGGAATAGCGCTCGGAACGACGAGCGTTTCTACGCTCGCGCAATTTCAAACGAGGCGAAAATTCCGCCCTTTCGTCATTCTGAACGGAGCGAAGCGGAGTGAAGAATCTGTTTTGCACGCGAGAGGCGGTCAATTTGACAAAGGAATAGCGCTCGGAACGACGAGCGTTCTGCGCTTGCGACGAGTTTGGCGACGCAATCAAAAACGTTTGTCCTTTGCGATGCGTTGCCACGCTGAACGCCGCGTTTGCGAACGACCAACGCGCGTTGGTCAAATCTCGGAGGAACTTGCAATGTCAAACGAACAACATCGAACCGAAACTCGTAAGATGCCCGACACGGTGCGCACCGCTGGGAGCGATTCCGTGCGCGAGACCGACATCGGGACGAGAATGGAAAAGCCCGCAACCGTCAAGAAGACCGTCATCGCGGGCGGCAAGCGCGTTCCCGACACGGTGCGCACCGCGGGATACGACGACGTGATGGCGACCGACCATTGAGCGAAGGTTTTCTTTGCTCGGCTTTGCTCGGCTCAAAAAAATCATCAAGTCAATGTCGATACGAGCCAAACTTGCGGAGCTTGGCGTTGCCTTGCCCGACGCGCCGAAACCTCTTGCCGCCTACGTGCCTGCGGTTCGGGTCGGCAATTTGATTTATTCGTCGGGTCAATTGCCGCTTCTGAACGGCGCGCTCGTTTCGGGCGGCAAAGGCAAGGTTGGGCTTTCGGTAACGAAAGAGGAAGCGAAAGCGGCGGCGCGTCAGTGCGCCATCAACGCGCTGGCGGCGATGGCGGCATGCGTCGGCGACGTGGAAAACATCGAGCGCATCGTCAAACTCACCGTCTTCGTGGCGAGCGAGAGCGGCTTTTCGGAGCAACCCTTCGTCGCCAATGGCGCGTCGGAGTTTTTTCAGGAAGTTTTCGGCGAAAACGGTCGGCACGCTCGAAGCGCGGTCGGCGTGGCGGAATTGCCGATGTCGGCGAGCGTCGAAGTTGAAGCGATTGGCGTGGCGAAACCTTAATCAAAACGAAAACGCCGACGAGCCAAAAGGCTTCATCGGCGTTGTTTTTTGCGGTTCTTGAAGTCGCCGCTTACTTTTCTTCCGTCGCGTAACGCTCGTGAATCAGCTCCCACTTTTCAGGCGAGCGCCACAGGCTTGAAAGAATCAGCTCGCGCATCAAAATGAACTCTTTGGGCAAGCGGTCATAGAGCTTCTCGAAGAGTTCTTCGTGCGAGAGAACCTCCTGCTTCCACGCCTCGCGATCGACTTCCATCAACTTGTTGAATTGCTCTTTGGTCAGATTCAAGCCGCGAAGGTCAATGTCTTCGTAGCGCGGCATCCAGCCAAGCGGCGATTCGATCGCCGACGCTTTGCCTCTAACGCGGTCGATGATCCACTTCAAGACGCGCATATTTTCGCCGTAACCGGGCCAGATGAACTTGCCGTTTTCGTCTTTTCTGAACCAGTTGACTCCGAAGATGCGCGGCGGATTGTGGATCATTCTGCCGATTTGAAGCCAATGGTTGAAGTAATCGCCCATGTGGTAGCCGCAGAAGGGAAGCATCGCAAAGGGGTCGCGTCGCACCTGTCCAACCTTGCCGAAAGCGGCGGCGGTCATTTCCGAGCCAATCGTGGCGGCAAGATACACGCCGAAATTCCAGTTAAACGCTTGATACACGAGCGGCACGTTGCTGGCGCGTCGACCGCCGAAGATGAACGCGGAGATCGGAACGCCTTTTGGATTTTCCCAATCTTTGTCAATCACGGGGCATTGCGCGGCGGGCACGGTGAAGCGCGCGTTGGGGTGCGCGGCGGTCTTGCCCGTCTCTTTGGCGATTTGCGGCGTCCATCTTTGCCCTTGCCAATCCAAGCATTCGGCGGGCGGGTCGCCGTCCATTCCTTCCCACCACACGTCGCCATCGGGCGTGAGCGCCACGTTCGTGAAAATCGTGTTGCGCTTGATGGCTTCCATCATATTGGGGTTCGTTTGGTAGGACGTGCCAGGCGCAACGCCAAAGAAGCCAGCTTCGGGATTGATGGCGCGCAGTTCGCCGTTCTCGTCGGGCTTGATCCAAGCGATGTCGTCGCCAATCGTCGTTACTTTCCAGCCGCTCAATTCTTTTGGCGGAATGAGCATCGTGAAGTTGGTCTTGCCGCATGCGCTTGGAAACGCCGCCGCCACGTAAGTTTTTTCGCCTTCGGGCGATTCTACGCCCATAATGAGCATGTGCTCGGCAAGCCAGCCTTCGTCGCGCCCCATCACCGACGCGATGCGGAGCGAGAAACACTTTTTGCCCAACAGCGCGTTGCCGCCGTAGCCCGAACCGTAAGACCAAATCAGGCGCTCTTCGGGGAAATGCACGATGTATTTGACCTTCGGATTGCACGGCCACGGCACGTCTTTTTGCCCTGGCTGAAGCGGCGCGCCAACGCTATGCAAGCATTTGACGAAGTTGCCATTTTCGCCCAATGCGTCCCACACCTTGCGCCCCATTCGCGTCATGATTTTCATATTCACGACCACGTAGGGCGAATCCGTCAGTTGAATGCCGATTTGCGAAATGGGCGAGCCGATGGGTCCCATGCTGTAGGGAATCACATAGAGCGTTCTGCCGCGCATTGAGCCATCGTAGAGCGCCGTTAGCGTCGCTTTCATTTCTTTGGGGTCGACCCAGTTGTTCGTCGGTCCCGCGTCTTGCTTGCGAAGCGAACAAACGAAGGTTCTATCCTCGACGCGCGCCACGTCGCTGGGGTCAGACCACGCCAAAAAGCAATTCGGGCGCTTTTCGGGATTCAGTCGCTTGAACGTGCCTGCGCGAACCATCAACTCGCACAGCTCGTCGTATTCTTCTTGCGAACCGTCGCAAAAGCGCACGTCGTCGGGCTTGCAAAGTTCGACCACTTCGTTCAGCCACGACTTGAACTCCTTGTGCCGCACGTAACTCGGCACGGCGATGTCAACTGCTGTTTCCACCATAGCTGTTACTCCTTGCTGCGTTATTTGAACCAAAACGAGTTGGGATATCTTTCGCTCAATCGCTTGTCGAATCCCAACCAATGACCTGTTGGAAAGAACATCATCAGAATCGCCATCGCGGAGAGAATCACGATCCAAACGTTGTAGAACGCGCCCGCCGCGAAGTTCAGAAGCATAAACAACCCAAACGCCGCGTTGGCGCGCGTCGCCACGCCAAAAATCAGTCCCAAGCCGATGATGAGTTCGCCAATCGTAACGACATATGCGATGGGCACATAGAAGGGAATCGCAAAATGTTGGAGATACGCGGCTTGGAAGGAATCGGCGGGAATTTCGGAAAGGCGTTGTTCAAAGTGTCGCTTCATCACGTCCGTCCACATCCACTCCTTGACCAATTTGTGCCAAAAACCATAGATGAAAAAAACGGCGAAGAAATAGCGAATGGCGAGAACGACGACGACGAAGAGCGTTTGCAGAGGATGGCGTTGGAAGTATTTGAAATCCCAACGAAACGTTTCGGGCAAAGGTTTGACAATGTTCATTTTTACTTCTCCTCTCTCAAACGTTGAACTGCCAAAAGATACGCAAATTTGCGCGATTCGTTCCAAAGTTTTTCGAGACGCGCGATTCGCGGCGCGGACGAAAATGCGTAACTTCGCGCAAACGCAACGCGCCATCGCCAATGCAAAAACTCAATCTCAATCTTTCGGAATCGCTCGTTCAAGAGCAAAACATCGAGGCGTATTTTGACGCGGCGAATCAAAAACTCGTCGTCGCCCTCGCCGTCAATCCGAAGTTTTTCGAGGCGCTCAAAGCGCAGGTGGGCGAACTCATCAAATCCAGTCCCGACGCGGCGTTCGCCGATGACGCCCGCGAGCTGACCTTCGACGGCATTCAACTCTTCATCAAGGATATGGGCGACGACTTCAAAATCATCAACTCCGAAGACGAGTTCAACATCATCATTCGGGAAGAGCGTTGAGCGATTCGTCGATCGTCGGAAGCGAATGCGGCAAAAGCGAATGCAGCTTGGCGCTGTTTAGGCTCACGTCTCGCGGACGCGGAGGCGACGACGCGACGCTTTCCAAAGCCACCGCCTCTATCAAGCCTTCATCTAACTTGAAACGGCGCGCGATTTTTCTGCCCAATTCCTCGCGCGAAAGTTTTTCTCTGCCGCCCGCGTGAAAAAGTCCCGTGATTTCGGATAGCGTTCCAATCGCAAACTCCTCAATGATTTTCGCAAGCGCGTCGGCGGAAATCGGCGTTCGATATTCGTCAAAAAAGAGTTTGACCCTTCTGCCCGCCAAAAGTTCCTTCGTCAACTTCTCGTTTGCGCTTCGATTGCCGCGCGGCGAAACTCCCAAAAGCAACGGCGCGCGCAGAATCACGTGATTTCCGACGAGTTTTCTCACGAGCGATTCGGCTTCGGCTTTGGTCTCGCCGTAGTAACTGATGGGATTTGGCGAATCGGTTTCGTCGTAATCGCCTTTCGTTCCGTCGAAGACGAGGTCGGTGGAAATGAAAATGAACCTTGCGCCGAACATCTCGGCGAGGGTTGCGAGCGTCTTCGTGGCATCGAGGTTGAGCGCCTTGGCGGCGGCTCGATTCCATTCGCAGAACGACGTGTCGGCATGCGCCGCCGCGTGAACGATGACGTTGGGCTGAATCGTCGAGACGACGTTCCATACGCTCGTTTCGTCGGTCAAATCGAGCGCGAAGGTTTTTTGCCCGTTGGAAAACTTGTCGGGCGCGATGAACGCGGGGTCTCGATGAGTGGCGAAGAGTTGAACGCTTTTGTTCGCGGAAAATCGCGCAAGGCAATTTCCGCCGAGCAAGCCGCTGGCTCCCGTGAGCAGAATCTTCATTTTCAGAGGCGTTCAAGCAGGGCGGTTGCGGCGGAGATGCCCGAAATCGCCGCGCCTTCAATGCGCGGGGCGACGAAGCCATCGCCGATGAAGAGAAGCGGCGCGGGCGAATCCAACATCACGAATGGCTTGTCCAACACGGTTCGCGCAAACGCATAGCGCCATCGATGCGCTTGCCAATGCTTGACGGGCGAGCGCACCCAATCGGCGAGAAGCCGTAGCATTTGCTCGATGATGACCGAATCCGACATTTCCCAATGAGCCGCGCTGAAAAGCGGTCCGGCGTGAATCGTCAGGGTTGGCACGGACGAGATGCCTTTGCGCAAATTGTCGCACGCAAACGCGATTGGCTCGCCTTGAAACCAGATGCCGCAACGCGGCAGAATCGGCTCAATGCCATCGAAGAGCATCAGAGCGGCGATGCACGAGTGGTAGTCGATGCTTTGCAATTCTTTTTCCACGTCGGCGGGGAGCGCGATGCGCGAGGCGGCAAGCAGTTCGAGCGATTGCGGAACGGGAGGCGACAGCACGAGCGCGTCCGCCGAAAACGTTTTTCCCGCGTCGGTCTCGACCGTCCATTTTCCGTCGCAAGAAAGTTTCACGACGCGCGTCGAGAAGAACGCTCGCACCGACTCGGCGAGGTATTTTGCGATGGCGTTCATTCCCGTCGCGCCGATGTAGCGCGTTTCTTCGCTCCATTCAGGCTCGCCGTTTTCGCGAATGAACGTTTCGCCAAGGGGTTTGACGATGCCAAGCGCGAGCCAACGCTCGACATACTTGGCGAATCGCTCGTCGCTCACGGTGAAGTATTGCGCGCCGTGGTCGAAGCGCGCTATGGCGTGATCCATTTCAATGCGTCGCGTCGAGGTTCGTCCCCCCGCGCCGCGCCCCTTGTCGAGCACCGTCACGGCGACGCCGTTTTCTTTCAAGATCGTCGCCGCCATCAAGCCTGAAATGCCCGCGCCGACGACGAGAACGGATTTGGGTTTCATTTTCGTCGCGCCGTTTCTATGTCGCCACGACGCGAATGGCGTTTGAGAAGATCCACGCTTTTTGGTTGAGATGACATTCCACGCGATAAACGCCCGCTTCGCTCGTCGCAACATCGAGGCGGTCGCCTTGCCGCTCCGCTTCGATTCTGCCGTTGCGAATCAAGCGAATGGCGCATTCTCTCGGCGCGATTGCTTGAAAGCGAATCGGCTCGTCGGAGCGCCAAACCGCGTCGCCCATCTCGATCGTCTCCGCGCCTCGCGTCGCCCAAAATCGAAAACCTTTTGCCGCGCCAAGATACGAGTTTGAAATGAACGAGCGACCCTCGCGCAAGGCTTCGTAAATTTTCTCGCGCTCTTGCTCGATGGGCTGCGTCGCGTCGATGGGTTCGCGCAGCAGCGCATGCGTCCGAATCGAGCGGAAACAGACCTTGTAGGGAAAAATTTTTATCGTCAGTCCAAGCAGGTTGAATTCATGCGCGTGCGCGTCAACGCCCCCGATGGCGATGACCTTGCGCTCTTGGTTGACCTTGTCCCACAGTTCCAGCGTTTCTTTGGGCGGGGCGGTTACGGAGGCAAGCGGGTGAAAGACGCGCCGAAAGCGATTTTCGGGCTTCCAGCCTTCCGCCCACTCCGACATTTGATTCCAAATCTCGATGCCGTCGAAGTTCGCGCTCCACTCCGTCCAAGGAAATGGCGGATATTTTTCGAAGGCTTCGCGTCGCTCGTGCGGATGAGCGATGACGCCAAAGCCTCCCGCTTCGCGCACGGCTTCCACGTAGTCGGACGCGGGCTTGCGCTTGTGGACGGTCTTCGACACGCCGAGCGCAAGGTAGTGGTTTTGGTCGTAGATGTCGTTTGCTTCGTAGGAAATCAGGCAGAGCGTCAGATGACGCTGGTCGTTGAAGTAATAGCCTTCGTAGCCGTCGGCGCGCGCCTTGAGCGTGTTGTGGTCGGTAACGATGACGAAATCAAGCCCAAGTTCCGTCGCCGCTTGCATAATTTCTTCAATCGTGCCGCTTCCGTCGGAATAGATGGAGTGGACGTGAATGACGCCTTCGCATTCGAAGTCTCGCATTGTCGTTTCGCCTTATGTCGTCGATGCGTCGCGGAAAATACGCAAAAGCCGATTCAATCAGTAGAACGCGAGCGACATCAGCGCCAGCGCCAAAAGAACGCCGAGCAAATCGGCGGCGAGGTCTTTGAGGCTGAAAATGTTGTTCGAGTCGAGGTCATCGATGACTTCCTTTGCGAATCCGACGAAGAGCGTCGCGCCCGTGGCGCTAGCGGTCGAGGCGGCGCGGTCGAACTTCAAGGCTTGCTTCGCCGTCGCTTTGCCAAGCAGCGCCAGAGCGAACGAGACCGAGAGGTGCTTGACCTTGTCGGAAGCGAGCCACCTATCCGCGTCGTGAATGGCTTGCTTGCGCTCGTCGAGGCGCGCGTGCGCATGGCTTTCGAACCGCGCCGAGAAAGGCGAGAGCGATTGGCGATGTTGCGCGCAGAGCGCGAGCGGAAAGATCATCGCTCCGACGAGAAGCGGCAAACGCGCCGTTTTTTTCATCGTCTATGATTGCGTTGGCGACGCGGGTCGAACAATGACGCTCAAAATGCGGTTGCCGTCGAGTTTTTCGATTTCGAATTCCAAGTCGGCGTGGCGGACGCGCTGTTTTTCGTCGGGAATTTCGCCCGCAAAGTGCAGAATGAATCCGCCCAGCGTGTCGTAGTTCGGCTCGTCTTGCCCGTGAAAGCAGGCGAGCGGCTTGCCCAAAATTTCGCTGGCTTCTTCGAGCGGAATGCTCGCGTCGAACCAATGCGCGCCGTCGCTCAAAACCTTGTGCGTCGGCTCTTCGGTTTTGGGCGCGGGAGAAAGCTCGCCGACGATTTCCTCGATGACGTCTTCAAGCGTTACGATGCCCGCCGTGCCGCCGTATTCATCGACGACGATCGCCAAGTGCATTCGCGCCCTCTGAAACTCGCGCAGCACGCTGTCCAAGCGTTGCGTTTCGGGCACGAAGATGGGCTGACGAGCGATTTTGAGCCACTGTTCTTTGTCGAACTTTTTCCTCGAATTCATGTGCCTGACCAAGTCTTTGGCGTAAATCACGCCCAGAACGTTGTCGAGACTTCCCTCGTAGAGCGGCAGGCGCGAGCGTTTGGTTTTGACGACGAGGTCGATGGCTTCTTGAATGGACGTTTCGACATCGATGGCGACGATGTCGGTGCGCGGCGTCATCGCCTTGCGGACGGGCTTTTCGCGGAAGTTCAAGATGCTGTCGATGAGGCGCTTTTCGGTCTGTTCCAAGTTGGCGCGCTCAATGCCGAGTTCGGCGATGACTTGAATTTCCTCGTCGGAAAACTCCTTTTTGCCGCGCCATTGCAATTTGAGCTGAATCAGGAGCGCTTCCAAAAGTCTCGAAAGTTGAATCGCCGCTTCGGAAAAGGGGTAGAAGAGAATTTGAAAAAAATTCACGAAGCGCGCGGCGCGCCTTGCCACTTCTTCGGCGCGTTTCGCCGCGAACGTTTTGGGCGCGATTTCCCCAAAGACCAAGACGAGCAGCGCGACGACGACGACCTCCAACGAGAGCGCGATTGGAAGCGAGAACGCGAACGTTTCCGCCAAACGCTCCGCGAAGTTTATCGCCACGATGGCGACTCCCGCGTTGGAGAGCGCGTTGCCAATAACCATCGTCGCCAGCAGACGTTTCGGCGCGGCGAGCATCGAGCGCAGTTTTTCCGTCGTCGCGTCGTTTGCGGCGCGATTGGCAAGCGCGTTTGGATTGAGCGAAAAAAAGGCGACCTCGCTAGCGGAAAAAAAGGCGGAAAACAGAAGCAAAATCGGAATCGAAACGAGTAGCGGCGCGCTCTTCAATAAAAACTCCGACAAATCTATGTCCATCAAGCCTGCGTAGCGTCGTTCTTTTTCACAAGGCGCAAATTTGCAAGGCGCAAAGTTAAACAACGCGCTCGAAACATTTTCGCAACGGAACGTTTTGCAAATAGATGTTGTAACGCGAATCGTCAAGTTCGACGTCTTTCAACCAAACTCAAACGATTGCCACAATGAAATCGCTTCTTTCGCTCATCGTCGCCGTCTTCGTCGCCAAAAGCGCCTTGGCGCAAACCGTTTGGACGATTGACGGTTCGCATTCCGACATTTCGTTCAGCGTTTCGCACCTCGTCGTGTCCGAAGCGACGGGAAGGTTCAAAAAGTTCGAGGGCGAACTCAAAGCCAAGAGCGACGACTTCGTCGATGCCGACGTGTCGCTCACCATTGACGCCGCGAGCATCGACACCGACGACGACAAGCGCGACGGGCACTTGCGCTCGCCCGATTTCTTCGATGTCGCCAAGTTTCCCGCCATCACGTTCAAGAGCAAATCGTTCAAGAAAGTCGAGGGCAACAGGTATAAGCTCGCGGGCGACCTCACGATGCGCGGCGTTACCAAGCCCGTCGAGCTCGATGTGATTTTCAAAGGCATGGCGAAAAGCCCTTGGGGACATTCCGTCAGCGCCTTCAAAGTTACGGGCGCGATCAATCGGACGGATTTCGGGCTGACTTGGAACAAAACGCTCGAAGCGGGCGGCTTGCTCGTGGGCGAAATCGTCAATTTTTCCGCCAACATCGAGCTCGTCAAGAAATCCTGACGCGCCGAATAGCCTCGCGTCTGAACGGAGCGAAGCGGAGCAACC
>JANWWM010000023.1 GCA_025055975.1 Chloroherpetonaceae bacterium | reverse complement strand
TATCCGCCCGACACGGCAGGCGGCATTATGTCGCTCGATTACGCGACCGTCTTTGAATCCATGACCTGCGCCGAAGCGATTGCGAAAGTGCGTCAAGACGCGCCGTCAAAGAAGATGATTTACTACATCTATGTCGTTGATGACGAACAGCGGCTCTTGGGCTTCGTAACGCTCAAAGATTTGATTATGGCGGAGCCAACGCAGCGCGTCGCCGACGCCGTGCATCGTGAGTTCGTCTTCGCTTTCGTCGATGAAGACCGCGAGGAAGTCGCAAAGAAAATCGAGAAGTATGACCTCATCGCAATTCCCGTTGTGAACCGCGACATGCAGCTCTTGGGCGTGGTGACGCACGACGAAGCGATGGACATCATTCGCGCCGAGCATACCGAAGACTTGGAAAAGTTTATGGGCATCGCGCAGCGCGATACAGAGCTGAACTACTTGGAAACGTCGTCGTGGCAACATTTCCGCAAGCGCGTAACGTGGATTGTAACGCTGGCTGCCGTTGGCATCATTTCGGGCATCATCATTCATCATTACGAAAAGGCTCTGGATAAAATGCTAATTCTCGCGCTCTATATGCCGATGGTGGCGGATACGGGCGGCAATGTGGGCAGTCAAGCGGCGACGGTCATCGTGCGTGCGCTGGCGCTGGGCGAGTTCGGAGTTGGCGCTTGGCTCAAAGTGCTTTGGAAAGAAACCAAAGTCTCGTCGCTGCTTGCGCTTTGTTTGGGCTTGCTGGCGTTTGCGAAAGTGCTCTTTCTCTCGTGGGAGACGGAGATTCCGTCGGAGTATTCGCTGGCGATGATTGCTTTCGTGATTGCGCTTGCGCTGTCGCTGCAAGTCATCACGGCGACCATCATTGGCGCGGCGTTGCCGCTTGTGGTCAAAGCGTTTGGGGGCGACCCCGCCGTCGCCGCAAGCCCCGCGATTACGACCATCGTGGACATTACGGGCTTGCTCATCTACTTCGGCACGGCAAGTTTGTTCTTCGTCTTTTAGACCCAACTATAACGCGAGGTTTTCATCGGTTGAGTTTCGGGGATAAAGTCCCCTGTGGCGAAGCCTTTTTCAAAGCTTCATCAACTGTTTCATCAACTAATAAACGCTACGACTATGATGATGCGTTATGCGATTCTGATTTGCGCCCTGTTCATTGCGACGGCAACCTTTGCGCAACGCAACGATTCGCTCCCGAAGCCCAAACTGCCTTTTGCAATTGCCGAAGAGAAGCGGCTATCAGAGGAAGAAATTCGAGACAAAGTTGAAGGCTTGTATTTTACGGGACTACCTGAGTTCGAGCAGAATCCCATCAACGGCTTTGGCATCGGCGGCAACTTTTTCATTTATCAAAATGGCGACCGCAACGATCCATTCTTTGAATACACGCCATATCGCCAACGCTATATGGGGTCGTTCAAAGTCTTCCAGAGCGGCAAGTGGGACGCGGCAATCAATATGGATTTCCCCTATCTCTTTGATGGTCCGTGGCGAATGCGCGTCGACTTTGTCTTCGAGGAAGACCCAAACTTTCAATACTTCGGCATTGGGGCAAACACGATGCAGCCCTTGCGCTTCCTGAACAAGGCGACTGGGCAGGTGCAGACCTTTTCACGCATTGATCCTTACTTGGAAAACCTTGCCATCGTGCGACGTGGCAGACCTGAAATCGGGGAAGCTGATGAGGTAACTGACCGCCATTACAACGAAGTTTTCTACACGGAAAATCTTTACAACATTCTCATTGAGCGCGTCTTGCTCGAAGGCAGGCTGCGACTGATGTTTGGCTATGAACTGCTCTTCATTGGCATCAAGGATTACTTTGGGCGCGAAGCCGAAGAAGCCTTTGGCACCAATGGCAGCGCAGTTCCAAATGTGCTCAACGGACGCACGCGGCTCACCGAAGACTTTTTGGGCATCACGCCGGGCAATCCTTGGGCGCGAAGCAACATCGCGGGCTACAACGGCGGACGCGAAAGCATCTTCGCCTTTGCGCTCATTTACGACACGCGCGACTTCGAGCCCGACCCATCGCACGGGGTCTTCATTGAGTATTCGCATGAACACTCTCGCCCGTGGTTCGGCTCCGAGTTCAGTTTCGACAAGAATTTGATTCAGATTGAAAGTTTTCTTCCCGTTTTTCAACGCAACGACGTGCGCATAACATTCGCAAGTTGTTGGAATCTCGGATACATTTGGGGAAACCGCGTGCCATTCTATGAAGCCTTCGACCTTTCAAGCCAAGCCGAAGCGGGCGGCACGGAAGTCTTGGGCGGCGCGCGCTCCTTGCGCGGATTTCGCGAGTATCGCTTCACGGGACCGCTCACCGCGCTGGTCAATCTTGAAATGCGCGCGAGATTTTTCAAGTTGCAAGCCTTGCGACAAAACTTCACTTTTGGCATCGTGCCGTTCTTGGACTTAGGCAGAGTGTGGGATAGAATCAGCGACTTCGGATTCCGCGATTATCGATGGAGCTACGGAATGGGCGCGCGCATCGCTTGGAATCAAGCCACGATTCTGCGCTTTGATTTTGCTCAGAGCGCCGAAGCCAGCCAGTTCTTCTTTGGCTTCCAGCACATCTTTTAACCAGCGAAGCCAGTGCAACGCCAGCAAGGGGTGAGCTTGCAAAACTCGCCCTTTGCTTTGCTATGCAAGTCTCGCAACTTGCTACAACACGCAATAAGCTGCTTGGCAAGATTAACCTCGAGCGCATTCATGCGCGATTTTCTAACGCAAACAATCCGCGACGCTCGCGCTCGTCGCTTTCAATTCTCGCAATTGAAGGCGAAGTTTCGTATTATTGAGCCTCGCAGTTTTTCAACCTGCAAAACCATATCATAAGCGGCAACTTCATTAACTTTTCACGCCTTCAAGCAATGTCAGCAGTCAAAGTCGGAATCAACGGATTCGGTCGCATTGGTCGCCTCGTCTTTCGCGCCATTGCCGAACAAGGACTTCTCGGGAAGGAAGTCGATGTCGTCGCCGTCAACGACCTTGTTCCCGCCGACAATCTTGCCTACCTGCTCAAATACGACTCGACGCAAGGACGATTTCAGCATCGCGTCGTGAGCGAAAAATCCAATCCTAATCTTGCCGACGACGACACGCTCGTCGTCGATGGCTACAAAATCAAGTGCCTTGCGGTCAAGGAGGGTCCAGCGGCGATGCCGTGGAAGGAGTTGGGGTGCGACATCGTCATCGAGAGCACGGGCTTGTTCACCGAAGCCGAAAAAGCCAAAGGGCACCTTTCCGCTGGCGCCAAGCGCGTCATCATTTCCGCGCCCGCCAAGAACGAGGACATCACCATCGTGATGGGCGTCAATCACGAGAAATACGACCCCGCCAAGCACTTCATCATTTCCAACGCTTCCTGCACGACCAATTGCCTCGCGCCCGTCGTGCATGTCTTGCTCAAAGAAGGCTTCGGCGTTGAAGAGGGCTTGATGACGACGATTCACGCCTACACGGCGACGCAAAAAACCGTCGATGGTCCCTCGCGCAAGGATTGGAAAGGCGGACGCGCGGCGGCGATTAACATCATTCCTTCCACCACGGGCGCGGCGAAAGCCGTCGGTCTCGCCATTCCCGAAGTCAAGGGCAAATTGACGGGAATGAGCTTCCGCGTGCCAACGGCGACGGTTTCCGTCGTCGACCTTACGGTTCGCACCGCGAAGGAAACGTCCTACAAAGACATCTGCGCCGCAATGAAAAACGCGAGCGAAACGTATCTCAAAGGCATTTTGGCTTACACGGAAGACGAAGTCGTCTCGACCGATTTCGTTCACGACGCGCATTCGAGCATCTTCGACGCGGGTTCGGGCATTGAGCTGAACAGCCGATTCTTCAAGCTGGTCAGTTGGTATGACAACGAATGGGGCTACTCCTGCCGCGTCGTCGACTTGCTCCGATACATCGTCAGCAAAGGCTGATTCGTTCTTCGTTCAAAAGCCCTCTTTCAGTTTTTTGTTGGAGGGCTTTGTCGTTTTCGCTCAAAAAATGAACGCGACGTTGCGATGATTAAAATTCAAAAGATTCTCTGCCCGATCGATTTTTCCGACGCTTCGCGCAACGCCTTGCGATACGCGAATGAATTTGCCAAAGCGATGAACGCCAAAATCACCGCGCTTCATGTGATTCAGCCGCAACCGATCGCGGCGGATGTCAACGTGCCCTACATTCCGCCCGAAGCCGAACTCGAACAAAGCGCGAAGGCGGAAATGGAGGCTCTCGTCAAGGAAATCGTCTCCGAAGGCGTGCTCGTCGAGCAGGTCATCGCCTACGGATTGCCCGCCGAAGCCATCAACGCGCAAGCCGAAAAGGAAGATGCCGACGTCATCATTCTCGGCACGCACGGACGCACGGGACTTTCTCGGCTTTTGATGGGAAGCACGGCGGAAAGCGTGATGCGCAAAGCGGTTCGCCCCGTGCTCGTCGTCAAGGCGCGCGAAAAGGAGTTTATCGCCTGAACGTCGGCTTTTTCTCGGCAAAGGTTTTCGTTATCTTCTTTGAAACTGAATCGTTCCAATTTTCTATGACTTGGTTTAAGCGAGAGCGTCCTTCGGTTCTGACGGAAAAAAAACGCGAGATGCCCGAAGGCTTGTGGTGGAAGTGCGACGAATGCGGCGCGACGATTCATCGCAAGCAGTTAGAAGACAACCTTTACGTCTGCCCCAGTTGCGGCAATCATTTTCGCATCTCGCCGCAAAAGTATTTCGAGATTCTCTTCGATGGCGAAAAGTTCGAGGAATTCGACGCGAACTTGCGCTCCGCCGACCCCTTGAACTTCGTGGACACCAAACGCTACATCGACCGCATTCACTCGACCATTCAAAAAACGGGCTTGAACGACGCTTGCCGAAACGCCGTCGGGAAAATATCGGGACGCGAGGTGGTGGTTTCGGCGATGGATTTCGGCTTCATCGGCGGCTCGATGGGGTCGGTGGTCGGCGAGAAAGTGGCGCGCGCCATCGACAAAAGCCTCGCGCGCAAAGCGCCATTGCTCGTCATTTCGCAATCGGGCGGCGCCAGAATGATGGAAGCCGCGCTCTCGCTGATGCAGATGGCGAAAACCGCCGCGCGCTTGACGCGACTTCACAAGGCGGGCATTCCATACCTTTCGCTGATGACCGACCCGACGACGGGCGGCGTTACCGCCTCATTCGCCATGCTTGGCGATTTCAACCTCGCCGAACCGGGCGCGCTGATTGGCTTTGCGGGTCCGCGCGTCATCAAAGAGACCATTCGCCGCGAATTGCCCGACGGCTTCCAACGCGCCGAGTTCCTTCAAGAACACGGCTTCATTGACGTGATCGTGCCGCGCCGAGAACTCAAAAAAACGGTCTCTCAACTTCTCGACCTCGTCTGCGATTAAACGCTTGGCGGCTATGAAGGTCAGCATCATCGGCGTTCCGCTCGATTTAGGCTCGGATTACCAAGGCGCGAACTTGGGTCCTGCCGCTATGCGCATCGCGGGATTGCAAGAAAAAATCGAGGAACTCGGACACGAAGTTACGGACTTGGGAGACCTTTGCGTTCCGCCGCGCAAAAATCTCTCGTTAGGCAAACCCAACGCAAAATTCTTCGATGCGATCGCAAAAGTGGCAAGCGACCTTTGCGCTCGCGTCGAAGAAGCCCTCAACGCCGAGACGTTCCCCGTCGTCGTTGGCGGCGATCACGCGATGGCGATTGGCACGATCGCGGGCGTATCGAGATTCTTCAAACGACGCGGTCAAAAAATCGGCTTGATTTGGATCGATGCCCATGCCGACATCAACACGCCCGACACGTCGCCCAGCGGCAACATTCACGGAATGCCGCTTGCGACCGTTCTCGGAATGGGTCTTCCCGAACTCGTCGCCGTCGGCGAAAATGGAGCCAAACTCTCGCCCGAACATGTGCATCTCATCGGCATTCGCTCGGTGGACAAAGGCGAAAAAACCTTGCTTAAAAAATTAGGCGTGAATTTTTACACGATGACCGACATCGACAAGCGCGGCATTCAAGAAATCATCAGCAAAGCCGTCGCGCACCTCGTCAAATCCGTCGATGCCATTCACATCAGCCTCGATTTGGACGGCTTGGATCCCGACATCGCGCCCGGCGTCGCCACGCCTGTCAAAGGCGGTCTCGATTACCGCGAATCGCATTTGATCATGGAAACCGTCGCCGAAACGGGAAAACTCGCCTCGATGGAAATTGCCGAAAACAATCCTATTTTAGACATACGCAATCGCACGGCGGAAACCGCCGTCGAGCTTGTTCAATCCGCGTTAGGCAAGCGCATCGTGGATTGACCGCAACGACATAACCTAAACGCCGCGAGACAATGATAATCTTCATTGACGACGATACGCAAATTTTGGAGGTGCTCAAAGATTTTTTTAGCGACCTCTATGAAGTGAAAACTTTCGACCAGCCTTGGCAAGCGCTGCGATTCATAGAGGAAAACAAAGGCTTGGTGGAAGTCTGCGTAACGGATTACAAGATGCCATCGATAAATGGCATCGAACTCGCCAAGAAAATCCGCGCCGTCGATCCCAACGTGATGATCGTGTTGATGTCGGGCTTCGTGGATTTTCCAACCGTCGAAGAACACTTGAAATCGCGTCTCATCTATCAGTTCGTCAACAAGCCTTTCGTTCTCGAGCGAATGGCGCAAACGATCGAGACCGCCAGCAAAATCTATTTGAAGAAAGTTTCGATCTCTTAATCGTCGATTCCTCGCTTGCGCTCGGAACGGCAAGCTCGGTCAACTCATTCTGAACGGAGCGAAGCGACGCGACGAATCCGTTTCCAAAGAACGAGGCGTGAGACGCTTTGTTCAATTCGCCTGAATCGACTCGCCGCCACGATGGCTTCTCGCCCGACCTTGATGCGTCATTTGCGACAACGATGCGTTTGCGCGCGCAGAGTTTCCTAAATCGTTTGCAAACATCGCCGTTTCGTCAAGCGGCGATTTCCATCAACTCAACCAACCAAAACCAATGAAACGCATGCGTCTTCTGCTCTCTCTGATTCTGCTGACTCTTCCAATTGCGACGAGCGCGCAAGAAAGCGCGATCGTGCGACTGATCGCGGAAAAATCGTCTCGTTCCGCCGCTCAACAAAAAATCGAATCCAACGTTTTGCAAAAAATTTACGCGATGCGCGAGGCGGGCTTGACGTCGCAAAACGCCTTGATGCGCAACGCCGCGCGATTCAACGACCAATATGGCGTTCAAGTCGATGAGCGAGGGCGCATTTACGTCTATCTGCGCCCAATGCCCTCGACCTCGTTTGAGCAATTGGAATCCATCGCTCTGCGAAACGGCGCGACGTTGGGCGCAACCAACGCCGAGTTCAAAATCGTTCAAGCTTGGGTTCCCTTCGACAAGTTGGAAACGGTCGCCGCTCACCCCGCCATCGCGTCCATTCAACCCGTTTTGCGCCCAATCACCAACGTGGGAAGCGCGATTTCGCAAGGGCGCGACAAATCGCGCGCCAACGTGATTCACTCGCGCTACAACGTGCGCGGCGCGGGCGTGAAGGTCGGCGTGCTTTCCGACGGGTGCGACGGATTCCAACAATCCATCGCGTCGGGCGACTTGCTCGGCGTGCAGGTCATTGATAACAGCGCAGGCGGCGCGGAAGGCACGGCGATGATGGAGATCATTCAAGACATGGCGCCGCTCGCCAATCTCGCCTTTGCGACGGCGTTTGGCGGCATAGCGGCGTTCATTAACAACATTCAAGCCCTCGCCGACGCGGGGTGCAAGGTCATCACCGACGACGTGCGCTACTTCGGCGAACCCGTCTATCAAGACGGTCCCATCGCGCAGAAAATCAACCAGGTCGCCACCGTGAACGACGTGGTTTATACCGTTTCGGCGGGCAACAACAATCTTGAAACCTATTCGACCGACCTCTATGTTGGAATGTCGCCGCAAACCTTGACGCAACTTGTCGGAACGGTTCACAACTTTGGCACGCAAGCCTCGCCCGACGACAATCAAACCTTCACCGCGCCCGCAGGCTTCCGCGTTTCAGTTGAATTGCAGTGGGCTGATGCGTTTGGCGCATCGAGCAACGACTATGACCTTTACATCGTCGATGCGAACAACAACACGATCGTCGCCAGCGGCACGAGCACGCAAAACGGCACGCAAGATCCGTTGGAGTTCGCGCTCATCAACGCGGGCGGCACGTATCGCGCCATCGTGCATTTGAAAAGCGGCAATCCCGTGCCGTTCAAAATTTTCTATCGCTCGTTTGCGGGCACGGCGTCGGTCAGCCTTTCTTCGCCTGCCGCGCCGCAAGTCGCCAACACGGGCGGACATGCGGCGGCAACTGGCGCGCTTGGATGCGCGGCGGTCGATGCGGGCACTACCGCAACGACTGGCTCGCCCTCTACGATTCGCTCTTACAGCGCGCGCGGTCCCGTTACGATTTACAACGGCGGCTATCCAAACCTTTTGGAAGTGCGCAACAAGCCCGACATCACGAGCTTCGATGGCGCGCGCGTAACGGGCAACGGCGGTTTTCCAACGATTTTCGAAGGCACGTCGGCTTCCGCGCCGCACGTGGCGGGCATTGCCGCCTTGATGCGCTCCGCCAACCGCAATTTGAACGCCGCAACGGTGCGCAACATCATTCGCAACACGGCGGTGGACTTGGGCACGGCGGGCGTTGACCCCGTCTTCGGCTTCGGACGCGCCGACGCATATAGCGCCGTTACGTCCGTCCTCGAAGGCATCGCGCAATACCAAAACTTGAACTTGCTCTCGATTCCCGACAATGATTCCGTAGGCGTGAGCGTTACGCTCAACCTTACGGGCGGAGGTTTCGTGAACTATGTGGCGTTGAGCCTTTCGACCACTCACGCTCGTTTGGGCGACCTTGTCGTTACGCTTCAATCACCGACGGGGACGAGACGCACGCTCGTCAATCGTTCAGGCGCGACGACGGGCGCCTCGACGGCGCAACGCGCGCACATCGCGCTCGAAAATCTCGCTACCACGTCCATCGGAACGACGCAAACCAATCCGAACCTCATCGGCTATTTCCGTCCCGCGCCCGATAGTTTCGCGTTCTTCGGCGAAGCGATTAGCGGCGATTGGACGGTTACGGTTTCGGACCGCGCCGCGGGCAATACGGGCGCGCTTCAACAGGTGGGCTTAATCGTCAATGCCACGCCCGCGCTTTTTGCTCCCGTTTTCGTTTCAACGCCGCCGACGTTCGCCATTCGCGGCGTGCCTTTCTCCTACACCGTCATCGCCGCGGGCAATCCCACGCCCACGCTTTCGCTCTTGAACGGTCCGCAAGGCATGACGCTCAACGCCGCGACGGGCGCGCTCACTTGGAATCCGCAAACCGCGCCTTTGGGCACATATCGCATCATCATTCAAGCGCAGAACTCGCAGGGCGTTGCGCGACAAGAGTTCAACCTGCTCTTGCGCGAAAGCGATTGGATTCGTCAAACGCCCGCCTCGCAGATGGCATCGTATCAAATCAACGAGGTCGCGCTCGCGGGCGGTTCGGATACGCTCAACATCTGGGCGGTGGGAAGCGTCTCGCTCACAAGCGGACCGACGCGCGTGATGCGCTCGACCAACGGCGGCGCCACATGGTTCGACGCGACGGGCAATCTGCCGAACTCTCGTCCCGCTTTCACGATTGGCGCGGCTTCGAGTCAAATCGCCGTCGTGGGCTTCGATAACGGCACAGCCTACCGCACGACCAACGGCGGAACGACTTGGACGCAAGTGATATGGCCTCCGCCCGTCAATACCTTTTTGAACCGCATCTTGTTCGTTAGCCCGCAAGTCGGCTACGCGCAAGGCGACCACGGTCCTGCGCCCGACTTGCGTTGGCCCGTCTACAAAACGACTGACGCGGGCGCGACTTGGACGCTCACCAACACGCCAAATGCGTTCCAGCAAGGCACGGACATCGAGTATGGGCAAAACTCTGGAATGTTCTTCCTCAACGAAAACGTGGGCTGGTTCACGGGCGTGATTGGCAACAGTCCGCAAACGTCGCCCTCTCGCGTCTATCGCACCACCGACGGCGGCAACTCGTGGTCGTTCACGACGCTTCCGCAAGGCACGGCATTCAACATCAACATCGCCGCCTTTAACGCAAACGATGTTTTCGTAACGATGCAACAAGCCACGCCGACGGTTCGACGCTCGACCGATGGCGGCGCGTCGTTCTTCAATCCAACGCCCGGCTTGCAATCCATTCCGACCGCCATCGCCGCTCGACCAAACACCAACGAGCTGTATGTAACGACCTCGAACAGCATCTTGAAATCCACCGACAACGGCAACAACTGGCTTCCAGAGCCAATTCCTTCCACCATCACGGGACTGAACTTCCTCATCTTTGCCAACGAGCGCAACGGTTGGGCGTGCGGCGCAAACGGAATGATCGTCAAGTATCAACCTTCGGCGATTCCGACCGCAAATGTTGGCGACAAGGCTTTGGACAAACCGCAGTCGTTCAAGCTCGCGCAAAACTATCCGAACCCGTTTAACCCAGCGACGACCATCGCCTATCAACTTCCCGCGACGAGCGACGTGAAGTTGGAAGTCTTTGACGTCTTGGGCAGAAAGGTCGCTACGCTCGTCGACGAGCGACAATCAGCGGGCGCTTACAGCGTCAACTTCAACGCGGCAAATCTTGCGAGCGGCGTTTATTTCTATCGCTTGCAAGCGGGTTCATTCGCGGAGACGAAGAAAATGCTGCTCGTCAAGTAATCCGCGAGCGTTTCGGTTCTTCGGGGCGAGAGCGTTCTCGCCCTTTTTTGTTTGTTCAAACGCGACGCAAATTCGCAACGCTCTTTCTTAACTCTTTCCGTTCAATGAAAAACAGCGTCATCAAAGGGTTCTTTCTCTTCTCCGCCGCGCTTGGCGCCATCGTCTTTTTTCTCTTCACGCAAAAGGTCATCGATGCCATCAGGGAGCAACAGCGGCAAAAGGTCGACCTCTGGGTCAAATCGCTCAACTTGCTCATTGAGCTTGAAAATCCGCAGGAAATTTCCTTCATCTTCAACGAGATCGTAACGGTCATCGATTTTCCCGCGATGCTCACCGACGCGCAAATGAACCCCAGCACGATTCGCAACATCGCGGTCGATTCGTCCAAAGGCGAGGCGTTTGTGAGAGAATTTTTGGAGAAAAAGCGCATCGAGTTGGACGCGCAATACGAGCCTGTCGCCGTCAAGCTTGACACGATGGTCTTGCAATACGTGCATTACGGCGATTCCGACTTGGTGAAGGCGTTGCGACTCGCGCCGATTCTTTCGAGCGTTGCGGCGGGCGTGTTCATCGTCATCGCTTATTTCAGTTTCAGCGCGATTCGTCGCAACGAACAATCTTTGCTTTGGATCGCGCTCTCCAAAGAAACCGCGCATCAACTCGGCACGCCCATTTCAAGCCTGATGGGCTGGATCGAACTCTTGAAAACCGCGAGCGACAATCCCGAAAAGCAAGCGCAAATCATCTTCGAAATGCAAACCGATCTGAAGCGTTTGAACCGCGTCGCCACGCGCTTTTCCAAAATCGGCTCAAAGGTGAGTTTGAAAGAGGAAAGCGTGAACGAAGTCATCGCTTCGATGTTCAACTATTATCGCAGTCGCATTCCGCAGATGGGCAAAAGCATTGAGCTTGAGCTGAACGACGCGCCCGACCTTCGCGTCCCGATGAACCGCGAACTTTTCGAGTGGGTCATTGAAAACATCGTCAAAAACGGCATCGATGCCATTCAAGGCAAAACGGGCAAAATCGCCGCAAGCGTCGGCGAAGAGGGCAAGTTCGTCTGCATCGACATTTCCGACACGGGAAAAGGCATCGAAAGCAAACATCGCAAGGACATTTTCAAGGCGGGCTTCACCACGAAATCGCGGGGCTGGGGCTTGGGGCTTTCGCTCGCCAAACGCATCGTCGAAGATTATCACAAAGGCAAATTGATTCTCAAACACAGCGAGGTCGGCAAAGGCTCGACGTTTCGAATCAAACTGCCCAAATCGGCGTGAGCGATTTTTCGCGTCGCGCCCGAAAACGAAAAAGGCGGAATTTTCTCCGCCCTTTCGTTTGGTCTGACGCTTTGGCTCACTTCATCGCCGCTTCGAAGTTCGCGGCGACGAAGTCCCAATTGATGAGCTTATCGATGAAGGTTTGCGCGTAATCGGGACGGCGATTTTGGTAGTCGAGGTAGTAGGCATGTTCCCACACGTCCATCGTGAGCAAGGGCGTTTGACCGTGCACGAGCGGCATATCGGCGTTGGGCGTTTTGGTTACTTTGAGTTTGCCGCCGTCCAAGACGAGCCACGCCCAGCCCGAACCGAATTGGGTAACGCCCGCGTTCTTGAATTCCTCTTTGAACTTTCCGAAATCGCCGAAATCTTCCTTGATTTTATCCATCAACTTGCCCGTCGGTTCGCCGCCGCCGTTGGGCTTCATCGAGCGCCAATAGAACGTGTGGTTCCAAACTTGCGCGGCGTTGTTGAAGATTCCGACTTTGTTTGGATCTTTCGCCGAAGCCATCACGACCTCTTCGAGCGTTTTGTTCTCGAGTTCCGTGCCCGCGATGAGCTTGTTGAGATTGTCCACGTAGGCTTTGTGATGTTTGCCGTGGTGGAACTCGAGCGTTTTCGCCGAGATGTGCGGCTCGAGCGCGGTTGGCGCGTAAGGCAGTTCAGGAAGCGTGTGCGTCATTGTTTGCGTTTGATTTTGTTTTGAAGAAGATTGCGAAGATTGCTTTTGGTCGGAACAAGCGTTCAAGCCCAACGCGATTCCGCCCAAGGCGAGCGCCGTGGTTTTGAGGACTTCTCTTCGAGTCGGCATCGCTTAAAACGCTTTTTGTTAATGAAAATCGTTACCGAAACGACGCGCCTTGCAACATCGTTCCGCGAAGCTTAAAACTCGGCGTTGACCCCAATCGATGGCAACAGCCCGATTTGTCCCCCTGCCCGCTCGACTTTGTTTTCTCGCGGATTCCAACGGGGAGGATTTTCGTTGCGGCGGTTGTAGACGTTCTGCACGTCCAAATACGTGATGAGCGTCCAACTCGAAAATTGCCAACGCCTGTCGACGCGAATGTCGAGCGCGTGAAAATCGGGCAGGCGACGCGAATTGAATGCGTTGGGGTCGAGATTCGTGAGGCGAAACCCGTAACTGGGGTCGCCATTGGCGCCAACGGGCGTGAAAGGTCGCCCCGACGCATAGCGGAACTTCACGCCGAGTTCCCATTTTTCGTCGAAGCGATAGCCGCCGCTCAAACTGAAAATGATGCGTTGGTCGAAGTTGCTCGGTCTGAACTTGCCGTCCGCGCCGCGAAACTCCGACTTGCCAATCGTGAGCGACGCGATGCCGTAATACGGAGTTTCGGACAATTTTTTCTGAACGAAAAATTCCACGCCGTAGGCGCGCCCTCTGCCCAAGCTCGCCAATGGCTCCAAGCCAAACGACGCAAAGCCATCTTCGCTTCCGCCGAAGTCCGCGCCCGTGTTGGCGAGCGTGAGAAACGTTCGGCTCAAACTCGCGGGGTAATCGCGGTAGTCTTTGAAATAAGCCTCGACGCTGAACTTCAAATCGGGTTGCGCGATTTGCTCAAAGCCCGCGACGAACACGTTGGTTTGAATGTTTTTCAAATTTCGGTTCGCCTCTTCGGCGACGAGCCAGATGTATGACGGCGCTTGCGCATATCGCCCCGCCGAAGCGTTGAGCGTGGTTTTGTCGGTCAAGGCAAACGAGAACGAGCCGCGAGGCGCAGGATAGAATTTTTTGTTGACGCCATCGAAATAATCCACTCTGCCGCCCAGCGTCGCCGTCAACCGCCCGAAGCGTTGCAGAACTTGACCGTAGAGCGCGCCTTTGTAGAAGCGATCGTTCAGTTTTTTCTCGACGAGGACGATGTTGGCGTTTTGCGCCTTCAAGAACACGTCCGCGTCGAAACCGATGGTTTTGGCTTGCGCGCCGAAGGAAAGTTCGGTCTCTTTGCCAATGGAAATCGTCGCGTCGCTTCGGAGATTGAGTTCGTCTTCAATGGAGTTGTTGCGGAAAAACGGATTTTGAAGCGAATCGCGCTGCTGGAATCGGTAGTCAATGCGCGTCCGTCCGAGCGTTGTCGAGACGAATCCGCCCTTGAAAACTTTTTTCCACGAAACGCCGCCGATGAGTTGATATTGCGTGTTGTCGAGCAGTCGGGAATTGTTGAAGCGTTGGTCGGGCGTATCGTTGAAGAGCCTGACGTTGTCAATTACGCCGATGCCGAGCGCGCTGATTTCGTTGCCGCCGCCAAGATTGTAGGTGGCTTTGCCGAGAAAGTCGTAGTATTCGGGCACGAAGGAAAAGCCCGCCGCTTTGAAGATGAAGTCGAGGTAACTGCGTCGCGCCGAAAAGAAATACTGTCCCTTTTCGGAGATTGGCGATTCGATGTTGAAGCCAAACTGCGTCGCCGACAAGTTGAGCTTGCCGCCGATGCGGTCTTCGCGTCCGTTGCGCAGTTCGAGCGACACGACGCTTGAAATTTTGTCGCCGTATTTCACGCCGAAACCGCCCGTCGAGAAATTCACTTCGCGCACGTAGTCGAGATTCACGAAGGCGATCGGACCGCCGCCGAAGCCTTGCGTGCCAAAGTGATTGATGTTGGGGACTTCGATGCCATCGATGAGGAATAGGTTTTCCGATGGCGCGCCGCCGCGCACGAGCAAGTCGTTTCGTCCCGCGCTTGCGACCGAAACGCCGGGCAAGGTCGAAACGGCTCGCACCACGTCTTCAAAGCCCCCAGGCAAGCGCCGAATTTCCTCGTAGGAAAAGTTTTGTTCGCTCGTGGGCGAATCCGCCTTGCGCTTCTTGAAGTAATCGGCGACGACTTCGACTTCTTTGCCTTCCACGCTTTTTTCTTGCAACTCCACGACCACGACGAAAGGACGCGCCGTCGAGACCACGACGTCGGAGCGAATCGCGCTTTCATAGCCCACGGCGGAAACCTTGATTTGATACGTGCCGACGGGAATGTTTTGAATCGTGAATTTGCCGTCCGCGTCGGCGACCGCTCCAAGTTCCGTTCCGAGAACTCTTGCCGTCGCGCCCGCGATGGGTTCTTTGGTAACTTTGTCCAAGACGCGCCCCGCAATCGCGCCACGTTTGAGTTCTTGCGAAAACAGAGATACCGAAACGATTGCAAGCCCAACGGTCAAAACGAATCGCATCTTGCGGATTGAACTTGTCAGGGTTAGAGAGTTGCTGACGGACGCATAAACAAATTTTCTGTCAATTTTGCTTAACCGCGAAAACGCAGTCCGCCAAACAGCGAAATCGCCTGCCCGCATATGAAAATTCCGTCTTCAGCGCATCTAAACTCTTTTGCGCAAATGCGTTGAGATACCGCTCAATCGCAGGTTTGAGCCAATCCACATTTCGTCTCAACTTCCAAGACTGGTCGCTGTCGTTCACGCGGAATGTGCGTCGCTCGTTCAAAGAGTTTTGAAAACGATTCGATCGCTTCGCTTTTTTGTCGAATCCGCTCCAAAGCGGCGGCGAATATCGCTTGGTGGCGTTGACAAACGATTTGTCGCGTCATTGGTCGGACGAACGTTTCAGGCAGGTGATAAAACGCCTGATAGTCCGCATGACTCTGCGAGCCAGCGAATCCATCGACGGCGACTTCTACGTTTTTTGGGATAAACTTCGCAATCCAACTCAGAAGCTCAAACTTCGCGCCCAAATACTGCGGTTCTGGAAACTTGAATCCGTCGTATCGGCATTCATCGAACAGCATTGCGGAACGCGCGTTTTCGAGCTTGAACTTGAACTCTCGGCTTAATCGTTTTTCGCGGACGAAAGAGCGTTGAGGAGCGTTTGACGCACAAGGTCGATGGGCATTTGTTTTCCCGTCCAAATTTCAAACGATTTCGCGCCTTGATGGATGAGCATTTCCAAGCCCGAAATGGTTTTCGCGCCAAACGCCGCCGCGCCAGCAAGAAATGGCGTAACGAGCGGGTTATAGACGAGGTCGTAGGCGATGTGGTCTTTCGTCCAAACCTTGTCGGGCGGAAAGAGGTCTTCTTTGCTTGCCGACGCTCGCGCCGAACCGACGGGCGTGGCGTTGACGATGAGTTTGCAATCGCGCAATTTGGCGAGCGTTTCGGGGTCGGCGACGTTGAGCGTCTTGATTTTGAGGCTCTTGGTTTTGCGCTTGAAATCGGCTTTGAGCGCGTCGGCTCTGGCTTCGTTGCGCGCCGCGATGACGACGCCCGCTGGATTGAACTCGGTTTTGAGCGCTTGAATCGCCGCTCGCGCCGCGCCGCCGCAACCGAGAATCGCCACGTCTTGCTTTTCGATTTCGCTTTTGAACGCTTTGAGCGGCTCGGCGAAGCCGTAGATGTCGGCGTTGTAGCCGATGAGCGTCCCGTCTCGATTGAGGATCACGTTGACGGCTTGAATTTCGCTGGCTTCGGCGGAAAGCGCGTCGAGGAGTTTCACGACGCGCTCCTTGTAGGGAATCGTCACGTTCGCGCCAACGACGCCCAAGGCGCGAATGCCCTCGATGGCGGCGGGCAAATCGTTGTGCGTTGGAACTTCAAAGACGTTGTAGCAGTAATTCAAGCCTAACGCTTCCGCCGCCACGTTGTGCATCAAGGGCGAGAGCGTGTAGGAAATCTCGCTTCCAATGAGTCCGAGAACCTTTTTCGGCGCGAACATTTGCGATGCGCGGTTTTAGCGCTTCGTGATGCCCAGTCTCGCGCAAACGCTTTTTTCGGCGTAGAGTTCGGGAAACACCTTCGGAAAAGCTTGCTTTTTTTGGTCGTCGTATTTGTAGGCTTCGGCGAGTTTCCGAATGGTGTTTTCCTTGTCGCCGATGGCATGATAAGCCAGAGCCAATTCGTAGTGCGCGTCGGCGAAATGCGGGTCGATGGCGAGCAATTTCTCGAACGTGTCGATGGCTTGCTTTGGTCGTTGCGCGTCGAGCAAAGCCGTTCCGTAGTCGAAGAGCAGGTGCGGATTTTTCGGGTCGAGCGCGAGCGCTTGGCGGTAAATGCGGAGCGCGTCGTCAATGTAGCCCAACTCGAATTCGATGCCCGCTTTGGCTTGGAGATAATCGACGCAATCGGGCGCGAGTTCGCATGCCTTGTTGATGGCGTTGAGCGCGAAGAGCGGCGCGTCGATCGAGTCGTAACAAGCGGCGAGAGCATACCACGCATCGGCGTAGTCGGGCTCGATCGCCACGCATTTTTCCAAGTAGTGAATGGCTTGATGAAAGTCGTTGAGTTCCTCGTAGGCGGTGGCGATGTTGAACAGCGTCGCCACGTCGTCGGGTTCGTATTCGAGGGTTTGTTTGTAGCTCTCGATGGCTTCTTCCAACCTGCCCATGTGGGCGAGCACGTTGCCGCGATTATACCACGCCGAGGAAAAGTTTTCCCGAATGGCGATGGCAAGGTCGTAACTTTTGACGGCTTCTTCGTATCTGCCCAACTTGCTCAAAATGATGCCGCGATTATACCACGTGTTGCTGCTGTATGGGTCTAATTCCAAGTGTTTGTCGTAGCACTCCAAGCTTTCTTCCAGCTTATCGAGCATATCTTTGCAGTAGCCGAGTTCATACCACGCTTCGGGGTGTTCGGGATTGAGTTTGAGGCACGTTTCGAGTTCGGCTTCCGCGTCTTGATACTGGTCGAGGCTTTCAAGCGCGAGAGCTTTGCAGAATCGCGCCTCGTCGTCGTTGGGATACAGCTCGATGGCGCGGTCGTATATTTCAAGCGCGGCGACGTGGTTGCCCAAGTTTTCGTGGCATATTCCGATGTGCAAGAGCGCTTCCGTGTCGGCGGGGTTAAGCACGGCGACTTTTTCAAACGCTTCGATCGCGTCTTTGTATCTGCCCAAATTCGCCAGCGCGACGCCTTTCCTAAACCAGCCTTCCGCGTTGTAGGGCGAAAGTTCAATCAAGTGTTCGGAGACTCGAAGCGCGCGTATGTAGTCGCCCTCCTCCATCAGCGTTTGGAGCATTTCTTCGAGGGCTTCGCTATCGCAAATCGCGCCGAGTTCGCCGTTGTCGACAAGTTTCTTCACTTTGCGCCATTGGCGCGACCGTTCGGGGTGGAGACTTTCTCCGCCATCGTTTTCGAGGTAACCGCCGTCAATGCTCATCGGTAAAATCAGGCAAGATTAAGTTGCGAGAAGTTTCAAAAGGCTATTATCTTGCGCGTCGGCGCGCAAGTCGAGTTGAATTGACGAACCGAATATACGCAAAATTCATTTTCAAACTCTTTCGATGAACCATAAACCCGCAACGCTATGAAAAAAATCCGAGCCATCTGGCAAACGGCGACGACGTTTGAGAAACTGACGCTCATTCTCTCGGTCGCGTATATGCTTTTCCCGCTCGACTTCCTTCCCGAAGCCGTTTTTGGTCCTTTCGGAATTTTTGACGACGCGACCGCGCTCGGCGTTTTCGTTTGGACGATTCGCGGCGTCATCAAGCGCATCAAGGAGAACGAAGACGCGGCGCGAAACGCCACGTCCGTTCCGTCGTCGCCGCCTTCTCAACGCCAACCCGCCCTCGAACCCAAACGATGACCAGACCGCGCAAACCCAGACGCAAAGCCCATTTGAGCGAAACGCCCGTTCTTGACGCAACCGCGTCCGCCGTCGATTCCAACTTCAACGATTCGCGGCTCTACATCAACCGCGAATTAAGTTGGATCGAATTCAACTTGCGCGTCTTGGACGAAGCCCGATGCGAAGCGCATCCGCTCTTGGAGCGCCTGAAATTCATCGCCATTTTCAGCTCAAACTTGGACGAGTTTTTTATGATTCGCGTTTCGGCGGTCGAAGAGCAAGTCGAAGCGGGAATCCAAACGCCGTCGCTCGACGGGCTTACGCCGATGGAGCAACTTCTGGAAATCCGAAAGCGCGTCGAACAGATGCTTCATGAGCGCAACGATTGCTTCTACAACGACATTCTGCCGAAACTCGCCGCCGCCAACATTCACTTCAAGAAATGCGCGGAACTTTCCGCCGAGCAACGCGCCGCGCTCGACCTCTACTTTGAGAACAACGTCTTTCCGATTCTCACGCCGCTCGCGCTCGACCCTGGACATCCGTTTCCGCACGTTTCAAATCTCTCGCTCTCGCTCGCCGTCCAGCTGCAAGCCGAAGGCGACGACGAGCCGCGCTTCGCTCGCGTCAAAGTGCCCGACACGATTCCGCGCCTCATTCGCCTCGACAAAATCGGCGTGAAACTCCCCAAAGGCGAAACCATTTTCGTTTGGCTTGAAGACGTCATCGCCACGAACATTCAAAAACTTTTTCCCGACGTCGAGATTCAAGCCGTTTATCCCTTCCGCGTCATTCGGGACGCGGACATCGAAATCGAGGAAGACGAAGCGGGCGATCTGCTCGAAACGATCGAGCAAGGCTTGCGCCAACGCCGATACGGCAACGTGGTTCGGCTTGACGTCAATCCCGGAATGCCCCCATACATCAAGCAGGTCTTGATTGAAAACTTGGGCGTGAGCGATCGGCAGGTGTATGAAATTCCGGGCGCGCTTGGTTTAGCCAGCTTGATGGAAGCGATGAGCCTTGAACGACCCGACCTGAAAGATTCGCCGTTCATTCCGCGCAACCCGTTTCTCAACGACGAGGGCGACGACATTTTCTCGATCATTCGCAAGCGCGACGTGTTGCTTCATCACCCCTACGATTCGTTTCAGCCCGTCGTGGATCTCATCAGCGAAGCCGCCAACGATCCGAACGTGCTTGCCATCAAGCAAACGCTTTATCGCGTCGGCAGCAAGTCGCCCATCGTGCAAGCCTTGATTGAAGCGGCGGAACGCGGCAAGCAAGTCGCCGTCTTGGTCGAACTCAAAGCGCGCTTCGACGAAGAAAACAACATCACTTGGGCGAAGGCGTTGGAAAAAGCGGGCGCGCACGTCGTCTATGGCTTGATTGGCTTGAAGACGCACGCGAAAGTTTTGCTCATCGTGCGCAACGAAAACGGCGAACTGCGCCGCTACGTGCATCTTGGCACGGGCAACTACAATCCTTCGACCGCGAAGATTTACACCGATTACAGCCTTTTCACGTGCAACAAGGAAATCGGCGCCGACGTCTCGGAAGTGTTTAACTACCTCACGGGCTATTCGCGTCAGAAGGATTATCGAAAAATTTTCGTCGCGCCGCTCGGGATTCGCAAAAAAATGTTGGAACTCATTGAGCGCGAAATCGACCATCACAAGCGTCGTCAGAACGGACGCATCATTATGAAGATGAACGCGCTCGTCGACGAGCAAATCATTCGCGCCTTGTATCGCGCCTCGCAAGAAGGCGTGCGCATCGACCTCATCGTGCGCGGCATTTGCGTCCTGCGTCCCGAACTCAAAGGCGTTAGCGAGAACATTCGCGTCGTCAGCGTCGTGGGTCGATTTTTGGAGCACAGCCGCGCTTACTACTTTTTCAACGACGGCGACGAGGAAATCTACCTTTCCAGCGCCGACATGATGCGCCGCAACCTCGACCGTCGCGTCGAGATTCTCTTTCCGATTCTTGACCCTGCGCATCGCAAGCAAATCAAAAGGGATTTGGAACTAATCCTCAAAGACAATCTCAAAGCGCGCAAACTCAATCCTGACGGCAGTTACGAGTTCGTAACCACCAACGGCAAGCCGCTCAACAGTCAACTCGCGTTTCTGCGCGAGCGCGCAAGCAAAGTCGGCGCGGATTTATCCTCAACGCAAACCTAACTCCGTTATGCGCTTCATTCTCAAATACATTGAACTCATCTTGACGGCGGCGGGCATCGTGGTCATTATGGTCGTCCCTTCGCTTTTCTCGACGAGCGAGACCGACCTTGTCGCCGCCCGCGCCACGACGGCGATTTTGGTCGGCGTTCTTCACGGCGTCATCTTTTTCGTCATTCGTCATCGTCAACGGCAAGTCCGCGAAGCGACCATTGACGAAATTCGCGCAATGCTCAAAGACGTCATCAACAATCATTTGACCGTCATCAGCGTCTCTGCGGCGGGAAGTTCCAACGTCGCCAAAGCGACCGAGCGCATCAAAACCGCGTCCGCGAACATTAGCGAGGCTTTGGACAACATTTCCGAAGAATCTCTGAGCAGTTGGAAGTCGAGATACTCTTCCGCGCTTTCCGAAGCGAATTCGTAGTTTTGTTTTTCGCTTCAAAAAACTTTTCCGCTTTTGACGATGAGCGAACTCCGCAAGCAAATCGACGAAGCCGTCGGCTTCATTCGTCAGAAAACCAACGACGAGTATCCCATCGGCATCATTCTCGGCACGGGCTTGGGCGGATTGGGCAGAGAAATCAACGCCGAACTTACGCTCGATTACGACGAGATTCCGCACTTTCCCGTCTCGACCGTCGAGTCGCATCATGGCAAACTCATTTTCGGAACGCTCGGCGGCAAGAAGGTCGTCGCGATGCAAGGGCGCTTTCACTACTACGAAGGCTACTCGATGCGGCAAATCGTCTTCCCCGTCCGCGCGATGAAATTTCTCGGCGTGAAAACGCTTTGCATCTCCAACGCCTGCGGTTGCGTCAATCCCCTCTTCCGCAAAGGCGACATTATGATTATCGATGACCACATCAACTTTCTTGGCTCAAACCCGCTCATCGGACCCAATGACGAGAGCATCGGACCGCGCTTTCCCGATATGAGCCAACCGTATTCGCAACGTCTCATCAAGCTTGCCGAAGAAGCCGCGTTGGAACTCAAAATCAAGGTCCATAAAGGCGTCTACATTGCGATGCAAGGCTCGATGCTCGAAACGCGCGCCGAATATCGAATGGCAAGGATTTTGGGCGCGGACGTGGTGGGAATGTCAACCGTGCCCGAAGTCATCGCCGCCGTTCATCAAGGCACGGAGGTTTTGGGCATTTCCATCATCACCGACGAGTGCTTCCCTGAAAGTTTGAAGCCCGTGGACATCAAAGAGATTCTCGCCGTTGCCGCCGAAGCCGAACCCAAAATGACCGCGATTTTCAAGCGCGTGATTGAGCGGCTGTAAAACGAAAAAGCGTCTCGATGTTCGAGACGCTTTCGCTTTTCTTGCGCGCATTCTCGTCAATTCATCACGAGCATTGTGACGGAGTTCTTGGCGAAGTTCGCCAGCGGCGCGAAGTATAAGCCAAACGCGATCGTAGCGACCATCAAGAACGCGACAAGTCCGTTGGCAAACGCGCCGAATTGAACTGGCGTGTCGCTTTCCTCTTCGGCTTCGCGCAGATACATATTGAGCGGAATTTTGAAGTAGTAGTAGAGCGAGACCGCGCTCGTCAAAACGCCGATGATGGCGAGCGTCAGGAAGGTTGGACCTTTGCCCAAGAGCGCGGTGAAAATCATATACTTTCCGACGAACCCGACCGTTGGCGGCAAGCCCGTCAGCGAGACGAGGAACACCGTCAGCGCGGCGGCGGCAAGCGGCATTTTCTTTCCAAGCCCGCGATAATCGTTCACGTCGTCGCTGCCGATTTTGTTCGCAATCAACACGACGACGAAGAACGCCCCGACGTTCATCACAGTGTAGGCGACGAGGTAGAACATCACGGCTTGCGCGCCCAAGTCGTCGGCGACGAGCACGCCCAGAAGCAAATACCCCGCGTGCGCGATCGAGGAATACGCCAACATTCGCTTGACGCTGCTCTGCCAAATCGCCGCGAAGTTTCCGAGAAGCATCGAGGCGAGCGCAATCAGCGCGAAGAAATTTACCCAATCAAACGCGAATTCGCCCGTTGGCTCGGCGGGAATCGCAATTTTGAAAAATCGCATCAGCATCGCAAAGCCCGCCGCCTTCGAGCCGACCGACAAGAACGCCGTAACGGGCGTTGGCGCGCCTTCATACACGTCGGGCGACCAGAAGTGGAACGGAACCGCGCCAATCTTGTATCCGAACCCGCCCATCACCAAAAGCGAGGCGAGCGTCAGCGCAACTTCATCGACTTCGTTGGCTTCAATGAAGCGCGCGATTTCGTAGATGTTCGTTTGTCCCGTCAAACCATAGATGATGGACATTCCATATGCCATCAAGCCCGACGACGCCGCGCCATAGACGATGTATTTGAGCGAGGCTTCCGACGACTTGATTTGACCTTTCAAATAGCCCGTCAAAACATAGGACGAAATGCTCACGAGTTCGAGCGCGAGGAACATCATCAGCATATCGCTCGCCGACGCCATCAAGAACATTCCGAGCGCCATCGCCACGAGAATCGCGTAGTATTCGCCAATGCTGCGAGCGTTCTTCTCGTTGAGCTCCTCCGAATCCATCGAGAGCAAAACCGCCAGCGCGCTCGCGCCGAGAAAGAGAAACTTGAAAAACACGGCAAACGGGTCGACGACATGCATTCGCAGAAAATACTCTTGATTCGGCGCGTCGATTTGTTGCCAAACGAAAAAGCCCGTAATCACGAAGCCGACGAGCGACGCGACGGGAATGACGACGCGCTTTTCGCTCAAAACCATATCCAGAACGATGAGCAAAAGAAACAGCGCCGAAAGCGAAAGTTCGGGAATGAACGCGCCGACGCTGGCTTTGATTTGCGCGACGATGTCAGGCAAGTTGTTCGGCATTGTCGATAACGGTTTTGATGTTCCAAATTCTCATTTCAACGCGATGTTCGTCGCCGCAGAGAGAATTTCGGCGACTTTGTTCAAACTTGGCGTCATCAAATCCAAAACGGGCGCGGGATAAACGCCAACGAGAATCACGATGGCGGCAAGCGGCGCGAGCAAAGCGATTTCCCTGCCGTCCATATCGATGTTGCCTTTCCAATCGTGAAAATGCGCATGCTCCTCGCCGTGATGCCCCTTGACTTCGTAAGCGGCGTTGGGTTTTCTTTCGCCCGTGAACATCGTCCGATACGCGCGAAGCAAGTAAGTCGCCGAGAGCAAAATGCCGAGCGTTCCGACGACGGCGAGAATCCGCGTTTGTTCTTGCGAGAACGCGCCCAAGAACACGAAGGCTTCCGCCACGAAGCCCGACATCGCGGGCATTCCCAAATTGCCCATAAACGCGACCAAAATGAATCCCGCGTATATGGGCATGTATTTGGCGAGTCCGCCAAACTTTTCCATTTCTCGCGTATGGGCGCGATCGTAAATCACTCCGACGAGCAAGAACATCATTGGCGAAAGAATCCCGTGCGAGAACATTTGAAGCATCGCGCCCGACATTCCGAGCGAATTGACCGCGGCGATTCCCAACAGCGCGAAGCCCATGTGCGAGACCGACGAATACGCCACCATTTTCTTGAAGTCGGTTTGCGCAATCGCGCAGAACGCCCCATAGACGATGCTTATCACGCCAAAGAGCGCGATCCACCACGCATATTCTTGGAAGATGTCGGGAAAAATCGGAAAGTTGATGCGAAGCAAGCCGTAGCCGCCAAGTTTGAGTAGCACGCCCGCGAGCACGACGGAAATCGGCGTTGGGGCTTCGACGTGCGCGTCGGGCAGCCACGTGTGAAACGGCACCATCGGCACTTTAATCACAAACGCCAAGAAGAGCGCGAAGAACGCCAACGTTCGCAACAGATGATTTTCCGCCGTCGGAAAGAGCGCCGAGCCTGAAATGAAGTTTTGTTGATTCGCCATCGCCACGAGGCTGAACGTGTTTCGTCCCGTCGCGGGATCGGCGACGCTCGCGTATAAGCCAATCATCGCAAGAAGCATCAGCACGGAGCCAACGAGCGTGTAAATGATGAACTTTATCGCCGCGTATTCGCGGTTCTTTCCGCCCCAAATGCCGATGAGGAAATACATCGGAATCAAGGTCGCTTCCCAGAACACGTAGAAGAGGAAGAAGTCGAGCGCGAGAAACGTCCCCATCATTGAGGTCGACATCAAGTTGTAGAGGACGAAGTAGCCTTTGACGGATTTCTCGATCGTCCAACTCGCGCCCACGCCCACGAGCGCGACGATGGCGGTTAGAATCACCATCGCCACCGAAATCCCATCGATGCCCATAAAGTAATCGGCGCTAACCACGTAATTCCCCAGCTCGACCGAGAACCAAGCGGCGCGCTCGACGAACTGAAACTTGCTCGCGTCGTCAACGCCCGCGAGCGAAGGGTCGTAATTTTTCCAAATCCAAAACGCCAACGCGACTTGCCCCGCCGCCGCCAAAAGCGAAATCCATCGCATCGCTTGCTTTCGTTCTTTCGGAATGAGCAGAATGACGAGCGCGGCAATCAGCGGCAGAAACGTGATGAGCGTTAAAATCATTTGTCGTTTGAATTGAAATTAAAATTTCAGACTTTGGAAATTAGATCAACTTGCTCACAAAGTAGCCAATCAGCGCGATGAGCGCGAGCGCCAGATAGGTTTGCACTCGCCCCGTTTGCAACTTGCGGAACAAAAGCCCCGCGATTTGCGACAAGGTCGCCGTGAGGTTGACCACGCCATCGACGACGAGCCTATCGAACCCGCCGCTAAACTCCGAGAACTTCACGCCGAGCGAGCCAACGCCTCTGACAAACGCGCCTTCCATAAACGTGTCGTTGAACCAGTTCATCATTTTGGAAATGACGACGAAAGGCGAAGCGACCGCGCCGATGTTTTTGAGATAAGCCAGATACGCGAAAGCCAATCCCGCCAACGCCAGCGAAACCGAAAGCGCGACGACCGTCCCGTGCGCGTGATGAGCTTCTTCGGCGAGTTTTTCTTGACGCAAGTTCTTGCCAATCTCGCCGCTGAGCGCGCCCGTCATCACTTCCGCCGCCAAGCGCGATTTTTCTTCGTTGGTCAGAACCACGCTTTGCGGCGTTTTAATCGCTTGCATAAACCATCCGCGTTCTCCATCGAGCGGATTGGGCGAGAAGACGAAGAAGAACGACATCGCCGCCAAAATCACGAGCGGGATCGTCATCACGGGCGACGACTCGTGAACGTCGCCGTGATGATGCGCCTCGCCATGTCCGTGATGGTGGTGATTGTCGGACGGGGGTTTCTGGTCGGCGCGATTTTCGCCGAAGAACACCATAAACCACTGCCGTCCCATATAGAACGGCGTGAGCAACGCCGCCGAAAATCCAAGAACGGGAATCACGATTGCCCAACCGCCTTCCACGTTGGCGTAGCCGACCGCGCCCGCGAGAATCGCGTCCTTGCTCAAAAAGCCCGTGAAGAACGGCAAGCCCGCCAGCGCCAAGAGGCAAATCGTGAAGGTGGCGAAGGTGATGGGCATTTTCTTCATCAAGCCGCCCATGTAGCGCATGTCTTGCTCGTGATGCAAGGCGTGAATCACCGAACCCGACCCCAAGAAAAGTCCTGCCTTGAAGAAGGCGTGCGTAACGAGGTGAAAGAGCGCCGCCGCAAACGCGCCCACGCCCATTCCCATCACCATATAGCCGAGCTGCGAGAGCGTCGAGTAAGCGAGCACGCGCTTGATGTCGTTTTGCGTGATCGCGATCGTCGCCGCAAAGAACGCCGTAACCGCCCCAATGACGGCGATGATTGCCAACGCATCGGGCGTAAGAATCACGAAGACGCGCGCCAAAAGATAAACCCCTGCCGCCACCATCGTCGCCGCGTGAATGAGCGCCGAGACGGGCGTTGGACCTTCCATCGCGTCAGGCAACCACGTGTGCAACGGAAACTGCGCCGACTTTCCGACGCAACCCATAAAGAGCAAAACGCCCGCGACCGTCAGCCAGCCTTCGCCCCAAGCGAATTTTCCGTCGGCGATGTTTTGGTAAATCTCTTGGTAATTGAAGGTTTGAAACTGCGCGAAGAGCATCAAAATCCCAATCCAAAAACCGATGTCGCCGACGCGGTTGAGCATAAAGGCTTTTTTCTGCGCCGCCGCCGCCGAATCGCGCTCGAAGTAGAAGCCGATGAGCAGATACGACGACAGCCCGACCAGTTCCCAAAAGCAATAAATCGCAAAGAGATTGTTCGAGAGCACGATGCCGAGCATCGAAAAGGTGAATAGTCCGAGATAGCCGAAATACTGCGCGTATCGCGGCTCGCCCGCCATGTAGCCCATCGAGAAGAAATGCACCAGAAAACTCACCGCCGTCACCACCATCAGCATCGCCGCCGTGATTTTGTCCAACAAGATTCCCAACTGAATTTTCATCGTTCCCAAGTTCGCCCACGTGAAGTTCCACTCTTGTCGGAAGTTTTCTTGTCCAAACGCGGCGAAGAAGACGACGAGCGAAATTCCGAGCGAAATCGCCAGCAAGCCCGTTGCGAGAAAATCGCCTTGGCGAGGCAACCTTCTGCCGAAGAAAATTTGAATCGCAAACGACAGCAGCGGCAGAAGCAACACGTAAAGGCTGTATTGAATCAGGTCAGGCATCGTTGAAAGCGTTGGTTAAGGTTTCTATTCGCGCATCGTGTCGATTTCGCCGACATCGACGGTTTTGAACGTGGCATAGACGTTGAGCACGATGGCGAGCGCGACCGCGGCTTCGGCGGCGGCGAGAATGATGACGAACATCGAGAACATCACGCCGCTCATCGTGCCGTTGTATTTCGAGAACGCGATGAGGTTCAAGTTCGCCGCGTTCAAGATGAGTTCAACGCCCATCAACACGACGACCGCGTTGCGTCGCGTCAGCACGCCGAACAAGCCGAGCGAAAACAAAATCGCCGACAAAACGAGGTAGTGATTGAGTCCGATTTCAGGCATTTTGAAGCGAAGGTTTCAATTTGACCGCTTTTCGAGTCCGAACTTCTTTTCCGAGCGCGCGATGTATGCCGCGCCCATCAACGCCACGAGCAAGAGAATCGAGACGATTTCAAACGGCAACACGTAGTTCGTCATCACTTCGTAGCCAATCGGCTCGACAACCGTCGTCGTTCTTTCTTGTCCCGCATGCCACTTGGCGCGATAGAGAAACGTGTAGAGAATCGCGCCCAAAATCGCCAGCATAATCACGAGCGACGGCACGATGTTGAACACGTCGGTCAAGAGTCGCTCTTGGGTGATTTTGTTCGTGAGCATCACGCCGAAGAGCAAAAGAATCAAGATGCCGCCGACATAGACGACGATTTGCGTCACGGCGACGAAATCCGCGCTCAAATACACATACATCGCGCCCACGCCGAAGAGCGTGAAAAGGAGCGAGAACGCCGAGTAGATGATGCTTCGTGAAAAGACGACCATCGCCGCCGAAACCACGATGATGAGGGCGAAGAGATAGAAGATGGCTTGGTAAGCGAATGCGCCGAAATCGAAGTTTTCCATCGCGCTGAGTCGTTTAGGTTGTCGATTGTCCGTCTCCCTCGGCTTGTTTTTTCGCCGCTTCTTCGGCGGCTTTTTTCGCCGCGAGTTTTGCCGCCATCATCGGCGGAAGTTTCTTGGCGGGTTGCGCGTCGCCTTCCGCTTTGGGCGTTTCAGATTGCGCGGGTTCGGCTTTGGCTTCGGGCGTTTGGGTTGCGCCGCCTTCCGCCGCCGCTTTCTTTGCCGCGAGTTTTGCCGCCATCATCGGCGGAAGTTTCTTGGCGGGCTGAGCTTCGGGCGCAGGAGCGGGTTCGGCTTTTGGCGCTTCGGCGGTCGCGTCCGCGCTTGCCGCCGCTTTTTTCGCCATCAGAGGCGAGACGCGCGCGCCCGTCGCGGGCGCCGCTTTTGGAGCCGCCGCCTTTTTCGCCTTCTCTTCCTCTTCGTATTTGGCAAGCTTGGCGCGCTTTTCGGCTTCTTTTTCTTTCGTGAGGACGCTGAAATGGTAGATGAAGTTCGCGCGATCGACCTCGGCGAAATCGTGAACGGGGGTCATCGTCAGGCACTCCGTCGGGCAGGGATACGTGCAGAGTCCGCAATACATGCATTTCGCCATATCGATATCGAAGCGCGAAAGCCAGAGTTTTTTCTTGCTTCCGTCGCTCGTCGTGCCAAGTTCCTCCATGTCGTCAGGCGTCGCCTTGAACGACTCAATGGTAATGCAATTGACGGGGCAAGCGTTGGCGCATTGATTGCACGCGATGCAATCATTTGCGTCGTTGTGCAGGCGATAGCGCGCGAATTCGGGCGTGGGTATGGCTTCGCTCGGATACTGGATCGTAACCAAGCCTTCGTTGAGCTTGTTGAAATAATTATCGTCGTCCATTATGGTCGTCTCTTCGCGCCAGCGCGTCGCGTTGGCAAGGTGTTTGAGCGTGATGCTCATTCCGCCGACGACCGACGAAACGCCTTTCTTTATGGAATCAAAATACTCCGACATAGCCCATTTGGTTTGAATTTTGAAAGATTTACGCTCTTCATCTCACATACAGTTCCCAGACCGCCGCAAACGCGAACGTGAGCAGCGCAAACGGCGTGAGCACTTTCCAACAGAGATACATCAATTGGTCGACGCGGAATCGCGGCAACGTCCATCTTACCCACATCATCACGATGACGAAGAAAAATCCTTTGAGCATAATCCAGAACGCGCCCCAAACGGGACCATTCGTCCAATCGTTCAGCGCGACGGGACCGATGTTCGGAAGCGGCGAATTCCAGCCGCCCAAGAACAAGACGGAAAGAATCACGCTCGTCATAAACATCGAGGCGTATTCCGCAAGGAAGATCATTGCGAACTTCATTCCGCCGTATTCGGTGAAGTAGCCCGAAACGAGTTCGGATTCGGCTTCGGGAATGTCGAAGGGCGCGCGATTGCATTCGGCGAGCGCGGAAATGAAGTAGATAATCATCGCCAGCCACGCCACGGGCGATTGGAAAACCGCGTAGTGCAGAATCCCGTATTCGCCGCTTTGCGACATCACGATCTTTTGCATCGAGAGCGAGCCTGCCATCATCACGCCAACGAGAATGGAGATGCTAGCGGGGATTTCGTAACTGACGACCTGCGCCACGCTTCGCACCGCGCCAAAGAGCGACCACTTGTTGTTCGAACCCCAGCCGCACATCAAAATCCCGACGGCTTCGACCGACACGATGGAGACGGCGTAGAACACGCCCACGTTCAAATCCGCGCCGATGAACGCGCTGCTGAAGGGCAAAACGGCAAATGCCGCAAACGCGCCCACGAACACGATGAGCGGTCCCAAGACGAACAGCGGCTTGTCGGCGGCGGCAGGCACGACGTCTTCTTTCTGAATGAGCTTCAAAATGTCGGCAATGGTTTGAAGCAAGCCCCACTTTCCCGTCTCGTTGGGTCCGATGCGGTCTTGAATGAACGCCGAGACTTTGCGCTCGCCATACACGCCCACATAGAGCGCATAAACGGCGATGAAGACCAGCGGAATGGCGGGAATCGCCCACACCCCGACGGGCACTCCCGCAACCTCGAAGGATTCCAGGGCTTTGACCCAAGCGTTGTCTGCCGCTACGGGCGCGGCGGAAGCGGCAAGCGCGTCAGGCGCAATCGTCGCAAAAAGCCTCATCTTGAAAAGAAGCCGTTAAGTCGTTTGAATGAAATCGGTTTTCTATCGATCCACTTCGCCAAGCACGATGTCCACGCTGCCCAAAATCGCCACGACGTCGGAAATCAAATTGCCTTTGGCGAGTTCAGGCAGAACGGAAAGATTCACGAAACAACCAGAGCGCGCTTTGCATCGGAACGGTTTAGTGCCTTTGCCATCGGAAATCACGTAGAAGCCCACCTCGCCGCGCGGGTTCTCGCCACGCGCATAGACTTCCCCCGCTGGCGGCTTAATGCGCTTCGGCACGGCGGCATGCGGGTCGAAATTTGGGTCTTCGGGCATCTTGTCGATGCACTGCTCGATGATTTTCAGGCTCTCGTAAATCTCGTAGCATCGAACCAAGTGCCGCGAAAGACTATCGCCAATGATGGACAGTTTGCCATCGGGCACGACGGCATCGAATTCGAGTTCGGGATAAATCGAGTAGGGGTCGTTCTTTCTCAAATCCCACTTCACGCCCGACCCGCGCAGCATTGGACCTGAACAGCCGTAGTTGATGGCGACGTCGGCGGGCAAAACGCCAACGCCTCGCGTGCGCTCAATGAAAAGTTTGTTTTCGGTGAGCAACGCCATCATTTCGTCGACTTTCGGTCGGTAATACTTGACGAACTCGGCGACGCGCTGTTTGAATTTGGGCGGGAAGTTGTGCGACACGCCCCCAACCCAAATGTAGTTGTAGAGCATTCTCGCGCCGCAGAGCCATTCGAGCAAGGTGAGAATGTGCTCGCGGTCGCGCATAATGTGCAAGAACGGCGTGAACGCGCCGATGTCCAATCCATATGTGGCGATGGCGACTTGGTGCGAGGCGATGCGTTGCAACTCGACGACGATGACGCGCATAAACTCAATTCGGCGAGGCACTTCGATGTTCAGGAGCTTTTCAATCGCCATCACATAGGCATGTTCGGTGCACATCGCCGAGAGGTAATCCATTCTATCCGTGTAGGGAATGACTTGCTGATAATCGAGGGCTTCGGCATGCTTCTCGAAACAACGGTGCAAGTAGCCCATATACGGCGTGGCTTTAACGACGACTTCGCCGTCCGTAACCAGCTCTACGCGCAAAACCCCGTGCGTCGCAGGGTGTTGCGGTCCCATATTGAGCGTCATATACTCGGTTTCGATCTCTTTCTCGACGATGTATCGATCGGCACCCGCTTGCGAGAGGCGCGTTTTCGGAGCGTATTCTAATGTTTCTGCCATATTGGACTTCTTTTTTAAGTCTTGTTGCGTAAGTTCTTAAATAAAAATCGTTTCAAAGCCTTGCAGATAGAATGAAAGTTCGCGTTCCTTGAACTTCGTTACTCCTCTGAACGCTTTGAAACGAAACGTCTTGCGTGCCGAGCGTTAATACGGCACCTTGATTCCGTGATAGTATTCTTGGACCTTGTAATCTTTGCGCAGCGGGTGCCCTTCCCAATCTTCGGGGCAAAGGATTCGGCGCAGGTCAGGATTGCCCTCGAAGACGATGCCGATTAGATCGTAGGCTTCGCGCTCGTGCCACTCCGCCGTGCGCCAAATTTCCGCTACGCTTGGCACTCTGTTGTTTTCTTTCGTGCATTTGAGCTTGACGGCGATTTTGTGTTGATGTGCCGCGAGCGATTCGAGGTTATAGACCACGCCAAGCGTTCCGTCGTTGTAATCCACGCCCGAAAGACAGGCGAGATAGTCAAACTTCAAACGTTCGTCGGTTCGCAGGAAGTAGGCGATGGGTTGCCAGAGCGAGTGATCGAGCACGGTGAAGTTGGGCATCGTGCGGCTGTTGTCAAGGTCGGATATGGCGTCTGAGCCAAATTCTTCCTTGACGATGGCGTGAATCGCTTCGGGCGAAAGTTTCGGCATAATCAAGCGACGGCTTCTTCGGTTTCCTTCTTTTCGGTTTTGGTCTCTGCGGGCTTCACGTTGGCGTTGAACGGATGCGCCGCAATGATGACCTCTTCGGCGGGCGCGGTTTTCGCCGCGATTTTCTTCAAGGCTTCTTGGCGAGTCAAACCCAGTCGCTCTTCACGAATGAGTTCTTGGATTTTCATCAAGCCGCCGATGAGCGCTTCGGGACGCGGCGGACACCCAGGCACATACACATCAACGGGAATGATGCGGTCAACGCCCTTGACGACGTGATAGCCGTGTTCCCAATACGGACCGCCGCAGTTGGCGCAACTGCCCATCGAGAGCACGTAGCGCGGCTCGGACATCTGGTCGTAAAGCCGCTTGACGCGCTCCGCCATCTTGAAGGTTACCGTTCCCGCCACGATCATCAGGTCGGATTGACGCGGCGAAGAGCGCGGAAATATGCCGAAACGTTCGAGGTCGTAGTTCGAGGCGTTGGTCGCCATCATTTCAATCGCGCAACAGGCGAGACCAAACGACATTGGCCACAAGGACGATAGGCGCGACCAGTTGAGCAAATCCTCAACTTTTGTAACTATCGCTCCGCCGCTCAGTTTCGCATCGAGAAGACTTGGCATAGTTTTCTCCGTTTGATTGACGAGACTTCAAACTTTTTGCCTTTGGCTTTCAGGAAACGGTTTCGGGCGCGTTGGGGGTCGTTTCTTGCGCCTTCTTCTTTCTTGGGTTCTCGAACTTCTTGGTTGGCATTTGCGGCACGTTGGGCGTGGGCACGACCCAATTCAAATCGCCTTTGCTCCACGCATATGCCAAACCGAGCGTCAAAATTCCGAGAAACACAAACGCCTCTATCAGCGCAAACGCGCCAAGTTGCTTGAACACCGTCGCCCACGGGTACAGAAACAGCACTTCCACATCGAAAATGATGAAGATGAGCGCGACCACATAGAAGCGAATGTTGAATTGAATCCACGCGCTTCCCTTCGGCTCTTCGCCGCATTCGTAGGTCGTGAGCTTTTCGGGATAAGGACGATGCGGGCGAATCAAACGAGAGGTGAGAAAACCAAGAACGACGAAAATGACGCCGACGGCGAGAAAGAGAAAGACTTTGCCAAATTCCGAGATTTCTTGCGCCATCTGGTTTTGTGGTTCGAACTCCGTTGAAGAATGTTCTTTCGTTTCGTCTCAAACCGCGCAACGCATTTGATTGCGCGAAAATTCCTTTTTGGCGAAAAAAGTTCGACGCTCCGTCGCCGACGCGCTTTTTCTTTTGCGGCGAATATCGCATTTTCGCTCGCAATCAACCAAAAAACAAGTCGCAAATGCCCGCGCAAGCCATCACCGACGCGCAACTGCGCGACCTCGAACAAAAAGGCTGGAAAAAAGAAGGCGAGACGATCCAAAAGACGTTCCCTTTCGACCAAACGGGCGGCAAAAGCCCGTTTCTGAAAGGCTTGGAGTTCATTGAGCGCATCGCGCCGCTCGCCGAAGAAGCCAACCATCACCCCGACATCGTCTTCACCTACAACCGCGTCGCCATCTCTCTGACGACGCACGACAAGGGAATGCTCACGCAGAAGGATTACGACCTTGCGCTGAAAATCGATAGCGTCTTCAAATGAGTTACGAATTTTCCGAAGTCATCGAAACCTTGCGAATGACGGAGGTCGAGCACTTCGACATTCGCACCGTAACGCTTGGCGTTAGCCTGCGCGATTGCGCCTCGCATAGCCTCGAGATTGCCAAAAGCAAAATTCGCTCGAAAATCTTGAAGCGCGGCGAAGCGCATCTGAAATCGGCGCAAGAGGTGGAGATGATGTATGGGCTTCGCATCGCCAACAAGCGCATTTCCGTAACGCCGCTTTCCATCGTCTTCGATCAGTTCCGCGAAGCCGAGTTCATCGAGCTTGGCGTTGCGCTCGACGAATGCGCCAAAGAATTGGGCATTGACTTCATCGGCGGCTATTCCGCCCTCGTCGAGAAAGGAATGACCGACGGCGAAAAAGCGCTCATCAACTCCGTTCCCGATATGATGGCGGCGACGAAGCATGTGTGTTCCAGCGTCAATGTCGCCACGACGAAAGCGGGCGTCAATATGGACGCGGTTTATCTCGTTGGCAAAATGCTCAAACGCCTTGCGGCGAAAACGCCTCGCGCCGAGGGCTGTTGCAAATTCGTCGCGTTTTGCAACGTGCCCGAAGACAATCCTTTCGTGGCGGGCGCGTTTCACGGCGTTGGCGAGCCTGACGTGAGTTTGAACGTGGGCATATCGGGTCCTGGCGTGGTGCTTGCCGCCGTGCGCGAAGCGGGCGACTGCGATTTCGGAACGCTCTGCGACGTCATCAAGCGCACCTCGTTCAAAATCACGCGAGCGGGAGAATTGGTTGGGCGAAAGGTCGCGGAAAAATCGGGCGTGCCGTTTGGCATCGTGGACATTTCGCTTGCGCCCACGCCAGCTTGGGGCGATAGCATCGCCGAGATTTTGGAGGAGATGGGCGTGGAATCCGTTGGCGCGCCCGGCAGCACGGCGGCGCTGATGCTCTTGAACGATAGCGTCAAAAAAGGCGGCCTGATGGCGTCAAGTTACGTGGGCGGAATGTCGGGCGCGTTCATTCCCGTCTCCGAAGACGCGGGGATGGCGCGCGGCGTGGAACGCGGCTCGCTCACGATCGAGAAACTTGAAGCGATGACGAGCGTCTGCTGCGTTGGGCTTGACATGGTCGCCGTGCCCGGCGACACGAGCGCCGAAACGCTTGCGGCGATTCTTGCCGACGAGTGCGCGATCGGCGTTGTCAACAACAAAACGACCGCCGTGCGCATCATCGTCCCGCCCGATTCAAAGGTCGGCGACGTGATTGACTACGGCGGTCTGCTTGGCAAAGCCATCGTGATGCCCGTCAGTCCGTTTCGTTCAGACCGATTCGTCAAGCGCGGCGGCAGAATTCCCGCGCCGACAAGGGGCATCAACAATTGATTACGGAATGCGGCGAATCCAAATCGTCGGGCTTGGGTCGGACGATGCCATAATGACCACGTTGCCCATCACGGCAAGGTCGGCGACGTTGTCGTTTTGTTGCGGAATGCCTTGGCTCCAATCCGTGAAATTCACGCCATCGGTCGATCGCCACACGCCCCGATAGCGCATTCCGACGAGCACGGAATTGCCTGCGGTCGCCAGCGCCCGAACGTCGTCGTCCAACTCGCCCGTCGGCAAGCCATTGACGGCGGAGTAAGACGCGCCGCCGTTTCTGGAAACATAAACGCCCTGATTGGTTGCGATGTAAAGCGAACTGCCGCGCTTCGTGAAGGCGAACACTTTGCGCGAATCCGTCGTGGGCAAGCCCGTCGTGGGCGCGAGGTTCCAAGTCGCGCCGTTGTCGAAAGAGCGATGCATTCCGATTTCGTGACCCGCGTAGAGCGTGTCGTTGTGATTGAAGAAGGCTTGAACGCTGTGCAATCCGCCCGTCGTGAAAGCCGTCGTCCAAGTCGTGTCCCCGAAGGTGGCGCGAAACGCTCCGCCCACGTTGCTTCCGTAGAACACGCGATTGCCTGAACGGTATAGGCTTTCGCAGACATAGTTTGTCGCTCCCAACCCGCTCCGAATTTTGCGCCATGAGATTCCTCCGTCGGAGCTGAAAAAGGCGTAATCGCTCGACCCCGCGTAGATTATCGAGCCTTGCGCGACGACGCCGCCTTCGAAGCCGCCCGCAAGGTTCACTTGCGCCCTCGTAACGAGTTGCGTCCAAGTGCGCGCCGTGTCGTTGGAGCGAAACACGCCGTTTGACGTGAGCAGATAGAGCGTGCCGCCATCGACCCAGAATCTTCGCGCGATGCCCGTTACGCTTCCGCCAAGCGTCCATTGACTTGTCGCTCCGTCGCTTGGTCCGCTTGGGTTCGACTTGTCGTCGGAGCAACCCCAAATTTCAAGCAGGGCGGAAACGCAGAGAAGCGCCAGCAGCGCGCGTTTGGCGAGATGCTTGTTTCGAGTCATCTTTGTCATTTTTGATTGCGTTTTGCGTTGAGTTAAAAACCCCACGATTTTCGGTGGGCGTTAAAATCGTTGGCGGGAATTTAGCGGCGACGAAAAGCAGAGGGAGGGGACAATTCCAAAAATTGTGGCAAACGACTTTGATCGCAGATGTCGGCGTTGAAAGTTGAACGGTTGTTCCGCTCGCTTGACGCGGACGAGCGCAAGGCGTTCCGCGTCGAGTTGGAGACTCGCTCGCGCGCGCTCGTCAAGCTTCTCGACGCGCTGGAAACGCTTGAAAAGCGCGGAGGCAGTCTCGCTCGCGCCAAGCGTCGTCTTGCGCAAGCGCTCTACGACGCGCCGTATTCGCCCGCTTCCGACGCGCGCTTTCGCAACGATTGCCGCAACCTTGCCGAGCGGCTTGAACGCTTCTTGGCGGAACGCCAAAGCGTCAAAACCCTCGCGGAAAATCCCCTTCTTGAAAATCACTTCCTGTTAGAAGCCTTGTTGGAGCGAGGTCTATGGACGGAGTTTGAAGCGCGTTATCGCAAGGCGAAAGCCGCCGCCGAAACGTCTTGCGATCACGACATCCTTCTGGCGCTCGACCATCTGCGCTTGCGACAACTCTGGGAATCGCGCGCGCATACGCGCAAAGCGTTGGAGCATCTTCTCGAAAGCGTCGCCGAAGCCGAGGCTCATCTCAAAGAGCGTTACGCGACGGAACATTCTTTTTTGGCATCGATTCGCTCCGTCGCTCTACACTATCTCTATCCGCAATCGCCCCCGCCTTCGCGCGAGCCGCTGGGCAGCGTCGATTTTTCAAATGTTCAAACGCCGCTCGCCGAATACTACGCGATGAAGTCTCGCGCCTTCGAGCGCCCGCTCCACGCCGACATCGACGCGCTCCGAAACGCGATGAACTTGATTCTGCGCCTGCCGAGCCTCTCGCCCAACGTTCGCCAAGAACAGTTGGCGGCTTTGGGGAACTTAGGGCTGGCTTATATGATAAACGGCGATTATCAAAACGCGCTACGTTACTATCGAAAAGCCTTCGAGTTTTCCGAAACGCATCGAGTGGAGTTCGGCGCGCCGTTGGCGTTCAACTACGCGAGCGTTTTGATGAAACTCAAACGCTACGACGAAGCGGCGCGGCTCTTTCAATCCCGGTGGGAACTTTTCGCAAAAGGCGCCCTAACGCGCCATCGCGCCGAAGCGATGCGATGCTTTTGCCACGTTTTTTTGGGCGAAACCGAAATCGCCAAGTCTTTTTTGCCGCGCTCGCTCGCGCCGTACCCGCTTCCCGTTCAAAACTACTTCCATTTCGCCAAAGTGGCGATTCTCGTTGGCGAAGACGCTCTTCTCGACGCGGAGCGCGAAATCTGCAATCTTCTCAAACGCTTCCGACGCAACAAGTCAAAAGCCAAACTTGAATCCGAAATCCGATTGGCTTCGCTTTACCGCAAGTTTGTCCGCGCCTGCCAAAGCGCGCCCGACGCTTCCAACGCGACCGAATTTGCAAAACTCAAAAGCGAGTTGGAGCGATTTCTGAACGACTATCCCGAACATCGAGACAGTCTGCCCGTGGTTTGGTTGGAGCAGAAATTGGACTAATCGGAAAGGGGAATTATGCCTCAAACCCCCGTGTGTCCGAATCCGCCCTCGCCGCGCGTCGTTTCGGAAAGGCGCTCCGCTTCGACGAAAATCGCTCGCTCGACCTTTGCGATGACCATCTGCGCGACGCGGTCGCCTTTTTTGACCGTGAAGGGTTCTTTGCCGTGATTGATGAGAATGACTTTGACCTCGCCGCGATAATCGGCATCAATCGTGGCGGGCGAATTCGGAAGCGAGATGGCGCATTTGAGCGCCAGTCCGCTGCGCGGACGAAGTTGCGCTTCGTAGCCTTCGGGCAGTTCCATCGCAAAGCCCGTTGGCACGAGGGCGACGCTTTGCGGCTCAATGACGATGTCTTCGTCGTTGCAGGCGAAAAGGTCAAGTCCAGCGGCGAGAGGGGTTGCGTATTTCGGAAGTTGCGCGTCGGGGCGAAGGCGAAGAAACTTTATGGTCAGCATCTCGGCATAGCGCGTTGGATTGCGCGACGAAAGAGAGGTTCAATTGAGCCAATGGGGATTCGAGATGGCGGCGAGCAAATTGACCTCGGCGTTGTTGGTCGTCGCCGCGTAAATCATCTCGCCCCATTTCCACACGACGACTTGACTGCCGCTTGGGCAGGTTTTGCGATAAAAATTGCGCCCGTTCTCCGAAATGTATCGCATAATTTCTTCCTCGATCGTCGCGTTTTTGAGCGCTTCGCTCTCGCGGGCGATGTAGACGGCGACGACGGTCTTCGGGTCTTTGTCGTGCACGAAACGCACCTCGCCGACGTTCACGTTGCCAAAAGCGCCGACGCGAGCGGAGCTGGGATGAAACATTCGAACCGTTGGAATGACGACGGGAACGCCAAAAATTTCTCGAATGTGATTGGCGATGACGCTGGCGTCTTTGCTCTTGATGTCGGGGGTCTGCGGCTCGCGGAACATCTGGCTCGCAATGTCGAAGATGTTGGATTTCGCGCTCGCCTCGATTTGCATTTCCGCGTCGAAGGCGTTTTGGCGTTGGCGCACGAAGCCCGCGAAAATGAGCATCGCCAAAATCGAAATCGCCAGTCCCGCCGCGAAAATCGTGTGCGATCTGCTCTGCGCGCTTGGATTGACGTAAATCGCTTCGAGGAGGGCTTGTTTCCAACTTCCCAACGTTTGCCTTTGCGACTCCGCCATGTCGGCTTGAACGGCTACGGCGGCGTCGAATGGCGCGTTGGAGGAATCGGTTTTGCCAATGGTTTGGCGCGTAATCGCGTCGACGAGGCTTTGCGGGGCTTTGATTTTCTTGATCTTCTGACGAATCAATCGCTTGGTTTGCAGTTCCGCTTCGTATTCGGCGCGACAATGCTCGCACTTATCGAGCGCGGCGAAAAATTCCTTCATCGTTTTCTCGTCCAGCTCGCCGTCGACGGCGGCGGTGATTAGCGCTTGAACTTCCTTGCAAGTCACGCTTGGCGCTCCGTTTCGTTTTGCGTTAGAAAAGACTACAGTTCCGAATCTTCGGAACTCTTTTCTTCATTCCACTCGTCGGGGTTGACTTTGTAGCCGTGATAGCGCGCATACTCGAGCAATTTTTCCCTCAAAATTTTCCTGCCTCTGTGCAACCGCGAGCGAACCGTGCCGATGGGGCAGTCGACCATGTTGGCGATTTCTTCGTAGGTGAATCCTTCAATGTCGCACAGTTGCACGACCTCGCGGAAATCTTCGGGCAGACTTTCCAAAGCGCGCGCGACTTCGTCGTCCAACAGCTCGCCAAAAATTTTCTCTTGCATGTCGTTTGAATCGAGCGAGCTGTGCTTGACCGTGTGATAGAACTCTTTGATTTCGTCGTAGTCGACTTTGTCAGGCTCTTTGGACTCTTTGCGATAGCGATTGATGTAACTGTTTTTCAGGATCCGAAACAGCCACGCTTTGCAGTTCGTTCCTTTCTCGAAGGAGTCGAAGAAGCGATAGGCTTTGAGATAAGTTTCTTGCACGAGGTCGTTTGCGTCTTCGGGATCGCCCGTCATGCGCAGGGCGAAGTTGTAGAGCGCGTCGATGTGAATCATCGCCTCGTTTTTGAAATCGATTTGCCGTTGCAGCTCGGAGCGCGTGAGTTTGTCGTCGCGCTTTTCTTGCGCGCTTTGCTCGGCGGCGCGCATTTCTTCGTCGGAGAAGGCTTCGAGCTTTTCGTAGTCAAGTTCTTCTTCGACGGGCTTTTCAGCCGCTTGAACGGGCTTGCTCAACGGAGTCTTTTGCTCCGCGAGCTTCGTCGCCGCTTTCGCGGGGACTTTCGTTTTCAGTTCGTCTTTCTCCGTCGCTTTCGCTTCCGCAAGTTTTTGCTCGGATTTTTTTTCAACGGGCTTTTTGACGGCGCTTTTCGGCTGCGCTTGCTTTTTCTCCTTTGGAACTTTGACAACGAGTATCGTGAGCATTTGAGATTTGTCCTTTCGTTTGATTCCGCGTCGCTTCGTCGGTTTTTGGGTCGCCAAAACGAGTCGTGGTTTCAGAACAAACTATGAAGATTTGTCGAGAGTTGCAATTCGCGCTCGATTTGCGAACATCGACGCGATTTGGGTCGTTTTGCGCTAACTTTGCGAACGCAATTCATTCACGACAATGACGCAACGCGACATCATCGTCATTGGCGCGGGCATTGGCGGCTTGACCGTCGCCGCTCTTTTGCAATGGCGCGGGCTTTCCACCATCACCTTTGAGCAACACGCCGTTCCTGGCGGAAGCGCGTCGCTCTTTCGCAAAAAGGGCTACACCTTCGATGCGGGCGCGTCAATGTTTTACGGCTTTGGCTCCGACGAGCAAAGCGGCTCGCTCAATCTGCATTCGCGCATTTTCCGACGGCTCGGCGTTCAAGTCCCGACGATTCACGACCCCGTGCAAATTCACTATCACTTGCCCAACGGGTTCGAGGTCGCAACGCATTACGAGCGCGAAAAATTCTTGTCGGAACTCATCGCTCGCTTTCCCCGCGAAGCCAACGGCATTCGCAGGTTTTACGACGAACTGGAAAAGGTCTTCGACATCATTCGCTCGTTTCCCGTCGGCTCGCTTGAAGACGCGCGTTACCTCGTCTCGCTCGCCGCGAAACATCCGAAGAAAGTCGCGCAGCTCGCCTATTACTCGTTCAAGTCGATGGGCGAAATGGCGCGTCGTTTCATCAAAGACGAGGAACTTTTGCGATTCATCGACATCGAGTGCGAATCGTGGTCGTTGCAAGACGCCAACGCCACGCCTTTCGTCAACGCGGGCATCTGTTTGGCGGATAGGCATCATGGCGGCATTCGTTATCCGATCGGGAGTTCGGGCGCGATTGGCAAGGCGTTGGTCGAGGGCATTCGCAAGTTTGGAGGCGAGGTTCGATTCGGTCAGTGCGTCGAGGAAATTCTTTTGCGAAACGGTCGCGCCGTCGGGGTGCGCCTTGCGAACGGCGAAGAGCATTACGCCAAAGCCATCGTCAGCAACGCGACGATTTGGGACACGTTTGGCTCTCTCGTCAAAGACGAAAGGTATCGCGTTGATGCATCCAAGTTCGACGTGTCGCCAAGTTGGTTTCAGTTGCATCTCGGCGTTGACGCGTCGATTTTTCCCGAAGGCTTCAACGTGCATCACATCATCGTCGAGGATTGGAAGACCTACCGCGAATTAGGCGGCACGATTCGCCTTTCCGCGCCGAGCCTGCTCGATCGTTCCTGCGCGCCCGAAGGCAAACACGTCTTGCACGTTTTCACGACGAGCACGGTCGACGAGTGGCGGAAACGCTATCCGAAGGACGCCGAATACGAAGCCGCCAAAGCCAGAGCCGCCGAAGCCTTGATTCGTCGCACGGAGAAAATTTTGCCCGGTCTGTCGTCGGCAATCGATCGATGCTACGCCGCCACGCCGCTCACGCACAAGCGATACTTGCGGCGTTATCGCGGCTCTTACGGTCCGCTTCTCAAGTCTGGGCAAATCGTTCTGCAAAAGCCGCAAAATTCCACGCCCGTCAAAAACCTATACGCCGTTGGCGACAGCTGTTTTCCTGGTCAGGGCGTCATCGCCGTCACGTATTCGGGCGTTTCGTGCGCGCACCTCATCTGTCGCAAGTTCGGCTTGTCAATCGAGCCTTTGTGATTAGCCTTGCCTGCTCTGCTTGACGGATTGCGCGTTTTTTAGAGCCTCTTCCTTGCGAGCGATGAGAGCCTCTACGTTGCGGCGTTCTTCCTCGGACAAGGTTTGAAGGTAGGCTTGAAAATCCGCTTCGAGTTTGATGGGACAGTCATCGACAAAGTCGCAAATGGCGCAATAATGCGTGCCATAGACCTGATCCATCCAACAGCCCGTTTCGCTCTTTTTGACCTCATTGATGAAGTTGGGGTTTTCTTCGATGATCTTGTCGCTGATTTCAATGAGGCTTTTCATATAGCCGTGCTTCTTTTCCTCTTCGATGAGCTGGGTGAGATAGTTTTCATCGTAGGAATAATGCCCTTTGAAACCCTTGAAAATGCGTTTGAGCAGCGACATCGTCGTTCTCCTTTCAGCGTTCATTTTTTGAGCTGGAGCAAGTTACGCAAAGCCGAAAGGAAAGCAAGCGGAATCGAATCGGTCATATCGGCTTTAAGGTCTTTCAGCCTTGAATGAATCGCAGGTGAATCGCAGGCGGGACGCTTTTTGGTTTCTGAACGATGGGTTCGGACGGCGGCTGATGCGGCGAATCGTCGCTTTTCGGAAATCTCAAAACCGCGTATTTTCGGGCGTTTTCGCAAGCGCAAGCCTTCGCAAGCCGTTGTGACAACTGTCACAATCGGCGGCTCAAAATCGGCGTAATATCGCCCGATTAAAATTGTCTCATTAAATCTTGCAACACTAAACGAGAGGACTCAAACGATGCGTCTTTTAGCACTCGCTCCGCTTCTGCTGATGACGGCGACGTCTTTCGCGCAACC
>JANWWM010000006.1 GCA_025055975.1 Chloroherpetonaceae bacterium | reverse complement strand
CTCGTCGCAGAGGCGCAAGACCTGCAACGCCGAGACCCCCAGCGCGCCCTTGAACAAGCTGATTTGGGGCTTGCCCTCATCGGCGAGCGAAAAGACTTGCTCAAAGAAAAATCCAACGCGCTGAACGCAAAGGGCGGCGCGTTGCAGATGCTTGGCGACTACGCCAACGCGCTGGAATGTCATCAGCGAAGCCTTGCGATGTGTGAGCAGATAGGCGACAAACAGAACGTTGCCACTGCGCTCAACAACATCGGCATTATCTATCGCAGCCTTGCCGACTACGCTCGCGCGTTGGAGCATTGCCAAAAAAGCCTTGCGATATGCGAGCAAATCGGCAACAAAGACGGCATCGCTAGAGCGCTCAACAACGCCGGCAGCATCTATGCGAGCCTTGCCGACTATGCGAGCGCGTTGGAGCATTACCAAAAGAGCCTTGCGACATTTGAGCAGCTCGGCGACAAGCGTGGCGTCGCTACTACGCTCAACAACGTCGGCATTGTCTATGAACGCCTTGCCGACTATGCGAGCGCGCTGGAACGTCACCAAAGGAGCCTTGCGCTGTGCGAGCAACTTGGCGACAAACAGGGCGTCGCCACCGCGCTCGTCTGCATCGGAGAAGCGCATCGGGGGCTCGGTCGGGTTGAAGAGGCGCGAGAGGCGCTGATGGCGTCGCTGAAAATAAGCCAAGAAATCGGCGCGCGGCGCAGAGAAGCGGAAGCGTGCTTGGCGTTGGGACGGCTCTACGCCCAGCGAGAGGAGGAAACGAAACGGAGTTGAGCGATGATGACGGCAAACGAAGCGGAACGTCAGCGACAGGCGGCGGAAGAAGAAATCCGCGCGCTCATCGCAGAGGCGAAAAAGGCGCGCTACAAAGAACCAGCGCAAGCGCTCGACCTCGCCAACAAGGCTCTGCATCTCATCGGCGAGCGAGAGGATTTGCTCAAAGAGAAAGCCGACGCATGGTTGCTCAAAGGCGATTTGCTTTTGGAGAGGAGCGACCATTCGGGCGCGCTCGCCGCGCTTCAAACCGCGCTTCGCCTATATGAATCGCTCAACGACAGGCAGGGCATGGCAAACGCCCTCAACAACATTGGCAACGTCCATTACCGCGCCGCGGATTACGAAAGCGCGCTTCGCCACTATCAACAAAGCCTCGTTATTTATCAAGAGACGGGCGACAAACGAGGCATCGCAGGCTCGCACGGCAACATCGGCAACGTGCATTACAACCTGTCCGACTACTCCAAAGCCCTCGAACGCTATCAACGATGCCTCGAACTCTACGAAGACATCGGCGACAAGCAAGGCGTCGCAAACGCGCTCAACATCATCGGCAACGTTCATTACAGCCTCGCCGACTACGCCAACGCGCTGCGCTACTACCAACAAAGCCTCGAGTTCTGTCAAGAAATCGGCGACAAAAAAGCCATTGCCTTGGCGCTGATGAACATCGGCAGCGTTCATCATAGCTTTGCGGACTTCGACAACGCGCTGCGCTATCATCAGCGAAGCCTTGCCGCCTTCGAGGACATCGGCGACAAGCAGGGCGTCGCGCTCTCGTTCAACAACATCGGGCTTGCGCGCGAAAAACTCGGCGAGAACGAGAACGCGCTTGAATGCTTCAAGCAGAGCCTTGCCGCCTTTGAGGACATCGGCGACAAGCAAGGCGTCGCAAACGCGCTGAACAACATTGGCAACCTTTGCGCCAAGCTGGGCGACTATGCGAGCGCGCTCGAACGATTCCGACAAAGCCTTGCGATTTCGGAAAGCGTCGGCGACAAGGAAGGAATCGCGGAAACGACGCATAGTCTTGGCGAGACCCATCTGAAACTCCGCTCCTTCGACGACGCCGAATCGCATCTGCGACGCGCCCTCGCTCTCGCCGACGAGCTTGGTCTCAAACATCTTCGCTTCCAAACGCTTCAAACCCTTTCCGACCTCTACGCCCAAACGCGACGATACGAGGAAGCCTACCGCGCTCACATCGAGTTTCATCGCGCCCAACAGGAAGTCTTCAACGCCGAAACGCAACGAAAACTCGCTCAACTGCAAGTCCGCTTCGAAACCGAGCAGGCGCGAAAGCAAGCCGAACTGCTCCAAAAAGAAGCCGAGATTTTTCGCCTGCGCAACGTCGAGCTCGCCCAAGCCAACGAGAACATTCTCTCCTCGATTCGCTACGCCTCGCGCATTCAGAGGGCGCTTCTGCCTAACGACAAACGCATGTCGCGCGCGCTGTCGGAGTGGTTCGCGCTCTACAAGCCGCAAGCCATCGTGTCGGGCGATTTCTATTGGTTCTATGATTTTGGAGAAACGCGATTCGTCGCCGTCGGCGATTGCACGGGGCATGGCGTTCCAGGAGCGTTTATGTCGCTCTTGGGCATAAGTTTTCTCAATCAAGTCATCGTCGAAAAACGCGCTTGGTCGCCCGCAAAAGCCCTCGCGCTGCTGAATGAATTGATGCGCCAAGCGCTGCGCCAAGAAAAATCCGAAGACGCTTTCGCCGCGCTTCGAGACGGAATGGACATCGCGCTTGCGAAGTTGGAAGGAAATCGACTCACGTTCGCGGGCGCGAGACGACCGTTGTATGTGGCGCAAGTCAAGGGCGCGCAGACGGAACTGATAGAGCTAAAAGGCGACAGAGCCAGCATCGGCGGTTTCTTGGAAAAAGAAACCAACTTCTCCGAACAAACGCTCGAACTCTTGGGCGAAGAGAGAATCTACCTGACGACCGACGGATACGCCGACATCGGCAACGAAGCGGGAAAAAGTTACGGTCGACGACGACTGGCTCAATTGCTCAAAGACATCGCGCCCTTGCCCATGGCGGAGCAAAAAGCGCGTCTGGAAGAAGAAATGCGCGCCTTTCAAGGCTCTGCCGAACAGCGAGACGACATTACGATATTTGGCTTTAAGTTCGACAAACGCAAGAACGATGACGGAACTTGAACGCATCGCCCGCGCCGAGAGCGCGTTAAAGCGGAAACTTCGCGCCCTCATCGCAGAGGCGCAAGAGACGCAAATCAAAAATCCAAAGCGTTCCCTTCAATGCGCCGACGCGGCGTTGAGCTTGGCGCAAGAGCGAGAAGATTGGCTCAAAGAAAAAGCCGACGCGACGCTCGCCAAAGGCAACGCGCTATATCGGCTGAGCGACTTCGCCAACGCGATTTCCGCGTTTGAATCCGCTCGCGCCTTTTGCCAAGCGCTGAACGACAAACAGGGCGTCGCCAACGCGCTCAACGGCATGGGCAACGTCTATTGCGATCTTGCCAATTACGCCCGCTCGCTCGAACATCTCCGACAAAGCCTCGCGCTCTTTGAAGAGCTCGGCGACAGAGCGAGCGTCGCTCGAACGCTCAACAACATCGGCAACGCGCAGCGCAACCTTGCCGACTACGCCAACGCGCTGGAAAGTTATCAACGCAGCCTTGCCATCAAACGAGAACTCGGCGACAAACGCGGCGTCGCCGTTTCGCTGGGCAATGTCGGCATCGTTTATTTCTGCCTCGCCGACTACGCCAGCGCGCTGAAGTTCTACCAACAAAGCCTTGAACTATACGAATCGCTTGGCGACAAACGCGGGGTCGCCATTTCGCTGGGCAACATCGGCAATGTCAGCCTCAAACTTGCCGATTACGCCAACGCCTTGCAATCTCATCAAAAAAGCCTTGCGCTCTGTCAGGAACTCGGCGACAAGCGGGGAGTCGCTATGGAACTTGGCAACATCGGCAGTGTCTATGAGAAGCTTGCCGACTATCCAAAGGCTTTGGAAAGCTACGAGCAAAGTCTCGCGCTCTCGCAAGAAGTTGGGGACAAAAGCGGCGTCGCCGTCGCGCTCGGCAACCTTGGTCTCGCGCGCTATTCGTTCCGTCGCTTCGACGAAGCGTTGCGGAATCTGACGCTCACGTTGGAAATCAGCCAAGAAATCGGCGCGAAACGAATGGAGGCGGAAACTTTCCTCGCGCTCGGTCGATGCCACGCGCGTCGGGCGCAAATCGCAAGCGAAACAAACGACGATGTTGACAAACGACCTTGAACAAAGGCTTCAAGCGCCGCCAACGACGACGGAAAAAATCCGCGCCCTCGTCGCAGAGGCGCAAGACCTGCAAAACCGAGACCCCCAGCGCGCCCTTCAATGCGCTAACGAAGCCCTGACCTTGATTGGCAAAAGAGAAGACCTGCCCAAAGAAAAAGCCGACGCGCTCTTTGCCAAAGGCGATTCCCTGCGAATAATGGGCAATCATCTTGAAGCGCGCGACGTCGCACGTTCCGCCCTTGAACTTTACGAGTCGCTAAATGACAAACGAGGCGTGGCGGACGCGCTCAATCTTGCGGGACTGACGCATTACGCGCTTGCCGACTATCCCGACGCCCTGTGGCGGTTTCAAAAAAGTTTCGACCTCTATGAGAGCGTTGGCGAAAAACGCGGAATGATTGAAACTCTGAACAACCTCGGCTCCGTCTATTTCCGACTTTCTGATTTTCAGAACGCGCTTCGGCAGTTTGAGCAGTGCCTTCGCGTCGGTCAAGAGATTGACGACAAGTTTAGCGTCGCTCGAACGCTCAACAACATCGGCAACGTGCATATCTGTCTTGGCGATCGAGCCAGCGCGCTGGAATGTCTGCAACAAAGTCTCTCCATTTTCCAAACGATTGGACACAAATACGGAATGGCGAGCGCGTTTGGCAACATCGGGGCGATTTATTTCTATTTCGCCGACTACGCAAGCGCGCTTCAACATCACAAAAGCAGTCTGGCTATCTATGAGGAAATTCAGAACAAATATGGAATGGCGAGCGCGACGGGCAACATCGCCGCAATCTATTGCGAACTTGCCGACTACGCGACCGCGCTCGACTATCATCGCAAAAGTCAAGTCGCCTATCAAGAACTGGGCGACAAGCTCGGCGTCGCCATTTCGAACATCGGCATTGGAGACGTCTATATCCATCTTGCTGATTATGCCAACGCGCGTCTGCGCTTTCAACAAAGTCTTGAGACGTATCAGAGCGTTGGAGACAAACGCGGCGTGGCGACGTCGCTCGTCAAACTTGGCGCGACGTGCTTGTCGCTCAATCAATTAAGCGAAGCGATAAGCCATTATGAGCGCGGACTTGCCACATGCCTTGAAATCGGAGAAAGGCGGCTGGCGACGGAATGCTACCTTGGCTTAGGCAAATGCTACGCTCGACTGAATGCGAGCGGAAAAACAAAACAGATATGACGACCGCCGCAAACAGCCTTCAACCCAGCGAGCAAGACGCGCAAACGACGGCGGAAAAACTCCTCGCCCTCGTCGCAGAGGCGCAAGACCTGCAACGCCGAGACCCCCAGCGCGCCCTTGAACAAGCTGATTTGGGGCTTGCCCTCATCGGCGAGCGAAAAGACTTGCTCAAAGAAAAATCCAACGCGCTGAACGCAAAGGGCGGCGCG
>JANWWM010000038.1 GCA_025055975.1 Chloroherpetonaceae bacterium | reverse complement strand
AGGGCGCCAGCGAGGGAATAGAGCCGCCCCAGTGAATCACATCGCGGGTGATGTTTTGGGCGTTGAGGTAGTTGATGAGGGTGTCGCGGCTGGCGCGCATATTGGCGTTGGTGGTGTCCATCAAGATGGCGACTTGGGCGGGGACGAAGCCCGTGCCGGAGAGGGGAATGGTGGCGGGGCTGCCCGAAGCGCCCGTGTAAGCGACTTGGAGCGAAGCGGACTTTGCGCCTGCGGAGGTTGGCGAGAAGGTTACGGAAACGGTGATGCTTTGCGAGGCGCCCAAAGTAGCAGGGAGGTTGTTGGTGTTAGTGAGCGTGAATTGCGAAGCGTCCGCTCCCGCGAGCGAAATCCCCGTAATCGTCAGCGTGCCGCCCCCCGTGTTGCTGAGCGAAATCGTTTGCGCAGATGAAGAACTCCCGACATTGATCGTCCCAAACGCCACAGAAGCAGGCGATGCGGTGAAGAAGGGCGTTGTATATTGGACAGAGCCGTGCAAAACAAACGGCAACTCTACGGGATTCGTGCCGTCAACCAGCCCCGCCCAGACGCCTGCCGGACTACGCTGCAGCGCGTTTGCACCGGGCACGACAGGCTGACCGAGGATTGAGACTGGGGGAACCCAAGGACCCGAAGCAAGCGAGCCGCCCGTCTGCCAGTCGATCCAATAGGTGCCAGGATTAAGAGTTAGCCCGTTCAAATTAACCGTCTGCAACATAATGGGGCGCTGATTGTTCGTAAGCGTCGTTGATGTAACGCGATAGATGTTCGAAAAGCGAGTGCCAATCATTCGGTTCGTGGTCGTGTCGCCAAAGACAATCGTTGAACCTGTCTGATCGGGCTGCCCTTGCCAGATGCGCACGTTGACGCTCGTAATCGTAGATGTTGTCGTTGAACCCGTCTGATAGGCATAGAACCAAACGGAGTCGAGCGTCCATTGCTGTCCGCCAGGCACGGTGAAATTGTCTGCAACGCGAAGAAATGCTGCGGGCGAGTGTCCGAATCCGAAATTTGTCCCTGTTGTAATGGCGCTGGCATCGGCGCCGCCCGCGCCTTGACCAGGGTGCGTAACGAGAGGACCGTTGTCGTGCAAGATAGCGTTGATGTTCTCAACGCCTTGCAGATGGGCTTGGCGAGCGCGGCTTGCGTTGGCGGGCGCGACGCTCAACGGCGAGACAAACGCGGCATCGTCAGCGGTTTCCGCGACCTGATTGGATTGGGTAGGCTTGTCTTGGGAGAAAAGCCCCGTGCTTGATAGCAAGCAGCATGCGGCGATAAGGATTTTTCTCATCATTGACGTGAAAGGATTTTAGTTGTTGATAGAGACATTGACATCGCTTTGGAGAGCGACTCCGAAGAATGTAAAAAATCCGTTGCCCTTTCAAAAGCGATTTTAGGTTGCCATTTGCGAGTTGAACGCGCCGTGCCTCTCGCTTCCACGGCGTCGCCTCGCCCCGTCAAGAAGAACGGCGTCAAGCGTTTGCGCTTCTCGCTCCGAGCGCAAGCGAGGAATCCGCATTGCGAATTGAACGTGAACGAAGGTTTCAACGCGCCTCAATACCCCAACTCGCGCAGGCGTTCTACGCTCAACGGAAGGGGACGCGAGCGCAAGCCACGCAACTGCTTCTCGACATACTTGGCGAGAATGTCGAATTCGAGATTGACCTCGTCGCCGACTCGCTTGTGGCGCATCGTGGTATGTTCCCAAGTGTAAGGGATAATCGCCGCTTTGAACGAAGCGCCATTGACTTCCGCGACGGTGAGGCTAATGCCATCGACGGCGATGGAGCCAATCGGCGCGATGTATGGCTCAAAGCGCGGGTCGAAGGAAATCCAGATTTCCCAACTGTTCGAGAGGCTCTGAATGGAGACGATTTTTCCGACGCAATCCACGTGCCCTTGAACGTAGTGTCCGCCCATTCGGTCGATGGGGCGCAGGGCGCGTTCAAGATTGATGGTCGCGCCGACGCGCCAACCGCCAAGCGTCGTTTTTTTGAGCGTTTCGGCGACGGCATCGACTTCAAACGTTTTGCCATCGACCGCTACGACGGTTTGACAAACGCCATTGCAACAAACGCTTTCGTCGATTTTCAAATCGTCGAACTCCGCCGAATTGAAGCGGATTTTCAGGCGAAGCCCGTCGCCTCTGCGCGCAAGAGCGACGACTTCGCCCACGTCTTTGACGATTCCCGTGAACATTTCGAAGCGGCGTTTGGGCGATTTTATCAAATTCCGCTCGCTCTTTCAACGGAAACTTTTAGTCGCCGTCGCCGCTGCTGAACGTAATCGTGAGCGAAAGGAGCGACGCCATTTCGCTCTTGAAAAAGCGCGTGTGGCGTTGGAGTTCGGAGTGCAGCGCATCGACGAGCGCGAAGTTCGAAACGATGAGTTGGGAGAGCCTTTCGTCGGGCGGAAGAGCGTTCAGGCGATTTTTCACGACCGCCAGTTGCGCTTCGGTTTGCGCGACGAGTTGCCGACCATTGGGCACGCTTTGCAGATACTCGACGAAGCCAATCCCATCCGCGCCGTTGCGACCAATGCCGTAGTAGAATTGCTCGATGGCTTTGAGATGTTCGCGCATAAAGCGAATGGATTTGCCGCTGTAAAACGCCTCGACGCGCTTGGGTTCGGGAGCCGTTTGTCCTGGTCTGCGTCCAAGCGGCACGCCCAGTTTGAAATTCTTGACGCTCTCGAAACTCATCACGAACTCGTTGAACAGAATCGAAGTCGAGCTGCCGACGTCCGTGCCGTTTCGGGAAACGAATTCGTTGCGGTATGTCTGCCAACCTGCGACGACGGCATCAATGTTGGCTTTGAGTTCGGCGGCAAGCGTCCGCAAATACTGTCGCCTGTCGGGGTTGTTGAACTTTGCGACGACTTGGCTCGTGGCGACGGTGTCGTAGAGCAGATACTCGATCGCGTTGAAACCGCGAGCGTCGCGGGCAAGATCGTTATCGAAATTGCGCGCGGCGATGAATTCTTCAATGCGCGAGGCGTTGGCGGGAAAGACCCCCGCTTTTTGAAACAGCGTTCCCGTCGAAGTTTGCGCGGGTCCAAAGTTGAAGCCGTTGCAGAATTGCCATGCAAGGTAGGCTTCTTCCCAAGCGTTTCTTGCCGCGAGCAAACGCGATTCCGTCGGAAATTGCGCGAACTCCGCGACGGCGTCGTTGAGCGCGTTTGTTTTGCCTTGCAATTCCGCAAAGCTCGGAATGATGACGTTGTCGGCGTAGTTTTCAAGCATCGCTCGACGATTGAACGCATCGCCCGAATTTTCGGCGGCTTTGTCGCCGCATTTCAAGGAAAAAAGCGATAGCGCGCCGCACAGCGCGATGCCCAATGATTTGAGCGCGATGCCTTTCATCTCTTTCATCTTTTGAACGAGTTTTGAGGTTTGATGGATTGATTCGTCTTCGAGTCTCTTGCCTTCGCAACTTCTCTCGTCATTCCGAGCGAGAGCGAGGAATCCACGACGGATTGCGAATTGCGAATCGTGAATTGCGAATTGAGCGCGCTCGCCTTGCGATTTTGACTTCTCTGAAAATGGATTCTTCGCTTCGCTTGCGCTCCGCTCAGAATGACGGCATTTTCGCTCCGCTCCGTTCAGAATGACGGCATCACGCATTTTGCTTGTCATTCCGAGCGAGAGCGAGGAATCCACGAATGTCGCAAATCGTGAATGTGAAAAGCCGATTCTTCGCTTCGTTCAGAATGACGTTGCGATCTCGCTTGCGCTCCCTTCGCCTTCTCGTCTCGACGCTTGTCGAAGCGATTTGACGCGCGCCCTAACGGTTTGCGCGAATATAAAATTTATTTAGACTTTTTCTAAATCTTTGAAAACGAAGACGGGCTTCGCGGGCGAAAGACTCGGTTTCGCTGTCGTCAGACGTTTGCCGTCGCGTCGAGCTTTTTCTGCGTCTGTTCGGGCAGGCTCTCGGATTGGAGTTCGGCGAACTTGGCTTTGAGGAATTCAATCGCCGCTTCGCGCTCGTGCGGAATGACGCCGTCCAAGATGGCGTTCTCCATCGCCTTTTTCAGAACGCCCACCATTCGCCCTTCGGGCAGGTTGAACATTTGCATAATCTCGTTGCCGTTGATGGGCGGTCGCCACTTTGCCCACTTGTCCTTTTCGGCGACGCTGGCGACTTTTTCTTCGACGCGCGCGAAGTTTGCCAAGATGCGTTGCGCCTTCTTGGGATTCTTGCTCGTTACGTCGGCGCGACAGAGCGTCATCAGGTCGTCCAAGTCTTCGCCCGCCTCGACCATCAAGCGACGGATGGCGGAGTCGGTGATTTCGTCGCGCGAGAGCGGAATCGGGCGCAGGTGCATTCGCACCATTTTTTGCACGTAGGGCAAGCGCTCCATCGGGAGTTTCATTCGGCGAAAAATTTTCGGAACCATATTCGCGCCGACGGCGTCGTGCCCGTGAAACGTCCAGCCCACGCCTTGCAGAAATTTTTTCGTGCGCGGCTTGCCGATGTCGTGCAAGAGCGCCGACAAGCGAAGCCACACGTTATCGGTCATCGCGGCGATGTTATCGACGACTTTGAGCGTGTGAAAGAAGGTGTCTTTGTGCCCCATTCCATCGATTTGCTCCACGCCCGCCATAACGGGCAGTTCGGGAAAGATTTCGTCGAGCAGTTTGGTTCGAAACAAAATCTCGAAGCCGATGGAGGGCTTTTCGGTCATCAGCAGTTTGAGCAATTCGTCGGTGATGCGTTCTTGCGAGACGATTTTCAGGCGCGCGCGCATTTTTTCCATCGCGGGCGGAATCGATGGGTGAAGCGCAAAGCCCAACTTCGACGCGAATCGCGCCGCTCGCAACATTCGCAACGGGTCGTCTGAAAAGGTCGATTCGGGGTCGAGCGGCGTGCGCAGAATTTTGTCGCGCAGGTCGTCAAGACCGCCAAACAAGTCGACCAGCTCGCCGTATCGCTCTCGGTTGAGCGAAATCGCCAGCGCGTTGACGGTGAAGTCGCGCCGCAAGAGGTCGTCTTCCAACGTGCCGATTTGCGTGATGGGCTTGCGCGAATCGGGGTCGTAACTTTCCTTGCGCGCGCCGACGAACTCCAACTTGACTTCGCCAAGCTCCACGTCGTTCAGGCGGAATTGCGCCGTGCGGAAGCGTTCAAACGCGGCAAACGCAAAGCCATTCAGCCTCGCTTTGACGGCTTTCGCAAACGAAATCGGCTCGCCAACGACCATAATGTCAATGTCCTTGCACGGCTTTCCAAGCAGTTTGTCGCGGACATAGCCGCCAACCGCGTAACACGGCAGACGTTCTTCGTCGGCAATCGCGCCGATTGTCTCAAACAATTTTTCTTCGAGTTCGAGCTTCAAGGCTATCGCTTCGTTTGAGTTTCAAACCGTCTAACGCGAATTGACCGCGCATCGTTTAGGTTGCGTCGTCAATCGCGCAAAATTCATTGTGGGCGCAGAAACAGAGCCGCTCGTTTCGCGGAAACATCGCTTGTCATTCCGAGCGCCAGCGACGAATCCGCACGGATTGCGAATTGAACGCGCTCGCTTCTCTAAAAATGGATTCTTCGCTTCGCTTGCGCTCCGCTCAGAATGACGGCATTTTCGCTCCGCTCCGTTCAGAATGACGTTGGCGAATCTGAATGCTTCGCTTCGTTTGGAATGACGGCATCAAGCCTTTGCGCGTGTCATTCCGAGCGCCAGCGAGGAATCTATGAATGATTGCGAAGCGAAATGTCATCCGCAAAATCGCGTCATCCGCAAAATCGCTTCGGGCGCAAGCGCGTTTGTTTGCGCAAAGTTACGGCGAAAATCGTTCAGAGCGCGACGGCGATTTTTTCTTTCTCTCGAATTCCGTCTATTTTCGCTCGGCTTCACGCTAAACGTTCTCGTTGATGCGCATCGGAATCGGAATCGACATTCACCCTCTCGTCGCGGGTCGGAAGCTCGTTCTTGGCGGCGTGGAAATTCCGCACGACAAAGGTTTGGACGGACATAGCGACGCGGACGTGCTTCTGCATGCGATTTGCGACGCGCTCTTGGGCGCGCTCGCGCTCGGCGACATCGGCAAACATTTTCCAAACACCGACCCCGCTTACAAAGACATTGACTCGCTCTTGCTTTTGAAGAAAGTGGGCAAACTCATCGAGAAGCGCGGTTACAAGCCCGTCAATATCGACGCGACGCTGTTGCTTGAAAAGCCGAAAATCGCGCCGCACATTTTGCAGATGCGCAAAAACATCGCTCGCGCCTTGCAAATCGAACTCGATGCGGTTTCCGTCAAAGCCACGACGTCGGAAAAAATGGGCTACGTGGGCAGAGAAGAAGGCGCGGTGGCGCATGCCGTTTGCGTCGTCGAACGCATTTCGCAAGAGCGTTAGCCTTGGCAAATCGCGCCTAATCTTGCCTATCTTCAAGCGTTCTGACTGCTATTGCTTTCGTCATTCCGAGCGCAGCGAGGAATCCACGACGGATTGCGAATTGCGAAGCGGGAATTGCGAATTGAGCGCGCTCACCTTGCGATTTTGACTTCTCTGAAAATGGATTCTTCGCTTCGCTGCGCTTCGTTGGAATGACGGCGTCAAGCCTTTTTGCGTGTCATTCCGAGCGCAAGCGAGGAATCCGCGAGTGATCGCTGCGGGCGGCGCGATGCAGTCGCGCAAAAATGCTTACCTTTGCGTCGTCTCTGCTAATTCGCAAAACCCGTCTTGTTTATGCCAATCATCGAAAAAATCATCGCTCGCCAAATTTTAGATTCTCGTGGCAACCCGACGGTCGAGGTCGATGTCTACGCCGACAGCGCGTTTGGACGCGCCGCCGTGCCGTCGGGCGCGTCGACGGGCGAACACGAAGCCGTCGAGCTGCGCGACGGCGACAAAACGAAGTATCTCGGCAAAGGGGTGCTCAAAGCCGTCGAGAACGTCAATACCGTCATCAACGACGCGCTCGCGGGAATGCTCGTTACGGAGCAGACCGAGATTGACCGAAAACTCATTGAGCTTGACGGCACGGAAAACAAATCCAAACTGGGCGCAAACGCCATTCTCGGCGTCTCGCTCGCTTGCGCCAAAGCGGGCGCGGATTTTTCGGGACTGCCGCTCTATCGCTATGTCGGCGGCGTTTTGGCGAACACTCTCCCCGTGCCGATGATGAACGTGCTCAACGGCGGCGCGCACGCCGACAACAACGTCGATTTTCAGGAGTTTATGATCGTGCCGCTTGGCTTTTCAAAGTTCAGCGAGGCGCTTCGCTGCGGCGCGGAAATTTTCCACGCGCTCAAAGCCTTGCTCAAATCAAAAGGGTATGGCACCGCCGTTGGCGACGAAGGCGGTTTCGCGCCCAATCTCAAATCCAACGAGGAAGCCATTGAACTTGTCATTGAAGCCGTCGGCAAGGCGGGCTACAAACTCAAAGACGAGGTCGTCATCGCGCTCGACCCTGCCGCTTCGGAGTTCTACGACAAAGACAAGGGCAAGTATGTTTTCAAAAAATCCGACAAGCGCGAACTCTCCTCCGAGCAGATGGCGGAGCATTGGGAATCTTGGGCGAAGGCTTATCCCATCATCTCCATCGAGGACGGAATGGCGGAGGACGATTGGAGCGGTTGGAAATTGCTCACGGAGAAACTCGGCAAAACCGTTCAACTCGTCGGCGACGATTTGTTCGTTACCAACGTCAAGCGGCTCGCGCAAGGCATCGAAAAAGGCGTTGCGAATTCGATTCTCGTCAAGGTCAATCAAATCGGCACGCTGACGGAAACTCTCGAAGCCGTCGATTTGGCGAAGCGCAATGGCTATTCGAGCGTCATTTCGCACCGAAGCGGCGAGACCGAAGACGCCACCATCGCGCAACTTGCCGTCGCCACCAACGCGGGACAAATCAAGACTGGCTCGCTTTCGCGCACGGATAGAATCGCCAAATACAACGAACTGCTGCGCATCGAAGAGCAACTCGGCGACGAGGCGAAGTTCTTGGGACGCAAAGCGTTCCGCGTTTGAAACTTTGGCGTTGCGTCGCTTTCAACCGATCACGCGAATGAAACTGCCGAACCTGAAATCGTCGCTCAAAGGCGTGAGCTTGAAGAACTTGGGCTTGAAGCGCAAGCGCGTCGAACCGAGCGAGACGTCGCCCGTGTGTTTCATCACGGGCGCGTCGGGTCGGCTTGGCAAAGCGATGGCGCTGGCGCTCGCCGAGCGCGGCTGGCGCGTTTGCTTCACCTATCGCTCCTCGCGCCAAGAAGCGCTCGAAACCCTCTCCGAACTCAAAGCCCTCGCGCCCGACGCGAAAATGATTCGGTGCGACATCTCCAAAGTCAGTTCCATCAAACGCGCCTTTCTTCTTTTCCGAACCCGCTTCGAGCGCTTGGACTTGATGATTTGCAACGCCTCGAACTTTTTTCCCACGCCCCTGCCCGAAGTGAGCGAGAAAGATTGGGATTCTCTCGTCGACACCAATCTCAAAGGCACGTTCTTCACGATGCAAGAAGCGGCGAAGTTGATGATGGAGCAGAACTTCGTCTCGAGAATGATCACCATCTCCGACGTCTCGGCGGAACTCGTTTGGCGGCGCTATGCGCCCTACACCGCCTCAAAAGTCGGCGTGCAACATCTCACCAAAGTTTTCGCCAAAACGTTCGCGCCGAAAATCCTCGTCAATTCCATCGCCCCAGGCACCGTGCTTCTGAACGAAGCCGACAAGGAGTTCGAGAAAGACATTCTCTCCAAAATTCCTCTGCGCCGCGTCGGCACGCCGTCCGACATCGTCAAGGCGATGCTTTTCCTCGCCGAGAACGATTACATCACGGGACACATTTTAAGCGTCGACGGCGGAAGATTGCTCTACTGAATTTCTTTTATCTTCGCGCCAAACGCTCAATGAAACCGATGCTCAAAGTCAACGAAATTTTCTTCTCGATTCAGGGCGAATCGACGCGAATGGGCTTGCCGTGCGTGTTCGTGCGCCTGACCGAATGCAACCTGCGCTGCACGTATTGCGACACCGAATACGCCTTCTACGAGGGCGAAGAACGTTCGCTTGACAGCATTATCGAGGAAGTCCGCTCTTACGATTGCGACTTGGTGGAAATCACGGGCGGCGAACCGTTGTTGCAAGAGCCTGTCTACGAGTTGATGACGCGCCTGTGCGATTTGGGCTACGAAGTTCTGCTTGAAACGTCGGGAAGCATTCTTTGCGACAAGGTCGATAGGCGCGTCCGAAAAATCATCGATATGAAAACGCCGAGTTCGGGAATGTTGAAGCGCAACGACTATCGCAACCTTGAACTCCTTGCGCCAACCGACGAGGTGAAATTCGTCATCGGCTCGCGGCTCGATTACGATTGGTCAAAAACGGTCATCGCCGAACATCGTTTGACGGAAAAATGCGTCGTCTTGATGTCCGTCGTCTTCGGCGAACTTCACCCGCAAACGCTCGCGGAGTGGATTTTAGCCGACAGGCTTCGCGTCCGATTTCAACTTCAAATGCACAAATACATTTGGGCTCCCGAAACGCGCGGCGTATGAAATTCCTCGCCCTCCTCGTTTCAACGCTGCTTTCGCTTTCTATGCCGATTTTTGCGCAACCGCGCCATGCGCTCGTCGATGTGCGTTCCGTCAATCCGAGAATTTTAATCGACATTCGCTACGCCACGACGAACAACTTTATGAAAAAAGCCATCTACCCTTCGGCGCGATGCTTGCTTCAAAAACCCGTCGCCGAGCGGCTTTCCAAAGTCCAAGCGCGATTGGAACGGGAAGGATTGGGACTCAAAATTTTCGATGCGTATCGACCGCTTTCGGCGCAGTGGGAACTCTGGAAAGTCGTTCCGAACCCGACGTTCGTCGCCGACCCTCGCAAAGGCTCGAAACACAATCGCGGGGCGGCGGTGGATCTGACGCTCGTCGATTCGCTCGGCAACGAACTTGAAATGCCAACGCGATACGACGAGTTCGTCGAAGCCGCCCGAAGCGATTACGACCGATTGCCGAAGCGCATTTTGGACAATCGTCGAAAACTCCACGACGCGATGCGAGCCGAAGGCTTCATTCCCAACCCGAGCGAGTGGTGGCACTTCGACGACAAAGACTGGCGGAAATTTCCAATCCTCGACGTGCCGTTTGATTCGCTGCCCGAATCGCAATGAAATGAACGTGGATTCCTCGCCGCGCTCGGAATGACGAGCGATTTTTGAAACGACGCAAAAACGTTCGGAATGACAAGCAAAAACGCTTGATGCCGTCATTCTGAACGGAGCGCAGCGGAGTGAAGAATCCACTTTCGAAGAAGCGGACAGATTCAATTCGCAACTCGAAATCCGCCACGGGTTCTTCGCTGGCGCTCGGAATGACCGCAGAGGAAACGAAACTCTAACGCCTAACGTCTAACGACTAACCGCCAACTCCAATCCGATATGCGCTCTGTGATGCTTCTCGCGCTCGCGCACGGCGTTCTTTTTCTTTCCGCGTCGCTTTCGCAAACCGTGTCGGGAAAAGTTACCGACGCGAAAACGGGCGAAGCGCTCATTGGCGCAACGGTTCAATTAAAGCAAGGGGAGAAGGTCGTCAAGGGCGCCAGAACCAACAACGACGGCGCGTTTCGGCTGAACGTGCCCGAAGGACGATACGCGCTCGAAGTTCGCTTCGTGGGCTACGAAACTTACCGCGAAGAAATTGCCGTCGCGCTTTCGCTGGAACGAGACATTCGCTTGAAGCAAGGCGAGGTAACCGCGTCGGAAATCGTCGTGAGCGCCAACGAAGATTTAGCCACGACCATCATTCGCCGCGCCATTCGCTACAAACGCTCGCAACGCCGCTCGCTCGAAACCTATCAAGTCGAAGCCTACCGCAAGCAACTGTTGAAATCCGACACGTCCATCGCCGCCATTGCGGAGGTCTTTGCCAACGGCTATTGGCGCAAGGGCGACACGCTCCGCGAGGTCGTCGTTCAAGAACGCTTGACGGAAAACGTGAAGTCGGATTTGCGCGGGTCGGGCGCGGCGGTCTCGGCAGGCTTGCGTTTTCTCGTGGATTTTTCCGAAGAGCGCATTTGGATTTCGGGCAACAAGGTCGTTGGTCCCATCGCCGACGACGCGCTCGATTACTACAAATACGAACTCGTCGAAATCAAAAAAGCCGACGACGTGGAGTTCTACACGTTGCGCTTGTTGCCGCAGTCGAAGTTCCTTCCGCTCTTCAAGGGTCAAATTCGGATTGCGAGCAATGCTTACGCGCTCATCGGCGTTGATGTCGAGCCCACCGCAGGTTTTCGCTTGCCTTACATTGAGGACGCGGTCTTTCGTTACAAGCAAACGCAAGAGTATTTCACGGATTCATTAGGACGCGGTTATTGGCTTCCCGCAAATCAAGTCATTGAAGGCGGCTTGACGGTCTCGGTCGGCGGCGGCTTGATTGAACTGCCGCGCATTTCCTTCGTTGCGACGACGGCGATTCGCAACTACAAAATCAACGTGGGCGTGCCCGATTCGCTCTTCGTTCAAAAACTCGTGCAGAAGGCTCCGACCGCCGAACGGTTCGATTCGCTTTTTTGGCAGGGGCGCGATTTCGTCTCGCTCACCGCCGAAGAAGTCAAGGCGTATCAAACGCTCGACAGCGCCAAATCCATCGCGTCGCAATTCAAGCCGCGCGGCGCGATTGGCGGAATGCTCATCGCGCAAGGGCGCGGCGGCGGGGTCAGCGTTGGCGGCATAAGCGGATTGGGTTTGCTCGACGTGCCGATGATTCGCTTCAATCGCGTCGAGGGTTGGTTTCTTGGCGCGCAACTCCATCTCGACTCGCTTATGAAAACGACCGACGCGCGAGGAAGCGTCGGCTACGGCTTCGAGCGCGAAGAGGTCTTGTGGACGGCGGGCGCGACGCAATGGCTCGATGACAAGCGCGTCGTGGGCGTTTCGCTTGACTTCTACAAAACCACGTCCTTCACCCCCGAATGGCTTACGCCGTGGGACATCTCCAACGCTTATTCCGCCCTCGTCTACAAAGAGGATTATCACAACTACTTTCAAGCGCAGGGTTGGAAACTCGCTTTCGTTCATCAGCCGAAGTCGAACCTCTTCGTCTCGTTGGGCTATCGCAGCCAGACCGAGCGCTCAATGCGAAACGAGACGAATTACAGCGTTTTCAGCCGTCGAGTTCCGTTCCGCCCGAACCCCGCGATACGCGACGGCAACGCGCGAAGCCTCGTCTTGTCGGCGGAATACGGACTGCGCTTGCCGCTTCTCGGCTTGCGCTCGCCGATTTGGGCGAAGGGCGAAATCGAGCACTCGTCGTCGCCGCTCGGAAGCGATTTTGAGTTCACGCGCCTTTGGGCAGTAACGGCGTTCAAGAAGAACGCCTTTTTCGGCGATCGATTGCTCGCGCCGCATTTGCTCGTTTTTGCCGAAGCGGGCGCGTTGCTGGGCGCGGACAAAGTTCCGCAACGCTATTTCAGCACGGAGTCGCCCATTGCGTATTTCGCTGAGCAAGGCGCGTTGTTGGGATTGGGACGAAAGGAGTTCGTGGGCGAATATATCCTAACGCTCAACGTCGAGCACAACTTTCAATCCGTGCCGTTTGAAGCGATTGGCTTTGATTGGGCGGCGGAACGTTTCCTGCAACTCTTCGTCAGGGGCGGCGCGGCGCGAGTTTGGCTGAACGGCGTTCCGCGTCAATACTACGAGGCGGGCTTTGGCTTGGGCGGCATTTTGGGATTGTTCCGCGCCTCTCTCGTTTGGGGATTCCGCGAGAATTCGCCCGCCGATATGCGCCTCATCTTTGGAATGGGTTTGCTCTTGTAAGAACGAGATTTCTCAATCGACGGAGGCGCGGAAGTTCGGGAAGGCTTGATAGAACTTGCCAATTTCCAAGCAATCCTCGCATTCGCCGCGCTTGTCGCCAAGGCGCTGACGCAGGCTGAGGCTTTGATTCAAGAAGCGATGCGCGTTTTCCGCGTCGCCCATTTGTCGATAGACCGCCCCCAAACCGTGCAGCGACAAGCCCTCGCCGAATTGATGCCCAACGTCGCGGAACGTTTGCAGACTGCGCTCGAAGGTTCGCTTGGCTTTTTCCAAATCGCCGAGCGTTTGATGCGCCGAAGCGACGTTGATGAGCGATTCGCCAACGCTAACCTTGTCGCCCATCGTTTCGGCAAGTTTTAGGCTTTCTTCAAAGACCGTTAGCGCTTGCGCGTGGTCGCCCATCTTGAAGTAAATCTGTCCGATGCCATCGAGGGCGAAAGATTCCGCTTGCGCAAGTTGATGTTCGCGGCTTTTCGTCAGTTCGGATTGATAGCGTTCGAGCGCTTTGGCGTAATCGCCCAAGTGAGCGTAGATGTTGCCGATGTTGTGCGTCAAGCCCAGTTCGCTCACCAAGTCGCCGCATTTCTTGAACAGTTCGAGGCTTTGCTGATAGACTTCGAGCGCGTCGTCGTATTTGCCCGTTTCGTTGTAGATGTTGCCGAGGTTGTTGAGGACTTGCGCCACGCCGTAATCGTCGTTCATCAATTCCCAGATTTTGAGGCACTTTTGATAGGCGGCGATGGCGTCGTCGTAGTTGCCTTGCGAGCGATAGACCGTGCCGAGATTGTTGAAGGCTTGCGCCACGCCGTCTTGATTGCCCTTGCGATGATAGAGCGCCAGAGCTTCGCCGTAGGCGGAAAGCGAGGTTTCGTAACTGCCAAAACTCCACATCGCGCGCCCGATGCTCATCTGCGCTTCGGCGAGTTGGATTTCGTCTTGGGCTTCGGCGGCGAAGGCAAGCGCGTCTTCCGCCTTTCGCAGCGATTGATTGTAATCGGAAAGACGGTAGAGGCAAATCGACATCAGGTTCAAGGCTTGAGCGAGAATCGAGAGCGATTCGGGCTTTTGGCGATCGCGACGAATTTGAAGATGATAGGCTTCTTCGGCAAGCGCGAGGGCGCGTCGCTCGTCGCGGTTGGCAAGTTTGCGCGACAGCGCCAGCAGCAGCGGGATTCGTTCCTTGTCGCGCGGCGCGGCGAGCAGTTTCGCTTCCAGTTCGGCGATGGATTCCAGCGACATCGTTCAGCCAAAGACGTTTCAGAATTGAACAAATGATTTTCAAGTTATCAAAGTTTTTTGCGTCGCAAAAGCCGCGTCGCTCGCGCTTGGTCTTATCTTTCCGATGGCGAGGCGACGCGACTCGAAAAGCCGTCGACGCGCCGTCGTTGATCAGGGGCGAGCGTTTGAGGGTCGTGGCGAATTTCGTAAGTTTCGGCGACACGACGCGCAGAGCGTCGCGATCGCGGAAAGTTCTGCTTTTTCGTCAAGTTTTGCGAAAGCGTCGCTTTCCTTCGCGTCTGGCAGGGGCTTCGAGGAGAGAGCGAGATGCGAAACGCAAGACGTGATTCTTGAAACAGCCCCAAAAAGTTGTTCAAATGCCTCAAACGTTCAACCTCAACGATGCGACCTCCGCGATAGCCGCGCTTTTTATGGAGGTCTCGTCGGAGCTGAAACGCGCCAACTTGCCTGACGCTCAAAAAAAGTTGGAAAATTTGTTCCGATTCGTTTTGGAGTCGGTCAGACAAGCCTCGTTGAGCGCCACGAACCCCGCCTTGCTGCAAGAAATGGAATGGTTGAAGCGAGAAAATCGCCGTCTGCAAGCGCTCTACGCGACGGGGATCGCGCTTTCGGGGAAAACGCAAAAAGAGCAGTTGATGGAAACCGCGCTCGATATCATCGTGCGCGAACTCCAAGCCGACGCGGGTTTCATCGTGCTCGTCGACAAAAAAGGCGAAATCGAATCCATCTGCTCGCGCAACGTCTCTCCCGAAGCCAAAGCCGAAGCCGAAGAGATGAGTCTCTCGGTGATTCGCTCCACGATTCAAAGTTTGAAGCCGACGGCGGAAGACATTCGAGGCGAAACGAATTTCGCGCAACAAAAGAGCGTCATTCGGTTGGGCATTTCCGCCGCGCTCTGCGCGCCGCTCGTCTATGGCGACAAAGCCTTCGGCGCGGTGTATCTCGACAGGCGCAACAAAGACAATCCCTTCACGTCCAACGACCTCTCTTATCTTTTAGCCTTCGCCGACCAAATCGTGCGAAACTTGGCGGTCTCCGATGAAATCACGACGTTGGAAAGGAAAATCATTTCGGACGAGACGAAAAACATGCGCGATTTGCGGAACGCTTTTAAGTGCGACGACATCGTCGGCTCAAGCCTTGCGCTGTTTGAAGCCTTGAAGATCGCCTCGCGCATCGCCGCCACCGACGCGACCGTGCTCCTTCTGGGCGAAAGCGGCACGGGAAAAGAACTCTTCGCAAAAGCCATTCACGACAATAGCCGACGCAAAGACAAGCCCTTCGTCGCCATCAATTGCGCCGCCATTCCCAACGACCTTTTGGAATCCGAACTCTTCGGCTACGAACAAGGCGCGTTCACGGGCGCGACGAAATCCAAACAAGGTCGACTCGAGACCGCGCACCTGGGCACGCTGTTCCTCGATGAAATCGGCGAAATGCCGCTCGCGCTTCAAGCCAAACTGTTGCGCGTGTTGCAAGAGCGCGAGTTTGAGCGTTTGGGCAGCGTCAAAAAACACAAGCTCGACGCGCGTCTCATTTGCGCCACGAACCGCAACCTCAAAGAACTCGTCGAGCAGGGCAAGTTTCGTCAAGACCTATACTATCGCCTGAAAGTCGTCGAGCTCCTTCTGCCGCCCTTGCGCGAGCGTCCCGAAGACATCGAGGAGCTCGCCGCGCATTTTCTCAAAAAGCACGCGGTCGGCAACGTCGTTTGCAAACTTTCGGACGAAGCCCTTGCGGCGTTGGAGAACTACTCTTGGCCTGGGAATGTTCGCGAACTTGAAAACGTGATGATTCGCTGCGCCGTCTTGGCAAAAGATGGGGTGATTGGCATAAGCGATTTGCCAAAAGAAATCGTCGAGACGAGCGAAGCGGAAACGCCCGTCCGCGTTGGCAAAACCCTCGCCGAAGCCGAAACGGAGTTCCGAAAACTCTACCTCAAAAAAACCCTCCAAAAAGCCTCGTCCGTCAGCGAAGCCGCCAGAATGCTTGGCGTGAACCGCACGCATTTCTACAAACTGCTTTCGCAATTGGGCATTTCGCACTGAACGTTCGCGCGCCAATCTGAACGGATTATTCTTTCGCTCGCTTCGTCTGTTTCGCCGAGTAGCCAAGCATCTGCGCGTCGCCAAGCACGAGCCGAACGGGCAAGCGCGAGCAGAGTTCGCGCGCGGTTTTTTCGTCGCTTGCGGTCATAATGTCGAACCCCTCGCGCGCCAAAATTTCTCGCAATCGACGAAGCTCCTGCAAATCGCCGTCAATGATGAGAATCAGTTCGCTCACTCTTGGCTTTTTTGACTTGAAAGCTCAAACGGCGTGCCAACGCGGGTTTTGGCGCGAAAATGAACGCATGTTCGCAAGTCCGCTGCGAAACGGCGGAATGCGTCGCCCAAAAGCGACGTCTTTTCGGTTCCATCGTCGCAAATTTGCGACAGGCGAAAACGCTTGATGAAGCCGAGAACGATCGTTCTGAACGAAGCCGAAAACTCGTCGCAGGGAAGCCAGACCTGAGGGCGCCTCTAACTGGCGAGGGCGTAGAGAATGATGTTGACGGCGAACTTGGTGTTGTCTTCCGCCAACCAACGCTTGTTGCGAAAATCGTAATCCCACTCGCACCCGTAATCCTTGTTGCTGTAAAGAATTCCGATGCGCCCGTCGATTTCGACGGCTTTGAGATAATCGTGCACCAAATCGTCGCCCCAGCCGTTGAGTTCGAGCGAGGTCGTGGGCGGTCCGCTCGGAAAATCGAAAAAGCAGCGATAGAGCGGATGAGAATTAGGAATTTTTTTCAGCGCGGTCGCGCCAAAGACGCTCGCAATCGTCGCCTCGAACGATTTTGCGAAAAGCCCGTCGATGTCGTGATTGCAGTCATCGACGAAGACGAATCCGCCGTTGCGAACGTAGCGTTCAAAATTCTCGCGCTCTTTGCTTGAAAACTGCGCGAGCCGATGCCCGCTCAAATAGCAAAACGGCGCGTCGAAAATTTCGGGCGAATCGAGCGCGACGATTTTTTCTTTCGGATTGACGCTAATGGTCGTGTATTGAACGAGCGAGTGAATGACGTTTGAGGGCATTCTCTCGTCGGTGTTCCAATTGCCCGAAGCGTAGGCGAGACGCGCGAAAACGAAATCCGACTTGCGCCGCTCGAAACGCGACGCGAATGCGTTGGCGACGGGCGAGAGCGCGACGCTCGCCGCCGAAAAAAGCGCGGAACGCAGAAACTCGCGCCGAGTCATGTTCAAGTCCTCCCGAACATCTTGTCGAACTCCGCGAGCGAGAGTTTGATGACGATGGGTCGCCCATGCGGACACACATACGGCATGGACGTCGCAAAGAGTTGGTCGATGAGAATCGACATCTCGCGTTGCGAAAGTTTGTCGCCCGCCATAATCGCGTTGCGACAGGCGAAAGACTTGGCGATGTTGTCGCGCTTTTCAAGTCTCAATCGTTGCTGATAGTCCAAATACTGCTCGATGAGTTCATACAAAATTCTTTCTTCGCGCCCAGGCTTGACATCGCACGGAACGCCCTCGACGACGACGGAATTCGCGCCAAACTGACGAAACGAAAATCCCAATCGCTCCAAGTCGGGACGCAAATCCTCCAAAATTTTCATGTCCCAAAGTTTCATCTCGATGCGATGCGGAAAGAGCAGCTGTTGCGAGTTCGAAATGCCCGCGTCCATTGCGGCGAGAGCGCGTTCATACAAAATGCGCTCGTGCGCGACGTGTTGGTCGATGATCATCAAGCCCGACTTGATTTGCGTGAGAATGTATCGATTGTGCAACTGCACGGGATACGCGCCGAGCGCGCGCTCCGATTCAGGCTCGGAGGATTGAAAGATGAGTTCGAGTTCGCGGCGTTGAGGCTCGTCTCGAGGCGGCGGTTCGTCGACGGGCAAAAGCGAGGGCGGCTCGGATTCGGTTGAACGCGCGTTTTGCGGCGAGGGCGTTTTTGAAATCGGTTCGCCGAAAGTTTCGCGCTTGAACTCGGCGTAAAGGGCGTTGCTGCTGCGAAATTCGCTCTCGCGCTCGTCGTAGCGCAAGCGTTTTTGAACGCCCGGAAAATCCGATGTCGCGGGCGAATGGAGACCGTTGGCGCGAGCGACGTCGGATTCGAAACGAATGGGTTTCTCCTCGATTTTCACGCTTGGCGAAAAATCCATTCCGCTCACGGCGCGTTTGACGACGGAGAGCAAGAGGTTGTAAAGATTGCGCTCGTCTTCGAAGCGAACCTCCATTTTCGTCGGGTGGATATTGACATCGAAGCGGCGCGGCTCCATTTCGAGATAAACGAGGTAGAACGGCTGTTCGCGCTCGCCCAACAATTCGCCGTAGCCTTGCATGATCGCGTGATGCAGTTGGCGACTCTGCACGACGCGCCGATTGAGAAAAAGGAATTGCTCGTTCTTCGGGCGTTTCATCATCGCGGGCTTGCCAAGATAGCCTTGCAGGTTGGCAAAGTCGTTCATCTCGTTGAACTCGATCAAGCCTTTGGAAAAATCCTTCCCGAAGAAACGCTCCAATCGCTCCGCGAGGCTATGCGTCGCAAGGTTGAAGACCTCTTCGCCGTCGCTAATGAATTTCCACTTGATTTCGGGGCGCGCGAGCGCTTGGGCGACGATGGTCTCGTAGATGTGCTTGAACTCGGTTTGGTCAGATTTGAGAAACTTGCGTCGCGCGGGCACGTTGTAGAAGAGGTTGCGAACCGCGATCGACGTGCCGTCGGGCGCGTTGGTTTTGGACGTTTCTTGGAACGCTCCGCCGTCAATGCGCACGAGCGAAGCGAGCGCCTCGTCGCGTCGTTTGGTTTTGAGTTCCACTTGCGCCACGGCGGCGATGCTGGCGAGCGCTTCGCCGCGAAAGCCGAGCGTATGCAGGTTTTCCAAATCGTCGGGCGACGAAATTTTGCTCGTGGCAAAGCGCTCAAAGCAGAGTAGCGCGTCTGCTTCGCTCATTCCGCAGCCATTGTCAATGACTTGAATGAGCGTTTTGCCCGCGTCCTTGACGATGAGCGTAATTTCGTCCGCGCCCGCGTCGATGGCGTTTTCCAACAGTTCCTTAACGGCGGACGCGGGACGCTGCACGACCTCGCCCGCCGCGATTTTGTTGGCGATTGCGTCGGGTAACTTTTTGATGAGATTCATTTTTCGACGTAAGTCTTTGGACGAGGCATAAACAGAATCATAAAATCGCGCTTTTCCGAAGGCAAGCGATTTTCACTCGAGTCGCGTTTGCTTTCCGAACAAAAACAGAATCGGAACGTGCAAACGTTTTCGCCACGAGCGTTCCGAGTGGTCGTCGCCTTCGAACTTTCGCGTGAGCCAATTTTCGCCGAGTTTGTAGCCGCTTTGCGCCATGACGCTGTCGGCGCGGCGTTGGTAGGGTTCGTAGTCTTTGTCGAGCGTTTCCGTGCCGAAGTCAAAGTAGATTTTGTGCGTTTTGGGGTCGGGCAAATGCGTTTTGAGATAGTCAATCACGACGCCATTGCCCGCAGGGAAATGCGTCGAGAGGCAAGCGGCTTTGCCGAAAACGTTGGGGTATTCGCAAATCGCGTAGAGCGAAATCAAACCGCCCATGCTTGACCCCATCATCGCCGTCGCGGAAGGTTCGGGATTGGTGGCGTAGGCGGAATCGATATACGGTTTGAGTTCCTCGACGATGAATTTGAGATAAGCGTCGGAAGCGATTTTTTGCATCGGATAACGCGCTCGCATGGAATCGCGCGTCGACGGCGGGAGCGCTTCGTAGGCTTTTTGCGGCATATACTCGCCGTAGCGATTCGGCGCGTTCCAAACCCCGACGGCGATGACATCCTCGATTTTTCCTTCGGCGGAAAGCCGCGTCAGCGTCTCGTCAACGCCCCAATCCACGCCGATGTGGGCAGTGGCGGAGTCGAAGCCGTTTTGTCCGTCGCACAGATACAAAACCGCGTAGCGTTTCGACGCATCGTAACCGCTCGGCAGCCATACATCGACTTGGCGCGGCGGCACGTGTTTGGAAGGAAAGTTCTTATGCTCGATGAGCGTGCCCGTTACGTTGCGCTTGGCGGCTGGTTTGGCTTCCTTGTCGTTGGACGAACAGGCGCAGAAGACAAAGCAGAACAAGACGACGGATTTTTTCAGCATAGGCGAGATGGCATTGGTTCGCAAAACGCAAAATCTACGCAATTTCTCCGCGTCGAAAACAAAAGGGGCGGATTGCTCCGCCCCGCCTCGCCATCGTTTCTATCCGATAATCATCTTGCGTCTCGTTAACCTACAATCCAACGCTCCAAGTCGCGCCGAATCGAGTCGCGCAAAATCGCAGGCTCAATCACCTTTGCGTAGGGCATATATTTCATCACCCACCGCTTGACGACATCCAAATCTTTCACGGTCGCCGAAAAGAGCACGTGCTCGTTGGCGAGCGTCGTGAGTGTTTGCGTGTCGTGGTAAAACCGATTGCTGATGACGTGCGAGATGGGCGGCGCAAACTCGATTTTAACCTTATGCTCGCCTCGGTCAAACTCAATCAATCCCGCGTTGCGAAGCACGCCATCGACATAGAGGTCGCGCTTTTGGAAAAACTCGTCGCGGAATGCTACGCCGAAAATGTTGTGCAGTTCAAACGCCTTTGCCTCGCCCGTTCTGTCGCAAAGCGCGACGAGACGCCAAATGCTTTGCACATAGCGCAGCTCGTAAGGGCAAATGACATAGCGCGCGGCGATTTGACTGCTTGGCGAGTAGTATTCAATCTCCACCTTGCGAGACGCTTTAATCGCCTGCAAAAGAAAATACGCATCGTCAAGATTCAGTCTCGCCGTTGGCGGCTCAAAGCCGTAGCTGTCGTCGTTCAAGTAAAACTGCGAACCTGGCAGCTCAGCCTCAATTCTGTCTATTAGCCGATACAAAATACATCTCTGCGACTCATTCTCCGCGAGCTGTATCATCTCAAAGACGAACGATGAAAAAGTCTTGCGACGCGCCACGATCTCAACAAGCGTTCTGATGTGATTGTGGCGATTGACATACTCAAAGGACTCTCGCTGCCTGTTGTATTGTAGCGAGCCTTTCCCTACCAGCTGTTCCAAGTCATCAATCAAACGCTCGGCAGTTCTCCGACTCACATCAAAGCGACGCGATATAGTAACCGCGTTGACTATCTCCCGCTTTTTCAGCATTCGGTCGATTTCAAGCAGCGCAAAGATTCGCTCTATGAAGTCCATATGGCCTCCTTTCTAACTGTTTTAGATGTTAAAAAACCAAAAAGACGCCCAAAATTTGGGGGGAAATTTTGAGCGTCTTTACGCCCGCTATAACGAAGATTGTCGCAGAAAGTTTCATAAGCCAAGAAAATTCTAAATCTAATTCAAAGCTTCGTCTCGCGTCCAGTTTTGAGCTCCAGACGCGCCTAATATCGCAAGAAGGGCGAAAGATGTTGTCAAAGAACTGTGAAAAATTTGTCACAAGATTGTCAAAACCCCATTGCGCGTCGCCAAAGCGCAAAACGCTCAAATCGTGGTGAGCGGATTTGAACGCCCTCTACGCACAATGCCGAGAATCCTTGCCGATCGTTACATGTTGTCTGAAAAATTTTTGAAGTATTTCCCGCACAGAAGTCGCGCCTCTTCGGCGATGGCAGACCGAAGTTCCGCAGGGGACAGGACTTCGGCTTCCGCGCCGTATTTGAGAATCCATCGCTTCAGATCTGCGATGCCCTTGACGGTCAGCGTAAGGATTAGCCCGCCGTCAGGCAGTTCTTCAATCGTCTGCGTTGGATGCCAACGCTTTTCGCGGATCCATTGCGCCTGATATGGCGAAAACTTGATGCGCGCCGTGATGTCTTTGGTTTCGCGCGTCAGGCTGAAACTTTCCTGAACATACCGTTTGATGTTAAAATCCTTCGCTCTTTCAAACTTTTCGTTTGTGCCTTCAATCGAGAGCATTCGGCTGATGGCGAAGGTGCGAATGTCGTTTCGCAAGACGCAATAGGCGACGCAATACCAGCTGCCCTCGTGGTTGAGCAGGTGATAAGGGTGAATCGAGCGCGTGGTTTTTTCTTGCCCGTGAAAGGAGTAGTATTGAATGATGGCGACCTTTTTCAGTCGCGCGCATTCTTGCAGAAGCGCGATTTTTTGGGCATCGACGGGCGATGAGCGCGCCGATTCGAATTCGAACAACTTCGCCGCTTCCTGAACGGATATCGCATCGGGCAGGAAGTTGGAGATTTTGTTGAGAACCTCTTGAATTTCCTTGTAATATGCCGCGCCTTCGCACTGCTTCAAGATTTTTTCGGCGATGACGAAAGCGAACACGTCGCGCTCGCGCAAGTTGATCATTGGCAGAAAAAAATTTGGCTCGCTGTAATGGTATCCGTTGCGCTTGCGGCAAAACTCAATGGGCGCGTCGAGCTGGTCGCGCATATAGTCAAGGTCGCGCTGAATCGTCTTGGGATCCACCTCCAAGGCTTCGGCAAGTTGATTGCGATTGGGGTAGCGACCTTCTCGGAGTTGCTGGTCTATCCAGAGGATTCGGCGTATCGGCGTGCGTGAGGCTTTCTTCATCTTCGGCTTCCTCCTATACGATGGAAAGATAAATCGGTTAGTGGGACAAATACTGTCCCTCCCGTCAAATTTTTCGCGCAATTTTGCAGAACATACGATACGGAAAAAGGACAGATGGGACACAATAAAGATATTTAGATTCATTAGTCCCTTCGTCTTTTCGGCATCGCTCGCAAAGCGCGCTTTCTCTCGTAAATTCGCGTTTCGCAATCAACCTTAATCGCTTGCCAATGAAGAAAACCGCCATCATCACGGGGGGCGCGGGGAATTTGGGGCGCGCCGTCGTCAAGAAATTTTTGGATTTAGGCTATCAAATCGCCGCAACGCTCGAACCGAACGCGCCTGTCGACGAGGCGTTTCGGAAGCAAAGCGCGGCATTAGACCTTCACGAACTTGATGTCACAAATGAAAGCGACGCGGAGCGTTTCGTGAAGACCTGCGCGGAAAAATACGGTCGCATCGACGCGGCGATTTTGCTCGTGGGCGGTTTTGCGCTCGGAACGCTTGCCGAAATGACGCAGAAGTCGTTTGAGAAAATGCTTCGGCTGAACTTTTACTCCGCGCTCGCCATCGCCAAGCCCGTTTTTGCGGCGATGAAGCGGCAAGGCGGCGGCAGAATCGTGCTGATTGGGGCGCGTCCGGGGATTGACTTGAAAAATGGGACGTTCGCGCCGGAGTATGGGCTATCGAAGTCGCTTTTGTTTCGGCTATCCGAACTCTTGAACGCGGAAGGCAACGCGAGCGGGGTGATTGCATCGGTCATCGCGCCGAGCGTGATTGACACGCCTGCGAATCGCGCCTCGATGCCTGACGCGAACTTTGACGACTGGGTCAAGCCCGAAGCGATTGCGGACGCGATTGCGTTTCTTTGCTCCGACGCGGGCGGCGCGCTCCGAGAGCCCGTCTTGAAGCTCTACAACAAGGCGTAGTCAGGCATTGGCTTTTTCAGGTCGCAAGCGTTGGCGAACCACGCGCAAGAGCGTTTCGCCCGTGAAGGGCTTGGTGATGAACGAATCTTGTCCCACGCCTGCCATCTTCATCAATTTTTCTTTGTCCATCAAGCCGCTCATCGCCACGATGGCGAGGCTCGGCTGAATGGCGCGCAAGGCGCGAATGAGGTTCGCGCCGTCCATTTTCGGCATCACCATATCGGTCAGAACGAGACGAATGTCGGCGCGATGTTCGGCGTAAATCGTGAAGGCTTCTTCGCCGTTTTTGGCAAGGAAGGTTTTGTAGCCCGCGTTTTGCAGCAATTCGGCGGCGACTTCGCCGACGGCTTCGTCGTCATCGACGACCAAAATCGTTTCGCCCGCGCCCTTGTCCGAAGCGGCATCGCCCATGGCGGCAGGCGCGCTCGTCGCGTCGACGGTGGCGACGGGCAGATAAATTTTGAACGTCGTGCCTTTGTTCAAGACGCTCTCGACCGTTAGAAACCCTTTGTGAGCGCGAATGATGGAAAGCACCGTCGAAAGCCCCAGTCCCGTGCCTTTGCCTTCGGGCTTGGTGGTGAAGAAAGGGTCGAAGATTTTATCGAGATGCTCTTGCGGAATGCCCGTTCCCGTGTCGCTGACGACGAGCAGAACATAATCGCCCGCGCGCGCGTCGATATTGCCGCGCGCTTGTTCGGCGGAGATGGAAACGGGCGCGAGCGAAATGGTGATTTTGCCGCCGTTGGGCATCGCGTCGCGGGCATTGACGACAAGATTGAGCAAGACTTGATGCAATTGGGTGTTGTCGCCAAGCACGAAAGGCAGATTGGGTTCAAACCGCGCCTCGAGCGCGACGTTTTTGGGAAAGGTTTGCTCGATGAGGTTGGCGATGTCTTTGACGACGAGGCGCAAATCCATCGCGTTCATTTCGCCCTCCTGACCGCGCGCGAAAAGCAAAATTTGCTCCATCAACGCCTTGCCGCGATGCGCGCTGTTTTCGAGCATGGAAATGCGTTTGAGGCTCTTTTCGTCGGAGAGCGTTTGTTTAAGCATTTCGAGCGACGCCATGATGGGCGTGAGCACGTTGTTCATATCGTGAGCGATGCCGCTGGCGAGCAATCCGATGTGCTCGACACGTTGGTTGCGGCGCAGTTGCGATTCGAGCGATTTTTTCTCGGTGATGTCGGTATTGACGATGAGAACCTTTCGGGTTTGATTGCCAATCGCGTCGAGCAAGGTGCGGCGGCTTTGCACGACGATTTTTCTGCCGTCGCGGGCGCGTTGGTTGAGTTCGCCTTCCCATTCGCCGTCTTGAAAGACTCGCGCTTGGGCTTCGAAATGTTGCTTGAACTCGATGTGGTCGTAAAGCAAATCGGCTTTGCGATTGCCCAAAGCGTCCTCGCGCTTCCAGCCGTAGAGCCGCTCCGCGCCGCTGTTCCAGAAGAGCACGACGTCGTTTTCATCGACGACGATGATGGCGTCGCGCGCGACTTCCAAAAGTTTGGCTTGTTCGCGCAGTTGCTCCTCCATCGCTTTGCGTTGCGAAATGTCAACGCCCACAAAGACCGCCGCGCTGTTGTCGAAATACTTCTGCCCGAAAAACAGCATCACGAGATTTTTGTCGTCAATGGCGATGCGATACTCGGCGGAAATTTGTCGCTCGTCGGTGGCGAAGAAGGTTTTGACGATTTGCTCGAAGACCTCGTCGCCGCGAAAGCCGACGCGCTGACCGACGATGTCCCCAAGTTTCAGCCCTAAAAGATTGGCAAGGCGTTGGTTCGCGCCGAGATACGTGCCGTCTTTGCTCACCCAAGAGATGTAGGCGGGCACGGCATCGAGCACGGCTTGCAGTTGGTCATCGACGATGCGCAGTATTTTCGTCGTTTGGTCAAGGTCTTGCTCCACTCGCTTCTGGCTCGTAAGGTCGGCGAAAAGAAAGAGCCAAAGCGGGCGAGAGGCTGGCAGACGTTTTTTCGTCAGACGGAATTGAAGGGCGCGAAATCGATGGAGCAACGCGACGTCAACTTCCAAAGCGTCCGCGCTCAAATCGGGCGGTTCGGAAAGCAGTTTCGGCAAGAGCAACGATGAAAAACTTTGACCGATCGCGTCCGACGGGTTCGCATCGAGCAACGCGCCGAGCGACGGGCTCATCTGCGCGACGCGATCGGCTTCGTCAACGACGCAATAGGCGAGTTCGGCAGATTCTAAAATCAGGCTTTGCAGCGAAGAATCTTGCATAGAACGTTCTCGAAACGTTTTGAGACGAAATCGCAATGGGCAAGAACGAACAAAACGGCGGGGAAATGGCTCTACGCTCTCCAAAAGGCGTCGCAAACGCCTCCAACGCTGACGCGGGCGAGCGTCACGCCTCCGCGTCATTCCGAAACCAAGCGGAGAATCCGCTTTCGCGGAAACAAACAAACTCCAGCCTCGACGCAATCATCGTTGTCGGCAATTTACTATCTTTCCGTTTCCGTCAAAACCATTTCCGTCAAAGATGCGCCATCGACTTTTCGCGTTCAGCGTTCTTTTCTGGCTTTCGTTCCCCGAATCGTCTCTCGCGCAGCGATACGCTTTCGACCAAGGCAGCGTCAGGCTTTCAGGTTCCATCAGCTACGCCAACTATGGCGGCGCGCTCTATCAACCCAACGTGACGGCGCGCATTGAATCTGACCGCATCACCGAGTTTTCGTTTCGCCCCAGCCTTGCCTATTTCTTGTTCGAGCGAGTGGCGGTCGGCGCGGAAATCGTGTATGCGGCGATTGGACAGAACGACAAAAACAACGTCGTAACGCTGTTTTCGCGCACGACTTGGGGCGTCGGACCGAGCGTCGCGTATTTTTTCGGCGAGCGACAGACGTCGGCGTTTCCGTTTCTTTCGGCGAGCTACGTGTATCAAAGCGTTTCGGAAGAGCGGTTCGAGCCGAGCGTGCGCGCTCGATCGACGGGCGCGAGTCTGCGCGTTTCGGGCGGAATGGCGATTATGTTCGGCAAGCAAGCCTCGCTGAATTTCGAAGCGTTTTATCGAGCCGACAATCGCAACGTGCGCAACGTCGGGAAGCGCAGCGGCAACGTGTTTGGAATTGACGTCGGCGCGAGCCTGTTCATTTTTTGAGCGATTCCGAGCCGTAAAAAAATCCCAACTCGCGCTCCGCTTCCGCAGGCAGTTCGGGCAAAGCCGAGCGCGGAATGAGAAATGTCGAGAGGTTGAAGAAATCCGTGAAAATGCGGTGCGCGTCGATGGTTTGTTTCAGGTAAGCGTGTCCCGACGAGCCGCCCGTGCCGATTTTGGTTCCAATCATGCGTTGAACGACTAACGCATGGCGATAGCGCCAAGCGGCGAGCGATTCGTCAATCTCCACGAGGGCGGTGAGCAATCGAAACGGAAGATGCAAAATGGGTTGGTCGCGGTAGAGCATAATGAGCAGGGCGGCTTTGGTGGCGGCGTAAGAAAGTCGCCTTGCGCCCATGGCGACGAATTCCTTGTGCTTTTCTTCGCTGAACAGCGCGGCGAAATTTTCGATGGTGCGCGACAGTTGCGAAAGCTCCTGAATTTTCTCCGCTTCGCTCAGCGTCGGATTTCGCTCGATCGTTTCGCGGTCTCGGTCGAGCATGCGCTCGACGGCTTCTTTGTAACTTCGCCAAAAGTCAAAATCCCCGAACTTCAAGAACGGCGTGCGTTCAAGCCATCTTTCCACGAGGTCGAAAAGCGACGGCTCGATTTCGGCGCGTTGCGCGAGAGCTTGATGCGCTTCGGAAAGTCGCTTGTCGTAAGGCGCGTCGTTGAAGTCGAGGCGCGCCTGACGCTTCAAGCCGAGCTTGTTTTCAATCAAGCGAAACTGAACGCTTTGAAAGCCTGAGGCGGGCGAAAGAAAATCGCGGAACTCCAAGAAGTCGAGCGGGGTCATCGTCTCCAAAATTCTGAACTGCTCAATGAGCGCGCTTTGAATCGTTGCGACGCGGTTCAGACGCGAGACGGCGACGCCGATGCTTTTCTCGTCGACATAATCGCCCAAGAACATTTCTCGCACGGAATCCAACTCGTGCAGAATTTGCTTGAACCAAATTTCAAAGACTTGATGCGTCGTGATGAAGAGCATTTCGTCGTGCGCGGGCTTGCCAAACTCCGCGCTGCGCGGCGATTGCGCCGAGAGAATCTTGTCGAGTTGGAGATAATCGGCGTAGTAAGCGGGCGGATGCTTCATCGCTTGCGCTACGGCTTGAATTCTCCGCGATAAATTTTGATGGGATCGACATCGAACCGCGGTTCGAGCTTTTCGCGGATGATGGCTTCAAACGCTTGCTTTTGTCGATTCGGCACGCGAATCACGACGACGTTCCAAGCGTTAGACTTGCTTCTCGATTTCGATTTTGACGACCCCGTCGAAATGGGAGCGGGCTTGCCGTGAAAGAAGCGATACTCCGCGTAGAAGCGTTTGCGCTTGACGAAGTAATCCGTCACTTCGCTCCAACGCAGAAGCGACTTTTTGGGACTATGCACGTTTTGCACGACGCCTTCGTCGGTGAGCAATCGCTGTTCCGACGCGCTGGCGCCGATGAACCAAAAGACGCTCGCCATGAAGTAGAGCGCGAACTTGATGACGGATTCCTCGTTGCCGATGAACGCGCCAATCACGAGGCAACAGAGTTGAGCGAAAGCGTATAGCGTTGGCAGAAGCGGATAACCGAACAGCGCGCCGTGCCAAACGCTCAACCGAACGTTCGGAACGCGCAAGCGATTGACGAGAGCCACGATCGCAAAAAGCGGCATCAATAGCGCCACCGCGTAGAAGAAGTAACTTTCAATGACCAGAACGATGTTTTTAAGTTCGTCGCCCATCGCTAATACTGCTTCATTTTTTTGTTCTGAGAGCCAGCCAAACTACGCCCTATTTCGTGAAAAATTTGCGAATTACAAAAGCGTCTTGCGACGCGCTTGGAAAGGACATCTTTGACGAGTTCAAGCGCACAACGCGGAGCGCGACGCAATACGTTTCAGTTTGGGGTTGGAAGGGCGCGAATTGGGGTTGAGCTTGATGGCGGATTGACGTTGGCGCGAGCTCCGTTCCGCGAAGACGGGCTTTGCTCCGTTCAGAATGACGCGAAGGCGTGTCGTTTTCGCGTCGAGCGTTGGGCGGGCAGTTCTAATTTTGACGCGAGACGGCGAAGTTGATGAAGCGTTCCATCGCTCGTTTGCTGGGCGAGTCGGGAAAAGGCGCGAGCGCGTCGAGAGCCTTTTGCGCGAACTTCTTGGCGGTTCGCTCGGCGTATTCAATGCCGCCGTTTTCGGTGGCGAAAGCGATGATGTCTTGGCTGAACAAGGCGCGCTTCTCGTCGCTTTTGAGCAAAGCGATGATGGCTTTTCGCTTTTTGGGGTCGGCTTTCGTGAGCGCGTAGATGAGCGGCAGGGTGATTTTCTTTTCCTTGATGTCGCCGCCGACGGGCTTTCCCGTTTTTGAGGTTTTGCCGAGATAATCCAAAATGTCGTCTTGGATTTGGAAGGCGATTCCGATGGCTTCGCCGCACTGGCGCAAGCGTTCTCGGATTTCGCCGTCGTCGCTCGCCGACGCCGCGCCGATTTCGCAAGAGGTGGCGATGAGCGAGGCGGTTTTGTCGGAGATGATTTTGAAGTAAGTGTTCTCGTCGATGTCGAGCGTGCGCGTTTTTTCGATTTGCAACAGTTCGCCCTCGCTCATGCGCTTGACCGCGTCGGAGACGATTTCGAGAAAGCGATAATCTTTGTGCTTCAAGGCGAGCAACAAGCCGCGCGAAAGCAAGTAATCGCCCATCAGGACGGCGACTTTGTTTTTCCAAAGGGCGTTGATGGCGGGCAAGCCGCGTCGCATGTCGGCGGTGTCGACCACGTCGTCGTGAATGAGCGTCGCCGTGTGCAGAAGCTCGACGAGAGCGGCGGCGCGATACGTGCTGTCGTTGATGCCGCCCGCGACGCTCGCGGAAAGTAGCACGAGCATCGGTCGCGCTTGTTTGCCCTTCTGTTTGAGAATGTAGGCGGCGACCTTGTCGAGCAAGCCGACCTCGGAGGTCATCGTCGCCTTGAACTCCTCGCGGAATCGGGCTAATTCGGCTTCGATTGGTTGGCTAATCTCGTCGAGTTTCACGCGAAAAAGCGTTGAAGAAAATGGTTTTCGAAACGCGCAAAGGGGTTACTTCTTCGCGTCGGGTTTGATGAGCGCTTCTTTGCCCGTCTTGGCGGATTTGTAGATGGCATCGACGATTTTCATTCGCTCGTAGGCTTCTCGCGCCGTCGACGTGAGCGGATACAGCCCCGACACCGCGTCGATGAAATGACGCAGTTCGTTGTAGTAAGAGCGCTTGTAGATGTCTTCGAGCGAGCCGATTTTTTCGGGCGTGACGTTGACGAGCTGGTCGTTGATTTTCTTGTGGAAGCGAAGCGGATAGACGCGCGCAAAGCCGCCGTTGCCATACACGTTGCAGAAGAGCAAATCGTGGTCGACTTCGAAGTTCCAACCCGTATCGATCGTGATGGCTTGCCCGGTTTTGAGCCGCACCAAGACGGACGAGAAATCCTCCACGCCCGCGGAATTTTCGTTTCGAGCCGCGCGCTCGAAATTGACGGCGGAGACGCTATGCGCTTCGGGGAAATTCAAAATCCACAGCGCCATATCGAGCACCATAATGCCCAAATCCAAAAACACGCCGCCGCCCGAAACGGACTTTTGCGACTTCCACTGACGGTCGACGGGATTTTTTTTCAGCCACCCGCACTTGACGAAAAACACGTCGCCAATCTCGCCGTTCTCAATGAAACTTTTGAGCACCATCGCGTCGGGGCGAAAGCGCTGATTCATTCCGACCATCATCTTCACGTCGGATTTGCTCTGCGCGTCCAAAATTTCTTTGGCTTCCTTGGCGGTGCGCGCCAGTGGCTTTTCGACGAGGCAATGCTTTTTGGCTTTGATGGACGCGATGGAAATTTCTTTGTGCGTGTTCGTGGGCGTGGCGATGATGACCGCGTCGACTTCCTCCATCGCCAAAAGGTCGTTGTAATCTTTGAAGAGGTTTTTGACTTTGTAGCGCTCGCCGAGCAACTTGGCGCGCTGAAACTCCGTGTCGCAGAGCGCGACGATTTGCGCGTTTTCGAGCTTGGAAAGAATCGGCAGGTGAATGACTTGCGCGATGTTCCCCAAACCGATGACGCCAACTCTGACTTTCTGCATTGATGTCGCGTTAAAACATTGATGAAAGAGCGAGAAAAGTTAATCATTCCGAAAGGCTTTGACAATCGAGCCTGCGGCGACGCGCCGCGCAAGCCTCCTTGGCGCAGTTCGGATTGTTCTCGAAGCAAAGGTCGTAGATTTCCTCGTAGCCATAATCAATCGTAATCTCCTCGCCTGCGGCAATGGCGCGAGCGGCGACGAGATAGAGCGAATCGCGGTCGCGATCTTTGACCTCCGCGTTGGGCGCGCAACTGTGATTGACGTAGCGAATTTTGTCCGTCTTCGATACATCGATGTATCGATCGTCGTCGTGGTAGAAGATGTAGACATTGCCCTCTTCTTCTCGGCGCAAGCATTCTTCGGCGTTTATCGTTTCGCCCGCGATGATCATCAGAACTTCGCCCGCTTCGAAAGGTTTGGTCGCAAAAACGCCCTTGCCATGAATGGAAGAATCTTTGACGACGACGTCGGGGTTTGGCGGGTCGGAATCGGGAAAGCGCATCTGCGTCTCTGAAAATTTTTTGCGTATCTTGCGCGCAACGGCAAAACATCTACGTAAAACGCGCTTTCGTGAAAGAAAAAAAATCTGCGAAGTCTTCCAAAGACCACGCGCCCTCCAACGCGAAACGCCCGAAAATTTTAGTCTGCAACGACGATGGCATCGATGCCGAAGGCTTAGACGCGCTCGTAAGGTCAATGAAAAAAATCGGCGACGTGACGGTCGTCGCGCCGCTCACGCACCAAAGCGGGATGGGTCATGCGATGACGCTGGGCAAGCCGCTTCGCATCAACAAGTGGCACAAGAACAAAAAGTTTTTTGGCTACGCCGTCAACGGCACGCCCGTCGATTGCGTCAAAGCCGCGATGACGCAAATTTTGAAACATCAAAAGCCCGACCTGATGGTCAGCGGCATCAACTACGGCACCAACACGGCGATTAACATTCTCTATTCGGGCACGGTGGCGGCGGCGGTCGAAGCCTCGCTTTTTGGCGTGCCATCGATCGCCTTCTCGCTCACCACTTACGAAAACGCCGACTTCGAATACGCCGCCAAGTTCGCTCGCAAACTCGCGCTCGAGACGCTCAAACGTGGCTTGCCCGCCGAAACGTTGCTCACGGTCAACATTCCAAACCTGCCCGAAAAAGACATCAAGGGCGTCGTCATCACCGCGCAAGGCAAATCCAAATGGGAAGAGGAAATGGTCGAGCGCAGCGACACCTACGGGCAACCTTACTACTGGATTCGGGGCGTGATGAAGCTCAACGACAGCTCTCTCGATGCCGACGAATACGCCGTGCGGCACGGCTACGTGTCCGTTACGCCGATTTGCTACGACCTTACGAACTATCGCTTTATGGAGACTTTGCGTCAGTGGAACTTGAAGAAGTAGCGTGAGAGAGTCGAACGTCCGTTCAACTTATCCGCGCGGTCGCAAATGAAACGCCTTCTGCCCTTTTGTCTCGTTTTGGCGCTCGCCGCTTGCGGCACGGCTTCCGTCAAGAGCGTCGCAATCGCCTGCAAAAAAGAACCTCGCGCCTTCGCCCGCGAAGCGAGGGAGATTTTGACGAAGAACGACTACAAAGTTTTGGAAATCGACGAACTCACGGGCTTCATCAAAGCCTTCCGACAGGAATACGACCTGCTTTTCGGCGACAAGCCCATCGTCGTCTCGCCAAAGGTGATTGAACTCGCGCCGAGCGCGGATTCCGTCAAAGCCATCATCTACTCCGTCGGCAGAGACGGCAAAACGCCCGTGCGCTATTGGGACGAGCGCGCCACCGACGAGTTCGAGAAAACGAGCTACATGCCGCTCCTGAACGCGCTGAAAGATTTGTGCAGATAATCCTTGCGCAAAGCTCGCGTTGGCGTCTCTTGGGCAAATCCGACAAACGAATGTTTTTGGCGCGGGCAAGATTCTTCTCCAACCAAATAACTCGCGCTAATTGCAACGCTCTTTGACGACTTGCCCGTTAATGATGACCTCGCACACGTGCGACGCATATTCAAACGGATCGCCATCGAAGCAGACGAGGTCTGCGTCTTTGCCGCTTTCGAGCGAACCGACGCGGTCGGCGACGCCCAAAATCTCCGCCGCGTCAATCGTCAGGGCGCGAAGTCCGTCCTCGAAAGACAATCCGTTTGCGACGGCGATGGCGGCTTCGTAAAGCGCGACGCGGGTTTTCGGCACGTAGCTCTCGTAGCCCGATTGAAACGCGAACTTGATGCCCGCTCGCTTCAACTTTGCCGCCGTTTCAAACGAGGCGTTGCGCGTTTCGCCGTAGGTGCGAACCATCGTCGGATGCAAAATGACGGGCACGTTGGCGGCTTTGAGTTCGTCCAAAACGAGATAGGCTTCCGCCGCGCCGTCCAAAATCATTTTGAAGCCAAATTCTTTCTGCAAGCGCAGCGCGGTGAGAATGTCGGGCGCTTTGTGCGCCGTGACGAGCGCGGGAATTTTTCGGTCGAGAACGTCTGCGAGAACCTCGAGCTTCAAGTCGCGCGCGGGGCGTTTTGAGGGATCTTTGCTTTTCATTTTTCGGGCGTAATCTTGCGCCTCGATGAATTTTTCGCGGAGCATCGCCACGCCTTTGGCGCGCGTGCCGGGCTTTTGAAAGTTCTCGCGCACGCTCGCGCCGAGCGTGAACGCCACCGCCGCAACGGGCTGAACGAGCGCGCTCTCGACGGTCGTTCCGACGGTTTTCACGATCATCGTTTGTCCCGAAACGAGCGCGCCTGGCGCATGCCCCGTGTGCAAGGTCGTTATGCCAAAATCGCGCAAGAACGCGACGAGACGCTCATCGGGATTGTAAGCATCGAAGGCGCGCAGTTCGGGTTGAATCGGGTCGGATTTTTCAAGTTGATCTTGGTCGTGATTGTAGTTGAATATTCCCGACAGCCCAACGACGCTATGCGCGTCAATCAGCCCTGGCGTTACGACCTTCGCCGCGATGACTTTGTAATCGCTCGGAATCGCGATGTCGCTCGCCGAGCCAACGCGCTCGATTTTGCCGCCTTTGATAAGCACGACGCCGTTTTGAATCGGCGCGCCCGTCATCGCGTAAATCATTTCGCCCTTGACGGCGATTTGCCCAAGCGACATCGAGAGCGTTGCAAGAGAAACGACCAACGACGCAATCCCAAGCCGAAGAAGACGATTCGTCATCGCTCGCCTCCTTCGTTTTGCAGGATGCTTTGATAGTGATTGAAGACTTCGCCGCGATAGACTTCATAGCCGCCCACGGCGTATTTGTAATCGTCGGGATTGCTTCGGTCGAATCGCTTCTCGCCCTCTACCCAAGTTTCAAGCACTTTGGCATAAACGCTGAACGGACTGCCCGAAAGAATCACGAAGTCCGCGTCTTTGCCGACTTCGAGCGAGCCAATGCGCTTTTCCAAGCCGAGCATTCTTGCGCCCGCGAGCGTCAAGCCTTCGAGGGCTTTTCGTTCCGACATTCCCGCTCTTACGCCAAACGCCGCCGAGCGCATAAAGAGCCGCGAATCCGTGATGCCGTCGTCGGTGTGAAACGCCACGTCAACGCCCGCTTTTTCCAAGACGCCGCCCGTCTCATAGCGCAGTTCGGCGGCTTCCAACTTGCCGCCCGGCGAATCAATCACGATGATGGAGCAAGGCACTTTGGCTTCGGCGATTTCGTTTGCCACTTTCCACGCTTCGCTGACGTGATGCAAAACGACCTTGTAGCCGAACTCTTTTGCGATGCGTAGCACGGTGAGAATGTCGTCGGCGCGATGCGTGTGATGCTGAACGATGCGCTTGCCTTCCAAGACCTCGACCAACGCTTCCATTTCCAAGTCGCGCTTGGGCATTTTGTCGGGGTTGCCGCCCGCCTCTTTGATTTTCTTTTGATAGTCTTGCGCTTTGACGAAAACGGCGCGAATCATCGCCGCCGATTTGGCGCGCGTTCCGGGAAATACGCCGCCGCGCATCGGGTTCGTGCCGTTTGCCATTTTGATGCCGCCGCAGATTTCCTTCGTCTCGTCGTTGCAGAAGAGCATTTGCGACACGCTGTTCGCGTTGCGGAGTTTGAGATAGACGGTTTGACCGCTGAGCAAATGTCCCGACCCTGGCATCACATTGACCGTCGTAATGCCGCCCGCGAGGGCTTTCTTGAACGTGTCGTTGCGCGGGTCGATGGCATCAAGGATGCGGACGCTGGGGTGAATCGGCGCGGAGTTGTCGCCACCGTCGCCGCCGCCGATGTGCGAGTGGGTATCGACAAATCCTGGAACGATGATTTTGCCCGTTGCGTCAAGGCGCGTCGCGTCGGAAGGAAGGGCGACGTCTTTCCCAACCGCGAGAATTTTTCCGTTTTGAAACAAGAGCGTTCCGTTTTCAATCGGCGGAGCGGAGACGGGATAAATCGTCGCGCCCACGACGGCGATGGGCTTTGATTGCGCGAAAAGACAGTGAAGAAAAGGCGAAACGGAAAAGACGAGAGCGAGTAGCCAAGGCTTCATAGCGTTGCCGATGATTGAAGCAAAGTTACGCATTTCAAAACGCGACGCAATCAACGTGATAGGCTTCACAACGCGTGCTTGTCACAGTCTATTGCGGGGCGCAACGCATCGAGCGAATCGCTTGCCGTAAACTCGTGGCGTGGTTCGCAAATGCGTTTTGGTCGCTTGCGCTGAGTAGGTTGAGTCGGAGATGGGGCAGCAGCGTCTCAGGATTCCCCAAAGGCGCAAGCGGCGATTTTGAACCGTCACAAGACGTGATTCAACGCATAGACGAGCGCGCGGAGTTGAAGTATCATGCCATTGAGTATCGTCATCGTTCTTTGCCGTCTTGAACGCCGATAGGTTGAGTCGCTGGGGCAGCAGCAGCGATTCCCGAAAGCGTTCAGACGGCTTTGATGTTCACCGCTTGGGTTTTGATAGGTTGAGTCGCTGGGGCAGCAGCAGCGATTCCCGAGAAAATCCAACGCGGTGTTTGTTTTTTCGGCAAGCGCGAGCGGATGCGATGCGTCCGAGGTCGCAGCCCTCGCGCGTCGCCGTTTTATTCGTGATAGGCGATGTTCGAGCCGGTCCAGTTCTGCACTTTGTTGAACATCGTGTTGATGAGTTTGCCGCGGCTCATTCGGACGAGGTTGTTCACGAGCGTGGGCGTCGCGTCGGAATCGCGCCAGAAGAACATCATGCGCAGTTCGACCTTCGTGCCGCCTTCGGGCGTGTCGATGGCGGGCGCGTAATTCACCTTGCGTTGCAGAAGGTAGTTTGATTTGTCCTCAATCTTGTCCAAGTCTTCTTTCGTCAGGTCAATCATCACGCCGCCGCCCGAAAACGAAAAGAGCGGCTTGGCGACGTAGTTTTCCAAGTCGTCGGGATAGCGTTCCAAGTCGGCGAGGAAGTAGGCTTGGGGCGCGTATTTGCTTTGGAACAGCGGCAGGCAATACTTGGAAATTTTCATAAACCAATTTGGGTGATTGAGCCACTTGACGTCGAGGTCGTCTTGGAAGGAAAACTCAAACGAGAGATTTTTTTTGTCGAGTTCATCGAAGATGACGCGGTTGTAAATGCGCTCGATGGGGATTTCCTTGCCGTTCTTTCGATAGTAGAGTTTCCTGCCGCGCTTTTTGACGTCGGTTAAGCAGACGGGCGCGACGCCGAAGTAATCTTCGGTCGCGTAGAAATCGATGCGCGTTTTTTGCTTTTCGGGTTCGATTTCCAAGAGAATCACGTTTTCGGGCGCGCTATCGCCGAGCAGAATTTCTTTCAGAAAGGCGAGATAGGTTTCGCGCGTCAATCCGTTGAAATACGAGGTGAGTTGCGACGGGATGGGATAGTGACGACGGAGTTTTTCGTCGAGCATCGCTTGGAAGGCGAAGACCGTCGGGAAGCCTTGCAGTTCGATGAGTTGCGGCAAGGGGTTGCCGTTTGCGTCTTCGCAGATGGCGAAATCAAGTTGCAGAAATTGCGGATGCGCGTCTTCGTTTGGCGCGGCAAGGCTTGGCGGAACGGCGCTGTCGAGGCGTTTCCAGACGCGCTCGCTCATCAATTGGCGGACGATGTCGTTTGCCGCGCTGACGAGTTCGTCGGTGAGTTTTCTCGTTGGAAAGAAAGGCGTTTCGCAAACGCGAAAGTCCAGCGCGTTTCTGCCGCTCGTTCTGATGTCGGCGACGAGGGCTTCGTAGACTTCGGTTTTGAACGCGGCGTTGAACGTTTTTCTGTAATCGCTTTCGAGCATGGTTCGGAACGGGAATCGTTGATAGAGTTTTTGCGGGAAAATACGGCGCGAAAAGGTTTAGCCAAGCCGCATCGCGTCGCGGACTTCCGCCATCGTTTGCGTCGCGATCGTTTTGGCGCGCGCTTCGCCGTCGCAAAGAATCGCCCTTAATTCGTCGGGCTTTCGTTCCAATTGCGCGCGGCGCTCCAAAATCGGCGCGAGAAATTCCGAAATGCTCGCCGAACAACGTTGCTTGCACTCGACGCACCCCAACGCGCCGCTCCGACAATCCGCGTCGATTTGCTTAATCTCTTCTTCCTTCGTGAAGCGTTGATGGTATTTGAACACCGTGCACACGTCGGGATTGCCGGGGTCGTTTTTGCGAATTTTCGCCGTGTCGGTAACGGCGGTTCTGACTTTTTTCATCACCTCGTCGGGCGAATCGGAAAGCAGAATCGCGTTGCCAAGCGATTTGGACATCTTCGCTTTGCCGTCAAGCCCAACCAAGCGCGCAAACTTCGTGATTTTGGCTTCGGGTTCGGGGAAAACGGCTTCGCCGTTGGGCTTCGGATAGGTTTGATTGAATCGGCGAGCGATTTCGCGGGTGATTTCAATGTGCGGCAGTTGGTCTTCGCCAACGGGCACGACGGAGCCTTTGTAGAGCAAGATGTCCGCCGCTTGCAAGACGGGATAACCGAGATGCGCGTAGGAAATCGTGTCCAGTTCCAAGTCGCGCACCTGCTCTTTGAGCGAAGGATTGCGTTCAAGCCGCGACGTCGTAACCAGCAAGGAGAAAATCAAGAAAAGCTCCGAATGTTCCTTGATTTGCGATTGACGAAAGATGGGACTTTTTTCGGGGTCGATTCCCACGGCGAGCCAATCCAAGAGCATATCGATGGAGTTTTGATAGGTTTGGCTCGTGTCCAGATTCGTGGTGAGCGCGTGATAATCGGCGATGAGAAAGAAGGTTTCGTATTCGCCGCCGTTCTGAAAAGCGACCCAGTTTTCAAGCGCGCCGACGTAATGCCCCAGATGAAGTTTGCCCGTCGGGCGCATTCCGCTCAAAATGCGTTTCATTGACGTTGGATTTGCGGGAATCTATCGCTTTTTTGGAACGCTTCGCGCGTCGGCGCTCAAAAACGGGACGCGAATTTCATCGCTTCGCTCGCAAAGCGGAGCATTCCCGTCGGAAAAATCCCAAGCAAAAACACGAGCAAAGCGATGATGACGAGGGTCGGACTGGTGGCGACGCCGTCGAATTGGTTTTCCGTCTGCGGTTCGCGCATAAACATAAAAATCACGACGCGCAGGTAGTAGTAGGCGGAAACCGCGCTTGCCAAAACGCCCACGATGGCAAGCCACGACATTCCGCTCTCGACGGCGGCGGCGAAAAGTTTATACTTGCCCACGAAGCCCGCCAGCGGCGGCACGCCCGTCAGCGAAAGCATAAACAGCGCCATCACGCCCGCAAGCGCGGGTTTTTCTTTGAAGAGTCCCGCGTAATCCGCCGCGTTCACGCCTTCACGATGTCGCTCAATGAGCGCAATCACGCCGAAAGCGCCAATGTTCATCAGCGAGTAGACGAGCGAGTAGTAAAGCGCCGCGCCGTAACCCTCGTCGGAAGCGGCAACCACGCCCACGAGCATATAGCCCGCATGAGCGATGGAAGAAAACGCCAACATGCGCTTCAAGTTTTCTTGCGCCAGCGCGGCGAGATTGCCCACGACCATCGTCAGAACCGCGACCGTCGAGAGCGCCAACTGCCAATTGGCGTTGTTTTCGGTTTGCGACGACACGTTGAGAATCACCGTGATGAACGCCACGAAAGCCGCCGCTTTCGAAGCCGTCGACATCAGCGCGGCTGAGGGGGTTGGCGCGCCTTCATACACGTCGGGAGTCCATTGATGAAACGGCACGGCGGAAATTTTGAACAGAAAACCCATCGTCAAGAGCGCAAGCCCAATCCAAAAGAGCGGCGAAGCGCCGTTTTCTTGCAAATAAATGCCGATTTTGAACAGCGTCATCTCGCCCGTCGCGCCGTAGATGAGCGCGACCCCATAAAGAAAAACGCTCGATGAAAACGCGCCCAAAAGAAAGTATTTCATCGCCGCCTCGTTGGCGAGCTTGTCTTTGCGCATAATGCCCGCCAGCACATAAAGCGCGATCGACATCGTCTCCAAGCCGATAAACAAAACCGCCATGTTCCCTGCCGACGCCATAAGCATCATTCCCAGCGTGGCGATGAAAACGATGACGTAATACTCGCCGAAATGAATCCGCTCCCTGACGAGATAGCCCTGCGAGAGCGTAACGACGAGCAAGCCCGATAGCGCGAAAACGAAGTTCGCAAACTGCGAATACGGCGAAACGCGCAACATCTCGCTGAACGCATAGCCTTGCTCGCTCGGAAAAATCGTCATCGTGATGAGCAACAGAAAGCCGACGCTCGTCAGCGCGTAGGTCAATGCCGCTCGCTTCGCCGTCGCCTCGACAACGATGAGCAAAACCGACCACAGCGTCGCAAACGTGATGGAAAACGCCAGCGTCAAATCTTGAAGGACCATCGTGTTTTCAAGTTTGCGATTTCAGAAGCGCCAGCCGACCGCAATGCGACGAGCCACATTCGTGGCTTTCGTCGCAAACGCAGAAATCGTCCATCATTCCGAGCGCGTGTTTTTCTGTCTTTTTGTCGTTCCGAGCGAAGCGAGGAATCCACGATGGATTGCGAATTTCGGATTGTCAATTGCGAATTGAATGCCCTTTGCTTCTCTGGACGCGGGTTCTTCGCTTCGCTCCGTTCAGAATGACGATTGCGCGATTCCAAGCGTTGCTTGTCGTTGCTATCGTTATTGACAAAAACCTACCTGCTTGAAAGCGACGAATTTTGTTGGACTTTCTCGATGACGGTCGCCACGCTTTTTTCGGAAAGTTTCAGAAACGAATTTGGCGCGACTCCAATCCAAACGATGACAACCACGAATGCCGTCGCCACGATTGTTTCGCGCAGGTTCAGGTCTTTGAGATTGGCGTTGAGGTCGTTTTTCAATTCGCCCAAGAAAATTTTTTGAAACATCGGGAGCATATAGACGACCGACAAAATCACGCCAATCGCGCTCAACGCGGCGAAAGCGCCGCTATGCAAAACGGGCGATTTGAACGCGCCCGCCAAAATCAAAAACTCGCCCACGAAGCCGTTTAAGCCTGGAAGTCCGACCGACGCGAGCGTCGCAATCATAAAAAACATCGCGCCGAGCGGCATCGCTTTTTTCAAGCCGCCGTAGTCGCTGAGCCTATCGCTTCGCCTGCGCTCGTAAAGAAAGCCCGCGAGCAAAAACAACAAGCCCGTCGAGAGACCGTGATTGACCATCTGCAAAATCGCGCCCTGCATCGCTTCTTCCGTGAAGGCGAAAATGCCGAGCGTCAAAAATCCCAAGTGGCTGATGGACGAATAGGCGAGCACGAGACGCATCTCTTTCTGCGCAAACGCGATCGCCGCGCCGTAAAGAATCGAAATCGCCGAAAGAACCGCAAGAAGCGTCGAAAAATGCGCCGCCGCTTGCGGAAACAAGCCCGCGTTGAAGCGAATCAAAGCGTAGGTCGCCATTTTGAGCAGAACGCCCGTAACGACGGCGGAAACGGGCGATTGGGCGTAGACTTCGGGAAGCCAAGAATGCAGCGGAAACAGCGGCGCCTTGGCAAGAAAGGCGACCGCGAAAAGCCAAAACAAAATCGCTTGAATCGTGAAGGGCAAATCCAACAGCGTCAGCTTTTGATAATCGGTCGTGAAAACGCCGCCGTTCAAATCCGCGCCGCGAATGCCCACGTAAATAATCCCGACGAGCATAATGAGCGACGCCGAGAGCATATAGACGAAAAACTTTGTCGCCGCGAAAACGCGCTTCTCGCCGCCCCAAATGCCAATGAGAAAATACATCGGAATCAGCATCGCTTCCCAAAAAACGTAGTAAAGAAACAAGTCAAGCGCGGCGAAAACGCCAAGAACGCACGTTTCAAGCGCGAGCAGAAAGAACAAGTGTTCGCGGACGTTGCGCTGAACGCTCGTCCAAGTTCCCAAAATCGTCAAGGGAAAAACGAAGGCGCTGAACGCGAACAGCAGCGCCGAAAGTCCGTCAAGCCCGACGACGTATTTCACATCGACCTCTTCGCCGAGCCAATCTTCGAGGGCGACGTGCTGAAATTGCGCGCCTTGCGACCCGTCGAAATTCAAGAGCATCGTGAGCGACATCGCCAAAACGATGAGCGAAATCGCCAGCGCGTAAAATTTGGAAAGCGCGTCTTTTTCTCGACTGAAAAAGAGAAGCGGAATGCCAAAAAGAAACGGAAAGAAAATCGTCAGAGTGAGAAGCGAACTGCCCATAAACGAGCCTCGTCGGCGATGCGGTTAAGCGAAAGTTCGCAAAGATAAGAAAAATCGCGTTGAAGAAACGAGCCAAATGCTTTTTCGTCATCCGAAAGTCTTTTTTCCGCGTCAAAATGTTTGTTATGCCGAATGCTCTCGCCGTCATTCCGAGCGCGTGTTTTTCTGTCTTTCTGTCATTCCGAGCGAAGCGAGGAATCCACGATGGATTGCGAATTTCGGATTGTCAATTGCGAATTGAATGCCCTTTGCTTCTCTGGACGCGGGTTCTTCGCTTCGCTCCGTTCAGAATGACGATGCCTTTGACCTCGCCTCTAACTCCCCTCCTTCGTCAAGGAGAGGGGAACGATTCTGACGCAGTCAGAATCGGGGGTGAGGTTATGGATTCTTCGCTTCCGTCAGAATGACGGTTTTGGAATTGCGAGTTTTGTTCATCGCTCCGAGCGTTTGTTTTCTGTCATTCCGAGCGAAGCGAGGAATCCACGAATTGCGGCGCGCTCAATTTGGCGGCGCGCTCTAAATTCGCTCGCGTTCAAACGCATTTCAAAGAGATGATTCCGCTGTTGAGACCAAAATTGTTTGAGTCGTTCCCCGAAGTCTGCGCGGCGCAAACCACGCGCGAAGGCGGCGTGAGCCAAGGCGCGTTCCGCTCGCTCAATTTGGGACTCTCGTCGGGCGATTCCATCGAAGCCGTGATGAAAAACCGCCAGATTCTTTGCGAAGCGATTGGAATCGAACTCTCGCAACTGGCGCTTTCAAGTCAAGTTCACGGCGACGAGGTTTTGCTCGTCGAAAAGAGCGGAAACTACGAGGGCTACGACGCGCTCGTTACGAATCGGCGCGGCGTTTTTCTTGCCGTCTCGATCGCCGATTGCGTTCCGATTCTCGTCTATGACCGCGCGCATCGAGCCATCGCCGCCGTTCACGCGGGCTGGCGCGGAACGGCGAAGCAAATTCTCTCCAAGACGATGCGCAAAATGAGCGAAGCGTTTGGCACGAAAGGAGAAGATTGCTACGCCTTCATCGGCGCGTGCATCGACGCGCAATCTTACGAGGTCGATGCCGACGTCGCCGACCATTTTTCCGACTCGTTCAAACGCTACGACGAGACGCGCAAGAAATTCCTGCTCGACCTCAAAGCCGCCAACGCTCGTCAGCTGGCGCAAGCGGGCGTGCCCGCCTCGCAAATCGAAATCTCGCCCCATTGCGCCTTTCGAGAGCGCGAGCGATTTTTCTCGTTCCGCGCCAGCGGCGGCAAGACGGGAAGAATGTTCGCCCTTATCGGCTTGAAATAAACGCGAAAGGCAAGTCCAAAAGTCAATTTTTAGGGCAGAAGAGACGAAAAACGTTTGGAGAATTCGGGGCAGTTGTTAAATTTCGGTTAATCAACAAAGCGAGACGCTTCGCTTTGCGAAAAGCGCGCGCAAAGGAGGAAACGCTCTCTCGAATCGTGTTTCTTGACATCGGAATCAAAAGCGTCGCAAGCAAAATAAAACATCGCCGTTTGCGCCCGCCGCAACGGAAATCAAGCGTTTTTTGAGGACGATTGTCGTTTCTTTTTTTCGCGGACAAAGAATGTTCAAACAAATGATGTTCTTTCCTGAAAAAAATTCGCAATCTCAAAATCAAAAGCAACTCAACCTAAAACTTGGGAGAAAACAAATGCGAACATCACTAATGTTGCTCCTGACCGCCGTGCTGCTGCTCACAGCCCCTACGTTTGCCCAGCAAAGACAAGGAACGCCCGAAACGATGACGAACATCGTGGATTACGACGAAGCGACCGCGCCCTCGAAGGCGAGTAGCATTGAAAAACATGGTTTCACGCATGGACCCGCGACTGAAAGTTTCGTCGGGACGCCGACGGGCTTGACGGGTTTCTACGACTACCAAGTCAACGGCGGCGCGGCGAAATACATCTGGGTGAATCCTCAAAACCCCAACAAAATTCACGTCTGCTACATGCTTGCGACGGACTCCACAAGCCCTGGCGGTCCAACGCGCCGAGCGGGTTATGCGTTTAGCTCCAATGGCGGAGCAACTTGGAGTAGCATCTCTAGCGTGAGCGGCATCCGCGAAGGCTTCCCCTCGATGACCATTCTCAATCAAGGCGGCGGCTCTTACTTGGGCGTGGTAGCCTATCACAGCCAGCCCACAGGTGATCGCTTGCTGGCGCGCGCCGCCATCGATGGCGACGAGGGCTTGAGCAGTTTTGCGGTCGTCTCTCCCTCCGACCCTGGAGCGAACCCGAGCGTCGGGGGCAACCTCATCTGGCCCTACATCACGGCGAATCCTGCGGGAACGAGAATGTGGATGATGGCGTCATTTTCGGGCGGACCCGGAACGGTTCACTTTACAACATATAACGTGGCATCGGGTCAATTTGACGCGAATTGGAGTCCCACGCTGATAACCGAAGAGGGCGACACGCTTGGACCGGGCGGACGTTACAATGTCGTCGTTTCGCCGAGCGGCAACAGGGTGACGATGTATCACTTGGGCGGACCCTCTGGAAGAGAGACATATGTATCGTTCTCAGAATCCACGGATGGGGGCGCGACCTTCCCCGCGTTCAAGCGCCTAACGAAACTCACGCCTACGGGTCCTGGCATTGGCGTCATCACGACGGCGACGGACTCCATCGCGCCGTGGATTGGCGTTGACGCGGTCTATCGCGGCGAGAATCTCTGCTTCGTTTTCTCGACGGGACGCTACGTGGGAGGAGGATATCAATTTCGCGGACAAGGCATCTGGTTCTGGTCGCAAGCGACGGGTTTCCGTAACGTCGTTGACACGACGCGAATCCAAGCGCTTTTGGGAAGCAACTGGGAAGGCTACATTCGTCCCGCTGGCGCGAAGTCTCAAGTCAACCACTTCCCAATTGACTACCCAACGATTGGCGTAACGCCCAACGGCGACTTGCATTGCGTTTTCGTGGTTGCGCGAAGGGACACGTCGGGCGGCACGCCCAGTGCGGCAGGGTTTAACTACTACACCGTCGCCTATACGAAGTCGACCGACGGCGGTCTGACTTGGAGCGCGCCGAGACTGCTCGAGACCAATCCGACGATGGACTTCCGCTATCCCTCGATCGCGGAGTTCAATCCTGACAACAACTTCGTGAACGTGGTCTATCAACAAGACCCGCAACCCGGTTCGGGGGCATTTAGCGATCAGGCGCCCGTGTCGCGCGCCCAACTCCTCTTCCAGCGCGTTTCAACGCTCTCCGCGTCGGATGGGCGCGAAAGAATCGCGGATTACCGCTTGGAGCAAAACTATCCGAACCCATTCAACCCGACGACAACCATCGCCTACGTTCTGCCCAAAGCCGAGAAGGTCTCGCTCAAAGTGTATGACGTGCTTGGCAGAGAAGTCGCCACGCTCGTGAACGAAGTCAAGGGCGCGGGCGCGCACGCCACGACGTTCGATGCGGCGAATCTCGCCAGTGGCGTGTATTTCTATCGCTTGCAAGCGGGGTCGTTCTCGCAAACGAAGAAGATGATGCTTGTGAAGTAAAGCGTTCAACGGGAAGCGCGGCAATGCCTCGATGCCGCGCTTCCTAAATTTTTTCGCGCTTTTCCAAAGCAAAACGCAAAGCGACTCAAAGTCAAAGAGGCTTTCCGCCATAACTCCGATTGCCGCCAAGAGAGCGCGCCGCAGAAGGCGCAAAAAGAAACTATCGCAAGAGGTTCTTGACGAAAAGGCGTTGCATTCACAGGCGAAATTATCATCATCGTCAATCGACATCTTAGAAAACGCGACAAAACAATGAAACAACACTTGAGACCATCGTTGTGGCTCTATCTCGTCGCCGCGTTGTTTTGCGCCGCGCCCGCGCTTGCGCAGAGCATTTCGGGCAGGTTGACGGGCAAAGTGACGGACGCGGAGACGGGCGAGCCGCTCATTCGCGCCAGCGTGCGCATCGAGGGCACGAAAATCGGCGCGGTTACCGACCTTGAAGGCAATTACACGATTTTGAACGTGCCCGTTGGGGTCTATCGCGTCAAAGCCTCTTACATCGGCTACACCGAAGTGGTCGTGGAAGGAGTCAAAATCACGGCGAACCTGACGACGCGCGTCGACTTCGCGCTTGGCACGAAAGCCAAAGAAACGCAGACGATCGAAGTCGTCGCCGATAGACCTCTTGTCGAACCGTCGGCGACGACGAAAACGATGGTCGTCTCGACGGAACAAATCGTCAACTCCCCGATTCGCGGCGTGCAAGGCTTCGTGGGCTTGCAAGCGGGCGTTATCCAACCCGAAGGCAGCAACACGATCTACATGCGCGGCGGCAGAGCGGGCGAGGTGGCGTTTTATGTGGACGGCATCTTGCAAAATAGCCCGCTCAACAACGCCTTCGCGGGCAACGTCAGCAACGACGCGCTTCAAGAAATCGTCGTGCAGTCGAGCTTCGACGCGGAATTTGGCAATGCCGCTTCGGGCATCGTTACGACCACGACCAAAGATCCGACGACCGACCGATACAGCGTCAACGCGCACTTCATCACCGACGCGTTCGCGCCCAAACGCTCCTATAGCTTCAACCGCGGCAGCGGCTTTGGCGGTTACGGCTACAACTTGGGCAACATCAGCGTAGGCGGTCCGCTCATTCCAGGCTTCCGAGATCTCTCGTTTTATGGCTTAATCGAGTATCAAAATTTGACGGACAAAGATCCACGCCAAGGCTTTGGCGTTCTGCCCGGCAACGATTTGGAACAGTGGAACGGGGTCTACAAGTTGCGCTACGACGTGGGCGGCGGCATCGACCTGAAACTCGGAGGCAACTTCACGCGCACCGCCTCGCGCAGTTTTAACGACATTCGCGGCTCATACAACGAAAACGCCAACTTCGTGCGCGACGCGCAAGGCAGGCTCGTTGACATCAAGTTTGAAGATTTGGACGGGATTCCTGGAACCAACACCACGCATCAAGAACGCACGGAAAGTTCCGTCGATCAAGTCTATCTCCGCTATACGCAAACGCTGTCGGCGAAGTCTTACTTTATGATTCAAGGTCAGTTCTTGCGCCAATTCACCGAAACGATGGACAACAAGTTCCGCCGCGATTTTTATTCCTACAAGGCGCAAATTGATTCCGTGCCGTCGGCGTTTGACGCTTTCGGCTTGTTCATTAATTCGGGTCGCCCGCTGCGGGGCTATTCGCGCGAGCTCATTCAATACTTCGAGATTCGCGGCGACTTCGAGACGCAAATCAACGAGCACAACCTCAAATTCGGCGGTCAATTTCGGTATCACACCTACAAGTTCGGATTTTTTGACCCCTCGACGGATCCAAGGGCGAACGTCAACCTCCTCAACTTCATCGGTTACACGCCCGAAGATTTTGGCTTCGCGCCGCTCACGACTTGGTATAACAGCGTCATTTCGCCCACGCGCCAATTCGATCCGCAAACGGGAATGCCGCTCGTTCAAGAAGGACGGCGGGTCAGGGACGATTCGGACATCTTCGACGCGCGCGTCGATGCGCCGCGAAACCCCATCATCGCGTCGGCTTACATCAAAGACCGATACGGCATCAAAGATTTCAACATCAACTTTGGCTTGCGCTTCGACTACTTGGACGCGAACACGCTGGCGATTGACCTCAGAAATCCCATCAATCCCGCAAACAACGAAATCAACTTCGGCAAGAACCGCACGATTTTCGTCCTGCAACCGCGCATCTCGTTCTCGTTCCCCGTCTCGACGCAAACGGTCTTCCATGCGCAGTATGGGCGCTTCGCGCAAATGCCGCAACTGCGCTTCCTTTACGACAGCAAGAACACGAGCCGACAACGCTTGCGCGGTCAAGGGGTTGGACGCAATCCGAATCTCGAAGCCGAAATCACCGATAGCTATGAAATCGGCTTCCAACAAATGCTCGGCGACGCGACATCGATCGACGTAACCGCCTTCTACAAAGAGACGAGCAACCTGCTTCAAACGATTCGCATCGAGTTGGCGAGCGGGTTCGTGCTCAACTACTTCGGCAACGCGGACTTCGGCACGATTCGCGGCTTGGACGTCACGTTGCGCTCCAATCGGTTCAATAACTTGAATCTCTCCGCCTCTTACACCTTGCAATTCGCGGGCGGCACGAACACCGACCCGCTGCGCATCGCCGAGTTTTATCGCCGCAACGCCGACGCGACCGAAGCGCCAACCGCCATCGCCGCGCTGGATTTCGACCAACGCCACACGGGCAACATTCAAGTGGATTACCGCGTCGGACTGAACGACAAATCCATGCCTGAATTCTTGCGCGGATTCGGCGCGAACTTGCTCGTGCGCTTCAATAGCGGCAGCGCCTACACGCCCGAATTCGCCAATTACGATCCCGTTACGCAATCGGGCGTTTCGGTCAAACGCGCCTTCAAGAACACCGCTTACACGCCTTGGATCTTCCGCGTGGATTTGCGCTTGGACAAAGACTTCCGACTGCTTGACAAGCTCAACGCGAAGGTCTATCTCTGGGCGCTGAACCTTCTGGGCAACGACAATGTGGTGAGCGTTTTTCCAACGACGGGACAGCCTGACAACGGCGGATGGAGCCAAACCGCCGAGTTCAAGCAAAATTTCGAAACCACGATTCTCGGTCGGCTCGATCAAGCGTCAAGAACGCCTGAACGCGACGCGGAAATCGAGCGCAAATACCGCGAAGCCTACGCGGCGCGCGAGCGCAACCCGTTCCGCTGGGGCACGGCGCAACAACTGCGCCTCGGCTTGATGCTCGGATTTTAATCGCATTTAACCTCTTCAAGCGTCAAAGAAATGAGAACAGCACGCATTCGAAAAGGGATTTTGTCGACCCTGCTTCTTTTGGCAATCTTCTCGCAAGGGCTTGTCGCCAAAGAAGACAGGCGCGCGCAAAAACCAACGAATTCTTCGCCGTCGGGGTTGATTTTGGACTACAAGCCCGTCTTCAACGTCAATGAGGTCGAGGCCTGGATTGCCAACGACGCGCGGCTTTTCCAAACGTCGCGCGACAACGCAGGCTTTTTCTGGCCTGCGGGGAGCGGAAAATCCGCCATCTTCGCCATGGCGCCGTGGCTCGCCTGCCGATTTGAAGGTCAAGAAGGCTTCGGCGGATTGCGAACCGCCGCCGTGCAAAACATCGGTCGAAACGGCACGGAGTTCCGACCTGGCAGAATCATTCGCACCGCCGCAGGCATTCAAGCCGATGACCAAACGAAGCCCGAGTATCGGCTCTATGTGATTCGCTCTGGCGACAACGAAAACACGAACCCCGACTACCGCGACTGGCCTTATGAGCAAGGCGCGCCATACAAAACCTTGCTTAATTACAATCGCTCGGCGGATAGCTTCGCCGTCGCGCCCGACCAAGTGATTCCGGGCGTAACGCCGCCCATCGCGGTTGACAAAAGAACGGGCGATCCAATTCTGCCCGAATCGGGCGAAACGCTGAGCCAATATGTTACGCGCGTCAAAGACCGTCTCGAACCAAAACTCATCGGCGCCGTGAGCGCATGGTGCGTCTACAACGACATGGTGCCAGGCACGCGCCGTTTCAGCGCGCAACCGATGCGATGCGAAATTCAACAATACGCCTTCGCCTTCGCAACCTCTGGTCCAATCGGACGCGCCGTCTTTTTCAAATTCCGCGTCATCAATCGGAACGTCCCCAACCCTGCGAATCCAAGTTCGGGATTGTGGAAGGACACCTACTTTGCGATTTGGAACGACAACGATTTGGGAGACGCGGGCGATGACCTTGTCGGCGTAGATACGCTACGCAGTTTGGCGTATTGCTACAACGCGAACAACAACGACCCTGTCTACGGAGCCGCCCCGCCCGCCGTCGGCGTAGATTACTTTCAAGGACCGTTCAAGCGCAAAAACGTGCCTTTTACGGGAACGCCGCGTCCCGTGGAGTTGGATACGGCTACCACCATTCCGCTTCCGGGCGGGGGAACGATTCCCAATCCGCGTCTGAATCAACCTGCGACGCTCGGCGCATCGGCGCACGTGCGTTTCGACAACGCCGGCGGTCCGATTGGCGACCCTGAAACCAACCGCCCTGACCACGTCTATAACTTTATGCGCGGTTTGGATAAAAACGGCAATCCGCTCGGCAATACCCAACCAGGATCGAACTTTATGTTCCCTGGCGATCCTGAAACGGGGCAAGGCATCATCGAAACGCAGCCAGCCGACAAACGCCAACTCATCGTTACGGGACCGTTTGACGTCTATGCGGGCGAAGAGCAGCTCATCGTCGTGGGCGTGCACATCGCCAAAGGCACGAACAACTTGAACTCCGTAACGCGCTTGCGAAACGAAAACAACGCCATTCAAGATCTCTTCAACGCCAATTTCCAAGCGCCCCAGCCGCCCGCGCCCAAAGTGCAAGCGTCCGCTCTCGAAAACGAAGTCATTTTGAACTGGGTCGATGACAATCCGCGCTCTCAATCCTACACGAAAGCGTTGGAAAACGTCCCGCTCACGAGACCTGGCGCGGACACGGTCGCCAATCCGAACGACAAATACTTCTTCGAGGGCTACAATGTCTACCAGTTTGAGCTAATTGAAGGACGCTCCATTCCAACGGCGCGCGTCGTCAAAATCGCAACCTTCGACAAAATCAACAACATCACCAGCGTCTTGGACTTTGACCCGCGACGAACCGACGCGCTCGGACGACCCATCGTCGACATCACGCAAACGGGAACCAACTCTGGCATTCAGCGCTCGCTTCGCATCACCGAAGACGCGATTAAAGGAGGTCCGCTTATCAGAGGGCGACGCTACTTCTTCGCCGTTACGTCGTATTTCGTCAATCCCTATCTTTTGACGAAAAATCCCTATCCGAATCCCGTAACGGGCATCATTGAGCGCGAAGGCTCCGCCGCGCTTGAAAGCCTTGAACGCATCTTTGAAGTCGTGCCCCAACCTTTGGCTCCAGGAACGGTGCTTCCCGCCCGAACGGGCGATCGCCTCAACACCGATCGCTTCAGTCGCTTTGGCGATGACAACGTCAAAGTTCAGGTCGAGGATCCGACCCAACTGCGAAACCGTCGCATCAAGATTAAAATCGCCAACGCGCAAGGCACGCGATGGGAATTGCGAGACGCGAATAACGATTCGCTCCTCTACCCACGCGCAAACGATCCCGTCGACTCGCTGAACGTGCTTCGCATAACGAGAGAAGATCAATACAACCCCGACTCGCTGGCGGATTTTGAGCGACGCGCCGATGCCGCCATCTTCGGTGGCTTGCGCGTCATCGTCAAGCAAAATCTGCCCGGCGTGAAAAGGGACGGGCAACTAGGCACGCCGCCCGTCGTCTATAGCCCCGCTAATAATCGCTGGTTCCTGCCAAAAGCCGCAAGCTACGATACTCTAAGAGCGGGACCAAGCGCAGGATCTCTCACGTCCGTTGCTACAAACTTTAACCGAAATGGCATCAGCGATGGCGGAACGATTTGCTATCCAAGAATTGACATTTTCGGCGGACAGGAGGGTCAGGGCACATTGCTACCTACCGATAGCCTGTTGCCCGTCGCCATCGTCTTTCTGGACACGTCGGCGGCGCGTCGAGACACGATGCAATGGACGAGGGCGTACCGCTATGTGTTGAACATTCAGCGTGGAGGCGTGGGCGCAAACTCGTTCCTAATCGCCGCCGACACGTCGTATCTCAGGTTCATTGATACCACGACGAATGCGCTTTTTCCAGGCGGAGTACCGGTTCCAAAGATTAACCGCCTCAACGCGAATGGACCGTATCAGGACCGCCGACGCATTCCCGTTCAAGCCTTCAAAATGCGTCCGAGACCAAACGGCGGATTTGATTACGAGCGCGTCAACTTGCTCTTCACGGAACGCAACGAACGAAAGGATTTAGGGTTCAACGTCAATGGAAAGTGGGAGCCTTCGACGGCAACGCACGGCGGACAAGAACTTCTCTACGTGATGAATTCGCCGTATCAAGAAAATGAAGACAGGTTGCAGTACATTGTCGGCGCGACGAATAATCAACCGCGCTACCTTGTAACGCAATCCAATCAGCTCGATATCGCATATGCGTTGTGGATTCGTCAGCAGGCGGGCAGAGGTTATCGCGGAGGCGACACGCTCTTCGTCTATCCGAACTATCGCCTCACGCCGCAAACGGAATACGTGATTGAAACCCAAGCGCCGCGCTTCGAGCAACGCGCCGCCGAAGATCGCTTGGCGAGAATTAGCGTGTATCCGAACCCATATCTCGGCTCCAGCGGACGCGAACGCTTCTTGCGCCAGACGTTCGTAACCTTCACGAACCTGCCAAGAAAGTGCAAAATCCGCATCTTCACGCTCAACGGCGACCTTGTGCGCGTCATTGAGCGCGACAATCCGAACTCATCGATCGAAGACTGGAACTTGCGCAATTCCGCCAACATCCCCGTGGCGAGCGGCATGTATCTCGTGCACATCGAGACCGAGTTCGGCAACAAAATCCTCAAACTCGGCGTGATTATGCGCCAAGAACGCGAAGACTTCTTCTAATCGTCGAACGACGCAACGGAACGCAAAAAGCCCCGCCGCGTCGATAGCGACGGGGCTTGAAAAAAGAAGAAATCTTTTTCAAAAAGGAGACGAAACGTGAAAAATCTCAAATCGCTTGTCGCAATTCTATTTTTGACGACGCTTCTTGCGCAAGAAACCGCGAATGCGCAAGAACGTCGCGTGGGGGCTTCGAGCGGCAACCAAGTCTTGATTCCCGTCGGCGGAGTGGGCTTGGGAATGTCGGGGGCGGCAACCGCAACCCTTTCAGGCGTGGAAGCCATCTACTGGAATCCTGGCGCCGTTGCCTACTCGCGCAAGGGCGAACTGATGTTCTCCTCGATGAGTTACCTTGCCGACATTCGCGTCAATTACCTGGCGGCATCCGCCAATTTGGGCAATGTCGGCACGCTGGGGGTCGCCATCAAATCGCTCAACTTTGGACAAATTCCGCGCACGACCGATGAAGACCCCGACGGCTTGCGCGGCGAAACCTGGTCGCCAAACTACCTGACCGCCTCGCTCACCTACTCGAGAACTTTCACGGACCGAATCGCCGCCGGCGCAACCTTCAAAATCATCAACGAAACCATTTTGAGCACGACGGCTGTCGGATTGGCGTTTGATTTCGGCGTGCAATACACGACCCCATTCAACTTGAAAGTCGCCGTCGTTCTGAAAAATCTCGGCAACCAGATGCGCTATGCGGGTCCTGACCTTGAACGCCAGATCGCTCGCTTCCCTGGCGACGGTCCGCAAAACTTCCTCCGCACTGAAATCATCGCCGCCGCAGGCGAATTGCCCTCGTCCTTTGAGATCGGCGCCGCTTACGACTTCAAGTTCGATACGCGCAACATGGTGACGCTCGCGGGCAACTTCCGCAACAACAACTTCTCGGAAGATGAATACCAACTCGGCGCGCAATACTCGTTCCAAGACCTGATCTTTTTGCGCGGCGGAATGAACTTCGACCTCTCCAAACACGGCGAAAACGTCTTCACCAACAGTTTCACGCTGGGCGCGGGCATCAACTATCGCTTCGGCGGAGTGAGCATTATGCTCGACTATGCCTATCGCTCCGCCAAGTTTTTCAGCGGAAATCAAGTCTTTGCCATTCGCTTAGGCTTCTAACAACAACGAGTTAAACGAAAATGAAAAACATCGCTTCGCTAACTTTGCTCGTTCTGGCGGTTGCCATTTGCGCCGTCGTTGCCGCTTGCGGCGAATCCGAACCGCTTGGCACGAACGTGCGCAAAACGAACATTCGCTTCTGGAACATGATGCCCGACGCAAACGCGCAAGCTCTGGACGTCGTGGTCGACAACGGCGAACTGACCGTAACGGGCATTCGCTTCAAGCAAGAAGAAACCAACTACTCCCAAGTCTTTTCAGGACCGCGCAACTTCAAAATCTATCCCGTTCTGAACGGTTCGCGTTCGTCGCGCCCAACCATTGACACGATTGCCGACTTCAGCAATCGCCAAGATCAATTCTTCACGCTGATGGTGATTGACTTGGCGAGAAGGAACGCGCCGCTTCTGATTCGGGACAATTACAACCTGCGCCCCGACACGCTCGCGGGTCGATGCCAAATTCGCTTCTTGCACCTTTCGCCCAACGCGCCCGGCGTTCAAATCGGCATGGTTCGCGCCGTCATCGGATCGGGCGGAGACACGACGTTTGTCAGAGACACTTTGCTGGTGCGAGACACTTTGGTCTTTATGCGCAACTTGGACGCGGCAGGCATCGCGTCGCAAGCGGGCTTCCGAACGTTCAGATTGAGCCGCTTCACGCCTAATCTTGCTGACACGACCGTCAGACTCTTCGTGAGAGCCATCGGCGTGGGCGACATTGATTTGCCAACTCCCGTGAGAATTCAAGAAAAGAGCGTCTATACCATCGTCGCCAGAGGAATCGCGGGGGAAACGGGCAATCGAGCCTTGGAGTTCAGGGTCATCAAGGATAGGTGAGTCATCAAGAATCGCTCCCAAAAGCCCACTTTCAACGGTGGGCTTTTTTGTTGAGCCTTGCGAATTTGACATATTTGCGTCCCGCAAAGTCAAAGGGTTCAACCGAAAACAAACGATGTCGAGAATCGTCGTTGCGATAGTTTCGCTCCTTTTCCTGTCGCAATCGCTTTTGGGGCAAGACGTATCGGTGCGCGCTTTCGTCAGCGAATCGAATGCCGTCTTGGGCAGTCCGATTTACTACACGGTTGAAATTCAAGGCGGAGTGGGCGGCGAGGCGATTCCGCCCACGAGCGACGCGATTGAAATCCAACGAAACAGCGTCTCCACGTCGCAAAGCGTGAGCATCGTCAACGGACAGATGTCGCAGACGAAGTCCATCACCTTCGTGGCGATTCCGAAAAAAGAAGGCAAGCACGTCATTCCGCCCGCAACGGTCAAAATCGGCGGGCAAACCCTCTCGACCAACAGCGTTGCGATTACCGTGAGCAAAACCGCGACGGCGCAAAGCGGCTCCGCCAACGGCGGCGGAATGATTTCGGGCGGGAACGAGGTCTTCATTCGCCCCATCGTCGATAAGACCAAACTCGTCGTCGGCGAAGGCGCGACCATCACTTACAAACTCTACTACAAAGTCAACGTCCGCCAATACACCAACGAAGAAGACATCAAGCCCGAAGGCTTTTGGGTCGAGCGGTTCGATGTCTCCAAACTGCCGCAAATGACGGAGCGATACAACGGCTCAATGTATCACGTGGCGGTCATCAACAAGATTCAAGTCTTTCCGACGCGAGCGGGCAAACTTGAAGTCGCGGGCTACAAAGGCTCTTGCGAAGCGTTGGTTTCCGAAATCCGACGCAATCGCGGATTTTGGTTCGATGACTTTTTCGCCGCGCCTGGACGACTTCAAAAGTTGAGCGTCGTCGCGCCGCCCGTGAAATTCGAGGTGAGCGAATTGCCCGAACCGAAGCCGAGCGGATTTAGCGGCGCGGTCGGCGATTTCAAGTTCTCGGCGACGATGGACAAAACGAGCGTCAAAGCGGGCGAAGCCGTTACGCTGAAATTCACCATTGAAGGCGAGGGCAACGTGAATTTGCTTCCGACCATCAATCCCGAACTGCCCGCGGAGTTCGAGAAATACGAGCCGAAAGTCGATGTCAAAGTCAATAAAAACGCGAGCGTCGTCACGGGTTGGAAAACGACGGAAATCACCGTCATTCCGCGCGCGTCGGGCAAATTCGACTTGGGCACGGTGGAATTTTCCTACTACAACCCGCAAAAAAAACAATACGTAACGCTCCACTCGCCTCGCTTCGAACTCAACGTGGAGCCTGACCCGAAGGCGACCATCGCCATCGCAAGCGGCTCGGTCGAGAAGAGCGACATCAAAAAATTCGCGGCGGATTTTCGCTTCATCAAAACCAACTCCAATTCGCTTCGCTTGGGCGCGACGCCGCTCTATCGCGCATGGTGGTTCTACGTTCTGACGCTCTTGCCCGTTGGCGCGGTCGCGTTTTTCCTCGTTCTGCAACGGCGCGAAGAACAGATGAAAGCCGACGTCGCCTTTGCGCGCAGCGTCAAAGCCTCGCCCGAAGCCAAAAAGAGATTGAAACGCGCCAAAGAACTGCTTCAACAAAACGACCAACAAGCCTTCTTCGCCGAAATCGAGAACGCGCTCGTCAAGTTCATCGGCGATCGCTACAACGCCGACGACCACGCCCTCCGAAAAGACGAACTCAAAGCCCTCCTGCTCTCCAAGCAAGTCTCGCCCGACCTCGTCGACAAAACGATGCGCATTTTGGAAAAGTCGGAGTTCTATCGCTTCGCGCCCGCCAAAGAAACCAAAGACGACCTGAACCAACTCTACGACGACGCTTCCCGCATCATCTCGGAACTTTCAAAAACGCGATGACCGCCGATGCTCAAACGCGCGTGCTTTTCCGCTCTTCTCGCGGCGATGGCGACGAGCCTTTTGGCGCAAATAAGCGACCCCAAAAACGCCTTTCAAGAAGCCAACAACCTCTACGCCGCAGGCAAATACCGCGACGCGCTCGCGCTCTATCGCGCGTTGGATTCGCTGGGCTACCAAAGCGGCGAACTTTACTACAACCTCGGCAACGCCCACTACAAACTCGGTCAAATCGGATTGGCGATTCTCTACTACGAAAAGGCGAGGCTCTTCATTGAGGGCGACGAAGACTTGGAAACCAATCTCGAACTGGCGCGCGCCAAAACCAAAGACAAAATCCCCGAACTGCCAAAATTTTTTTTGGAAGCCTTCTTGGACGGCGCGTTGGATAGGTTTTCGCTCGGTTGGCTGGGATTTCTAACGGCGTTTTTTCTTTACGCGCTTGCGGCGGTCTTCATTCTGCAACTGCGCCAAATGTTCGGACTGAATTCTCTCGCGGGGAACGTCGCCAAGCATTCGCTTTTGGTTCTGTTCGCGTTCTCGCTTCTGTTCTTCGCGCTCAAATCGGTTCGCGTCGCCTCGCGTCAGAAGGCAATCGTGTTGAGTCCCGTCGTCAATCTCAAAAGCGAGCCGCGAGAGCAGAGCGCGACCATCTCCGTCGTTCACGAAGGCTTGAAGGTGGACATCACGCGCCGAGAAGAAGGATGGCTGGAAGTCAAACTCCCCGACGGCACGAAAGGTTGGATAGAACGACGCGACGCGGGAGAAATATGAACCGACGACGCGCCCCTTGACAAGCGCGAAAGCAAGTTGCGATTGGCGGCGGATTGTCGTAACTTGCCATCAGCAAAACAAGCAGAAAAACGGCTTCGCCGATTCGTTCAATCGGCTGAAATTATTTTCGCCGTTCTTTTCGTTTGTAGACGCACATTTTCAAAAACGAGCCATTCGCTTCGGCAGTCTTGCGAAGCGACTTGAACCTTAAAATCACGCAAACGCAATATGCCTCAGGCTTATCCCGTCTCCGAAGAGCTCAAAAATTTTGGCAGGCTGCTTTCGCAGATTGATTCGCCCAGCGACTTGAAAAAATTTCCGCTCGAAGATTTGCCCGAAATCACCCGCGAGTGCCGCGACTTCGTCATTGAGGTCGTTTCAAGATACGGCGGGCACTTCGGGGCGAGCTTGGGCGCGGCGGACATCGCCGTCGCCCTGCATTACGTCTACGATACGCCAAGAGACCAAGTCGTTTGGGACGTGGGGCATCAAGCCTACGTGCATAAAATCCTTACGGGGCGCAAGGCGCATTTCCATACGAATCGTCAATACAAAGGCATTTCGGGCTTCCCGAAGCGAAGCGAAAGCGAATACGACACGTTTGGCGTTGGACACGCCTCGACCTCCATTTCCGCCGCCGCAGGAATGGCGGTTGCGCGCGATTTGAAGGGAGAAAATTTCAAAATCGTCGCCGTCATTGGCGATGGCGCGATGACGGGCGGAATGGCGTTTGAAGGCTTAAACCATATCGGACACCTCAAAACCGACGTGCTCGTCATTCTGAACGACAACTGCATGTCCATCGACCCCAACGTCGGCGGCTTGAAGGAATACCTCACGGCGATTACGACCAACTCCACCTACAACAAAATCCGCTCCGACTTCGCCGATTTTCTCAACCGCATCGCCAACAACGAATTCGGCGAAAAGGCGCGCAAGTTCATTCTCAACATCGAGCAAGGCTTGAAAGCCGCGCTCACGCCCGGCGCGTTCTTCGAAGCCCTCGGCTTCCGCTATTTCGGACCGATCGACGGACACGACGTCGTCAATCTCGTCAAAGTGTTGCGCGAACTGCGCGAGTTGCCGCACCCGAAACTTCTGCACGTCGTAACCATCAAAGGCAAAGGCTTCAAGCCCGCCGAAGAAGACCAACTCAAATGGCATGCGCAAAGCGCGGCGTTTGACAAGATCACGGGCAAATCGCTCGCGCCGCCACCCGCCACGCCGCCGCCGCCGCTCTATCAGGACGTCTTCGGCAACGCCATCACCGAACTGGCGCAAGAAGACAAGCGCATCATCGGCATCACGGCGGCAATGCCATCGGGCACGTCGCTCAAAATTTTGGGCAAAGCCTTGCCCGAACAGTTCTACGACGTCGGCATCGCCGAACAGCACGCCGTTACCTTCGCGGCAGGCTTGGCGACGCAAGGAATGAAGCCCGTCTGCGCCATTTATTCCACCTTCCTGCAACGCGCCTACGACCAAATCATTCACGACGTCGCGCTGCAAAATCTCAACGTCGTCTTTGCGATGGATAGAGGCGGACTGGCGGGCGCGGACGGTCCGACGCACCACGGCGCCTTCGACCTCTCGTATCTCCGACTCATTCCCAATATGGTCGTCATGGCGCCAATGAACGAACAAGAACTGCGCGATATGCTTTACACCGCCATCAAATACGACGCGGGACCCATCGCGCTTCGCTACCCGCGCGGCAACGCGACGGGCATCCCGATGCGCAAAGAGTTCAAGCTGCTCGAAATCGGCAAGGGCGAAATCGTCCGAGAAGGAACCGACATCGCCATGCTCGGCATCGGCGTGATGACGAACAACGCGCTCAAAGCCGCAAAACTCTTGGAAGAGCAAGGCGTTTCCGCGCTCGTCGCCAATATGCGCTTCGTTAAACCGCTCGATACGGCGCTTATCGACGAAATCGCTGAACGCTTCGAGCGCATCGTAACGATTGAGGAAAACACCGTCAAGGGCGGGTTCGGCTCGGCAGTGATTGAATACCTCCAAGAAAAAGGCTACGGCAACAAGGTCTGCGTCATTGGCTTGCCCGACCGCTTCATCGACCACGGCTCGCCTGCGGAACTGCACAAAGAGGTGGGGTTAGACCCCGAAAGCGTCGCAAAGCGCGCCCTGACGTTTGCGGGCGTTGCGGTTGAGTAGTCATAAACGTTTCTCTTTTGCGCAGGTTGTTGTGGATTGATTGCAAATCTGAGTTTGTTACATTACGATCAAGGAATTCGCTCACGATTATCTGTTGTGGATTGATTGCAAATCTGAGTTTGTTACATTGCTTAACGCGACAATTTCAAAACTTTCGTGTTGTGGATTGATTGCAAATCTGAGTTTGTTACATTTTCGAAAGGAACACCAACAAAAACGCGATCGAGTTGTGGATTGATTGCAAATCTGAGTTTGTTACATTTTGTTTCCCCGCTAAATCCTCTCCCGTCAGTTGTGGATTGATTGCAAATCTGAGTTTGTTACATTCAGGATATCGATAATTTCGATATTTATGCGTTGTGGATTGATTGCAAATCTGAGTTTGTTACATTTGACCATACCAAAAACGCGTCCTTTATAGGTTGTGGATTGATTGCAAATCTGAGTTTGTTACATTTTGCTGTTATGGTAAACGACTTCTTTGTCGTTGTGGATTGATTGCAAATCTGAGTTTGTTACATTCTTCCTATTGAACACTTCCGCTTCATCGAGTTGTGGATTGATTGCAAATCTGAGTTTGTTACATTTTAACTATGGTGGCTATTTATCTTCCGTCGTTGTGGATTGATTGCAAATCTGAGTTTGTTACATTATCATTCCGTAAATCCCAATCGCCAGCGAGAGAAACAGAATGGCGAAGAACCATAGTGTCCACGCGCCGCTGAGCGAAAGGTGAAACAGACTCGCAAGTTTAGGCAAAAGATAAGGCAATCCAGCGTCGTCGGTTGCGCCCAGCGCGCGATAGGCAATGCTTGAATCGGTTTGCAGAACGCCAACGAGCGGCGGCGCAGAAGAATTATGGTTTTGCGCAGCCATCGCTAATTCCAAGTCCCACTGACGCGATGGCATCAAGCGAGGAAAGAACGTGGTGAGAGAATCAAGCGCGATTTCGGTCATTTCACGGCGCGAATGTAGTATTGACCGCCCAGCGGCAACCACCCAAGATAGGCTTCGGTCGGTCGCAAGGCTTTGAGAGGCGCGGGATAGAAGAGCGCATACCGATTTTCCAGCACTTTCAATCCTGCGTCTTTGGCGCGGCTTGCCAATTCTGCGGGCGGAAGCAAAATCGCGTCCTTGTCAAACGGGCAGGCATTGACGATGCGGCGCGTAACGGGGTTGTAAGGATTGTGCTCGAAGATGAACAGTTCGCCGCTGGGTTTCATCAGAGCGCGGATTTGTTCAAACGCGCTAGCGCGCTCTTCGGGCGCGATGTGGTGAAAGACGCAGGCAACGAAGACAAGGTCATACTGCTTTTTCGGCATTTCTTCGCGCATCTGATAGAGACGCGCATCGGGCATGCGTTTTGCGGCGACGTTCAAACTTTCAGCGGAAATGTCGCAGCCTTCAATCACGGCGTCGGGAAAATGCTCTTTCAGGAATGTCAGGTTTCTGCCGGTGCCGCAGCCATATTCAAGAATCGTCTTCGGCAACGTTGACGCGCTTTTTCGCAGACGTTCTTTGACGAGGCGAACCTTGTATTCCGCGAAGTATGCGCTTTCTTCGCCAAACCCTTTGAGTTGAGCCGCCATAATCTCGTCGTAATCTTTGGCGAAGGCGTCAAAGTCTACTTTGTCGTTCATTGCGCGCTTTATCTCCCTCTATGTTTTGAAGCGGCGATTTGCTTGCCGTATTTTTTGTGGAATCTATAAATCTCTCGAATCGTGCGAAAAATCACGCTGGGTTTCGCGCCCGTAGAAACGCCAGCAAGACGCGGCAAATGTTTGACCCCCATTTCCGTTACCGTATAGCCCAAGAGCCTTGCTTTGAGCATAATCTCCGCGTCGATAAAAGCGTCTTTGGATTCGATTTCAATCTTCTTGAAAAGGTCGGCTTTGAAGAGTTTGAACGCGCAATCCACGTCCATATAATCCACGTCGAACAGGCGACGCAGAACATAGTTGTAGACGAAGGACGTGAAGCGCCGCCACTGTTGTGGATTGATTGCAAATCTGAGTTTGTTACATTAATTTAATAAAAAAACCAAAAAAAAAGAAGTTGTGGATTGATTGCAAATCTGAGTTTGTTACATTA
>JANWWM010000086.1 GCA_025055975.1 Chloroherpetonaceae bacterium | reverse complement strand
GGATTCCTCGCTTGCGCTCGGAATGACAGAGAACAAACGCTCGGAACGCAAGAGGCAGAAAACAGTTGTCATTCTGAACGGAGCGACAGCGGAGTGAAGAATCCATTTGAAAGAAGCGAGGAGCGAGAATTGGGAATCGAGAACGCTCAAGTCGCAATTGACGATTCGCAATTCTCAATCTTTGCGGATTCCTCGCTTGCGCTCGGAATGACGAGAGAAAAGCGCGGCGAATTTGACGAGAAGAAAACGCTTGCGAGCGAAAAAGCATCGCTCCTCTCCTTGCGCAAGGAGAGGGGATAGGGTCGAGGCGAATTTCGCTCGGAATGCACAAGCGCGAAGTTGCCGAAAAAGAAACCTCTTTGGCTCGCAACGCGGTTTGGCGCGCTCCGCAAACGCGCCTCGATTCGCAACCCAATCACGCCCGACTTTCGTAAGTTTGTCGCTCAACCAAACTCGCAGGAATGGAGAAGAAGCCAAAACTCAAAAGGGTCCTCAAAGAGTGGTCAAAAGGAAACGACAAGTGGCGGTTCAATCCAAACGCGATTGATGGCGACGTCGCCATTTCGTCGGACAGTTCCAAGCTTGGCAATCGGCAAAGGACGCGCTACGCGCCGAAGCCCGAAAAACAGCTCGCCGATTTGGAGGGTCGCGTCATCGAGTGCCGAGGGCGCGCCATCGTCGTTCAAACCGACGAGGGCGACTGCCTGTGCCAAACCTATCGCGGCACGATTTCAGAGAATCCCGACGCGACGCTCGTCGTGGCGGGCGACGAGGTCGTCGTCAAACTCACCAAGCCTCCAACCGAGACCGAATGCGGCGAAGGACTCATCGCGCTCGTCAAGGCGCGCCGAACCAAACTTTGCCGCAGTCGAGAACGCAACGCGAATCGAAGCGGCGAGTTGGAGCACGTCATCGCCAGCAACATCGATTTGCTTTTCGTCGTCAGTTCCATCGCCGAGCCGCCGTTTCGCGCGGGGCTTGTCGATCGCTACCTCGCCTACGCGGAGTATGAGCGTATCGAGCCGATCTTGGTCGTCAACAAAATCGACCTTGCCCAAGAGGGCGAACTCGATGCCATCCGAAGCGTTTATGCGCCGCTTGGCTACGACGTTCTCGCCATAAGCGCGGAAAAGAATCTCGGACTTGACGAGTTGAAAGCCAAGATGATGAACAAGGTTTCGGTTTTTTCGGGACATTCGGGCGTAGGCAAAACGACCCTCGTCAATCGCTTGACGGGATTGAACTTGCCCGTTGGCGAAGTGAGCGAGAAAACGTTGAAGGGCTTGCACACGACGACCTTCGCCAAGACGATTGAGGTCAGGAACGACGCGGGCGAAAAAGGCTATGTGATTGATACGCCTGGCATTCGGGAATTTGGTCTCGCCTTCATTCCGCGAGAGGAGCTTCGCCTGTGTTTCAGGGAGTTTCGCAAGTTTTCGCCGAATTGTCGGTATCCGTCGTGCCTGCACGTCAGCGAACCCGATTGCGCCGTGCTTGCGGCGTTGGAGCGTGGCGACATCGCGCCGTCGCGCTACGAAAGTTATCTTTCCATCTTTGAGCGCGCCATCGCTTGATGCAGCGTTCGATTCGCCTTGTGGATTTGGGCGTGATGCGTTACGGCGACGCGCTTCGCCTTCAACGCGACACGTTCGAGCAAGTCAAGGCGGAACGTCTGCCCGACACGCTTTTTCTCGTCGAGCATCCGCACGTCTATACGCTCGGCTCGCAAACCGACAAGCGTCATCTGCTTTATTCGCCCGCCGAACTTCAAGCGCGCGGCATTGAGGTCTTCGAAATCGAGCGCGGCGGCGACATCACCTATCACGGCTATGGGCAACTTGTCGCCTACCCGATTCTCAATCTGCGGCATTTTTATCTCGACGCGCATCGATACCTGCGCGATTTGGAGGAAACGGTCATTCAAACCCTCAAAGCCTTCGGCGTTGAGGGCGGTCGCAAAACTCACCCCAACCCCAAAAAGAATTACACGGGCGTTTGGGTTGGCGACGAAAAAATTTGCGCCATCGGCGTGAAGTTTTCGAGTTGGACGACGATGCATGGGCTTGCGCTGAACGTCAATGTCGATTTGAGTTACTTCGCGGGCATCGTTCCTTGCGGAATCAGCGAAATGGGCGTAACTTCTCTCGCCAAAGTTCTTGGCGGAAGCGCGGAGATGAGCCGCGTCAAGAGCGAGTTCGCTCGCGCTTTCGCGCGCGTTTTTCAGGCAGAAATTTCAAAGGAGACGCTCCATGGCGGAAGAGAAAGCGACGGTTGATTGGCGCGAAAAATACGCCGATATGTTCGAAGAGCCTGACATTTCCCACATTGAAATCGAGGACGGAGAGCCTGTGGACAACATTTTCGCCGAGAAACAACATCGCTTGCTCGTCTCGTCGCTCTATACGAATTGGAAGCCGAAAGAAAAATTCGTCGCCACCACGAACGTCGGCGTGTTTTACTCGGTCTCGGAGCCGCCCATCGTGCCCGACGCGCTCATCAGTTTTGGCGTGGATTTTCCGACTTGGGAGCAACTGATGAGCCACAAAAAATATCGCGCCTACTTCGTTTGGGTGCTTGGCAAACCGCCCGACGTGGTTGTCGAGGTCGTTACGAACCGCAAGGGCGACGAATTGACGGAAAAGATGGAAAGGTATGCGAAAATTCGCGTCCCCTACTACGTCGTCTATGACTGGATGCGGCTTTATGGCGAACCGCGCTTGCGCGTCTTTGCGCTGAACGGCGCGTCGTATCGGCTCAAAGACGATTTGAGTCTCGATAAGTTTGGGCTGAAAGTTGGGCTTTGGGAAGGCTCTTTCGAGGGCGTTAGCGGCGAGTGGCTTCGTTGGCATGACGAAGACGGCAACTTGCTGCTAAGCAACGAAGAATACGCCGAGCAAGAACGATTGCGCGCCGAAGCCGAAAAACAGCGCGCCGAGCAAGAACGATTGCGCGCCGAAGCCGAAAAACAGCGCGCCGAGAAACTCGCCGCCAAATTGCGCGCGATGGGAATCAATCCCGATGAATAATCTTTCAACCTTTATCGCAAAACTGTGACAATGATCGCCGAAAAGACTTCGGGGCAACAAGCCGCTACGACCAAATCCTCCGCGAAGAAAAAACAATCCCTCCTCAAATCCTTCACGAAAGAAGAGTTGGCGAAGGTCTATCGCTTGATGACGACGGCGCGACAGATCGACGCAAAGTTGCTCACGCTTTTGAAGCAGGGCAAAGCGTCGTTTCACATTGGCGTGTCGGGACACGAAGCGGCGCAAATCGCCATCGCGCAAAATTTTCGCGGCGGAACGGATTGGTCGTATCCTTACTACCGCGACCTTGCCTACTGCCTAACGCTCGGCTTTCGCATCGAAGACGCGATGTTGGATTTTCTCTTCCGCGCAGAAGCGCCGAGCACGGCGGGGCGGCAAATGTATGCGCATTGGGGACACAAAGAACTCCGCATCGTTTCGCAATCGTCTCCGACGGGCACGCAATTTTTGCAAGCCGTCGGAACGGCGATCGGGTGCAAGCGCGAAGGCAAGGGCGAAATCGTTTATGTCTCCGCAGGCGAAGGCACCACGTCGCAAGGCGATTTTCACGAAGCGCTCAACTGGGCGGCGCGCGAAAAACTGCCCATTCTTTTCTTCATTGAAGACAACGGCTACGCCATCTCCGTCCCCATCGCCGAACAAACCGCGGGACGCTCGGCTTACAAACTCGCCGCAGGCTACGAAGGCTTGATTCGATACGATGTCGACGGCACGGATTACTTCGAAACGAAGCGCGTCGCCGACGAAGCCGTCGCCAAAGTCCGAAACGGCGAGGGCGCGGTCTTGATCCGCGCCAGCGTCGTGCGTCTCTTGCCGCATTCCTCGTCCGACGATCACTCCAAATACCGCGCCGAAGAAGAACTCGCCGAAGACCGCAAGCGCGATTGCATCGCGCGTTTCGAGGAGCGCGTTCTTGCCGAACAGATTTTCGCGCGAGAAGAGCTCGATGCCATCAAAGCCGACGCGAAGCAAAACATCGACGAAGCGGCAGTCTGGGCGGAATCGCGCCCCACGCCAAAGCCTGAAACCGTGATGACTCACGTGTATAGCGACGCGCCGCTTAACCTGCCCTTCGAAGCCAGCGCGCCCAGCGGCGCGCCCATCGTGATGGTCGATGCCATCAATCATGCGCTCGATGAAGAACTCGCCTTTAATCCCAAGATGCTCATCTACGGCGAAGACGTCGCGGGCGGCAAAGGGGGCGTCTTTACGGCGACGCGCAACCTCACCGCCAAACACGGCAAAGACCGCGTTTTCAACTCGCCGCTCGCCGAAAGTTCCATCGTCGGCACGGCGATTGGGCTTGCCGTGATGGGCTTCAAACCCGTCGTCGAAATTCAATTCGGCGACTACATCTTTCCCGCGATGATGCAGATTCGCAACGAACTGGCGATGATGCGCTATCGCTCCAACGGAAAATGGAAATGCCCCGTCGTGATCCGCGTGCCCGTCGGCGGCTACATTCACGGCGCGCATTATCACTCGCAAAACATCGAAGCCTTCTTCGCGCATTGCCCCGGACTCGTCGTTCTTTTCCCCTCCAACGCGGCGGACGCGAAAGGCTTGCTCAAAACCGCCTGCCGCGCCGACGACCCCGTCTTGTTCTTGGAACACAAATACCTCTACCGACAAGGCTTCGCCAAAACGCCCGAACCCGACGCGAATTACTTCATCCCCTTCGGCAAAGCGAAGGTCGTCCGCGAAGGGCGCGACCTTTCCGTCATCACCTACGGCGCTTTGGTTCAGCGCGCCCTCGATGCCGCCAAAAAATTGGAGCGAGAAGGCGTTAGCGTCGAAGTGCTCGACCTGCGCTCGATTCTGCCTTACGACAAAGACGCCATCGCCAAGACCGTCAAGAAAACGAGCAAAGTTCTGGTCGCGCACGAAGATATGCTCACCCAAGGCTTTGGCGCGGAAATCGCCGCCTTCATCGCCGAACATTGCTTCGAATATCTCGACGCGCCCGTCAAGCGCTTGGGCGCGCTCGATGTCGCCGCCGTGCCTTACGCCGACGAGCTTGAAGACGCCGTTCTGCCCAACGACCAAAAAGTCTATGAAGCCCTGAAAGAACTTGCGCGCTATTGAGCGATGTCAAAACTCGACCCCTCGCGCCAGAAAGCCATCAACACGCGCCGAATCGTCAAGGCGGAGGTAACCATCCTCTTCATTCTCATCGTGGAGTTTTTTCTCTACGTGATAGAGTGGGCGATGAACAAGCTTCGCGGCAAACTCAATCCGCACCTGCACGTCTTGGTTTTGATGATTTCTTTCGTGCTCCTTTTCTCCTTCGCCATCGGACGCATTGAAAGCGCGACGAACTGGCTCATCGAAACAGGCACGACGCTCGGAACGGAGCGACTTGGACGCAGACTGGGCGTGAGCGCGATGTTCTTTGCAACCCTGTGCGCGCTCTACGTTGGCTTTTACTTTTTCACGTTTGGCAAACTGCCGTTTTTGAATTAAGCCCAAGCAAGTTTGTTATATTTGCGTCGTGAAAACCTCGCTCCTTGCGGGCACAGCAGTTCCCTGATTCCCAAACATCGTTGCGAGCTGGCGAGAACGCGATAGGGCTGGAGACTTTTTCGATAAACGCATCAACAATTTTGGAGACTATGGCTCGTCGCAAAGCATCTTTCGCTCGCTCCGCCAAAGCGCAGGAAAGAGAAGTGGACGGGGTCTCGGCGGAAATCTTGAACGCTATCTTTCAGAAAATCCCCGACGCGATTCTCGTCCTCGACGCGCATAGCGCACGCATCCTCGCCGCCACCGATCTCGCCTGCCAGCTCTATGGATACTCTCGCGCCGAATTTCGCTCGCTATCGCTCCAAAGCGTCTCAAAAGACGTTCGGCGTTGCAGAGAGGCGATCGAGCGCGTTCTGCGCGGCGAAGACATCGGCGACTTCGAGACCGTTCACCGTCGCAAAAACGGCGAAGAAATCGCCTTGATATGCAAACTCTCGCTCCTTGACTGCGAAGGAAAGCCCGCCGTTCTGAGCCTTGTTCGCGTCGTTGCGGCAGAACGAAAATGCTTCGTCAGCGACTGCCCAAACTCGACCCCCGAAAAAATGACGGCGTTCGACTTGATGCTCAAAACGTCGCAAGTTGGTTTCTACGTTTTGAACTTGGAAACGGGCGAAGCATATGTTTCGCCCAGCTACAAAGCCCAACTCGGCTACGCCGACGACGAGTTTCCCAACGACGTAAAGTCTTGGGAAAACGCCCTTCACCCCGACGACAAAGAACGCGCCATCGAAACCTTCGAAAAACTGATGCGCGGCGAAATCGAGCACTTCGAGCTGCTTCATCGCTTGCGCCACAAAAACGGCGACTACCGATGGATTATCTGCAACTCCATCGCCTTGAAGAACGCCGACGGCAAGCCGACGAAACTCGTTGGGATTCATACCGACATCACGAGCGCGCGCCTCAAAGACTTTGCGCTACGCGATTCCGAAGAAAAGTTCCGCAAAATTTTTCGCCAAATTCCCGCTTCCGTAACCATCGTCGACATTGAAACGGGGCGTCTTCTCGATGTCAACGAACAGTTTGAACGCATTTTCGAGATTCCCCGCGAGGAAGCGATTGGGCGAACGTTTGCCGAGCTTGGTCTCTCGCCTCCGCCCGAACATTATGCGAAAATTTTGAACTGCCTCGAGAAAGGAGTTCCCGCCGAAAACTTGGAGCTCGAGTTCACGACGCGGTCGGGCAAGCGTCGGATTTTGAGCTACTCTGTCGACCTTATCTCTCTGATGGAAAAGCGCTGCGCCATCACGACAACGATTGACGTCACGGAGCAACGCCAAGCGCAACGCGAAAAGGAGAAACTCGCCGAGCAACTCTTTCAAGCGCAGAAGCTTGAAACCATCGGCAAACTCGCCAGCGGCGTGGCGCACGATTTCAACAACGTGTTGGGCATCGTCAAAATGGCGGCGGGCGTATTGCGGCACAAACTCTCCAATCCCGATTTTCTGCGATACGTGAGCACGATCGAAGAAGCCGCCGAGAGAGGCGTGAACATTTCGCGGCAATTGCTGATGTTCTCGCGCCGCCAAGCGCCGAAAATGGAGCTCGTTTCCGCGCGCAAAATCATTGAGCAAGTCGTCGGAATGCTTCGACACTCGATTCCGAAAATCATTGAAATCCAAACGAACTTTCTGACGAGCAACGATTGGATTTTTGCGGACTCGACCCAGATCTATCAAGCGATGCTCAACCTTGGCGTCAACGCCCGCGACGCGATGCCTACGGGCGGCTTGCTCTGCTACGAAACGTCGCAAGTCTCGTCAAGCTTTATGGAGGCGCGATTTGGCAAGAAGTTCGAAAAGCCCTTTCTGCGCGTCAAGGTCAAGGATACGGGCGTTGGCATGTCGCCCGAAGTCAAGCGCCGCTTGTTCGAGCCGTTTTTCACGACGAAGCCCGCAGGCAAAGGCACGGGGCTGGGAATGTCCATCGTCTATGATGTCGTCAAGAGCCATGACGGATTCATTGAGGTCGAAAGCGAACCAGGCAAAGGCGCGACGTTTTTGCTCTATTTCCCGCTCGCTCGCCTCGCCGAAGAGCCAAAGCCAGAGACGCCACCCGAAAAGACCATCTTGCTCGTGGAAGACGAAGCGAACATGCGAGAGATGATGGCGGAGGTTCTGATGGAGAAACATTTTCGCGTCGTTGAAGCCGAAAGCGGCGCGGAAGGTTTGAAAATTTTTCTCGCCAATCCCGCTCAATTCGACTTGGTGCTCGCCGACCTGAACATGCCCGAACTTTCAGGCGAGCGAATGCTTGCGGAAATGAAAGCCACAAAGCCCGATTTGAAATTTGCCGTCGTTACGGGGGTTTCGAGCGAAGACAGCGTCTCGGCGTTGAACGCCATCGGCGCGTTTGAAACGCTACGCAAGCCTTTCTCGTCGGAAGATCTGTGGGCAATCGTGGATAGAGCGTTCAAGTCGTAGGCGCGGGTTCCGAAGGTTTGGCTCGCGCCGACGCTGCCTCGTGAGCGCGGAAGCGATTTGCCTTCCCGAACTTCGCTCTTGTTTGTTCCAAAGCGCCCGCGAGGAATCCAAAAAGATTGCGAATTGCGAACCGTCAATTGCGAATTGAGCACGCCTTGCTTATCTGAACGTGGATTCTTCACTCCGCTTCGCTCCGTTCAGAATGACATCAAGTTTCTTTCTCGCACGAACTCTCTTTCACGTCATTCCGAGCGCAAGCGAGGAATCCACAAACGGTTGCGAATTGTCAATTGCGAATTGAGCGTCCTCGATTCCCAATCCTCGCTCCTCGCTTCTTTCAAATGGATTCTTCACTCCGCTTCGCTCCGTTCAGAATGACCAGTTTGCGATTGCGCGACGCTTTGCGCCGCTATTGCGACATTCCTTGTCATTCCGAGCGCAAGCGAGGAATCCACAAACGGTTGCGAATTGTCAAATGCGAATTGAGTGCGCCTTGCTTATCTGAACGTGGATTCTTCACTCCGCTTCGCTCCGTTCAGAATGACCAGTTTGCGATTGCGCGACGCTTTGCGCCGCTATTGCGACATTCCTTGTCATTCCGAGCGCAAGCGAGGAATCCACAAACGGTTGCGAATTGCGGATTGTGAATTGCGACTTGAGCGCGCTCGTCTCTCGCGTCCCGCTTCGTCGTCTGCCAAAAAGCGTATATTTTGCTTTTCTCTGAAACCAAATTTTGCAAGGTCAATGAAGAAACATGCTTTTGCGCTTCTGCTGACGTGGAGCGCGCTTTCGTTTCGCGCCAACGCGCAATACAGCCTCGTCGATGCGTATCCCAATCTGCCGAATTTTTCCAACGCGGTCGAAATCGTCAAAGCCAACGACGGCACGAATCGTTTGTTCGTCGTTCAACAGCGCGGCTTGATTTACGTGTTTGAAGATTCTCCCACCGTGAGCGTCCGAAAGGTTTTCCTCGATTTGTCGTCGGTCGTTTCGCAAACGGGCAGCGAGACGGGCTTGCTCGGAATGGCGTTGCACCCCAACTTCGCGCAGAATCGGACGTTCTTCGTGCATTACACCACGGGTTCGCCGCTTCGCACCGAAATCGCTCGCGTGCTCGTGAGCGCGCAAAATCCCGATTCCGCCGTCGCATCGAGCCGCCAAGTGATTTTCACCGAGTCGCAACCTTACTCGAATCACAACGGCGGAAAAATCGAGTTTGGTCCTGATGGCTATCTCTACATTTCGCTTGGCGACGGCGGCAGCGCGGGCGACCCTCAAAATCGCGCGCAAAATCTCAATACGACGCTTGGCAAGTTGCTCCGCATCGATGTCGACAACGTTCAAAGCCCGTTGAACTACGCGATTCCGCCCACGAATCCCTTTGTTGGTCAGGCAAACGCGCGTCCCGAAATTTTCGCGTGGGGACTGCGCAACACGTGGAAGTTTTGCTTCGACGAACAAGGCAGAATTTGGGGCGCGGACGTCGGGCAAAACGCTTGGGAAGAAATCAACATCATCACGCGCGGCGGCAATTACGGATGGCGCAAGTTCGAGGGCAACGCCGTCTATAACGCGGGCGACCCCACGCCGCCCAACGCGATTTTTCCGATTTGGGTTTATTCGCACAGCGCGGGCGACGTGTCCATCACGGGCGGCTACGTGTATCGCGGCTCGCGCATTCCCGCGCTCTACGGCAAATACATTTACGGCGACTATTCTTCGCGTCGAATTTGGGCGCTGACCTACGACTTCGTCAATCCCGCGACGAACGAATTTCTCCTGCAAGCGCCGCAACTCATCTCGTCATTCGGAGAAGACCATCAAAACGAAATTTTGGTCGTTGGTTACAACTCGACCGCAGGGCGCATTCGCAGGCTCGTGTCGTCAACGCCCGCGCCGCTTTTCTCGGTCAATCGCGCGGCGCGCAATTTCGGGCTTGTGCCGTCGCTCGAACAACAAGCCGACACGCTCATCTTGCGCAACCACGGCAACGCGCCGCTCGTGATTTCCTCGATTGCGACGCAAACGCCGTTCTTCACGGTCTCAAAATCCTCGACCACCATCGCGCCCAATTCCAGCGACACGCTCACCATCATTTTCAGACCGACCGCCATCGGCAACTACGCCGACACGCTCACGATGCAAAGCAACGCCGCGCCACCCACGATTCGCATTCCGCTGTTCGGACAGGGCGACGCGCCGCTTTCGGTCGAGTATTCTTCCTTCGTGGCGATTCCAAGCGCCAACGGCGTGAAACTTCTGTGGGAAACTTGTTGCGAAATCAACAACGCGGGCTTCGAAGTGCAACGCCGAAGCGACCTTCGCGGCGCGAGCCATCAAGATTGGCAAGCGATTGGCTTCGTCAGAGGAAGCGGCTCGACGTCGGAGATTCGTCGTTACTCGTTTTTCGACAATGCCGCGCCTTCGGGAACGCTATTTTATCGCTTGAAGCAGATGAGCTTCGGCGGCGCGATTTCATACAGTCCCGTCGTCGAGGTTGTGGCGGGCGCGCCGACGACCTTCGCGCTCAATCAAAACTATCCCAACCCGTTTAATCCCGAAACGCGCATCGGCTATCGCCTGCCCGTTGCGGCAAACGTGAAACTGGAACTTTACGACGCGCTCGGCAGACGGCTCGCCACGCTCGTCGATGCGCGTCAGGAAGCGGGCGCGTATCTCGTCGCGCTCAACGCCCAAGCGCTCAACCTTGCGAGCGGCGTTTATTTCTATCGCTTGCAAGCGGGGACTTTCATCGAGACGAAGAAGATGATTTTGACGAAATGACGACATCTTCGGAACGCGCGATTTTCAAGCTCGACTGCCGCGTCTCGCGTTGGCGACCGACGATCGATGTCTTGAAACGCTGTTGTCTTCTTTTGCTTTTCGGCGCGTCGGGCGCGCTGGCGAAGGCGCAACCGTTGAACCTTGCCGAAAGCGTCGACTTCGCCACGTTCAAAGCCGATTCGGGACAAACGCTGATTGAGTTTTACGTCGCGTTCCAAAAGTCGCGCCTGCCGTATCAAGTCAGCGGCGAACTTGCCTCCCTCGAACTTCATCTTTCGCTTTCGGCAAAGGAAAAAGGCAGAGACGTCAAAGTCGAAACCGTGAAACTCGTCGCGTCCGAAAAATCCGCGACGCGAAACGAAGGCTTGCTCGTCGGACGGATTGCGACGATTCTGCCGCCGAGCGTCTATGACTTCGCGCTTTCGGCGACGAGCGCCGACGGCGACCTGATTGGAAAAGGCGAGTTCAAACGCATCAAACTCCGCTCGTTTGAATCCGACAGCCTTCGCGTCAGCGACATTATGCTTGCCTTCAACGTCTTCAAGAGCGACAACCCCAAGTCGCCTTTTTACAAAAACTCTTTCGAGGCGATTCCAAATCCGACGGGCATCTACGGCGAGGGCGCGAAAGAACTTGCCGTCTATATTGAGATTTACAACTTGGTTCGCAACTTGCGCCTGAACTCCGACTCGCTTTACTCGCGCACCTACCTTTCGCGCGGCGACCTCGTTCTTGAAGAAACCGAGCGGCGCAAAGTTCGCAGACGAACGGCGGACGCGATCGTCTATGTCGAAAAAACGCCCATCGATAGCCTATTGAGCGGCAAGTATGACTACCATTTCGAGATATCGGATTCGTCGTTCAAGCCCATCATTCGTCGCTCAAAGTCGTTCTTCGTCTACAATCCGAACATCAAGCCTGAAATGCTTGCCGAGCGCCATTTGGACGCGCTGGCGATGGAATTTGCGGGAATGACGGAAGAGCTTCTCGACGAGATGCGTCAGCACGTCGAATACATCATCACGGGCGACGAGAAAGAGACCTACAAATCGGCGAAGACTTTGGAGCAAAAGCGCGGCTTTTTCGAGCGGTTTTGGGCGACTCGCGGCGGCGCTTCGGCAAGACGCGCCTATATGAACAAAATCGAGGAAGCCAATCGACGCTTTTCGCACGGCTCAACGCCGGGCTTCAAAACCGACAAGGGGCGCGTGTTCATCAAATACGGCGAGCCGCAAAACATCGAGCGCGAAAATTCTTCGAGCAACCAAAAGCCCTACGAAATTTGGCAATACGAAAACGTGCCCGCGCAAGGCAACGTCATCTTCATCTTCGCCGACCGAATGGGCTTCGGGCGATACGAGCTGATTCACTCGACCGCCATCGGCGAACCGCACAATCCGAACTGGCAACAAATCGTCAATCAAGCGAATAGTCGCCTCAACGACGGCGGTTTTTAAGAACAATGCCAAAAACGTTCGTTATGGACACCGCTGGCGCAACGTCGCTATGACCGACCACTCCATCGAGGAAACGCTCGAGTTTATGGAATCCATCTGCAAAGCGCATCAAAGAATCCAATGAAACGCTTGAGCGACGCGATCGATTTGTTTTCGGCGCAGGAGATTGACGCGCCGCAAAATGCGCTCCGCAAACGCGACTTGGAAGCCATCAACAATCTCAAACAGATTTTCAGGGACATACGCGACTACTTCGCGGGCAACGTAACGGGCATCACGCGCGACGAAGCCATCGCGCAAACCCTTATGCGCTTGCTGTTCTGCAAAATTCATGATGAACTTTCCCGCCAAACCGACGACCTTTCGGACGTCGCAAGAAGACCCAGCGACGACCCTGACTCTTTCGCTCGCCGCGTCCTCGCCGTTTTCGAGAGAGTCAAAACTCGCTACGCCGACATCTTCGCCGCCGATGAAACGATAGACATTCCGCCGATTGACCTGTGGAGAATCGTCGCCAAGTTTGAACGATTCTCCTTAACCACGACCGATCGCGACGTCATTGCCGATGCGTTTGAAGAGCTGATTGGTCGAGCCTTTCGCGGCGGCGAAGGACAGTTTTTCACGCCAAGAAACGTCGTGCAAATGATGATTGACGTTTTGGAGCCGTCGTCATCTGAAAGAATCATCGACCCCGCTTGCGGCAGCGGCGGTTTCCTCGCCTACATTCTGCGACATCTGTTGCGTCGCAACCCCTCCGACCCTTTCATCGTGGGCATTGACAAAGACGCTTTTCTTTCTCGCCTCGCCAAAATCTATCTCTCGCTCATTGGCGATCGCAACTATCACGTGCATTGCGAGAACAGTTTAGCCGACCCGCAAACTTGGAAGCCCGAAACGCAGGCGGTCGTTCAGCTCGGTTCTTTCGATGTGGTTTTGACCAATCCGCCTTTTGGCGCGAAAATTCCCGTCGTTGGCGACGACTTGCTCAAACAGTATGATTTGGGGCGCGTTTGGATCGAGCGCGATGGCAAGTGGCAAAAGACGAAGGTTCTAATGGACAAGCAATCGCCGCAAATCCTTTTCATTGAACGATGCTTGCAACTTTTGAAAGCGGGCGGCAGAACGGGCATTGTTTTGCCCGATGGCGTTTTTGGCAATCCTTCCGAGCGTTACGTTTGGGAGTTCGCGCGCGAGCGCGCCTCCATCATTGGCGTGGTAAGTCTGTCGCAAGAAACATTTCAACCAAGCGCCCACACGAAAACGAGCGTCGCGTTCTTGGAAAAGAAAAAAGCGGGACAATCCAAAATTTTCATGGCGATCGCCAAAGCCGTCGGACATAACAAGAACGGCAAGGAAACTTTCAAAATCAATCCCGATGGCTCTTTCGTCTTGGACGCGCAGGGCAAAAAAATTCTCGATGACGATTTGCCCGAGATCGCAATGAATTTCAAGGCGCACTTGCGCGATGGTTTGCGCGCGCCGTCTCGTCTTGGTTTTGCGATTGGACGGGACGAAATCCGAGACCACATTTTCATTCCCGAATGCTACAATCCCGAAATTCAAGCCGAACTCGCTCGGCTTGAGGCGAGCGGACGTTACGAGCTTCGCTCCATTGGCGATTTGGTCGCGGACAAAATCATTGAGATTCGGCGCGGGAACGAAATTGGCTCGCAATTCTATGGAACGGGCAACGTGCCTTTCGTGAGAACGACCGACATCGTCAATTGGGAAATCAAAATCGACCCCGTGAAACCCGTCTCGGAAGAGGTCTACGAACAATATCGCAAGGCGCAAGACGTCAGAGCAAATGACATTCTCTTCGTCAACGACGGCACGTTTCTCATCGGGCGAAGCGCGATGGTAACTCGCCTCGATGAAAAAATCGTCATTCAAAGCCACTTGCGGAAAATTCGCGTCTTGCAACCTGAACGATTAAACCCGTTCTACCTATTCTATCTGCTCAACTCAAAAATCGCGCGAAAACAAATCGACGCTAAAACCTTCGTTCAAGCGACCATTTCGACGATTGGCAACCGATTGTTCGAGGTTGTTTTGCCCATCGCCAAAAGCAAGAGCGAGCAAGAGGCAGTCGCGCGCGAAGTTCAATTCATCATTGAGCAGAAAACGCTTTTGCGAGAAAAGTGCGTTAGTTTAATTGAGAACAGCCTATAACCGTCCATGAAACTCTCTCTCTCTTGGCTCAAACGCTTCGCGCCCGAACTTTCCAGCGACGCAGATGACATCGCCTCGCGCCTGACCTCGCTTGGAATCGAGGTTGAGGGCTTGGAGCGCGTTGGCGGCGCGTTCACAAACGTCGTCGTCGGGAAAGTCTTGGAATGCCGAAAGCACCCCAACGCCGACAAACTCTCGCTCTGCAAGGTCAATGTTGGCAAGGCGAATGCGTCGGGCGAACCGCTCTCGATCGTGTGCGGCGCGCCCAACGTGGCGGCGGGTCAAACCGTCGCCGTCGCGCTCGCGGGCGCGGAACTCCTCACGAAATCGGGCGAACGCTTGAAAATCAAAAAGTCCAAAATTCGCGGCGAAGTCTCCGAAGGAATGATTTGCGCCGAAGACGAACTCGGTCTTTCCGACAATCACGACGGAATTTTGGTTCTTTCCGACGATTTGCCCATCGGCGAGCCGCTTGAACGTTTCATCGAGCGCGACGTGATTTTTGAAATCGCCATCACGCCCAATCGCCCCGATTGGCTTTCGCATCAAGGCGTGGCAAGGGAACTGGTCGGCGAAGCGAACCTCAAACGAATGGAGGCGCCCGCGCTGAACTTTCAACCGACCGCGACTCGCGTCAAAATCGAGGATCCGACGGGTTGCTCGCATTACGCCGCCGTCTTGATTGAAGGCGTTGCGATCGCGCCCTCTCCCGCTTGGCTTCAAAACGCGCTCAAATCCATCGGCTTGCGCCCGATTAACAACGTCGTCGACGTCACGAACTACGTGCTTCATTCCATCGGTCAGCCGCTTCACGCCTTCGATTTGGACGCGCTCAAAGAGCGGAGAATCGTGGTCAGAAGCGATTATGCGGGCAAGTTCAAAACGCTCGATGGCAAAGAGCGCGACGTCAAGGCGGGAATGACGATGATTTGCGACGCGGAAAAGCCCGTCGCCATTGGCGGCGTGATGGGCGGCTTGGAGTCGGAAATTTCGTTCCAAACCTCGAACGTGCTGCTCGAATCCGCCCACTTCAACCCGTCTCGAATCCGTCGAACCGCGAAAACGTTGGGCGTTTCGACCGATGCGTCGTATCGATTCGAGCGCGGCGCGGATAGAGGGCAAGTTCGTTATGCCGCCGAACTCGCCACGAAACTCATCTTGGAACTTGCGGGCGGCAACGTCATCGAAGCCTGCGAGGTCGAGCTTGAAAAACCCAAGCCGATTGAAATCGCCCTAAATCCCAAGCGCGCCAAAGCCCTCATCGGCGCGGACATTTCCGCCGACGCGATGAAAACGATGCTTGAACATATTGGCATTCGGGAAGTTCGCAGGGAAGGCGAGAAAAAAATTTTCGCCGTTCCAAGCTTTCGCGTCGATATGTCGCAAGAGGCGGATTTGATCGAAGAAATCGCGCGCTTATACGGCTACGACAACATTCCGCCGTCGGAGAAAATGAACGCCGCCTATCCGCAAAGCCTCGATCGCTTGGCGAACTTCGACGACCGCCTGCGCGAGATGATGATAGGCTTGGGCTTCCGCGAAATTCTCACCAATCCGCTCTTGCCGCTTGGCGAGGCGCAGGCGTTCTCGGAGAAGTTGATTCGCACCTTGAACCCCGTGAGCGAAGAGATGGATTCGCTCCGACCGAGCCTGTTGCCGTCGTTTTTGAAAGTCGTCGCGCACAATCTCAATCGCGGCAACGAAGACCTGCGCTTGTTTGAAATCGGGCGCGTCTTTGAGCGCGACGAGCGCGGCGACTACGTCAGGGGATTTCGAGAGCGCAACAAGCTCGGCTTGCTCGTTACGGGCAGGCGTTACCCCGCAAGTTGGAGTTTGCCAAAAGACGCGGCGGACTTTTTCGACCTCAAAGGCGCGGTCGAGTCGCTGTTGAAAAAACTCGGTTGCCTTGACAAATCGAAGTTTGTTGCTTATACTCACAACCGCTTGCGCCTTGAAATTCAAGCCGTTTCCCGATTTGAATCGGGCGACGGTTTGAAGAGCGATGGCGCGGCGAGCGGCGCTTCCGACAGCGTCGCGGGCGTTCTGGAAATCGCGCCGAAGGAGATCTTGAAGCGTTACGAGATCGAACAGCCCGTTTTCTTCGCGGAACTCGATGTGGAAGTTTTGAAACGTTCGACAAGCCTGACGACGCGATACCAAGAGCCTGCGAAATACCCTGCCGTCTTGCGCGACCTTGCCTTCTTCGTGCCGAAGCGCGTCCGAGCGAGCGATATGTTGGACGAGATTTTGAGCGTGGACGAGACGATTCAAACGGCGACGATTTTCGATGTCTATGAGCCGAAGCGGGAAACGCAAGCGGGAGAAGCCCGACGAAGCGTCGCGTTTTCGTTAAAACTCGTGAATTACGAGCGCACGATGACCGACGAGGAAATCGCGCGCGTAACCGCGAGAGTCGCTGAACGGATAAGTTCAAAATTTGGTGCGGAGTTGCGTCAGGCTTGACGACCGTGGCAGGCGGACGCGATGTGCGTTGAATTTACCCGACAAGCGCGCTCAATCTTAACGCATCGTCACGCCAATCTCGTGAGCGATTTCAACGATATATTGTCTATGCAGAACGCTGACGCGGAGATTGGGAAGCTCGCGGCGAACATCGAGCAACTCGTTGACCGATTGCAACTTCTTCAAGAGGAAAATCGCGCCCTGAAACAAAAAGTGGCGACTTTGACGAAGCAATTGGCGAAACTGTATTCGGAGCTGAACGAGGCGAAACGGACGATCGAGGAATTGCGCGCCGCGCAACCCGACGAAGCCGAAGCCAAGGATGATCCTTTCGCGCCGATGGTCATTCCTTACGAAGAAAAGTTGCTCATCAGGCATCAGTTGGAACGCTTGTTGGAGCAGGTCAACTTGGAGCTCCAACGTTTGTCTTGACGAAGCGGGAGCTGAGCGCGGCGAGGCTATGCGCTTTGCGCCGAAGCGTCAATCGTCTTGAAACATCACGCGCAATGGAATCGTTGAGAGTTCGAATTTTGAGCGAAGAATACGCTTTCCGAACCGAGAATCCCGACCTGACGCGCTTGGCTGCCGAGCAAGTCAATCGTTTGATTGGAGAATATCGTCAAAAAATTTCGGACTATTCGCCCGTAAGACTTGCGGTGCTTGCGGCGACGAGCCTCGCCGAAAAAGCGATCGAGCACGAGCGACGTCTTCAAGCCATTGAGCGGGAGTTGGCGCGGCTCAATCGCTACGTCGAGACCTCGATCGAGAGCAGTCGCGCCGAAAGCGGATGGCGAGACGAGCCACCGACGCTTTCCGACGCGGAAAAAGACATTGAGCGCGCGTCGCAACGCTCGTCGAGCGAGCCTTCGAAAGAGGCGTGAAACGCCGTCCCGTTCTTTGAAATGCCACGGCTATTCAGAGTTTAAGTCCGCACCAATAGCCCGATTGCGATTACGCATTAGAGAATCGATACCTGTCAAATGAGGGAGCTTGACTCTTGGCGTTGAACGCAGGCCTCGTTCCGCTTCGGCGGAATGGCGATTCGCTCGATATCATCGAGCGATTCTGCCACAGTGGAAGCGCGAGACGCGAAGGCGGCGCCCACCGTAATCAGAAGGATTCTTTAATCCTATCAACAATCGGCGCGTTGCTCTGCGGACTTTTTGTTTTTCCAACGACCACTTTCAAGAATCATTCGCATCAACCATATGGACATCGCCATCAACTTTGCTTTGCTCATCGTTGCGAGCGCGTTGTTTTTCGTGGTCGGGTTTTTCGTCGGACGCTTTTTGCTTGATCGCGTCGGCACGACGAAACTGCTCGAAGCCGAAGAACGCGCCGCCCAAATCATTCAAGAAGCTCAGCGCGAAGCCGACGCGCAAAAAGCCGCCAAACTCGAAGAAGTCAACGAGGAGTGGAAGCGCAAAAAGCGCGAATTCGACCAAGAATCGGAGCGTCAAAAGCAAGCCCTCTTGCAACAGCAGAAGCAACTCAAAAGCCGAGAAGAAGCCCTAACGCGCCGCATCGAACAAACGCAGAAGCGCGAAAAAGCGCTCGCCGAACTGCAAAAGGAACTGACTCAGAAGCAAAATCAACTCGCGCAACGCGCCGCCGAACTCGAACAACTCGTCGCCGCGCAAAACGCGCGCCTCGAAGCCCTCAGCGGCATGAACGCCGAGGACGCCAAAGCGATGCTGATGGAAAACATGCTCGCGCAAGCCAAAGCCGACGCCGCCGCGCAACTGCAAGCCATCGAAACCGAAACCAAAGAAAAAGCCCAACGCATCGCCGAGCGCATCGTGCTTTCCGCCATCGAGCGCACCTCGCTCGACCAAGCCGCCGAAAACGCCATCACCACCATTCACCTGCAAAGCGACGAACTCAAAGGACGCATCATCGGGCGCGAAGGCAGAAACATCAAAGCCTTCGAGAACATCACGGGCGTCGACCTCATCGTCGACGACACGCCCGAAGTCGTCATTCTTTCCTGCTTCGACCCGATTCGGCGCGAATTAGCGAAAATCACTCTGCAACGCTTGCTCGTCGACGGCGTCATTCACCCAGGCACGATCGAGAAATCCTATCAACTCGCCGAAAAAGAATTGGAGGAAATCATCGTCAGCGCGGGCGAAGAAGCCGTTACGCAACTCGGCATTGCGAACCTTCACCCCGACCTGATTCGGATGATTGGAAAGATGAAATTCCGCTCGAACTACGGTCAAAACCTTTTGAAGCATTCCAAAGAGGTCGCCATGCTCGCGGGCTTGATGGCGGCGGAACTCAAACTCGACGCGAAACTTGCCAAGCGGGCGGGACTATTGCACGACATTGGCAAAATGCTCGACTTGCCCGACGCTTCGCATTCCGTTGCGGGCGCGGAGCTTTTGAAGAAATACAAGGAGCACCCCGTCGTCGTCAACGCCGTTCTCGCTCATCACGGCGACGCGCCCAAAGAAAGCCCAATCGCCGACTTGGTCGATGCCGCCAACGTCATTTCGGGAGCGCGTCCTGGCGCGCGCGGCGCGATCACCCCCGAAGGCTACATCAAACGCCTTGAAAGCTTGGAAGAAATCGCCAAGCAATTCCCTGGCGTCGCCAAAACTTACGCGATGCAGGCGGGACGAGAAATTCGCGTCATCGTCGAAGGCGACAAAGTGCCCGAAGGTCAAACCGAACTTCTTGCGCGCGACATCGCCAAGAAAATCAACGAGTCGGTTCAGTATCCGGGGCAAATCAAAATCACGGTCGTGCGCGAAACGCGCGCCGTCGCTTACGCCCGATGAGGCAAGCCTCCAAAAGCGAAAAGGGTTGAAGGCGACTCTTCGCTTCAACCCTTTCCAATCCGACGCGATTCGTTCAGGCGAGCGCGCCTTGTTGCTGCAACTTGATGAGATTGAGCGCCGAGCCTGCTTTGAACCACTCGATTTGATTCTCGTTGTAGGAGTGATTCGCCTTGATTTCCTCGACCGAGCCGTCTTTGTGCGTGAGGCGAATCGTGAGCGGAACGCCGGGCGCGAAGGTCGTCAAGCCCAGAATGTCGATCGTGTCGTCCTCTTGAATTTTGTCGTAATCGTTCTTGTCGGCGAACGTCAGCGCGAGCATTCCTTGCTTTTTGAGGTTGGTTTCGTGAATGCGCGCGAAGGATTTGACGAGAATCGCTCTCACGCCCAAGTGCCGCGGCTCCATAGCGGCATGTTCGCGCGAGGAGCCTTCGCCGTAGTTTTCGTCGCCCACGACAATCGTGCCGATTTTCGCGGCTTTGTAGGCGCGTTGAACTTTCGGCACTTCGTCATACTCGCCCGTGAGTTGATTTTTGACCGAGTTCGTCTTGCCGTTGAAGGCATTGACTGCGCCAATGAGCAAGTTGTTGGAGATGTTGTCCAAGTGTCCGCGATATTTGAGCCATTTGCCCGCCATCGAGATGTGGTCGGTCGTGCACTTGCCTTGAACCTTGATGAGCAGTTTCAAGCCCATCAAGTCCGTGCCCTCCCATGCGGGGAACGGATCGAGCAACTGCAATCGCTCCGACTTTGGGTCGACGATGACCTCTACCGACGATCCATCTTCGGCGGGGGCTTGATAGCCCGCGTCTCTAACATCGAAGCCGTTGGGCGGCAGTTCGTAGCCTTTCGGCTCGTCGAGCTTGACTTGCTCGCCTTTTTCGTTCGTGAGCGTATCCGTGATGGGATTGAACGTCAAGCGTCCCGCGATCGCCAGCGCCGTTACGATTTCGGGCGAGGCGACGAACGCATGCGTGTTGGGGTTGCCGTCGTTGCGCCCCGTGAAGTTGCGGTTGAACGAGGTGATGATGGAGTTCTTTTCTTGTTTTTCCGCGCCGTGCCGCGCCCACTGCCCGATGCATGGACCGCAAGCGTTGGCGAGCACGACTCCGCCGATTTTGGCGAAGACGTCCAAGAGTCCGTCGCGTTCCATCGTGTAGCGCACTTGCTCGGAGCCGGGCGTGATGGTGAATTCCGATTTGGCTTTGAGATGTTTTTCGGCGGCTTGTTTGGCGATGCTCGCCGAGCGCGAGATGTCTTCGTAAGAGGAGTTCGTGCACGAGCCAATCAAGCCGACATCGAGTTTTTCGGGCCAGCCGTTTTTGCGGACTTCGTCGGCGAACTTGGAGAGCGGCGTGGCGCGGTCGGGCGTGAAAGGACCGTTGATGTGCGGCTCTAATTCAGAGAGATTGATTTCGATGACTTGGTCGAAGAATTTTTCGGGGTTGGCGTAGACTTCCGCGTCGCCCGTGAGGTGTTCGGCGATGGCGTCGGCGAGTTTGGCGACTTCGGCTCTGCCTGTGGCGATGAGGTAGTTTTTCATTTTTTCGTCGTAGCCGAAGATGCTTGTCGTCGCGCCGATTTCCGCGCCCATGTTGCAAATCGTGCCCTTGCCCGTCGCGGAAAGGGTTTTGGCGCCGTCGCCGAAGTATTCGACGATCGCGCCCGTTCCGCCTTTGACGGTCAAGATGCCTGCGACTTTGAGAATGACGTCTTTCGCCGACGTCCAACCGCTCATTTTGCCCGTGAGTTTTACGCCGATGAGTTTCGGGAATTTGAGTTCCCACGGCAGTCCCGCCATCACGTCGCAAGCGTCCGCGCCGCCCACGCCGATGGCGAGCATTCCCAAGCCGCCCGCGTTGGGCGTGTGCGAATCGGTGCCAATCATCATTCCGCCGGGAAAGGCGTAATTTTCCAAGATGACTTGGTGAATGATGCCCGCCCCTGGCTTCCAAAATCCGATGCCGTATTTGTTGGAGACGGAAGCGAGAAAGTCGTAGACTTCCTTGTTGTCTTTGATGGCTCGTTCAAGGTCTTCCCTCGCGCCCGATTTGGCAACGATGAGGTGGTCGCAGTGCACGGTGGACGGCACGGCGACTTTTTGGCGACCCGCTTGCATAAATTGAAGGAGCGCCATTTGCGCCGTCGCGTCTTGCATAGCGACGCGGTCGGGCGCGAAATCCACGTAGGATTTTCCGCGCTCGAAGACTTGAAGCGGCTGTTCGCGCCAGAGATGCGCGTAGAGAATTTTCTCCGCGAGCGTGAGCGGCTTGCCTACGACCTTTCGGGCGGCGGCGATGCGTTCAGGAAGGCGTTGATACGTGGCGCGTATCATTTCAAAATCGAAGATCATAGAACTTCTCCTTTTTTCGTGGTTGCAGAAACTGCGGCGAGATGGCGCGCTTTGAAACGCGATTGAAACAATTTACGGAAAATTGTTCGAACTATTCGCTTTCGTATATTTTGCCGCAACCCTGCGACTTCCATTGAGAAGCGCCCGCTCTTGAAAACTTGCGAACGCTTGCGCGATGAACAGGCACTTTTTGATTGATGGCTACAATCTCGCTCACAAACTTGGGCTTAAAATCGACAAAAACTCTCTCGAACGGGCGCGAGCCGAAGTTCAGCGCGCCGTCTCGCTCTACGCAACGCGCAAAAATTGCAAGGCGACCATCGTCTATGACGGGCGTTGGACATTAGGCTCGGCGGAAGTTCAAGGCAACTTGGAAATCGTCTTCACGGCGCAGGGCGAAACGGCGGACGCGAGAATCAAGCAAATGATCGACACGTTCGCCCGTCGGAAATCCGTTTGCGCCGTCTCCTCGGACAACGAAATTTTGCGATACGCCGAAGTCTCGGGCGTTGGCGCGATGACCTGCGAGGACTTTCTTTTGGAGTTGAACCCACCTGACCATGTCGGACGTCCGTCGCAGGCTCAACCTGAATCGAAGCCTGACAAACTTGACGAAAGAGAGCTGGAAGAATGGATGAAAGTTTTTGGCGACGACAAGCCCAACGCGCCCCAAGGCGACCAACAACCATAAACCGTAACCGCGACTATGAGCGCCAAAAATCACAAGGCGGTATTGTTTAGTTTGGATGTTTTGACGAATCAAAAATCGGAACGCGAAAGTTTGGACATTTCTCTCTCCCTGCCGCCGAGCACGAGTTGTCCCATTCTCTCGCGCGCGCTTAAACAAGAAGAAATCCTTGCCGTCGCCGAGCGCGTCGTGCTCATCTACAACGCCATCGTCGAGCAAGCCCTCAATGGCGACTCTCGCCCGCCGAATATGAACATGCTCGTCGAGCGAGCCTTGAAGCCTATGCTCAAACGCGAACCCTATTTTGAAGAGACCCAAGAAGTAATCGGCTTGATCGCGGAGGAAGTCTATAAGAACATGTCGATTTCGGAGAAATACAAAAAAATCATCGAGCTGCTCTACGCCACGGGACACATGCTCGGCATCGTCGCCAATTTGCCGATTCCCGCGAGTTTTCTGATGGACTTCCTCATCAAATCGGGCTTGCGCGGCTACTTCGAGACCATTATCACGTCCAACGATATGGGCATCTTCAAGCCGAGCCAAGAGATATTCAAGCATGCCATCAACTCCATGGGCATCAACGAGCGCAACGTGGTCATCATTGGCTCGAATTACGACCGCGACATTCAACCCTTGCACGACATCGTGGCGACGAAGGTTTTTATCAGCAAGCGCGCCAAAACGAGACAATTGCCCACGCACATCAAGAAAATTCAAGCGATCGAGGAGATTAGAAACTTCGTTTGAACCGACCGCGAAACCGTTTCGCCCGCAAGGCGCCAGACGATGAACGACCAACGACATGAAGAACGCCTGACCGACTTGCGTCGCCAAGTCGACGAAACGGACGATGCCATCGTCGCTTTGCTTTCCAAACGGTTTGAACTTTCCGCGCAAATCGCCGAAGTCAAAACAGCCGTCGCCCTGCCGATTCACTGCCCTGATCGCGAGCGAAGCATTTTGGATCGATTGCCTTCCGAAAAACATCGTCGGATTTTCGCCGTCATTCTCGAAGTCTCTCGCGCCATACAAGCCGAGCGGCGCGACGTCTCGCCATAACCAAACGTCGCCATCCAATGCTTCTTCGCTACGCGATTCGCGCTCTCGTCGTCGTCTTCATTCTCGCGCTTCTTGCGCTCGCCGCAGGCTACCTTTATCTCTTCAAATCGTCGCTGAACTCGCATCAATACGACGAGCCAAAGCTTATCAAAATCCATCGCGGCTATTCATACCGCGACATTGTCAACGAACTGCACAAGGAAGGCGTCATCAAACGCAAAGAACCGATGCTTCTGCTCGGTCGGTTGATGCGCGAAACGCGCAACATCAAGCCCGGTCGTTACTACGTGCCAAGCGGAATGACTTGCTCGGAAATCGTGCTCTATCTGCACTCGCGCAAGCAAGACGAAGCGAAAATTCGCATACCCGACGGCTGTTACGGGTGGGACGTCGCCAAAATCATCGGCGAGAATCTCGATACCGATTCCGCTTCGTTTATGAAAGCCTTTTCCGACCCGAAATTGCTCAAAGAACTGGGCGTGGACGCGCCAAACTTCGAGGGGTATTTGCTCGCCGACACTTACAACATTCCTTGGGCATCGACTGCCGAAGACGCTTTGCGTTTTCTCGTCGGACAGTTTCGCGCGTTTTACAACGACACCCTTCGGGCGCGCGCCGAGCGAATGGGCTTGACGGAACTGGAAGTCCTCACGCTCGCTTCCATCGTGCAACGCGAAACGGGTTTGAAAGAAGAAATGCCGCTCGTTGCGGGCGTTTATCTCAATCGCTTGAAAAAAGGAATGAAACTGCAAGCCGACCCGACGTTCATCTACGCCGCGATTCTCGCGGGCGATTACGACGGCAATCCCAACGCGCCCCGACACCGCGAGCGCGATTCGCCTTACAACACCTACAAATACGCGGGCTTGCCGCCCGGACCCATCGGCAATCCGACGCGAGAGGCGATTTTGGCGACGCTCTATCCGAAAAAAACCGACTACCTTTTCTTCGTCGCCACGGGCTACGGAGGGCACAACTTCTCGCGCACCTACGAAGAGCACAGCCGCTACGCCGAACTCTACTACGCGCGCCGCCAACAAATCCGCGACAGTCTCGCGCGAGCCGAAACGGCGCCATCGCAAAAGTAACGTCGCATCGTTCAACGAACCGCCAAACCGCGATGCCAAAACGCGCCGCATCCATTTTGCCGCTTCTCGTCGCGCTTGCTTTCTCGCTTGCGGGCGCGGGTTGCAAAAAAAGCGAGCGCTCGCAACGCGACATCGATTCGCTTTTCAGCGCGGCGCAAAGCCAAAAGGCGAGCGGCGACGTCTGGCTTGCGATCGAATCCTTCCAACGCCTCGCCGAGATGGATTCGCTCCGCCGAACCGCGCACCGACTTGAACTTGCCGCCCTCTACGACCTTGCGGGCGATTTTCGAAACGCCTTCTTGGAACTCGAAAAACTTCCTCCTCACGATTCGCTCGAAACCCGAAAACTCGCGCTCCTGCAACGGCTCAACGACGACGACGCGCTTCGCCAACGCTTGCGACGCAAATTTCCGCTCTCGCCAAGCGACGAACTCTTGCTCGGCGACCTCAGCATGCGCGACCAAGATTACGACCGCGCTTGCTATCACTTTTCGCTCGCCCGTCAATCCGACGACCTTCTCGTTTCCGTCAGGGCTTTGGGCAGATTAGCCGCGCTCTTCGAGGGCTATCGGCAAAACGGCGCGGATAGCTCGGACTTTTTCTTGCGCGAAATTTCCAACGCGCTCGCCCATCGTCGTCTCTCGTCTCTTCCGCTCGAAGCGCAATTCCAAATTCTCTGCGAGAGCGCTTGCGTTTTCGCGGAAAGCGAATCTTTCGCTCCGAAAGCGGACTCTCTTTTCTCTCGCGCTCAAACGCTTCTCAAAAATCCCGCTTGGCGCGGCGGCAGTTCCGAAACGCTCTCGGCTTGGCTCGACCTTTGGAGAAGCGCCGTCTCGAATCCGCAAAGCGAACTCATCGAGCGACGGCTCGCGCTCTTTCAGCAAAAGGAGCATCGACTTGGCGAAGCCTTTGCGACCTTGCTTTTGGGCGAATGCGACGCGCTCGCGCCGTCTCGGCGCATCGAGATTCTGAAAATCGCGTTGGAGCGTTTCGAGTCGCTCGCCTACGTCGCTCTGCCTTACCGCATCGAGCAAGAAATGGCGAAGGGTTTTGGCGAACTCATCGCGCTTCTCTTGGAGCAAGAACGCGCGCTCGAAGCGTTTGAAATTTCGGAGCGCGTCAAGGCTCTTGAACAAAAATTTTCGCCGCTCCGTCGCGTCAAGAACGTCTCGCAGGCGTTTCAAGATTTGGCGCGACTGCGCAACGACATTGCGGCGATTTGCGAAGCCAAAGATTCGCTCGCGTTTCTTCCCGACGACGCCAAGCGACTCGAGCGCTCGCAACTTCTTGGCGAAACGCTCGCCCAAAAACAAGGCGAGTTCTACCAAAAATCGCTTGAACTCAAAGCGCAACGCCCAAGCGAAGCGGAATCTCTTTCGCCCTCGCCCATCACGCTCGCGGAAACCGAAAGCCTGCTAAGCGACGGCGAAGCCTTGCTTCAACTTGCCTTTGGCGAGAAAGCCTCGTTTGCGATCGTCATTGAAAGCGGCGCGATTCGCGTCGTCAAACTTTCGCTCGCGCGCCCCGAACTCAAACAAGCCCTGAAACGATTGCGCTTCGAGCTTCTCAACGGCTTGCCGCTGGATTCGCTTGATGCGCTCGGCAACCCGACGCGACGCGCGCTGTCCAAAAGCGTCTTCGACCCGTTGCGCGCGTTGGTGGAGGGGAAATCGCGTCTCTACGTCGTCTCAAACGAGCCGTTTCCGATTCACTTGCTTGGCGAGGAAAAATTGCTCGCGCAAACGCATCTGATTTCGTCGCTTTCTTCGGCGCGGCAGTTGCGCATTGCCGACTCCGCTTGGGCTGTCGGCGCGCTTCGCGTGATTTCTCCCAACGATTTGAACGACTTGCCCTTTCTCGAAGCGCGACGCGAAGCCTTGATTGAATGGGGACGATTGGACGAGAACGCGAAAGCCTTGTGCGCGACTTGGCAAGCGTCTCTCGTCGAGGCGTATCGTCGTTACGCGATTTCGGAAGCCGAACAAAACCGTTACGGTTGGATAAACTTTTCTTGCTATGGCAAGTCGGTTCAAGCTCGCGATCGTTAGGTCGGCGGCATGGCTCGTAGCGCCGCTCGTTTCGCTCGCGCTCTCGCTGGCGCTAACGCAAGTTCCGCTCTTCAACGCGCTGGGGTATGAATCGTCGCTCGCGTTTGGGATCGTTTTGCCCTTCTTCGTGGGCGGGCTTGCGAAGAGCGAGTTGCCGAAGGCGGCGAAATTTTCGTCGGCGTTTTTCGCTTTGCTCGCGCCGCCCGTCGTGATGCTCGTCAATATGCTCTTCGCGCGCAACTGCTCTTACCTCGAAGGGCTGGGCTTCTACGCGCTCTCGGCGGTCGCGGGTTCGGCGTTTGCTTACGCGCTGATGCGCTTTCTGAAATCGCTCAGCGAAACATTCGCTCGCGCGCTTTACGCGAGTCTCTACGCTGGAATTTTGATTCTGCCGACGCTTTACCGCTTCTGCTTTTCGCCGCAGATTTTCTTCTTCAATCACATCTTTGGTTTTTTTTCGGGCGCGATTTACGACGACGCCATCGAGCTCGAATGGCGATACGCGCTCTTTCGCATTGAGACGTTGTTGCTGACGGCGTTTCTGCTTTTGTATTCGTTTCGGGAAAAATTCTCGCGGCGCGATTTGGTCGTGCTTACGATTTGCTTCGGTCCGCTTCTGTTGCCGTTTGAATTGGGAAGCGACGAATTTGGCTTCACGTCGTCGCGCGCGACGCTTGCGAAACGCCTCGCGCCCATTGACGACGACGGGCTTTGGCGAATGAGCGTTCAGAGCGATTCGCTTTCACGGGCGAGAACGCGGCAACGCTTGGAACAAGAACTGCGCGACCTTCAACGCGCTCTCGCGCTCGATGCGCTTCCGAAAATCTCGATTTTCATTTACCCCAACGCCGAAGAAAAGCGTCGCTACACGGGCGCGGAAAACGTGGAGTTCGCAAAGCCTTGGCGCGGCGAAATTCACATCACGGAGCAAAGCTTTGGCTCAACCATTCGCCACGAGCTTGTCCACGCCTTGATGGCGCGATATGGCGTTTGGGGTCTTGGGCTTTCGCGGAGCGTCGGACTCTTGGAAGGCGTCGCCGTCGCGTTTGAAACGCCCGATTTTGACTGGACGACGAGCGAACTTGCCGCCGCCCTCTTGAAAAACGACCTTGCCCCGAAAAACCTCGAATCGCTCTTGGGCGCGTTTGGATTTTGGACTTCGCTCGGCGCGACCAGTTACGCGCTGATGGGGTCGTTTGCGCGATACCTCGTCGAAAGTTATGGCATCGAAAAATTCAAGGCGGTCTATGCGGACGCGGATTTTATGCGCGTCTACGGCAAGTCGGCAAGCGGATTGATCGCGGAGTGGAAGGAATTTCTCGCCACGCAAGACGTTCCGCCCGCGCTCGATTCGGCGGTCGCTTATCGATTCAAGCGCAAGACGATTTTTCAGACGGAATGTCCGCATCGCGTCGCCGTCGAGTTGAAACGCGGCTCGAAGGCTCTCGCCGAGAAACGCTACGACGAGGCGCAACGACGCTTTCAACGCGCGCTCTCGCTCACGGAGGGCAAAAATCCGCGAGCGGTTCAAGGGCATTTTTCGGCGCGTTTGCTCAAAGCCGTTTTGGATTCGCTTCCCCTTGCGGCGATCTTCCGCGAAGCCGATTCGCTGGCGCGTCGGCTCGATAAGCCCGAACCGACGCTGTTCAGCCTCGCCAACGCGATGCTTTGGACGGGCTACGGCTCGCCAAGCGAGATTGATTCGCTCTTCAAGCGCGTTCAACGCGCCGCGCTCTCGTTCAACTACGACTACGCGATCGCCTTGCGTTTGGAAGCGCTCGCCATCGGCTTGAATCCCAGATGCTTTTCGCCCCTGCTCTCGCCCGCCGAGCGCGATTCCATCTTGAACGCCGCGCTCGCCGAAACGCGCGATTCGACCGCGCGCGCCTTTCTGAATTTTTTGAAGGCGGAACGATTGCTCGCCAAAGGCGACGACGACGGCGCGATTCGCCTGCTGCAAACGCTTCCCCCTTTGAGACGCGACGAGCTGGAATTTCAACGCCGATTCGATTCGCTCGAAGCCTTGCTTCGCTTGGGGAGAACGAGCGACGCGCTCAAAGCCATCGCGGACGCGAAAGCCTGCGCGAGTCGCTTCGTCGCAAAACGCGCCAAAGAAGAAGCCATCGATGCCCTCGTGGCGCGATTCGACGCGCAACGCCAGTAGCGCCAAACTTTATGCGAACCGACAAGCTCGTCTATCTCTTGCTCCAACTCGCGCCGCAAGGCTTCTTCGCCCTCATCGGCAGAAACCCCGACGACGCCAATCGCTACGAGTTCAAATCCGTCGAACTCAAAGAAGTCGCCTTTCGACTCGATGGCGTTCTTGCGCCAAAGTCTGATGACGACATCGTCTATTTCATTGAGGCGCAGTTTCAGCCCGACGCGAACTTCTACGCTCGTTTTCTCGCCGAGATTTTCGTTTATCTCAAACAGTATCCCACGAAAAAGTGGCAAGCCGTCGTGATTTATCCTGCGAGAAGCGTTGAGCAAAAGGGCTTGGAAGGTTACGAAGACTTGCTTGAACTCAAACGGCTCAGGCGAGTATATTTGAACGAATTGCAAGATATCGAGAGCGCGTCAGTGGGTTTGTTCAGATTGCTTGCGGAGCCTGAACGCGCGGCGAGAGAACTCGCGCGGAAAATCGCGGCGAAAGCAAGCCAACGAGAACTGGACTTGATAGAGCAGATCTTGAGTTACAAGTTCAACACACTGACAAGAAAGGAGATTCGAGAAATGTTGGGCATACAGGAAGAACTTTTGAAGGACACGGCGTTCTACAAGGAAGCCTTCGAGGAAGGTCGTCAAGCGGGCGAAGCGCAAGGCAGAGCGGAAGGCGAAGCAAAAGGCAGAGCGGAAGGACGAGCGGAAGGAGAACGCGCCGCAAAATTGGCGATCGTGCCGCTTTTGCGCGAGCTGGGGCTATCGGACGAGACAATCGCCGAAAAACTCAATCTGCCCCTTGCCGACGTGAAAAGCCCGCCGCCTCGCAACGCGACGTCTTGACGAGCGAATCCGTCAACGCAGCAGCGCGACGCTCACTTGAACGGACTCGCCGAAGAATGTGGCGTTCCCGTAGAGCCGACGTTGGTAATCCACCAGCACGGCGAAGGTCGGCGAGAAGTTCGCTTGCAAACCGAGCGTGATTTGCCCGTAACGCTCGTCGCCCAAAATGTTCAACGGGCGCGTGGCGGCGGGGCGCGGAATTTCTCCGATGCCAATGAGCCTCCCCAATTTTCCAAGCGAAGCGAGACCTGAAAGCCCGACGCGCAGCAAAACTTCCTGCGCCGCCGAAAGTCCCAACTCCGCGCGATACAGCGTTTGGTCTTTGTAATCGCCGCCGCGCAAGCGATATCCCGCATCGAAGACCAAATAAGCGGGAATGCGATTGACGAAGAACGTGAGTTCGCCAAGCAAGCGCGCCTCGTAGTCGAGCATTCCCGTTCCGAGCGGCACGGGCGCGAGAATGTCGCCCGTTGGCAGTTTCACGCCCGCTTGCGCCGCAAGTCGAAACGGAAACTTCAGTCGAATCGGGTTCAGCAGTTCGTATCGCCCCCAAAGCCAAAGATCCGTGAAGCCCGACGAGCGAATGATTTTGGCAAGAAAGGTCGGAACGCCTTGCGGATAATCGGTTTCGGTATAGGTCGTGCTAATGCCGCGAAAGCCCAAGTAGCCCGCGATGGTGAGTTTGCGCGAGTAGCCATATTCGTAGTGGAGCGCGACGACGCGGTCAATGAAGCGCGCGTCGGTAACGGGGAACGACGTTTCGTCGGTCGTGGCGACGCGAAACAAATCGCGCCGAAAGCCCGCGACGGCGAATTCTTCCGTCGCGTCAAAATAAGACGTCGATATCCAAAACAGCGACTGATTGGGTTGAAGCGGCTTGACCGACCAAAACGCGCGCTCCTGCGCCAGCGTTGAGGCGACGAAGCAGAGCCAGAGCGACGCCTTGAAGCCGATGAACCGAATGCTCATTCGCGCGCGATGTTTCACAGGGTTCGCGTCAGAGAGTTTGAATCGCAAATATACGCGCCCCGCGCTACGCCGATGCGCCCGATTTCGTCCCTTGCGACGTTTCGCCGACGCGCAAAATGAAAATCTCTTTGAGCGACGGTTCGGCAAGTTCAAAGCGCGTGATCTCCGTTTCGTCGCCAATCAGCGCGAGAATCTCTTTCGGCTTCGCGCCGCCGAGCAATTTCAACTCCGCATATTTGGGCTGACGGTCTCGAACTTCGGCTTTTCCGAGCGAGACGGCGACATCGATGAACTTGTCGCTTCCGTCAAACTCCACGTGAAGCATGTTTTTTCCGTAAGAGCGCTTCACGTCGCGCACGTTGCCGTCCAAGACCTTCTCGCCGTTGTTGATGAGGCAAATCGAGTCGCAGATTTTCTCGACTTGTTCCATTCGGTGCGTGGAGAAGAGAATCGTTTTGCCCGCGTTTTTGAGTTCGAGAATCACGTCCATCACGAGCTCGGAGTTGATGGGATCCAATCCCGAAAATGGCTCGTCTAAAATGAGCAATTCAGGCTCGTGCAACGTGACGGAAATGAACTGAACTTTTTGTTGCATTCCTTTGGAGAGTTCCTCGACCTTTTTTTCCGCCCACGATTCAATTTCGAAGCGCTTGAGCCACTCGGTCGCTCGGCGTTTGGCTTCGGCGCGCGGAACGCCTTTGAGCTGGGCGAAATAAACGAGCAGTTCGCCGACTTTCATTTTCTTGTACAAGCCGCGCTCTTCGGGCAGATAGCCGATTTTGGCTTGGAGTTCGGAGCGCATTGGCTCGCCCAAAAATTCGATCGTTCCGCTGTCGGGAAGCGTGATGCCGCAAATCATTCGTATCGTGCTCGTTTTGCCCGCGCCGTTGGGTCCGAGCATTCCGTAGATTTCTCCGCGACCGACGAACAGCGAGAGATTGCGCACGGCGACTTTGCCGTCGTAGACTTTTGAGACCGAGTTGAGTTTAAGCATCGTTTCAAGCGGCGTTGAAGTGAAGCGAGAGACGCGGCGCGCCCTTTGGTCGCAAGACGTTCGGCGTTCATTTCGAGATGAGGCGTTGCGTTTGTCCGAAGGCGTTTTTGACCGCGTCGCTTTGAAGAAAATCGTGCGGGAAGCCAAGCTCAATGGCGGTGGCGGCGTTGAGTTTTTGCATCGCCTCGTCGGGCAGTTCGAGTTCGAGCGATTTGAGATTCTCGGCGAGTTGTTCGGGCTTCGTGGAGCCGACGATGGGCACGACGGAGAGGTCGCGCGTCATCGTCCATTTGAGCGCGACCTGCGCGGGCGTTGCGCCAAGCGATTCGGCGACTTCGACGACGAGCTTGGCAATGGCGACATTTCTTTCGTTCAAGCGCGGGCTGTTTTCGGGCAATCTGCCTTTTTCGCCGCGCAAATACTTGCCCGTAAGCGCGCCGCCACCGAGCGCGCCCCACGGCGTTACGGTCATTCCCCACGCTTTCGCCATCGGAAGCAAATCGCGTTCAGGCGCGCGCTGAATGAGCGAGTATTCAATCTGCAATCCGACGAACTTCGTCCAGCCGCGCAGTTCGGCGAGCATATTGGCTTGCGAGACGATCCACGCGGGCGTGTCGGATACGCCAACGTGGTGAACGACGCCGCGAGAGACAAGATCGTCCAAGCCGCGCATCACTTCCTCGACGGGCGTGGTGAAATCCCAAGCGTGTAGCCACAGCACGTCAATGAAATCCGTCTTCAAACGTTTGAGGCTTTCGCGCACGGAGCGCATCATATTCTTGCGATGATTGCCCGCGTAATGCACGTCGTTCATTCGATCTTGGAGCGAGTATTTGGTGGCGAGCACGAAGTGGTCGCGATCGCTCGAGACGAAGTCGCCGCAAAACTTTTCCGACGTGCCTGCGGCGTAGATGTTGGCGGTATCGATGAAGTTGCCGCCCGCGTTGGCGTAGAGGTCAAAGATTTTCTTGCTCGTTTCGTAGTCCGCGCCCCAACCCGATTCCGTTCCGAAGCCCATCGCGCCGAGCGCAAGTTCCGAGACGCGCAAGCCCGAATCGCCGAAGAGTTTGTATCGCATTGGATTGATGGCAAGCCTTCCGAAAGGAACGCGAAGATACGACGAAATCGCGCGCTCGCAATCGCGCCGAAGTTTTTTCGCGGAACGCTTCGCCGAGCGTCTTGGAAAAGGCAAAAACGTCGTATTTTCGGCGCAATTCTATCAACAATCAACGAACGATTGCGCCGTTTCCTCAATCCGCGAAGCGACGGGCAAGAGCGAGGCGTTTATGAAACTTGAAGACGAAATCAAGCAGACGAAGCCTTTTCAAGATGAGTTTCAGAAGTTGGAGGTCAATCTCATCTACACGTTTCATTGGCTTCAAGCGCGCGCCCAAGAACGGCTGAACGGCGCGGACATCACGCTCCAACAATACAACATTCTGCGCATTTTGCGCGGACAGTATCCCAAGCCCGCCACGATTATGCTCCTCAAAGAGCGAATGCTTGATCGTCAATGCGACGCTTCTCGGCTCGTCGAGCGGCTCGTTCAAAAAAATCTCGTCTCGCGCGCCGTATGCCCCAGCGACCGCCGAAAAGTCGACGTGCTCATCACGCAGAAAGGATTAGACCTGCTGAAAACGCTCGACAAGCGCGAGAGTTTTCTTAAAAAGCGCGCCACGCTCACCGAATCCGAAGCGCAAACTCTGAACGCCTTGCTCGACAAAATGCGCGGTTAACTTTTCATCTTGTTAAAAAATTCCCCAGCCTTGCGCAATTTTCTCAAATGATTTGCTTTTTTTGTTACTCCTTTGGCTTTTTAACTCCCAAATTCCTCGTTATCTGTTTCGCGTTACTCCATTGGCACGCTCTTTGACGAGCTTCAATGTGAATTCAATCTCTGCATCTGCTGTCTTCTATGTCAGTTTCAGGATATTTCTCGGACTTTTCCTTTGCGGAAGTTTTGCGTTTCCTGCATGCTTCGCGCAAGACGGGCTACCTGCAAACCAAACCCATTGTCAACGGCGGTCACGACATTTCTCCATCGTATCATTTTTGGTTTCGTGGAGGTGAAATCGTTGCCGTCCAGAACCCGCGAACTTCATTGAGCAATGCGCTGATACAAATCTGCCAAAAGTCTCGTGAGGTTGCCAGCGCTTTTCTGACTTGCGCCGACAAGACTCTGTCTCAACCCATCGGCATTATGCTCAAACAGCACGGCGTTGTCGAGCCCGAAGAGTTGCAAATCGCGTTCAATCGCCAAGTTCTGCAACCCATCGCGCATCACTTTTTGCTCGACAACGCTTGGTTCAAGTTTGAGGTCTCGACCGCTCTGCCTTTCAAGGAGATGACGGGTTTGAGCCTTTCGCCCATTCAAGCCGCGCTAAATGGGCTACGGCGGCTAAAGAATTGGGAGCCTTTGAAATTCAAATTGCCCGATCCCTCATCGCGTTTGAAGCGGACAAGCGGCAGCTTCATTCCATATCAGCTCGTCAGCGAGGAAGCTTATTTGTGGAATCTTGCTGATGGCGAGCGTTCTCTGTCAGACCTTTCAAGCAAGCTGGGACTTTCGGTCGAGGAGACGCAACGGCTCGCCTTTCGCTTGATCGTAACGGGCTTTGTGGAGGAACTTCCAGAGATTCGCTCGTCTGGCGCATTTGTTCTTGCCGATGACATCGGCGACGAGAATGAACCTTCGGCTCTAAGCGGTTCGTTTATCAGTAATTTGCTCGGCTTTCTCAAGCAACGCGCATAGAGTTTGGTTGCTGACATTTCTAAAACGCTAAACTCTCGAACTATGAAGCGATTTGAATGGACGCCCGCGCTCAGCACCGGCGTGGCTTTTATTGACGCGCAGCATAAAGAGCTTATTCGCGCCATCAACGACTTGGGCGACGATTTGCAGCGCGGACAAGGCGCCTCTGCCATTCAGCAGACCGTCTCTTTTCTCAAATACTATGCTGAGTGGCACTTTGGTCAGGAGGAAGATTGCGCCGCCAAGCATCAATGCCCAATCGCCGAGACGAACAAGCAAGCGCACGGACAGTTTATGAAGATGCTCGACAAGTTAAGCGCCGATTTGCGCCAAACGAGCGACCATGAAAGCGTCGCCAAAGAAGCCCATCATTTGCTCTGCGACTGGTTTGAGGGACACATTATGAAAATCGACAAGCAAATCGGAGATCACGTTACCAAATGCGCCGCCGCATCATAAGTCGGACAACTTTGCAAATCATCGCTTAAACCTAAACGCAAAAGGAGACATAACTATGCCTATCAACTATTCTGCGATTCAATCCGCTTTGCAAGAGTTCGTTACATCGGTGAGCAATGTGCAAGGCGCGTCTATTATGTCGCCTGACGGCTTGGCAATCGCCTCGTCGTTGCCTGCTGGAATGGAAGAGGAGCGCGTTGCCGCCATGTCTGCCGCCATGCTGGCTTTGGGCGAACGCATTGGGCGCGAACTTTCGCGCGGTCAAATCGAGCGCATCTTGGTCGAGGGCGAAAAAGGCTACGCCATCGTGAGCAGTTGCACCGAAGACGCCGTGCTCATCGTCTTGACGGACGAAAAAGTCAAACTCGGCGTCATCAATCTTGAAGTCAGGCAACTTATTGACCGACTGCGACCGTCGCTCACGTTTGCCAAAACGAATGTCGCTTAACCCGTGACGAATGCGAAGATGAAAGCGCCAGAACAAATTATGCGCGTTGTGGTCACCGGTCCCGTCGGCGCGGGCAAAACGACTTTTATCAAAACCATCAGCGAGATTGAGTCGATCGATACCGACCGACGGGCAACCGACGAGATGGCGCATCTCAAGCCCACCACAACCGTCGCAATGGACTTTGGACGGGTAACTTTTGGACCGAACATGGCGCTTCATCTCTACGGCACGCCAGGTCAGGAACGGTTCAATTTTATGTGGGATATTCTGCTGCGCCAAGCGCACGGGATCGTGCTCTTGGCGCCTGCGCATCGTCCAAAGGATTTTTTCGCCGCGTCTCGATTGTTGCGCTATGCGCGTCAGCGCGCGCCCGAAGCGCCGTTGCTCATCGCCGCAACGCATAGCGATCTGCCCCAAGCATGGCCAATCGCGGACATTCTGCCCGCATTTGGAATCGATGCGAGCGAAAGCCAAATTCCAACGCTTTCCATCAACGCGACAGCCGAGCGCGATGTCGCTCGCACGCTCATCGCGCTGGTCGAGCGATACGCCGAACGTTCCAACGCCAAGCGCATCGCTTCATAGAGAGGCATTCAGTATGTCGGTTTCTCCGACGGCGGAATGTAGTGGAAGAAATCGCGGTAGAATCGCTCCGTGTAAGCGTTGAGCAAATCGAGCACGCGCTGTCGATTTGGCGACTTGACGATAAGCCCCGCATGATGAGGTTTCTTCATTCGCCACCACACTTCGGGGTCGTCGTAGCCTGAAAGGTCGGGCCACTCTTGTTTGGCGAGCGAGACCATCAAGCCGCCGTAGTTGCGTTGCGTTTCGGGCAGTTTGTATTTGTCGCCTTGCGCTTCGAGTTTCGCCCACTCAGCCCAAAGATTCAAGCCCGTCGCGGCTTCGATGAGTTCGACGATGTGCGCGCCGCCCACGCGCGCCGACGTTTCGAGAAAATAGAACCGACCGTCTTCGCCCTTGATGAACTCCGTGTGCGAAACCCCGACGTTGTGCCCCATCGACTTCATCACTTGTTCGTTGAGCGCGAGCAAGGCTTGTTCGTCGGGCGAGCCGTATTCCATCGTGCGCGTCGTGAAGACCGCGCCTTGATGCGCCACTTCCATCGGCGGCTTGCCATATTCGCTGGCGATGGAAAAAATCACCTTGCGGTTTTGAATGATGGAATCCACGTGATACACGTTGCCCGGCACGAAGCGCTCCATCAAGTAAAACGATTGCCTGTCGCCGAGTTTGTCGAGCGCGCGCCATACCTCTTCTTCGTTATGGACTTTGATGATGCCCGACGCGGAAGCGGCGGAACGCGGCTTGATGAGACAGGGAAACGGAACGCGAGCGATGAAGTCTCGGATGTCGTCGTAGTTGAGCACATGCGTGAAGTCGGGAACGGGAATGCCGTCTTCTTTGGCTTTGGCGCGCATGGCGAGTTTGTCGCGGAAGTATCGGGCGGTCGTGTCGCCCATTCCGCCGATGCGCAAGTGTTCGCGCAGCGCCGCCGCCACCTCCACGTCGTAGTCGTCGAGCGCGACGATCTTGTCAATTTTGATGGTTCGCGCCATGTAGCTCACGCCATAAATCACGTCTTGGCGATTCCACTCCTTGTTGTTGTCGGGAATGTAGAAGATTTCGTCGATGTGGTCGCGGGGCCAATCGGCATGTTCGAGGCTTTTGGACGTGAGCAGAATCACGCGGCAACCCTGACGCTTGGCTTCGCGCAAAAACTCTTGCCCCTTCTCGTAGCTGGCAAGGCACAAGAACGTGAGCGGTCTCGACGCTGGCATAGTCGGGAAAGCGTTTGTTGATAGAGTTTTCGGGAAGATCCGATTTTGGCGCGGCTTTTGCAAGCCTCACATTCGTTCAGGGGCGGAGATGCCCAGAATTTTGAAGCCGTTTCGCAGCGTTTGTCGCGTCGCCATCGCCAAGAGCAAGCGCGACTTCATCGTCTCTTCCGCTTCGCCCACGATGCGACATTCTTGGTAGAACTTGTGGAATAGTTCCGCCACGCCGTTGAGATACGTGATGAGCTTTTGCGGTTCGAGCGAATTGGCGGCGTAATTGACCGCGTCGGGAAATCGCATCAATTCTTTCGCCAAGTCGAGCTCTTCTTTGGCGTTCAGGAATTTCACGAAGTCTTTTGGGACGGCGTCGGCGTTGAGGCTTGCCTTTTCTTCGGCGACGCGAATGATGCCGCAAATGCGCGCGTGAGCGTATTGCAAATAGAAGACGGGGTTGTCGTTGGATTGCTTCTTGGCGAGTTCCAAGTCGAAGTTCAGGTGCGTTTCTTTGGCGCGCATCACGTAGAAAAAGCGCGTCGCGTCGGGACCAACTTCATCGATGAGCTGGTCGAGCGTGTCGGCGTTGCCTTTTCGGGTGGACATCTTGACCTGAACGCCGTTGACCGTCGTGGTAACGAATTGGTTGATGGCGACCTTGATGCGCGAGACGTCGTAGCCCAACACGTCCAACGCCCGAATCACGTCGGGATACTCGTCGATGTGGTCCGCGCCGAACACGTTGACGATGAGGTCGTAACCGCGCGCGAACTTCGTGGTGTGATACGCGATGTCGGGCAGGCGATAACTCGGCTCGCCCGTTGACTTGACGAGCACGGTGTCGACGGGAATTTCTTTGCCGTCTTCGACTTTCTTCTTGCCCAAGAGCGAGGTTTTGAACCACACCGCGCCGTCTTTTCGCTCAATGTAGCCTTTTTGGTCGAGCAGTTCGATGACCTGATCGTTGCGGCTTTTGCCGCTATCCATTCTTTCGTAGAGCGAGTTTTCGTTGAAGAAGGAATCGTGATGGATTCCCAAACGCGCGAGGGTTTGCTTGATGCCCTTGAAAATTTCGGCTTCGGCGAATTCTTTGAAGAAGGTTAGGTCGGTTTCGTTTTTGAGCGCGTCGCCTTTTTCGGCGAAGATTTTTTCGGCGATGTCTTTGATGTAACCGCCTTGGTAATAGTCGTCGGGGAAGGCGACGGTTTCGCCGCAGAGTTCGAGGTAGCGCAATCGGACGGAATCGGCGAGGACGCGCATTTGCCTGCCCGCGTTGTTGAAGTAGTATTCGCGCGTAACGGCGTAGCCTTGCGCTTCGAGCAAATTGGCGATGCAGTCGCCGAGCACGCCGCCGCGTCCGCGCCCGACGGTGAGCGGACCCGTCGGGTTGGCGCTCACATACTCGACGATGGCTTTTTTGCCCGCGCCCACGCTCGACCTGCCGAAGAGTTCCCCTTGTTCGAGAATGTGCCTGACGGTTTGTTGGAGCAGGGTTTTGGAGAAATAAAAATTGATGAACCCCCCGCCCGCCACGTCGACGCGCTCGATGTGTTCGGGATTGAACTTGAACTTCGCCACCAAGTCCTGCGCGATTTGACGCGGATTTTTTTTGAGTTCCCTTGCGAGCGTCATCGCCACGTTGCTCGAAGCGTCGCCGAACTTTTCGTCGCTGGGTTTTTCAATCACGATTTCTCGCGTTGGCTCGACGCCGATCTCCGCGAGCGCGCGCCTGATTTCCGAGATGAGAATGTCTTTCATTGCGTTGGGTCGAGCGTTTGTTTCGGCGACAAGACGGCAAGCCCGCTCGCCTTACGCCTCCACGGTCGCAACGGGTTTTTCGAACTTGATTTCCAAGTAGCCATCGACCATCATCGCCTCTTTGGGCGTCAAGCCCGCGAGCGAATCGGGCAATACGATTTCGCGCGAGCGCGTGCCGACCGAGAGCGTCAGAACCGCGCCAAGACGCGCCAGCTCGATTTTGTCGGTCGTCGCAAACGGCAATTTCAAACGAAGCGTCGAGCCGTCCTCGTCTTGACGAATCGACACGGGTCGCTCGTCGTAGAATAGCTCGGCGGGATTTCTTTCGCCGTATAGCCTTTTGCCAAGTTCGCGCAATCGCTCTATGCCCGCAACCTCGCTCTTGAAGAGCGGCACGCGAAAGATGGGCATTGGCGAAAATTCGTTTTCAATCGTCGCTAGGTGCTTTTGTTGCGAGAGATACCACTCGTTCATAAAACCCTCTTTCGCGTCTTCGGGAATGACCTTGTTGACGATGGCGGCATCGACGTGCATTCCGTAGAGGCTCAGATACGTGAGCGCGCGTTGCGATTCGGCGATGACCATTTTTTCGGGGTTCATCACGAGCCGCGCCGACGTGAGCGCTTTTCGATCCAAAATCTCTCGAATGTCTTTGAGCCTATCGAGCGAGCGATCCCAAACGCTCACCACATTTTCGGGCGCGACGATTTTATCGAGACCGGGCGTAACCTTCGAGACGGGACGCAGAAACGGCGCGAGGATATACTTTTCAATCGCGCGCGTGATTTTTAGAAGCCACGCCAACACTTCGGGCAGAGACAACAGGCGCAAACTTTCGCCCGTTGGCGCCATATCGACGACGACCACGTCGTAATTGCCTTTGCCGTAAAAATCGCGCAAGCGCAACAGGCTGAAGAGTTCCGCCATTCCGGGAATCGAGGCGAGTTCGGCGGCGATGGTTTTGTCCGCGCCCAACTGCATCAAAAGGCTGGCGACGAAATCCCGAATCACGCCCCAGTTTTCGTTGAGCTCGACATACGGGTCGATCTCCACCGCGTCCAGATTTGGCAGCACGTTTTGGACTTGCGCCGAGAGCGGCACGCCCAGCGAATCGGCAAGGCTATGCGCGGGATCGGTAGACATCACGACGGTCTTCAATCCGATGTCGGCGCAGCGAATCGCGGTGGCGGCGGCAGAACTCGTTTTCCCGACCCCGCCCTTGCCCGTAAAGAAAATGATGCGGAGCCGCTTTTGGTCGTTGCTCATTTTTGAAACGCGCTTGCGACGAGCGTCAATTTAACGCTTTTGCGAGAGAAATTGCGGCGACGCGACGCAAAAACGCTCCGCGTTGGCGCTTCGTTGCGACTTGTCGTCGTTCCAAGCCTAAATGGTCTTTTCATTCCGAGCCTTTTGCTTTGCCATTCCGAGCGCAGCGAGGAATCCACAAAGCATTGCGAATTGCGGATTGTCACTCCGCTTCGCTCCGTTCAGAATGACAAGTTTGCGCTCGCGCGACGCTTTGCGTTGCGATTGCGACGCTCTCTTGTCATTTCGAGCGCGGCGAGGAATCTGCGAGTTGCGAATCGCGCCGTTCAGAACGACGCCGCATTTTGATTGCCTAGTTTTCGCCGACGCAATTCACGCGGGCTTTCGCGCCACGTCGCTTTTGGTTAAATTGCGCCCGCTCAACGATTCCGTCCAACGAAATGAGAACGCTGCGCCTGCGCGCCTCTCTGCCATCTAATCAAACTCGCTCAATCCAATGACGACCAAAAAACGCGCGTCCGCTACCACGACCAAAATCAAAAAAAACGCAAACGGAAAATCTCGATTGGCGACGCTCGATGCCATCGCCAATGGCGCGATTCGCGCCGTGATTGACAAGGTAACGCCCGAAATCGACGGCGGACTTTTTCCCATCAAGCGCGTCGTTGGCGAAAGCGTCGTCGTGGAAGCCGACGTCTTCGCCGATGGGCACGACCAAGTCGTCGCTGTGCTTCGCTATCGACGCAAGGGCGAAACGACGTGGAACGAGACGCCAATGGACTTTTTGGGCAACGACCGCTGGCGCGCCGAGTTCGTCGCCGACCAAGTTGGCGAGATGGAATACGCCGTCGCCGCAAGAGTCGATCATTTCCTTTCGTGGCGCAACGGCTTCAAAAAGCGCGTCGATGCGGGGCAGGACGCCGAATCGCTCAAAGTTGAAGTTTTGATTGGCGCGGACATTTTGGGCGAAATCGCCGAGCGCGCCACGACCGCCGACGCGAAGAAAATCAAGGCTCTGCAAGCCTCGCTCAAAAAAAACGCGGGCAAGCCCGAATCCATCGCCGAAGCCCTTTCCGAAACCCTCGTCGAGTTTTCGCAGAAATACCCCGACGAATCCATCACGGCGCAAAGCAAAATTTTGCGCCTCGTCGTCGACCCGAAAAAAGCCGGCTTCTCGACTTGGGTCGAAATCTTCCCACGCTCGTGGAGCGACGTTCCGGGCAAACACGGCACGTTCAAGGATTGCGAGCGACTTCTGCCTGAATTTGCCGAACTGGGCTTCGACGTGCTCTACTTGCCGCCCATTCACCCGATTGGGCTAACGAAGCGCAAAGGCAAAAACAACAGCGTCGTCGCCGCCGAAGGCGATGTCGGAAGTCCTTGGGCGATTGGCTCAAAGGAAGGCGGGCACAAAGCCACGCATCCCGAACTCGGCTCGCTTCAAGATTTTCGCCGTCTCGTCAAAGCGGCAAAATCATTCGGCATCGATATCGCGCTCGATATCGCCTTTCAATGCTCGCCCGACCACCCCTACGTCAAAGAACATCCCGAATGGTTCAAACGCCGACCCGATGGCACGGTGCAATACGCCGAAAATCCGCCAAAGAAATACGAGGACGTTCTGCCCTTCAACTTCGAAACGTCCGATTGGAAAAATCTTTGGCTCGAACTCAAATCCATCTTCGAGTTTTGGCTTGATCAGGGCGTTAGAATTTTCCGCGTCGATAATCCGCACACAAAGCCCTTTGCCTTTTGGGCGTGGTGTCTTGCGGAATTGAAGCGCGAGCATCCCGACGCGATTTTTCTCTCCGAAGCCTTCACGCGCCCGAAGGTGATGCATCGTCTCGCCAAACTTGGTTTCACGCAGTCCTACACCTACTTCACTTGGCGCAACAACAAGCGCGACTTGCAAGCGTATTTGACCGAACTCACCGCGACGGAAGCGAAGGAATTTTTCCGACCGAACTTCTGGCCCAACACGCCCGACATTTTGTCGGAAGAGTTTTTGCAATATGCGCCGCCCGCCGCTTTTATGCTCCGCTACGCGCTCGCGGCGACGCTTTCCGCGAACATTGGCGTCTACGAGCCTGCGTTCAGCCTTTGCCTCAACGTGCCGCTAATGAAAGGCAAGGAAGAGTATCTCGATTCGGAAAAGTATGAAATCAAGCGATGGGACTTGTCGGGCTTCAACATTCGTCCGTTCATCAAGAAGTTCAATCAGATTCGCAAGGAAAATCCCGCCTTTCAACAAACGAACAATCTCTTCTTTGCGGAAGTCGAAATCGCGCCGAAAGTCGAGAGCGAGTTCTTGATTGCCTATTTGAAATGGAGCGGTCGGAATTATGTTTTGACCGTCGTCAATCATCATCCGACGCAAGCGCAAGAGGGTTGGGTGCGCGTCCCGTTGGAGCGCCTGGGCGTTCAGGAAGGCGAACCGTATCGCGTGCGCGAACTTCTGACGGGCGCGGAGTTCGTTTGGAACAAGATGTGGAATTACGTCCGATTGAATCCGAGCGAAATGGTCGCCGCCGTTTTCAGAATCGAGCCTTGATGGCTCGTCGTTTCGAGCGTTTTCTTCGTCGCTCCTTGCGCGCAAGCGAAGAATCCACGAATGGCGAATTGAAATCGGCTTCTCTTTTCCTCTGAATGTGGATTCTTCACTCCGCTTCGCTCCGTTCAGAATGACCAGTTTGCGATTGCGCGACCCTTTGCGTTGCGATTGCGACGCTCTCTCGTCATTCCGAGCGCAGCGAGGAATCCACAAAGCATTGCGAATTGCGGATTGCCAATTGCGAATTTGGGAATCGAAATCAGCCTCTTGCGATTCGCTTTGTTCGTTCAGAACGACATCGGCTCTTTTTGCGAGCGCGCTAAAACTGCGTTCTGAACTGCAT
>JANWWM010000079.1 GCA_025055975.1 Chloroherpetonaceae bacterium | reverse complement strand
GCTCGGAATGACGGCAAAGCATTGTCCATTCTGAACGAAGTGAAGAATCCACGATGATGGATTCCTCGCTGGCGCTCGGAATGACAAGGCTTTTCGGCTTGATAGCGCACAAGAACGAGACTTGGATGACGAAAAAGCAATGTCTGAACGAAGCGTGCGCATCGCTTTTCGTCATTCTGAACGGAGCGCAGCGGAGTGAAGAATCCACTTTCGGAGAAGCGAGCGAGTTCAATTCGCAATTGACCATTCGCAATCCGTCGTGGATTCCTCGCTTTCGCTCGGAATGACGGCAAAGCATTGTCCATTCTGAACGAAGTGAAGAATCCACGATGATGGATTCCTCGCTGGCACTCGGAATGACGGCAGAGGCGATGTCAAAGGAGAGGAGTCAGGGGGAGGCGAAACTTTTGTTCGAGCGTTTCCTCAATTGACGAATTTTGTCGAACTTGCGAAACATCACGGAGCTTTTCCGCTAAACTTTCTCAACCAAAACGCAATCACAATGCCCGCTCACGAAATCGATTACCACATCTACGGCAGCGAAATGCAAATTGTCGAAATCGAGTTAGACCCCAACGAAGCCGTCCGCGCCGAAGTTGGCACAATGATGTATATGGAAGAAGGCATCGAGATGCAGACCTCGACGGGCGGCGGCATTTTTTCGGGGTTGAAGCGCATGATTACGGGGGATTCGTTTTTCATCACCTCGTTTCTCAATCGCGGACAAGGCAAGAAGCGCGTCGCGTTTGCCGCGCCGTATCCGGGCAAAATCATTCCGCTTGATTTGAAGACGCTTGGCGGCGAGTTCATTTGCCAAAAAGATGGCTTCCTTTGCGCCGCGCAGGGCATCGAGATTGAAGTCGCCTTCACGAAGAAAATCGGCGTTGGATTGTTCGGCGGCGAGGGCTTCATTTTGCAACGCCTCACGGGCGACGGGTGGGCGTTCATTCACGCAGGCGGCACGATTATCGAGCGGCGATTAGCCGAAGGCGAAACCCTGCGCGTCGATACGGGCTGTTTGGTCGCAATGGCGCCAAGCGTTGATTACGACATTCAATTCGTTGGCGGGTTCAAGAACGTGCTCTTCGGCGGCGAAGGCTTGTTCTTCGCAAAACTCACGGGTCCGGGGCTCGTCTATCTTCAAAGCCTGCCCTTCTCGCGCTTGGCTGACCGCATCGTGCGCGCTTCTTACGGCGGCAAAGAAGAAGGCGGCATCGGCATCGGCAGCATCTTCGGCGGCGATTGAACTTTCGTCAACTTCAAACGCAATCATCATGTCAGACCTTGTCAAACTCTTGATGGAAAAAGCCAACGTCTCCGAAGAGACCGCGAAACTCGCCATTCAGGTCGTCGCCAATTTCACGAAAGAAAAACTCCCCGACCCGATTGGCGGCATCGTGCAAAATTTCTTGCAGACGGGAGAAACTCCCGATATGTCGAGCCTTGCAAGTCTTGCGGGCAACTTGGGCGGCGCGGGCAATCTGCTCGGCGGCTTGGGGTCGATGTTTGGAAAGAAGTGAAAATTGCTCGTGGATTCCTCGCTGGCGCTCGGAATGACAAGGCTGTTCGGCTTAATAGCGCACAAGAACGAGACTTGGATGACGAAAAAGCAATGTCTGAACGGAGCGCGTGCGCACTTTTCGTCATTCTGAACGGAGCGCAGCGGAGTGAAGAATCCACTGTCGATTCCTCGCTACGCTCGGAATGACGGCAAAGCATTGTCATTCTGAACGAAGTGAAGAATCCACGATGATGGATTCCTCGCTGGTGCTCGGAATGACAGAAAACAAACGCTCGTAATGATGACGACGCACGGTCATTCTGAACGGAGCGCAGCGGAGTGAAGAATCCACTGTGGATTCCTCGCTACGCTCGGAATGACGGCAAAGCATTGTCATTCTGAACGAAGCGAAGAATCCACTTTCAGAGAAGCAAGCAAATTCAATTCGCAATTGACCATTCGCAATTCGCAATCTGTATGAATTCCTCGCTGGCGATCGGAACGGCGAGGATGGCGAGTCTTCGTCGCCGAGCGGTTTCTACTTTGTTCCCGTCCGAATCTCGTAAATCAGAAGCAAGGAGCGCGTTTCGACTTTCGCAAAGCCCGCTTCGCGCATCAGATTCAGCAAGTTGCTTGAAAGGAATTGTTCCGCGTAAGGTTCGAGAAAGAGCGCGGAACTAATGTTGCCGCCCAACTTCGCCAAGCCATCGCCTTGCGCCCCGTCGAAGACGACGAACTTGCCGTTTGGCTTCAAGACGCGACGCGCTTCCGTCATAATGCGGAGCGCGGCATCGAGCGGCGTTTCGTGAAAGAGAAGCGAAGCGGTTACCGCGTCAAACGATTCGTCTTCAAACGGCAACTCTTCGGCGTTGGCGTGAATGAACGAGGCGTTTGGAATCGATTGCGCTTTAAGCCGCGCGGCGAACACCATATACGGCGACAGGTCAACGCCCACGACTTGCGCTTGCGGCAATCTTGACGCGATGGCGCGCGTCGCCGTGCCCGTGCCGCACCCCAAATCCAAGATTCGTTTCGCCTCGGCGGGAATGGCATTTGCGGTTTCTTGACGCAGGAAGTCTTCATTCGGCACGAGAATTTGCTTCGTGATGGGATCGTAGGTGATTGCCGCGTCCTTGTTGAGATAGCCACCCTCGACGCTGTGAAAATCTTGCTTGTAGTAATCGGGATAAACGACGTCGGGATTGGCGAGTTTATCGCCCTCGGCTTGCACGTCCACGCCGTCGAAGATGCGTTCCGTAAGGAGCGGACGAAGCCAAGTTTCGTTGGATTGGAGAAAACTAACGATGCCTCGTTGCAGAGGCGAAAGCGCGAGTTTCATACAGCCAGAGTTTAGGTTGCAAGCGCCTAAACCCTGAACGCTCGCGCTTCGTTCAAAGCGCTACGAGAAAAAGACGCTCAGCGAGCCGTTTTCGTATTTGGCGTATTCGGTTTTTCTGCCCACGAGCACGCTGGGCAAGACGATGTTCTTGCGGAAGTTGTTGACCTCAATCAAAAGTTCGTCGCCCTTGACGTTCATCTGCAAGCGATCGATTTCCACGTTGGGCAAATAAAGTTTCATCAAATACTTGCCGTTTTCCTTTTGGACTTCTTGGGTGCGTTGGGCGTGGTAAAAGACTTTCGTCGGGCTTTCGCCTTTGAAGACTTCTTCCGCCAAGTCGGCGAGCGCGTCCGCGCCGATGACTTCGGCTTCTCGGTGCATTGCGGTCAAAACGGGCGTGGGATAGAAGCACGAGAAAATCATCTCGCGGTATTTTTTCTGTTGCGCGACGAGGGCTTGCAGATACGGGTCGCTGGAATTTTCAGGAAAGATTTTGTTGATGATCGCCGCGTCGAGCGTGTAGCCAAAGAGGTTCAGATACGTTTGGGCGCGCAAGGCTTCCTTGATGACCATCTGTTCAGGGTTCAAGACGATTCGGAACGAGGTAATGGCGGGGTCTTGCAACGTTTTGTGCAATTCTCGCATGTGCGCGCCGATTTCGGGCATCAGGCGAAAGATGTTTTTTTTCGGCATCAACCTCTGAATGAGCGGATAGGCAAAACTAATCGTCTTCAAATGCCACGAGGCGATTTTCGAGGCATACCATTGATACGATTCGGGCAGGGCAAGCAGGCGCATCGTTTCGCCCGTTGGCGCGGCATCGACGATGATGACGTCGTATTTGCCTGATTTTTCCGCGAGCCAGATGTGGCGCAGGCTTACCATCTCTTCCATTCCGGGCATAATGGCGAGTTCGTCGGCGACGATTTCCGACGCGCCCTCTTGGGCGAGCAGCGAGGAAAAGTAGTCGTGAAATTCCGCCCAATTTTTGCGGATTTCCGCCAAGATGTTGACTTCCGCCGCGAAAAGATTTTTCTCGACCTCAATGGGCGTATCCGTAAGGTCTCTGCCGAGCGCGTCGGCGAGGCTATGGGCGATGTCGGTGCTTAAAATCAAGGTGCGCTTGCCTTCGCGCGCGGCTTTGACGGCGCTTGCGGAGGAGATGGTCGTTTTGCCCACGCCGCCTTTGCCGAGATACAGAATGATTCGCATATCGTTTTTACTCCACTCGAATTTTGATTTTCTTTTTGCGCTCGACGGGTTGCTCGTCGGCGGGCGGCGCGCTGGTTTCGCCTTCGCTCTGTGGCGGAGCGGTCGACGCGAACCCATCGGGCGAGACGGCTTTTTCGGCGGTCTGTTTCGCCAAACTCATCGCTTTGAGCATCGCGCCCAGCAGCCCGTCGTTTTTGACGGCGGTCGCAATGGTTTGAATCACCACGTTTTGCGCTTGCGGATTTTCGGCAAGGTTCGTGATGAGTTCGTTGAGCGCGTTGAGCGATTCCTTCAAGCGTTCAGGCATTTGCGCGAGGTCTTTTTTGGCTTGCTCGCGGTATCGTTCGGGAATGTTGCTCAAAATGTCTTTGGCGGCGGCTTCGGCGCGTTTGAGCGAAACCATATCGAACTTGGAAAAAAGCCCCGACAGATCGGGCATTGGTGGCGGTCCAAACGGCGGCGGTCCGAACCTGCCGCGTGGTTCGTTTCGCAAAAACTCCGCGTCGTAACCGCCGTTGCGCATTCCGTTTGAGTAAGGCGGGCGAAATTCGTTTTGACGAAATTCGCCCTTGCGCGATTCGCTCTGACGAAATTCGTTGACGTTCCCTGCGCGATAACGTTTGATGCGCGAGAGCATATCGTCGCCGTAAATGATGGTGCCGTTCCAGACTTCGGCGTTGGGCGGCGGTTCGGGTTCGGCGACGGGCGCAGGCTCTTGCGCGGATTTATCGTAGATGAAAAAGCTTTTGAGCGGCAAATGTTTGCGCGCAATCTCGACGAGTTTTTGGGCGACGTCTTTGGGCAGGCGTTGGTCAAAATTTTTGCCGACGGTTTTTTCGATTTCCGCTTCAATGGCAAAATGCAAGGCGACGAGTTTTTCCGCCTCGTCGATCGGCACGACATCGAAAATCAAGCAAATCGGTTCGCTATTGGGTTTTGAGATCGCAAGGTTGATGGCGGCGAAGCCTTCGTCGGTCGGTTTTGCCGACGCGCTCACGACGCCGATGGGGAAACGATCCAAGACGTCTTTGTGAATGCCTCTTGCCCAAAGGTAGATGGATTGGTCGGAAAAGATGAGATAGTCGTGAAACGCCAAGCCGCCGACGCGCTCGTTTTTGGCGGCGTAGAAGATGCCGTCGAAAAAGGCGATGGGCGCTTCGTTTTCCCGAAGCAAATTTTTCTCGAAGAATTCGCGGATGTGGGCGGGGTCGGCGTGCGCCGACGCATAGAGTTGAACTTCTTTCATTTTACTGCTCCTTCGCGGAAAATCGCTTCAAGGAAAACCAAGCAAACCGCAGGCAACGCCCAAGGGAATGGGTTTGAGCGTTGCCTTTCGAAGACGATGATCGGCGTTGCGACGGCTTACTTGCTAAAACGCGCTTCGATTTCCTTGTCGCGCGCCGCCGTCGATGAGCTTTGCCCCGTTGCGAATGGGCTCGAGCCGCGCATCGCGCCGCTTCCGCCAGTCAGACCGCCGTAAAGATTTTGGTTCAGGCGCATCGTGCCGCGAGCGAGCGCGTCAAAGATTTGACCGCCGGTGTACCAGTGCCCTTCGAACATATACTCCGAAATGCGACCGATGCTGATGAGCACGTCGGTGATTACTCCTCCGCCACCTGCTGGCATAGTTTGGTTCCTCCACTGTTTAAGGTTGACGAAACGACGATTGAACTACTGCAAAAAAAGAGACTTACTCGCCGCCGTTTGCGCCGCCTTCCTTCTGTTTGATTGGAATGGACTTCGACGGCGCGGGCTTGACGGGAATCGTTTCCGATTCCGCTTTGGCTTCGGGTCGTTTGATTTTGTCGGTTTTGACCTCAAAGCCCAAGATGGCTTCCAGAGAACGCGCCCCTAATTTTTCGCTCGCGCCCGGTCGCGTGAAGTCCGCGAAGGAATACGAGACGTCGGCGATGGCTTGAAACGTGTTCGTAAGCGTGTGGAACACCGTGTCAATCGCGCCCAAGACGAAAAAGGTCGCTTGCTCTGGCAAGTCCAACTTCTTGAAGTCTTGCTGCCAATTTGGATTCGGCATGGTGATGCGTCCTTTCGGTTGAACGCCTTGCGGACGTTCGGGTTATTTTTTCGGCTCTTCTTTTTTGACCTCAACGGGCTTGACGGGTTCGCTCTTCGCGCCGCCTTTGGCGATGTCGGAGACGGCTTTGGAGACAGTGCTTGCCGCTTCCGCCGCCATTTTGGTCGCGGTTGCCGCCGCTTCGCCCGCGGTTTTGACGATGCCTTCGGTCGCGCTATCGACGCTCTTGGCGACGTCTTTGACGACCGCGCCCGCCGCCTTGCCCGCGTCTTTGACCGTGATGACCACGCGGTTGACGGTTTGCGCCGCCGCATTGGCGCTGTCGCCCGAAATGCCCAGATTTTTCGTTACGGTTTCAACCGTCGCGGTGGCGCCTTCGACGATGTCGCCAATCAGGTTCAGCGTGCCGATGATGGCGGATTGTCCCGTGAGGACTGCCGCTTCGGCGAGGAAGCCCAGCCGTTCTGGCAACGGCATCGCTTTGAATTCCTCGCGGAGTTTTTGATAGGTCTCTGTCATCGCTGTCGAGAGTTAAGGTTAAAGGTGATTCCACAATGCCAGTGGTTCAAACGGCGGCTTTCGCTATGCTTTCTTGGGTCGGGAAGCGCATCGAGAGCCATTGTCCTTTGAACTTCGCGTCGCTTGGCTCCGCACCCGCCAGCGTTACGGGCAAGGTGATGATTTTGCGTTGATTGCCGATTTGAATGAACAGCTCGTCGCCCGACACCCAACTATCGATTTCGTCGGGATTGGCGAAAGGCAGTTTGAGCAGAATCTCGCACGAATCGTCGTGGCGAATGAACTGAATCGGCGTTTCGTGATACATCATGGCGGCGGGGTTCTCGTCGCCATAGACGTCTCTCGCCAATCGTTCCAACGCCTTGAAGCCCACGACCTCGTCGTCATACATTTTCACTTTTTTGATTGGAAGCGGCGCAAAGGCTTCCTCGATTTCCACCAGATAGCGGCGCTGCACTTGTTTCCATTTTTCCAAGTAGCCGCTGTCTTCGTCTTCGGCGAGAAGCTTGTTGACGGTCACCATATCGACTTTGAAGCCGTAGAGATTGAGGTAGGTGAGCGCGCGCATCGTTTCCTTGATGACCATTTTTTCGGGGTTCATCACAAGCCGCACCGAAGCCGTTTCCGCGTCGGTCAGGATTTCCTTTACGCCGTCCAATTCTTCAAAGAGCGTATCGATGGATTTCATCACTTCTTCCGACGGCACCACGTAAGCGAACTTGTCGGACATTTTCGAGAGCGGGCGCGCGACGGGCTTCAAGACGAACTTCTCGACGGTTCTTGCGAGTTTTACCCCCCAGTTCATCGCTTCGGGAAGCGAGAGCAAGCGGAGCGTTTCGCCCGTCGGCGCGGTGTCCAAAATGAGCGCGTCGTATTTGCCGCCCTCTTTGTAACGCTTGACGCGCATCAAGGAAAACAGCTCTTCCATTCCGGGCAAGACGGTCATCTCGTCAGCCATTATTGGCGGAATGCCTTGCATGCTCAACAGGCGCGAGTAATAGCCTTGAACCGCATGCCAATTTCGCTTCAAGTCCTCGTAAGCGTTGACCTCGATCGCCCACAAGTTCGGCTTGACGAGCGTCGGTTCGCAGTTGAGTTTGAGTTCAAACGAATCCGATAGGCTATGCGCTGGGTCGGTGGACATAATCAGCGTTTTGTAACCCAGCTCCGACAAGCGAAACGCCGTCGCGGCGGAAATGCTGGTTTTTCCCACGCCGCCTTTTCCCGTGAACGTGATGACGCGCATAATGCCCGCAATAAACGTTGAACAACCTCCTCCGCTTCCCCGCTTGCGTCAAAAGGGGTCGCGTTTGCGGCAATAAATTAACGTTCAAACCGAGAGCGCTCGCAACGAAAAAATGCCTCTCGGAAAGTTTTTCGCGGAAAGGGCAATGGCTGTAAACGCCGATGGGAAAAGGGTTTTTGGGCAGGCGCGGCGAAAATCGACTAAATCGACCGTCTCGGTTGGCGCGAACGTTCACCGTCCCGCCTCGATGAGTTCTTCGGCGGATTTGAGCGCCGCTTCGGTGATGTCGGTTCCCGACAAGAGACGCGCAATTTCCTTTCGACGCTCGCTTTCCGACAATCGCTCCACGATCGAAACCGTGCGCTCGCCGACGATCTTTTTGCTTGCGCGAAAATGCGCGTCCGCCAGCGCCGCGATCTGCGGCAGGTGCGTGATGGCGATGATTTGATGAAACTTCGCAAGGTCTTTCATGCTGAACCCGACCGCTTGGGCAACCTTGCCGCTCACGCCCGTGTCGATTTCGTCGAAGACGAGAATCGGCAGTCGGTCGGCTTTCGCCAAGACGGTTTTCAAGGCGAGCATCACGCGAGAGATTTCGCCGCCTGAGGCGACCTTCGCCAGCGGCTTGACGTCTTCGCCCAAGTTCGTCGAGATGAGAAACTCGATTTCGTCGTAGCCGTTGGCGTTGGCGGCGTAGCGCGTTCCGTCAATGATGATGTCGCCGTCCGCGTCGGGCGAAGCCGAAAATCGAACCTCGAATCGCCCCTCGGAAATGCCGAGCTTTTTGAGTTCCTCGACGATGGCGCGAGACAGGCGCTTGGCGGTTTCGCGGCGCTTTTGCGAGAGCCGCTCGGCGATGTCGGAAAGTTTGCCTTGCTCGGCGCGAATTTTCTTTTCCCACTTGGCGATTTCCCCTTCGAAGTTTTCGGCAAGCTCGACCTCCTTGCCAATTTTTTCGCGGTAAGCCAGCACGTCGGCGAGCGTTCCGCCGTATTTCTTTTTGAGCGCGGACAGCGCCTTCATTCGCTCGCGGATTTCTTCCAATCGCTCCGCGTTGAAATCGATGCGCGAATTGTAACGCTGCACGAACTTCGTGATTTCATCGACGAGCGCTTGCGCGGTTTGCGCGTCGCTCGCAGGCTCGCCAAAGCTCTTGTCGATGCGCGAGAGATCTTGCAAAATGTTGCGCGCCTCGACGAGACGATTGTGAACGCTGTCGTCGTTGGCGTAAAGAATCTCGTGCAGCGAATTGGTGGCGGAAAAAATTTTCTCGGCGTTTTCGAGGATTTTTTCTTCGGTCTCGAGCGCGTCCCACTCGTCGGGTTCGGGCGCGACTTCGTCGATTTCCTTGATTTGAAACTCGTAGAAGGCGCGTTTTTCGCGCAGGTTCTTTTCCTTTTGACGCAATTCTTCGAGTTGCGCTTTGGACTGTTTGAGCGTTGCGAACAGAGCGCGATATTCCTCGACCAAGCCTCCAAGCCCGCCTGCCTCGTCAAGCAAGCGAATGTGGGACTCGACTTTCAGAAGCGACTGATGCTCGTGCTGACCGTGCAGGTCAATGCACAGTTCGCCAACGCCGTGCAGGAGCGCAAGAGTGGCGGGCGTGTCGTTGATGAAACAGCGCGCGCCTTTGGACGAGATTTCGCGGCGCAAAATCATCTCGTCGCTCGTTTCAATCTCGTTGCTCTGGAGCAAAGCGGCGACGCGCTTGTTGTTTGCAACATCGATGATGGCTTCAATGACGGCTTTCTCTTCGCCTTTTCGCACGACGTCGGCGCTGGCGCGCTCGCCCAAGACCATTCCAAGCGCGCCCAGCAAGATCGATTTTCCCGCGCCCGTCTCGCCCGTGATGATGTTCAAGCCGCTCCCGAACTCGATGGTGAGTTCGTCAATGAGCGCGAAATTTTTGACGTAAAGCCTTTTGAGCATTCAGAAGCGAACGTTGAAGAACAAAAATACTCGCCCAATTCGCAGGTTTGCAACGCGCTCATGCGGCTTGCGGTTTCTTGCGTCGCCGCTCCGCCCACTCATAAACCGTTGGCAAGACGAAGAGCGTCAGCGCCGTTGAAGTGACCAGTCCTCCAATGACGACGGTTGCGAGCGGACGCTGAACTTCCGCGCCATCGCTTTGAGAGAGCGCCATCGGC
>JANWWM010000060.1 GCA_025055975.1 Chloroherpetonaceae bacterium | reverse complement strand
CACAAACTACAGCTTCGCCAACACAGGCACGTTCAACGCGGGAACAGGCTCCGTTACCTTCACGGGCGGAAACGCGCAAACCATCGGCGGCTCGCTCACAGCCTTCAACAACCTCACCATCAACAAGAGCGCGGGCACGGTAACGCTTGCAGGCTCCACCGACCAGCGAGTCAACGGCACGCTGACCTTAACGAGCGGCAACATCGTTACGGGAAGCAATGCGCTGATTTTGGGCGAAAACTCAAGCGTATCGGGCGGCAGCAATGGTAGCCACGTAGTCGGCAATGTGACGGGTTTATTCCCCACGACTTCGGCGACGCGGCGCTATCCCTTTGGAAGTGGCGGCGTGTATCGTCCGTTGGACATCGTCGGACAAGCCTCAGGCGGAACGGCATCGCTCCGCGGCTCAATCCAAACGGGGAGCGCGCAAACCGTAACGAGCACTTTCGCAGGCGGCATCGCGGCGGTCTCGTTTGTGCGGTATTTCCAATTCCAAAACGGTGGCAACCCGCTTACCGTAACGGCGGTTGAAAATATGCGCATCAACAGCGACGACGGGTTCGGTCCGCTCAATCCAAACAACAACGCGCGCATTGCGACGGCGGTTAGTCCCGCTTCGCCCGTAACGTGGACGGGGCGCACGCTCGTAGCCGCGCCAAACACATTGCCCGCAAACTTGCCAACGAACGTCTCAACGAACCCGTTTAGCCAAAGCGTTGCGGCGACGGGCGTTTTCTATGCCACCTTCGCGACGGCGGCTCTCGAAGACAACCCGCTCCCCGTAAACTTCTGCGGCATCAATATCGTCGCCAAAAACAGCCGAACCATTCGCTTGGAGTGGAGAACCGCGACGGAGCAAGACAACTTGGGCTTCGTTCTCTACCGAAGCGAATCGGAAAACGGGTTATATGAAGAAATCGCCTCGCATCAAACGAGCCCAAACTTGCGCGGCAAAGGCACGACGCTTGAAGAACAAACCTATTTCTACGAGGATAGCCACAACGCGCAACCCGGCAGAACCTACTTCTACAAACTCGTCAGCGTCGACTACGACGGCAGACGGCACGAAATTCCGCAAGGCGACATTGAGCAATGGAAAATCCAACTGCCGTTTGATTACGCGCTCGACCAAAACTATCCCAACCCGTTCAATCCCGTAACCACGATTCAATTCTCGTTGGCAAAGGCGGGCAAGGTTACGCTCGACATCTACAACGTGTTAGGTCAGAAAGTCGCCACTCTCATCGACGGCGAACTGAACGCGGGCGCGCATCGCTATCAGTGGAACGCGGCGGGCTTGGCGAGCGGCGTGTATTTCTACCGTCTGCAAAGCCGCGATTTCGTTGCGACAAAGAAGGCGATTCTGGTCAAATAAAAACGCAAATCAAAAACGAATCGAAACCGAAAGGGCGAGCCAAAGACTCGCCCTTTCGCGTTGAATCGCCGAAACTCATTTCACGAACATCAACTTGCGCGTTTGCGCGAAAGTCCCCGCCGTCAAGCGATAAAAATAAATTCCTGACGAAAGCCCCAGCCGCGACGCATCCAGCGAAACGCTGTATGCGCCCGCTTCCTGACGAGCGTTCACGAGCGTGGCGATTTTCTTGCCCAAAATGTCGAAAAGTTCCAGCGTCGTTTGGCTCTCGACGGGAAGTTGGTAGCGAATGACGGTCGTCGGGTTGAAGGGATTGGGATAATTCTGTTCAAGCGCGAAAGTTCTCGGCAAACCCGCATCAATGTCGATGATGTTGGAGTATTCGAATCGCCCGTCAAAGTCAATTTGCTTCAAGCGGTATTGGACGTTGCCGACGGCGGTTCTGTCCAAAAACGAGTAGGATTGCGCGTCGGTCGTCGTTCCCGCGCCTCTGACGAAGCCGAGCGTTTGCCACGCCTCGCCAAACGCTTCACGAGTCGCGCGTCGGCGTTGAACTTCAAAGCCCGCGTTGTTCAGTTCCGACGCGGTTTTCCACGAGAGCAAAACGCCGCCATCGGTTCTGCGCGCGCCAAATTCGGAAAGTTCGACGGGCAGTTGTTCGCCCGTTTGAACGAAATGAATCGCCGATTGAAGCAACCGATTGAGCGCGGGGGAAACGCTTTCGCCCGCCATCGAAGGGCTGTTGAACGCGGCGCGATAACGGCGCAAATCAAAGCCGTAGACGGCGGTCGCGTAGCCCGATTCGTTGCGACCAATCGCCAAGACGGAGTCCGAGCCAATCGGGTAACGTTGAAAACGATACAGAACGACCGCGTTGGAACGAGCGATCCGCAGCACGTCAGGGAAAGAGCCTGCGACGCTATCGGCGACGCCCAAGCCCACATTGACGACGCGCTCTTGTCCCGAACCGCCAATGCCGATAACCGTTCCAGCGGGACGGTCGGCGAGAAATTGCAAGCCGCAGAGTTGGCGCGTTAGAATCGTGTCGCGGTTGGCGGGAAGAGCCGCCGCTCGGTCGTGATTGAAGCCGAAATCTTGCGAGAACGCGATGAAACGCGCCTTTTGCGTGGGCGTTCCGTTTTGCAGGTAAGTTCGAATCGCGGCGCGCGCGTTCGAACTTGCCGTGTTGGTTTCTTCGCCCAAAAGGAAAACGATCTGATACGGCGAAAGCGCGGGAATTGAAAACGTGGCGTTGTTGTCGCCTCGATGAATCACGTCAAACGTTTGTCCTTGCGCGTTGAGGAAGGCGATGAGCAAATCGCGGCTGGCGCGCATGTTCGCGTCGGTCGTATCGAGCAGAATCGCCGCTTGCGCGATGGCTTTGCGCTTCAAGACGAGGTCGAACGTTTGCGACGAACCGAGCGAATCGGTCGGCGAGGCGTAAGCGAAAACGCGCCATTGTCCCTCGATGGAATCGCCGCGCGCCACGCCAAGTCCTGCCAAGAGGCTATCCAATTGCGACAGACGAATCGCAACGGACGTGTCCGAACCTGAGGAAACGACGAGGGTTGGCGGTCCGACGGCTCGGTCCGCCCAAAAAAACCAACGATACGTAACCGTTCCTCCGCCCGCTCTTCGCCAAACGAATCGAACCGTCGAGCTGATTTGCTCCGTAATGATGGTCGCGTCGTTGGGGGGCGAAACGAGATTGAACGGCGAAAGTTGAATTTGCGAGCCGTAGAGAATGAAAGGGAATTCCAACGGAGTTATGCCGTCTTGAGCGTTTTGCCAAACGCGCGTCGCCGTCCTTTGAAGCGCGTTGGCGCCAGGAACGACGGGCTGACCCAAGATGGAGACGGGCGGCGCAAGCGGCGCGTTCATCGGCAAACTGCCGCTCGTTTGCCAATCCAACCAATACGTGCCGGGCGTTAGAATCGCGCCGCCCAAATTGACGGTCTGAACCATGATGGGTCGTTGCGTATTGGTGAGCGTCGTCGTGGTTACGCGGTAAATGTTGGAAAAGCGAGTGCGAATGACGCGATTCGTCGTCGTGTCGCCAAAGACGAGCGTCGCGCCAACGGAATCGGGGCGACCGCGCCACAACCGCACATTGACGCTCGTAATCGTCGAGGTCGTGCCTGAATTTTGTTGGAAAGCGTAGAACCAAACCGAATCGACGCGCCACGTTTGACCAGCGGGAACGACGAAATCATCGGCGATGCGCGTGAAATTGTTGGGCGCATGAGACGCGCCGAAAGACGTTCCCGTCGTAATCGCGCTGGCGTCCGCGCCGCCCGCGCCTTGACCAGGGTGCGTAACGAGCGGACCGTTGTTTCGCAAAACCGTCGGTTGCGCGAAGAGCCTCGCGCTCAACGAGAGCCAAAAAAACGCGATAAAAAGTCGTTTCATTTGTTGCATAGTTTTAATGCGCTTGACGAGCAAGAAAAAGCGTTCAAAGAGGCGACAAGATAGAAAAAACACGTTCAAACTTTTTTCTGTGTCGTAAAAATCGCTTGTCATTCCGAGCGAAGCGAGGAATCCGCAAACGATGGCGAATTTCGGATTGCCGATTGCGAATTGAACGTCCTCGCTTCTCTGAAATGGATTCTTCGCTCCGCTGCGCTCGGTTCAGAATGACGGAACGAACAAAGGGCGAGATTCAAGCTCGCCCGTCGTTCATTGGCGTGGATTGGCTCAATTCAATTCGCCCGTTTGCAAGTTGATTCGCGCTTTGAATCGTGGCGCGTTTCTGCCCGTAACTTCAAGGTCGACCGAGTCGCCGCCGCCGTTGCCGAAGGTGATGGTGAAGTTGCGCGTAACTTCGCGCTCGTCGTAGCGGTCGCCGCGTTGGAAGGTGATGAAGGCGTTGTATGTGCCCGTAATCGTTCCCGAAATCGGACGCACGTTGCGGAATCGACGACCCGCGAAGACTTCTTCGGGCAAGCGGCGTTCAAGGCTCGTGGGCACGACCACGTTGTTCAGCGTGAGCGTAAGGTTGTGATTCGAGGTGCGCAATCCGCCGCGAATGCGAATCGAATCGATGGCGGCGCGATAACGCGGCTGAACGCTATTGACCGTCAGCAGCGTGTCGTTGCCCGAAACGCTCACCGTCGCTTCCACGCTCCCGCGCAACGCCGTGAGTTGATGCGAAATGCGAGGATTCGTGAACTGACCCGAACAACCGCTCTCGACGATTTCGAAATTCACCTTGTCCGCCATCACGCCATTGGTGATGAAAAATTGTTGCTTGACGTTATTCTTGGAGAAGAAATACTTGTATTCGCGTCGCCATGAGCCGCTATGACGCGGATTTTGGAACGAGGCTTCGATGACGACCGTCCAAGTTTGCGTTTGCGGATCGTAAGTTCGGGTGTAAGTCCCGTAGCGTCCAAAGCCTTGATCATGAAAGCCGAATCCGCCCGAACCGCCATCTTCGGGAGAGGCAAAAATCGGCGAGCGGCGAAGGTCGGTTAGGTCGGTGAGCATATCGTTCACGCCGCCCGATTGCGTGCCGATTTCGCCCGCGATGACGTTTGCCGCGTCTTCGGAGGCGAGATTTTCAGCGACGGGGTTCGAAGCGTTGTCCTTGCACCCCATTGGAAGAAACGACAAGGCGATGAGCGCAGCAGAAGCCAGAGAGAAAAGTTTTGACGGTTGCATGGTCGTAATGGTTTGCGTTGAACGAGATTTGGTTTCAAAACTCTCGCGCGAGATTCGACCGTTTAGACAAAGCGCGAAGGAAAAGGTTTAATGGCGACGCGACCTTTTCTCGACGAGCGAAGCAGTCTCTCCAAAGTCGATTGCGCGAATCAGACGCGCTTTCGTTAACTTTCGCGCCAATCGCCACAACTGCGCCAAAAGAAAATGCGACGAAACCCGCTCCGCATCTTGCTGTTGGCGTGGCTTGTCGGAGCGACAAGCCACGCGCAAGAACGTTATATGGACGTCGTGCAGAAGCATCGTCGTCCGCAGTTTTACGCGGAGTTTGTCGCGCTCCCCGCTTCTCGCTTCGACTCGGTTAGGCTGGCAGGTCAAGTGAAATTGTCTTACGACAACTCGTTTTTCGTCAAAACTCCCGACGGAAAGTTCTCGACGGATTTGACCTTCTCGGTCGAGGCGTTGCAAAAAAATGTCGCCGTCGCGCGCAAAATCGAGCGCAAGACCGTCGTCGTCGGGTCGCACGAGGAGACGACGAATCGCAACGAATTCGTCGAGGCGACGTTCTTCCTGCCCTTGAAAAAAGGCGACTACGAGTTGGCGGTTGAAGTAACGAACAACGATTTGCAGAAATCGCTTCGAATGGAGCGTCTGACGCTTCAACTCTCCAAAGAAATCGTCGCAAGCAAGGCGGGGAATGTCAAACTCTCTCAACCCTTCTTCGTAACGCGCCCGAAGTTCTTTGGCGATTCGCTTCGGCTGCAGCCGCTTGGCGCGTCGGGAAACGGCGCGTTTGGGCGCGACTTCATCGCGGCGATTTACGCGCATCTCGAAGACGATTCCCTAAAAGAAGCGTCGTATCAACTCTTCGAAAAACGAGACAATCGAGAAATTTTCGTCTCGTCGAGAACGCTCTCGCCGAAAGAGTTGCTTTACGTGTCGGAACTGCGCGAAACGAGCGACCGAGCGGCATTTGCCGCGAAACGACAAAACGCCCCTTCCGCGCGTCTTTTGGCGCTGGCGGATTTCAACGCCAAAGCGATAGGAAACGCCCGCTACGTGCTCAAAGTCAACTTCCTGACGCAAAAGGGCGAAAACTTGGAAACGAAAAAGGAGTTCGACAACGCTTGGATCGACATGCCATACCCGCTCTACGACATCGAACTCGCCACGCGCTTGATGGAAGGCATTATGCTCGCCAGCGAGGAGGCGAAAGAGATTTTGGACGGCAATCCCAACGAACAACGCCGAAAATTCCTCGCCTTTTGGAAAACGCACGACCCAACGCCCGACACCGAGTTCAACGAAGCCCTCGAAGAATACTTCCGCCGCGTCGACTACGCCTTCTTCAACTTCTACACCAACCGCGAATATGGCTGGCGCACCGACCGAGGCAAAGTCTACATCCGCTTCGGAAAGCCAACCGAAATCACGCGCGAATTCCCATCGAACCGACCCACGCGCGAAATTTGGATTTACAAAAACCTTAACAAACGATTCGTTTTTTCAGATCTTAGCAACACGGGCAATTACGAGCTGATCTCCGAATCGACGCTCGAACCCGAAGAACTCTCAAACCCGAACTGAAATGCTGGTCATCATCGATGACGACGCCGTCGCGGGCGAATCGCTCTCCGACGTGTTCTCGGAACTCTATCCCGTCAGGTTCTTTCAATCTCCGACGGAAGCGTTGAAGTTCATCGAAACGGAGCCGTTCTTTCCGCAAGTCTGCATCGTCGATTATCGAATGCCCGAAATGAGCGGCGCTTTCGTGGCGCGCAGAATCAAGCAACTCAACAGAGATTTGCAAGTGATTATGATTTCAGGGTTCGTCGATTTTGAGGACGTTCAAGAACTCTTGAAACAACGCGATGTCGACGAGTTTCATCGCAAGCCGTTGGATGTGCAAGCGCTCAAAAAAAGCGTGGAGTTTCGGCGCAAACTCTTTCTCAAAAGAAGCGCGATATGAATTGAGAAAATTTCGCCCGTCGAGAAGCGCGGCGAAAGCGGGAATGCGACGCGCGTCGCGCCGCGTTGAAGGCGCAAAAAGAGTTTCAAAACGAAGCGACGAAAAATGAACGAGGTCTTTTCTTACCCCGTAACGCAGTCAGAGTTCTTGTTGGAAAATTATTACGTTCTGACTTGGGCGGGCGGAATGATTCTGCTCGGCGCGGCGTGGGCGATTTTTTTTCGATACGGCAATTTCAAATACGGCATTGATTTGGGTTGCCTGTTCAAGACCCTCGTCATTATGGCGGCGACGATGCTGGCGATCGGAATTCCCAATTGTCTCAACGTGCGCTACTACGCAAAGCACGGACGCGAGGGAGACAAGATCATTCTGACGAGCGAGCGCGTTACTTACGAGTGGCGCAACGGCGAAAAAAAATCGTTCGCGCTTTCGGAAGTTCAAAGAATCTACAAAGAGCCTGTTACGTTCAATCCGCCGCCGACGTATTTCGTCGTCGCGGTCATCGATTCCATCAAAGTTGATTCTTTTGCGGTTCGAGAAGATTTGCCGAGGTTTCAGGAATTTTTGACCGCTCTAACGAGCGCGACGAATGGCAGGGTGAAGCCGTTGTAGCGCGAAATCCTGAAAACCAATGAGCGTGGATTTGAGAGCCGTGTTTTCGTCGGAGCAACTGACGCGCCGCCTTGCGACGAATTTGCGCATTGGAAAGAGCGTGTTTTGTTACGATTCCGTAGGCTCGACCAACGACGTGGCGCATCGATTCGCCAAAGACGGCGCCAGAAGCGGCACGATCATTCTCGCCGAGTTTCAAACGGCGGGGCGCGGCAGGGGCGCGAAACGATGGACGGCGCGACGCGGAGAAAACATCATCGCCAGCGTCATTCTGCGACCAAACGCGCCGCTGGAAAGGCTGACGCTTCTGCCGTTGCTTGCGGCAGTCGCCATCGCGCAAACGATCGAAGAAGAAGCCGAAACGCGCGCCGAAATCAAGTGGCCTAACGACGTGTTGACGAGTCGAAAAAAAGTCGCGGGCATCTTGATTGAAACCGCGACGCAAAACGCCATCGCCGATTACGTCGTGCTCGGAGTCGGATTGAACGTCAATCAAACCGAATTCCCCGACGAGCTTCTCGAACAAGCGACCTCGCTACGTTTGGAAACGGGCAAAACCTTTGATTTGAGCGACGTGTTCGTCGCGCTGATGAAAAACCTCGACGCGCTTTACGCTCGCTTCGAGAACGGAAACGACGACGCGATTCTGCAAATGTGGCGAGCGCATTGCCAGATGTTCGGCAAGCGCGTCACGTTCGTTCAAAACGGCGAGAGGCGCGAAGGAGTCGCGCTCGACATCGATGAACGCGGCTTTTTGAAGGTGAGAATCGATTGCCAAGAAACGCTTCTCTCGCAAGCCGAAATCGCCGACGTGCGCTACTAATCGCGCGTGCGAAAACCTCGTTGAACCCCCGCTTCGCGGACGTTGCGCCGCTCTTCAAGTTCAAAGCGGTAGCGATGAAATTCTGGTCAAAGGAAACCGAGCGCAAAGCGTCTCGACGACTCAGAGGCAAGCCACGATGAGACGCTTGCGCCCTCGCAACGCGGGTTAGTTCATCGGAACTTCAATCGCCAAAAGTTTGGAATCTTCAAGAATCTTGATGTCGATGGCGTCGATGTCCCAAACGCCTATCGCGTCGCGTCGCTTCAAGGTTTCGCCGCCGACTTCAACCGCGCCGTCAATCACGAAAAGATAAACGCCGCTCGATTGGCTTTTCAAGGCGAGAGAAACGGATTGGTTCGCGTCGAAGTCGCCGAGAGAAAACCAAGCGTCTTGGTTAATCCAAACGCCGCCGCTGGCTCGGTCGGGCGAGACGATGGTTTGAAACCGATTCTTGCACTCCGATTCGGGAAAGAACTTTTGCTCGTAGCGCGGCTCGATGTCTTTCGTTTTGGGAAGCACCCAAATTTGCAAGAGCGTCACGTCGTCGGTTGGCGAGGGGTTGAATTCCGAGTGTTCGATGCCGCGTCCCGCCGACATAATTTGCGTTTCGCCCGCGCGAATGACCGAACTGTTTCCGAGACTGTCTTTGTGGGCAAGCGCGCCCGAAAGCGGAATCGTAACGATTTCCATGTTTTGATGCGGATGCGTCCCGAAACCCGTTCCGCCCTTGATGACGTCGTCGTTCAAAACGCGCAACGCGCCAAAGTTCATTTTGTTCGGATCGTAGTAATTGGCGAAGCTGAAACTGTAATGCGTTTTCAGCCAGCCATAGTTCGCAAAGCCGCGCTCCGACGCGCGATGCAGAATCTTTTTCATAGCGAGCCTCCAATTTGATGACAGTTTGAAAATTTGATGTTGTAACACGCATTTACTTCAAACTCGATCAAAAAGTTTCTTCTGCGCCAAAGCAGTTCGAAGAAATCACGATATTTGCCAAACGCGATTCCATCGTCCCAAACGCAATGAAAGTTTTGGTAACGGGCGGGGCGGGCTACATTGGCTCGCACGCGGTTCGAGCGCTCAAAAAAGCGGGCGACGAAGTCGTCATTTTGGACAATCTCGTCTATGGACACAAAGAATTGGCGCAAGGCGAACCGCTCGTCGTCGGCGATTTGCAAGACGACGCCTTGCTGCGCAAGATTTTTGCGGAACATCGCTTCGACGCGGTGATGCACTTTGCCGCTTATGCTTATGTGGGCGAATCGGTTGAAAACCCCGCGAAGTATTATCGCAACAACGTCGCCGCCACGCTCAGCTTGCTCGACGCGATGCGCGAAGCGAAGGTCAATCTTTTCGTCTTCTCCTCGACATGCGCCACCTACGGCGAGCCAAAAGAAATCCCGATTCCCGAAACGCATCCGCAACAGCCCATCAATCCTTACGGCGCGTCCAAACTGATGGTCGAGCGCATCTTGCAAGATTACGACCGCGCCTACGGGCTGAAGTACGTCTCGCTGCGCTACTTCAACGCCGCAGGCGCGGATGAAGCGGGCGACATTGGCGAAGACCACAACCCCGAAACGCACCTCATTCCGCTCACGCTCGATGCCGCGCTCGGCAGGCGAAGCCACATCACCATCTACGGCACGGATTACGACACACCCGACGGCACATGCGTTCGGGACTACATTCACGTCAGCGACCTTGCCCAAGCGCACGTCTTGGGCTTGAACTATCTTGCCAACGGCGGCAAAAGCGACGTCTTCAACCTCGGCAACGGCAACGGCTTCTCGGTGCGCGAGGTGATTGAAACCGCCAAGAAGGTAACGGGCAAAAACATTCCCGTCGCGGAAGGCGCGCGACGAGCGGGCGACCCCGCAAGGCTCATCGGAAGCGCGGAAAAAGCCAAAGCCATCTTGGGCTGGAAACCGAAGTTCGCTCAGCTGGAAACCATCGTCTCGACGGCGTGGAAGTGGCATCAACGTCGCTTTGCGCCAAAACCGCAAACGGCGTAAGTTCGAAAAAAACGCTATGCTGATTTCGCTATCCAACTTGAATCGCGTCAAAGCGCACGCGAAAGCCGCATACCCCGAAGAGTGTTGCGGTTTGCTCATCGGATGCTACGAAGAAGAGCGGGGGATTCGCCGAAACATCGTCCGTTATGTCGCCCCTTGCGCGAATCGATGGTTTGGCGATCGCACGCAAGGCTTTGAAATTCCCGCCTATCAACGCTACGACATCGAGATGACGGCGAAAGAATTAGGGTTGAGCGTCGTCGGCGCATATCACTCGCACACCTTGCACGGCGCGTTTCCCTCGGCGGACGATTGCGACTCGATGGCGATTTATCAAACGATGCTCATCGTCGCCGTCAAAATGGGCGTCGTGCAAGAAGCCAGAGCCTATTGCAAGGACGTCAATCGAGAAATCTTCGAAGAACGCATCGAGTTCTGCTTTTGAGGAGCGAAATTTTTTCCCGCAGGAGAAAGTTTGCGACGTGTCGCTTCAAACCAAAGCGTGAAAACCATGTCTGACCTTGTCGCGCCCGCGCTGGACAAACGACTTTCGCGCGGAAACGTCCTTTCGCTCATCGGCGACACGCCCTTGATTCGCCTGAAAAAAATCGCGGACGAGTGGGGCATTGGCGAGCAAGTGGAAATCTACGGCAAGTGCGAGTTTATGAACCCTGGCGGAAGCGTCAAAGATCGTCCCGCGCTCAACATCATCGAAACCGCCGAAGCGCAAGGCTTGCTGACGAAAGACAAAATCTTGCTCGATGCCACGAGCGGCAACACGGGCATCGCTTACGCGATGATTTGCGCTCTCAAAGGCTACAAGTGCCGTCTCTGCGTGCCCGAATCCGCAAGCCCTGAACGCAAGAAAATCCTCAAAGCCTATGGCGCGGAGCTTGTCTTCACGCCCGCTTCGGAATCCAGCGACGGCGCGATTCGCAAAGCGCGAGAACTCTATGCCCAAAATCCCGACCTCTACTTCTACGCCGACCAATACGGCAACGACGCCAATTGGCAAGCTCATTTCAACGGCACGGGCGTTGAGCTTTGGGAACAAACCGAAGGACGCATCACGCACTTCATCGCCGCCATCGGCACGAGCGGCAGTTTCATCGGCACGTCGCGCCGCTTGAAAACCTACAACGAAAAAATCGAATGCGTCGCCGTTCAGCCCGACGTGGCGATTCACGGCATCGAAGGCATCAAACACTTGGAATCGGCGATGGTGCCGCGCATCTACGACCCCAAAGTTCCTGACCGTTTCGTCGAGGTCTCGACGGAAACCGCCTACGAATACGCGGTCAAACTGCCCCGCGTCGAAGGCTTGTTCGTGGGCATTTCGGCGGCGGCAAACGTCTACGCCGCGCTCAAAATCGGCAAAGAACTCTCCGATCGTGGCGAGAGCGCCGTGATTGCGTGCATACTTTGTGACGGCGGAATGAAGTATCTTTCCGAGCATTTTTGGAACGCATGATTCGAGCTTGCGACGATGATCATCAACATCAAAATCTCCAATCCGCGCTCGTTCCGCTTTCCAAGCGGCTACTCCGACATCGACGCGTCCATCATCAAGCCGATTGAAGTCCACAAACGCCTCGTCGGCTCCATCGAAAGCGGGCTTGTCGCCCGAATCGCCTCGCCGATTCTCATCAACGGCGTTTATGGCAGTCGCTTGATTTTGCTGATGGACGAGAGAACCAAAGTCAGCCGCGTGATGATGGGCTACTCGGTTTGGGCGGACGTGTTTCTCGTTCCGCAAAACGTCGCGATCGCAAGCGGATTCGTGATGGATTCCGACATCTTGCGCTTGGGAACGGGAATGATCGTGATGGTGGACAAAGAAAAAGAAATCGTGGGCGATTTGAAGATTCAAAAAAGCCACTTGCTCGTGATGACGGGTCAAGCGCAAGGCGCATACCCCGAAGAAGCGGGCGGATTGCTCGTGGGAATGATCATCGATGGCGACCTCGATGTCAGAAGGGTCGTTCCGCTTGAAAACGTTAGGCAAGGCTCGCGCCACAATCGCATCGAAATCAATCCCCTCGATTACGCTCGAATCGAGCGACAAGCGCTCAAAGAAGGCTTGGGCGTGTGGGGCTTTTATCACTCGCACCCAAACGCCGACGCGATTCCGTCCGAATTCGATCGCGCCAATTTCCCTTTCACGAATTGGTGGTATCCCATCATCGCCGTTGGCGAAGATCGCTCCATTCGTCAAGTGCGATGCTGGAAACTCAACGACGACCGCGAATCTTTCACGGAACTGCACATTGAAATCTACGACTCGAAGCCCATGAGCCAAGCCGTTTGAGCGGCGAATTCAAAAACCATCGCATTCATCTTCGTCGATGCCTGACAAACGATGAACAAATCCATTGCCATCGCCATCGTTGCCGCTATCGCTTTGATGGGGGCGGCGTTTTGGCTCGTTCGATCCGCAGACTCGCCCAAACCCGCGCTTCTGAATCGGCGCATCGCCTTGCCCGACTTTGAGCTTTTCGACCAAAACGGAAAACGCTTTTCGAGAGAAGACTTGAAAGGCAAGATTACGATCGCGCAGTTCATCTTTACGCGCTGTCCGTCGGCTTGTCCCGCGATGACGCGACGAGCGGCGGAACTCTACGCGCTCTACAAAGACGCGCCAGAGGTTCAGTTGATTTCCATCACGGTCGACCCCGCAAACGACACGCAGGAAGTCTTGCGTCGCTACGCGCAAGCGCTTGGCGTAACCGACGAGCGATGGAAGTTTCTCCGATGCGACAGCCTGCAAACCATCGTCAACCTGTGCGAAAAAGGGTTTCTTTTGGCGGCGGAAAACTTGCCGTCGGCTCACCCGACGAAGTTCATCGTCATTGACCAAAACGCTCGCGTTTGCGCCTACTACGATTACGACGACCCGAAACTCATCGAACTCATAACGCTCGCGGTTCGATGGCTCGCAAGCGAAGCCAACCGTTTTTGAGCGTTGATTCTCGCGCCATTGCGGGCGTTGTCGTATATTTGACGACCACTTTTGCGACAACCTTTAAGTCATCAAAAAATGATTGCGACAACGCTGACCAAAGAGGAAATCGCCGCCGCCGTCAAGCTTCTCAACAAAATCCTTGAAACCGAACTTGCGGGCGTGGTGCGCTACACGCACTATTCGTTTATGATTTACGGCTACAACCGCATCCCCATCGTCGAGTGGCTTCGCAAGCAAGCGCAAGAATCGCTTGCTCACGCGCAACAAGCGGGCGAACTCATCACGGGACTGGGCGAGCACCCCTCGCTCGCCATCGGACATCTGCTCGAGACGCATAACCACGACATCGGCGCGATTCTCCTCGAATCCCTCGAACACGAAGAAGAAGGCTTGAACGCCTACCGCGAACTTTTGGAACTCGTCAAAGACAAGTCCGTCGTCTTGGAAGAATACGCTCGTCAGATGATTCACGACGAGGAACTGCACATTATGGAGGTCAACAAAATGCTTCGCAAGCCCGGCGACATCGCCGCGTTCAAGAACTGAAACCCAAACGTTTCAAGCCGATGAAGAACCAAATCGTAGCGCTCGCGCTCGGTTGCGCCGCGCTCCTGACGGGGTGCAGACCCGAAACGTCCGTGAAGTTGGAACGATTGCCCGACGGCGTATCCTTTGTGGGCAAGCTCGACAAAGTGCGCTACGACGCGACGCAAAAAGCTCTCATCGTCAAAGGCGAACTGACGATGGAAGAGTATAACGCCCTCGTTTCCATGTCGGGCGATTTTGAGTATCGCAAAGCGGTCGACCGCCTCTACGAATGGACGAACAAGGAAGAAAATGTCAATCGAGGGCACTTGCGAATGCTCGCCGACCCCGCCGTTTATCAAGTCGCCAAGCAGATGAAACAAAACTTTTTGAGCGGCAAAACCGAGGCGACGATTGACATCTATCCCGAAAAAACGCGCAACGCCGTCGCCGCCGTGCTCAACGACGAAGCGCGATTCGCGCTCATCATCGGCGGCTTGAAGCCCGATGAATGGACGATGGCGCAGAAAAAATCCGCGCAGGTTAGCCGATTCGGGCGCGACGCGATTTGCGTCGTCGTCAATCCCAAAAACCCCATTGAAGAATTGCGCCTGTCGCAAGTGGGCGAAATTTTTTCGGGGAAAGTTACCAATTGGGCTTTGGTCGGCGGCAAACCGATGAACATTCGCCTGCTGCTCCCGCACGAGCAAGACGGTCGGCGCGACTACCTCGAAGACACGCTCGGCATCAAACTCGCCAAAGCCGAAACGATGGTAACCGAAAACGCCACGTTGGAAGCGATTTTGAAGGATTCGTCCGCCGTCGGCATCGTCGGAATGGCAAGCGCCAAACCGTTTTTGAACGACAAATCGCCCGACACGACGAAGTTCAAGGTGTTGCGGATTCGCGCCAACGAGCAGGGCGCAACCGCCGTGCTCCCGCATCAAGCCTACGTGGCGCAGTCCAAGTATCCGCTCATCGTGGACATCTACTCGTTCTTCCGAACGAATCTGGGCGGCTTTCCGCTCATCGTGTCGGCGTTTATGCATTCAAGCCAAAAAGACACCGACGGGCAGGCGATTTTGATGGCGATGGGGCTGGTGCCAACGCGAGTGCAAATTCAGTTCACGCAATCGCAATAGACAATGCAAAAGAGCGTCGTTGGCGCGTTGGGCGTTTTGATGTCCGTTATTGCAATAAATTGCTCCTCGCAAGAAGAAACCACCACGTCGGGCAAGATGAACATCGTTTGCGATGAAAGCGTCGCGCCGCTCTTAAACATTCAAATCAAAGAGTTTATGCGCATCTGGAAGAGCGCGGAATTTACAAGCGAAGCCGAACTGACGCGCCGCGCCGTTGAACGCTTCGCAAACAAAGAAACGCGCTTCATCGTCCTTTCCCGAACGCTTAAACCCGACGAAGAACAAGCGCTCCGCGAAGCCGAAGTAAGCTATGCCCAAAAACCCATCGCTTACGACGCGGTCTGCTTCATCGTCAATCCCAAAAATCCCGTCGGAAAGCTTAAACTGGAACAACTGCGCGACATCTTGACGGGCAAAATCGCCAATTGGGAGCGGGTGGGCGGAAAAAAACAGCCGATTCAACTCTTCTTGATGAGCCGCAACGACGGTCAGCGCGACTTTCTGAAGGATTCCTTGCTCCGCGCCGACGATTTTCCAAGCGGCGCGTACCCGTGCTCCACCGCCGCGCAAATGAAAGAACTCGTCCTGAAATACGAAGGCGCGTTAGGCTACGCGGGCATGGCGCACGTCAGAAAATTCCTCGACCCCAACGAGCGCGACTCGTCCGCCTACAAAGTCTTGGCGATCGCTCCCGAAGGCGACTCCACTTACTACCTGCCAATGCAGGAGCACGTCTACAAGCATCGTTATCCGCTCGTCAATACGGTCTATTACCTTTACCTGAAAACCGACAAATTGCCTCTGGGCTTTGCGGCGTTTCTCTCGAAAGAAGGGCAGAAGGTTTTTCAGCGAAATGGCGCGGCGCCATTCGAGCCGCCTATGTGGGTCATCAACTTCAAGGCAGATTAATCTTGCGCGTCGCTATGAGCTTCAGAAACAAAATCATCTTGCTTCTTCTCGTTGCGATTGGCATTTCGGCGGTTTTTCCCGCCTTTTCTCTCTACGAGATGAACTCGTTTGACAAAGACTTCAAGGTGTATGTGGGCGAGCGCGTCAATGAGTATGTCAATACCAGCGAGATGAACAAAAGCCTCATTCGCTACGATAGCAACCTGTGGAAGTTCGTCGCGTCGGGCAATCCGAATTGGCTCAAAGACGCGCAAGAAGCCAAACGCGCGTTGGAACGCAACATCGCCGAACTGTTGCAAGTCGCCGAGGGAAACATTGAGCTCACCAGCGCGGTGCAGCGCATCCAAACGATGCAGGAAGAATACTTCCGAAAAGCCGAGGTCATCGCTCAATCCAGAGGCACGATTGAGGAGAAATCGTCTAAACTCACCAAAGAATACAACGAAATTTTGGTCAAAGTCTTCAACGAAACAAACCGCTTGAACGAATTAAAACAAAACAAATTGCGCGAAGCCTCCGTCAGCGTGCGCGAACAAGTGAATTACTTGAAGGAAATGGGGGCGATTTTGGCGGCGATTTTCTTGCCGATTCTCATCGCGTTGGGCATCGTCATCTATGTTACGACCGCCTCGCCAATTGAAAAGCTCACCAAAATCATCAAAAGCGTGAGCGAGAACGATTTTAAGGATATGAGCGCCGTCGTAAAAGGTTCGGAGGAATTCATTGAAAAGCGCAAGAGCAACGACGAAATCTCGCGCCTTGCGCGCGCCTTGCGCAACTTCGGTCAGCAAATCGAGGACAAAACCCGCGAATTGGAAAACTTGGTCATTACGGACGAGAAAACGAAACTCTTTAATTTCCGACATTTCAAATCCGAATTGCAAGCGGAAATCGCGCGTGCCAAACGCTTCGGCGAAGCCGTCTCGCTCATTATGATCGACGCGGACAAGTTCAAGCACTACAACGACACGAATGGGCACATCTTGGGCGACGAAGCCTTAATCAAAATGGCGAAATTGATGAAAAGCCTCTGCCGCGAGACCGACAAACCCGCCCGATTCGGCGGAGAGGAATTCGCCATCCTGCTCCCAAGAACTACCAAAGAAGAAGCCGTCGTGCTCGCCGAAAGAATCCGCAAAGCCATTGAAGACGCCGTCTTCGTCAATCAAGAAAAACAGCCGGGCGGAAACTTCACGGCAAGTCTGGGCGTGGCGTCGTATCCCGAAGATTGCACCGACGCGGAAACGCTCATCAATGCCGCGGACAAAGCGCTCTACAAAGCCAAAGAAAAAGGCAGAAATCGCGTGGAGACCGCGCCATCGCTGATTTGACGAAACAAATCATTTCGCCAAAAAATGAACATCACTTGTTTTGACGCGCATACCTTCGAGAAGGAATTTCTGCTCAAAGCGGCGCAGGGAAAACATCAAATTCAATTTCTCAAACTCCAACTGACGACCGAGACGGTCGAACTCGCCAAAGGCGCGGACGCGCTGCTGCTGTTCGTCAACGACGACGGCTCCGCGCCGATTTTGGAAAAACTGCATTCGTTTGGCATTCGATACATCGCGCTGCGCTCCGCGGGGTTCAATCACATCGACTTGGTCAAAGCCAAAGAGCTGGGGATTCGCGTCGCCAACGTGCCCGCGTATTCGCCCTACGCCGTCGCGGAGCATACCGTCGCCTTGATGCTCGCGCTCAATCGCAAACTCGCCAAAGCGCACAACCGCATCCGCGAGTCGAATTTTTCGCTCACGGGATTGGTGGGCTTCGATATGAACGGCAAAACCGCAGGCATCATCGGCACGGGAAAAATTGGCTCGGTGGTCGCAAAAATTTTGCACGGATTCGGTTGCCATTTGCTTGGCTACGACATCTTGCCCAATATGACCCTCGCGGAGCGATATGGCTTAAAGTATGTCGATTTGCCAACGCTCTACAAAGAAAGCGACATCATCACGCTTCATGCGCCCTTGCTTCCAAGCACGAAGTATCTCATCAACGAGGAAACGATCAAGTTGATGAAAAACGGCGTGATGCTCATCAACACGAGTCGCGGCGGATTGGTCAAAACCAGCGCGGTCTTGGCGGGATTGAAATCGGGCAAAATCGGTTACTTCGGCATCGATGTCTATGAGGAAGAAAAAGGACTGTTTTTCTACGACCGCTCCAATCAAGTGCTCCAAGACGAAATTTTGGCGCAATTGATGGTTTTTCCAAACGTGCTCATCACCAGCCACCAAGCCTTTTTGACCGACACCGCCTTGCGCAACATCGCGGAAACCACCTTTGAAACCATCAACGCTTGGGCGGAAGGAAGGGAAAGCCCCAACGAGCTGACTCTTGACGCAAAGCAGGACTGAATTTAATCAAACGATTTGGACTTGAGATTTGAAATCGCGATCGCAAGGCGTTTCCTGTTTCCGAATCGGGAAAAAGAGAACAAGCCGACCTTCATCAGCGTTGTCGCAACGGGCGGCATCGCGCTCGGAACGGCGGCGTTGATTCTGACGCTCTCCATCGTTCAAGGATTCAGCGAGGAAATCAAAAACAAAATTATCGGGTTTGGCGCGCACATTCACTTGATTAAGGTCGGAGGCGAGTTCATAAAGCAAGATTCTGTTATTGCAATAAAAACAACTCAAAACCCCAATGTCGCCTCCGCATCCCCGTTTCTGCAAAAGGATGTGATTCTCAAAACGGCAAACGGCGCGTCGCGCATTGAACCCGCCTTGCTTAAAGCCATCGAGCCGCAAACGGACAATTCTTTCATCAGGCGCAAAATCACGTCGGGGACGTATTTCGGAGATTCCGTCAATGCGGCGCTCCCGCTGATTTTGGGCAAGAAACTCGCCCAAAAACTCGCGCTCAAAACGGGCGATAAGCTTTTGGTCATCGCCACGACGAAAGACTTTGCCGCAGAAGGATTTAACGCGGAACGAAACGTCAAAGACGCGCTCAAAGCGATGCGCATTGAGACGGCAACCCTCGTAGGCGTCTACGAAACGGGGCTTTCGCAAGGCTTCGACGACGCCATCGCGTTCACGACGCTGAAAGCGGCTCAAAACTTCCTATCAATGCCCGAAATGATTAGCGGCTACGAAATCGCGGTCAAAGACATTGAACGGGTTGGACAAACGGCGGCGGAATTGGACCGCGACATCGGGTTTCCAATCTATGCGAGAACCATTTATCAACTCTATCAAAGCATTTTCGTTTGGCTTCGTTTTCAAGAGAACATCATTCCGCTATTGCTCGTGAGCGTAACGATCGTGGCGGCGTTCAACGTGATTTCAACCTTGCTCATCATCGTTTTGGAGAAGGAAAGGGAAATCGGCGTGATAATGTCTTTCGGCGCGAGCGCCAAGCAAGTGAAAACGATTTTCGTGTCGCAAGCGCTGTTGATGGCGTTGGCGGGAATCGCGATCGGAAACGCGCTTGCGTTTGGGTTGTCGGTAGCGGAGAAATCGCTTCGCCTCGTTTCGCTCTCGGAGGAGACTTACTTCATCAGCAACGTGGCGATTGCGATAAAGCCCGCGAACTACGTGGTCGTGTCGGGTTTTGCGACGCTGACATGTTGGCTGGCGTCGTTAGCGCCGTCGGGCGTGGCGGCGCGGCTTCATCCCGTTAAAGCGTTGCGAAAATGAAAAATTCCGTTATTGCAAAAAGATTTATTTTCGCCAAAAAAGAAACAAAAGCGATCAACATTATCACGGCAATCAGCATCGCAGGCATCGTAATCGGCGTTGCGGTCATCTGCGTCGTGCTTTCCGTGTTGAACGGCTTTCGCAGCGTCGTGAGCAATTTGTTTTTGACGATAGACGGCAACGTTCAACTTGTGGCGAGGGAAGGACAAACGATTCGAGCGAGCGACGAAACGCTGAAATCGCTTCGCGCGTTGCCCGAAGTCGCCTCGGCGGAACGCTTCATCGAGGGAAAGGTTCTGATGGCGGCAAAAGAGAAGAGCAGCGTCGTAATCCTGAAAGCGATAGAGCCGACCGCCGTCAAACAACTAACGGGTTATATGGACATACGGCGCGGACTTGGCGAGCGCGATCTCGCCATCGGAGGCGGCGTTGCGAATCGACTCGGCGCAATGCATCAGCACGAGGTCGTCGTCATCAGCGCGAAGGCGATCGATGAAGGATTGGAGGCGATTCAAAACCCCCTTTCCAAAAAACCGCCCGAACTACCCGCGATGAAAATCGCAAACTTCTTTCGCACGCATCGAGCGTTTGACGAAACCTACGCGCTCGCTTCGCTCGGCGCGGGCAGGCGCATCTTCGGCTACGAAGAAAACGAAGTTACGGGCATCGACATTCGCCCCAAAAAAGACGTCTTCGGAAAACCTTTATCCAACGAGGCTTTGCGGGCGGCAATCGAGAAGTGGGCGAAAGAGAACGGCTACGAAAACGCGCTTCAAATTCTGACGATCGAGGACAAATTCAGCGACCTTTTTCGCGTGATGAAAATGGAAAAGTGGGGAAGTTTCGCCGCGCTCCTGCTCATCATCGTCGTCGCGTCGTTTTCGCTCATCGGTTCGCTCACGATGACGGCTATCGAGAAACGACGCGACCTTTACTTCTTGCGCTGCATCGGGTTGACCGCGAAAGACATCGAGCGCATCTTTCTCATCGAGGGCGCGCTCATCGGCGCAATCGGGGTCGGAATCGGCGTTGCGCTTGGCTTTCTCGTCGCCTTTCTGCAAAGCGAATACGGGCTTGTGAAGTTGCCTTACGGAAACGCCTTCATCGTGAAGGCTTATCCCGTCGCAATCGAAGCGTGGGACTTCGTTTGGACGGCGGTCGTCGCTTTTTTGCTAACCCTGCTGGCGAGCCTTTATCCCGCAAGGCGCGCCGCCTTTCTTTCCGAGAAACTCTCCGCGAATCGAGAGTAAGTGTGAAGAAGATTTCGTAACTTCCGACGCTTTTATCGCTTGCGGCAAATGGAGCATAATCAGCACGTTTATCAAGAAAAACTGCAATCAAGCGCCAAAGCGACGAAAGGGCTGTTTTTTTCGACCGTCGTTACCACCGCAATCTTCCTAATCGAACTCGTTGGCGGATTTTTGAGCGGAAGTCTCGCGCTTCTTGCGGACGCGGGGCACATGGCGACCGACGTGTTCGCGCTGCTGATTAGTTACGTCGCCGTTTGGTTTGCCTCAAAGCCAGCCACGAAAAATCGCACCTACGGATACTATCGCGTCGAAATCCTCGCCGCGCTTCTCAACGGCGTGATTCTGTGTCTCATCTCCATCTTTGTTTGCTACGAGGCGGCGACGCGCTTTGGCTCTCCAAAAGAGATTGACGCGGAAGGAATGGCTCTCTTCGGCGGGGCGGGCTTGCTGGCGAACGTCGCCAGCGCGTTTCTTTTGCATCGCTCGAAGGAACATAGCGTCAACGTGCGCGCCGCGTATTTGCACGTGCTATCCGACTTGCTTGGTTCCATCGGCGTGCTCGTTGCGGCGGGACTAATCGCGCTGACGGGGTGGCAAATCATAGACCCCATCGTCAGCGTTTTGATCGCGTTTCTCATCATTCGCAGCGGTTGGAACGTGGTCAGCGAGTCGGTCGATGTGCTCTTGGAAAGCGTGCCGCGAGACCTGGACATCGCTCACATTGAACGCGAACTTCGCGCTCACGAACATGTCGTTGACTTGCACGACCTTCACATCTGGTCCATCACGTCGGGCGTGAACGCGCTCAGCTGCCACATCGTCGTCGATGAATACGATTGCAGTCAAACCTTGATTCTGGGCATCAACAAAATGCTCAAAGAACGCTTCAACATCGACCACGTCACGATTCAACTCGAAGACGGACACGTGCGCAAACACATCGGACACGGCAAAACGCAAACGAGCGAAGAGCCACGCTTGCCGCATCGCCACGCGCATTCGCATCAGCGTTAAATTGTTTTTCGCAAGCGAACTTTTATATTTGTTAATCACGCTGAAAACATTGAGCCGAACAGCCAAATGCATAAGATCGACCCGTCAACGATTCCGATTTTCGAAGGCATTTCGCCAGAAGAATTCGAGCATATCATCAAGTATGCCTTCGTGAAAGGTTTCGAGCCAAACTACGTGTTGTTCCGCGAGAATCTGATCGTGGGTCAAATTATGTATGTGATTCTGTCGGGGAAGGTTGAGCTTTCGAAGAAGAACGCCGCGGGAGAAGACGAGGTCTTTATGACGCTTGGTCCGGGCGCGTTGCTTGGGGAAATGTCTCTGTTCGAACAGCAAAAACGCTCCGCGTCCGCCATCGTCAAGGAGTATTCCGAACTGTTGGTGATGCCGAAGTACAACTTCGACCGAATGTTGCAAAGCCGTCCGACAGAAGCGATCAAAATCCTGCTCAACTTCATCAAAATCCTGTCGCAGCGTCTGCGCGAGACGACGAACCGAATGATCAAAGCCAAAAGCGAAGCCGAAGCCGCCGCTCACGCCGCCGCTGCCGCCGCGTCGTCATCCGCTTCCGCGCCAAGCGCGCCGCCCGCTCCGACCCCGCCTGAACGAATGGCTTTGCGCGACAGCGCGCAAAAAGGCAACGAACTCTACGTGCTAACGCTCGAAGAACTCCAAAACCCGAACCTCTACCAAATTCTCGAGCAAAAGCGCCAGCAAGGTCTCATCGCCGATAGTTCCTCGCGCCTTCTGATGATACGCGACCTTGTCAATTACTACCTGCAACTCCCGATGGAAGAGCTCCAGCTCAAAGTGCGCGAGATGGAGTTGCGCTTCCGCAACCGTCCTCGCGTTTAGCGGTCAGATTCCTTCCAAATGTTCGTCGTTCTGAACGAACCTTCAAACTCGTCAAAACAATGACGGCACAACCCGACGCGGTTCGCGCATCGACCAATGCCGAACAGCCTCGCCGACACAAACTCACGTTGCTTTTCTACAATCAACCCGACAAAAGCGTCGTGTTGGAGGTCGACGAGGGCACGTCGATCCTTCACGCCTGCATGGAGAACGCGATTCACTTGCAGCACAACTGCGGCGGCGTTTGCGCCTGCTCGACCTGCCACGTCATCATCAAAAAAGGAATGGAAAACTTGCCCGAAATGAGCGACGAAGAGGAGGAGCAGTTAGACGAAGCCATCGGACTGACGCTTTCTTCGCGGCTCGGCTGTCAGGCGAAAATTTACGGCGACGTAACCGCGCTCATTCCCGACCAATCCATCTACTTGGGGCGATAATCAATCCCCAAACAGCGTTGGTTCCGCTTTGTCCATTCGTCGCAGAACCTCAATGACGGACTTGTTCGCCTTCGGAAAAGCGTAGCGATCGAGTTCGTCAAGGCTCACCCACCGCGCTTCTTGACTGCTTTTGGGCTGCGCTTCTCCCTCTATCCAATCGCAGAGAAAAGCATGAAGCGTGATTTTGAAATGGGAGTAAGCATGTTTCACGACGGCGATGCGCTTGCCAACGCGAACCTTCAAGCCCGTTTCTTCTTCAACCTCGCGCTTGCAACAATCTTCCAAACGTTCGCCGCGCTCGCGTTTGCCGCCAGGAAATTCCCACAAGTTTCCTAACAAGCCATTGGGGGGGCGAAGCGCAATCAACGCTTTTCCTTCTCGCAATACGATGCCAACGGCGATTTCCTCGCGCGGAACGGCAGGCTTTTTGGATTTGAACGGATACTCCGAAACCGCTTCCTGACGGAATGCGGCGCATTCGTCGTTTAGCGGACAAGCGGAGCACTTCGGATTTTTCGGCAAGCAGATCGTCGCGCCGAGTTCCATCAAGGCTTCGTTGTATGTTCCCGCATTGCCTTTGGGCAAATTTAGCGCGGCTAATTGCTCGATTTTGGATTTTGCGGCAGGGGAGCGAAGGTCATCGGGAATCGCGTAGAGCCGCGCAAAAACGCGGAGCACGTTGCCGTCAACGGCGGCGCAATCTTCTCCAAAGGCGATGCTTGCCACGCTTGCCGACGTGTATGCTCCGAAGCCTTTGAGCTTTCGGAGTTCCTTGCGCGTCTTAGGCAATTCGCCGTGATGCTCCCGCATAATTGTCTGCGCCGCTTGACGCAAGTGGCGAGCGCGAGCGTAGTATCCCAAACCCTCCCACGCTTTCATCAGCGCGTCAGCGTCAGCGTTGGCAAGCGATTCTATCGTTGGAAATTGAGCAAGAAAACGCTCATAGTAGGGGATAACCGTCGCAACTTGGGTTTGTTGCAACATCACCTCTGAAATCCAAATGTGATAAGGGTTTTTGGTTTTTCGCCAGGGCAATTCGCGCTTATTTTTTGAAAACCATTCTAATAACTTTTCAGAATTAATTTTATCGTAAGTCATTAAAATTTATATTTTTAAGTAATTTTTCCTAAAAATTCAGGAAGGTCAAAAAGCGAAGAAATCGTTGGCGTTTTGTCGGAATAAAAACCGCTTTTATCCAAGAGCGCAGAATGCATTTTTGCGCTACATGCTCCAACGACGTCAATGGCATAAACATCGCCCACATACAAACTTTCTTCGGGAGAAACGCCCATTTTTCGCGCCGCGATTTCAAAAATTTTGGGGTCAGGCTTTTCCACGCCAACGATGGCGGAATCAACGACGAATTCGAAGAAGGGAAGCAATCCCGCTTCGGCGATGAGAGCTTCGGCGCGACCGTCGGCGTTTGAAATGACGGCAAGCCTGTAATGCTCCCGCAGCGACGCGAGCAGCTTGTCCGTGTTTGGCAGGCAATAGCGCCACAAATTTGCCCGTCGATGCTCTTTGAGAATCACCTCTTGAACGAAGCGCTCCCGATCGAATGGGAAATGGAGCGATTCCAGCAAGCGATTAAACAGCAGAGGCAATCTCGTGGCATCGGTCGTGCCCGATTGGCGCGACATTAGCTCCGATATGGCGGCATTCGCCATCGAAACCGCCACGAAAAAACGCTCTTCATCGAGAGCGAGGTTCAAACGCTCAAATTCGCGCTGAAAGAAAGGGTAGGAGAGGTGAAGCAGCGTTCCGCCCAAGTCAAAGAAAATCGCTTTGAGGCGCGGCATCAAAGTTTTTCCAAGTAGAGTTCGAGCGATTTTTGCTCCGCGGGCGCTGAGCGAATGACCTCAAACGTCTCGTTCTCGACGCGCTTGACCCAAAGCGAGAGAACGGCAAGCTCGGCGACATCGGCTCTATCAATCACCCCCGAAATCGTATCGCCTTTCCCCGTTTGAAGTTGGTGCTTGAACGGTTCGCCATCTTTCAAGCCGCCGGGGCGAATAATCGTGTAAGCGAATCCGTCTTGCCCATAAATTTTGCGCAAATGATTTTCCGAGCGAAGTTTTTGAGACAGCACGCCGCCAAAAGCCAAGTTTAGAGGGTGCAAAGGCTTCGTAACGGCGATGGAACTAATGAGAATGAATTTTTTGACGTTGTTTTCTTTGGCGATGTCTACCAACCTAATAATGCCGTCGCCATCGACCTGAACGGGAGAAGATTCGCCAAAAAGCGCCGTCGCGCCAATAGCGCAAATGATCGCGTCGCAACCTTTGACCGCGCTTCGAATCGCCGAAGCGTTCTGAATTTTTCCGAGCGAAACTTCAAGGTCTCGGAACTCCGCCAGCTTATCGGCTTTGCGCGCAAACGCGCGAGCGGGAATGTCATACGCTTGCAGTCGGCGCAAAACCCAAAGCCCCGTGCGCCCCGTCGCGCCTACGACCAAAACTTTTCCGTTAAATTTTTTCATAATCCAGCGACGATGACGTTTCTTGAAAACAAAGAGTAGTGAATGGAATAGATGACGGACACATCGACGATGACGTGCAAAAACGCGATTGACCAAATGTCTCGGTAGAGAAAATAAATCAACGCCCAACTAATCGCCAGCGCGAATTGCAACGGCATAAAAAAGGCTTTATAGACCATTTTTTCGGGATTGGAGGTTAGATGCGGCGGAAATTCGTTCATCCAAAACGCGCTGTGAATAAATCCGCTAAACGCCATAAAAATCAAAAGCCCGCCTAAAAATAGAAACGGTTTCTTGTCGGTATATCTTGCCATCATAGACTCGCCCAATTTGAAGCAAACGATGAAAATAAACGTTTCGCAAACGCCGTTTCCCAATCCAAACACGAACATAGAAAGATAGTCCAAGGGTCTGCCCATCGTCTCGGTGGAGTTTTTGTAGATATAGGCGTTAAAGAGGACGAGCAAAAACGAGACGAAAATCAGCGCCGAGCGTTTCCAGTCGCGCTCCGTTTTTTTCTGCGGAAAGAGTTCGTCGCCCAAAAATAGAATGGCGCAGAGCACGCCAATTCCCCAGTAGAGAATCACGTAGAGCCCCGTTCCCATAGTTTTGTTTTTTGAGTTTGGAGTTATGGTTTGTAAATCCAGTCCGCGATAAAAACGTTGGTGTCGCCTCTGCGTTTGCTATTGCGGTTAGAGGAAAAAATGATTTTTTTTCCGTCTCTCGTAAAGACGGGAAAGCCATCAAATTCAGGGCAAAACGTAACGCGCGTCAAGCGTTCAGGATTTTCGGAATCAATGAGGTGGAGGTCAAAATTTCTGCCTCGTCCCGTATCGGCGACGTTGGTTGAAAAAATAATCGTGCGATTGTCGGGATAAAAGAACGGGGCAAAGTTCGCTTTTCCGTTGAACGTCAATTGCGTGCGGTGGCTTCCGTCGGCGTTCATTATGAAAAGTTCCATCTTGTTCGGGCGCACGAGACCCTCTTTCAGCAAGGCTTTGTATGATTCGGCTTCGGCTGAATCGGGAGTAGAGGCGCGAAAAACGATTTTCTTGCCGTCCCACGAGTAAAACGCTCCGCCGTCGTAGCCCAAATGATAGGTGAGGCGCCGTTGCTTGCTCCCGTCCAGTTCCATTTCGTAGAGTTCCAAGTCCCCGTCGCGCGCCGACGTAAAGACGATTTTGTCGCCCGTTGGCGAGACGGTCGCTTCCGCGTCGTATCCGTCCGTCGTCGTGATGCGGCGCAGGTTGCTCCCGTCAAGGTTGGCAAGAAAAACATCATAGCCTTTATACAATGCCCACGTATAGCCCTTCGACATATTTGGCGGAGGCGGACAAGCCGTGTCGGCAAGGTGCGTAGAGGCGTAAAGAATCGTTTTTCCATCGGGCAAAAAATAGGAGCAGGTCGTGCGCCCTTTGCCCGTGCTCACGAGAGTTTTGCCCGACCCGTCGAGATTCATCACGTAAATCTGGTCGCAATCTTGTTGCCCTTTTCGTGATTGGAAAATCAGTTTCGTTTCGTCAAACGAGAGGTAGGCTTCGGCATTTTCGCCCTCGAAGGTCAATTGTTTGACGTTGGCGAAAAATCGCTCTTCGCCCTTGTAGAGCAAAGTTTTGGAGTTAAATCCAGTGGAATCGTAATCTTGCGCATAGAGAGAAAAGGGAATAAAATTTAGAAAGGCAAAAAAAATTAAGCGCTTCATTTTGCGTTAGTTAAAGGAAATTACTTCGCTTGTTCTTCAGCGTGGTAAGAACTGCGCACCAGCGGTCCAGATTCCACATGTCGGAAACCCATTTCAAGACCGACGCGCTTATACATTGCGAATTCTTCTAGCGGAACATAGCGAGCGATGGGCAGGTGCGCCTTTGTCGGTTGCAGATATTGACCAATGCTTAGAATATCGCATTGAACGGCGCGCAAATCTTTCATCACGGCGATAACCTCGTCTTCGGTTTCGCCCAAGCCAACCATCAAGCCCGATTTCGTAACGAGGTTGAAAATCTCTTTCGCTCGGCGGAGCAAGTCGAGGGAGCGTTGATATTTGGCTTGCGGGCGCGCGAGGCGATAGAGGCGTGGCACGGTTTCTATGTTGTGGTTCATAATGTCGGGGCGCTCCCGAAATACCATATCCATCGCTTCGGCATCGCCTTGAAAGTCGGGAATCAAAACCTCTACTTTGGTCGTGGGGCATTGTTTGCGGATTTCACGAATCGTCTCCGCCCAAATGCTCGCGCCGCCATCAAGGAGTTCATCGCGGTTGACGCTCGTAATGACCGTATGACGAAGGTTCATAATTTTTACCATCTCGCCGACGCGCTTGGGTTCGGCTAAATCCAGTTCCGTCGGTCGTCCCGTCTTGACGGCGCAAAACCCGCACGAGCGCGTGCAGACATCGCCCAGAATCATAATCGTCGCCGTTCCCGCCGCCCAACATTCCGCGATGTTCGGGCAACGCGCCTCTTCGCAAACGGTGTGGAGTTTATGCGCGTCCACGAGAGCTTTCAAGCGCGAATAGCCTTCGCCCATCGGAATTTTCACTCTGAGCCAGTCGGGTCGGGGAGCGCGAGTTTCGGGGGTCGCAAGAATGTTCAAGGAATCGGGTTTAATCATTTTACAGCCTAAATTTTCTCGCAATTTAGAAAGTAAACGAGAGAACTGTCAAGCAAAATTCCTCATAGAAACAAAAGAGGGGACGAAGATCGTCCCCTCTCAACTAGATTGCTCGTCATTAGAAGTTGGAGCCAACAGGTTGGGAAGACGAAGAAACCACTCAGAGCTTGGCTTTGAATCGCTCGAGGGTGGCTTTGCGTTGTTCCAAGTTGACGGGTCCTAATTCTTCCCAATGCTTCAAGCCTTTTCCCGACGAGATGATATCGAGGGCTTGCGCTCTAATGTCGGGTTGAAGTTGATTGGCTTCAACTTGCAAGGCGGCAAGGGCGAGAAGTATCACGGGAAAAACGCCTTCGTCGTCTGCCATCGATTTGAGCTCGTCTAACACTTGTTTTGTGGCTTCAACGACGCTTGCGCCGTCGGCGAGCGCTACTTCAAAAATCGCTTTCGCGGCGGAAGCGGCGTCGTTTTCAAAAAGTCCGTCGCCCCAGATGCCCATTGCGCTTGGTAGTTAGGATTAGGTTTAGAGAGTGAAGTTTTCGTCGTAAGATTCTAGATTTTTGCAAAGAGTCTGCAAGAAAAATCCCGCCAACGCGCCATCAATGATGCGGTGATCGTAAGAGAGCGAAAGATACATCATTGAGCGAATCGTAATCACATCCGAGCCGTCATCGAGCGTTTTGACGACGGGTCGTTTGACGACCGCACCCGTGCCGAGAATCGCCACCTGTGGCTGATTGATGATGGGCGCGCCGAAGAGATTGCCGCTCGTTCCGTAATTCGTGAGCGTGAAAGTGCCGCCCTGAATGTCGTCGGGCGAAAGTTTCTTTGAGCGCGCCCGCGAAGCTAAATCCTGAACGGCGCGCGCAAGCCCGACAAGGCTCATTTCGTCGGCGTTTTTGATGACGGGGACGATTAGACCGCCTTCGCCCCTTTCTCCAAGCGCCACCGCCACGCCGAAGTTGATATACTTTTTGATGATGATTTTGTCGCCATCTACCGACGCATTCAGCATCGGAAATTGCTTCAACGCCTTGATGGTCGCGTCAATGAAAAATGGCGTGTAAGTGAGTTTAACGCCATTCGTCGCTTCGAAAGCGTTTTTTCGTTTCTTGACGAGATTTACAAGCCCCGTCACGTCGGCTTCCGCGACGGAAGTGACATGCGCCGAAGTTTGCTTGGAGCGAACCATGTGCTCCGCGATGAGTTTGCGCATGTTGTCCATTGGCACGACTTCCGAGCGCGCCGCGTCATAAACGACGGGGTGATGCGCGGGAGCGGCAGGCTTTGGCGCGGGAGCGGAGGGCGGAGCAGAGACGGGTGCAACCTCAACTTTGGCGCTCGGCGCGACCGTCGCCATAGAAGCCGCGGATTGTTTGCGTCGATTCTGTATGTAATTCAGCAAATCCGCTTTCGTAACTCGACCGTCCAATCCCGTGCCGCGAATGCTCGCCAGTTCGCTCATCGTAACCCCTTCTTCTTGGGCGATTTTCAAAACGACGGGCGTGTAGTGGCGCGGAGAGGTTTGAGGTTCAACCATCGTTGCGCCGTTGGTTGTCGGGGCGGAAGGGTTGGCGACGGGTTGCGCCGTCGCTTCGTCAGCCTTCGCGGGAGAGGGCGAAGGCGTTGAGGTTGAGACGGCTGCCGACACATCGGTCTCAATGCGGGCAATCGTCGTGCCGACGGCCACGACCGCGCCTTCTTCAAACAAAATTTCAGCTAAAATTCCAGCTTCGTTTGCGGGCACTTCCGCATCAACTTTGTCCGTCGCAATGCTTAAAATGTTCTCGTCTTTTGCCACCGTATCCCCAACCTTTTTGAGCCACTTCAAAATCGTGCCTTCCATAATGCTTTCGCCCATTTTGGGCATCACGACATCGACTTTTGCCATTTCTCAGGTTGGTTGTGGTTAACGAAGTTGCGACGAATATAAAAAAAGCGCGCGAGAAACGAAATAAATTCATTATGCTTGTCGAGCGTTTGCGAATCTTGACCTTACAAAACTCAAATGGCGACGATCGTTTCCATTGGCGTGGCGGTTCCGCCCTTCATTGCGACGCAAGAAGACGCGAAGCGCTTTGCCATCAACCTTTACGGCGAAACCTACAAAGGGAATCTGGATAGACTTGCGAGCGTTTTTGAAAACGCGATGATTCAGAAGCGGCATTTCTGCGTGCCGGTTGAGTGGTTCGCGTCGGCGAAGTCGTTTGAAGAGAAAAATCGCTTGTATCTCGAAAACGCTTTGAAGCTCTCTGAGCAAGCCATCGAGCGTTGCCTTGAAAAAGCCCAAGCGTCCGTATCCGAGATTGATTATTTAATGTTCGTCTCCACAACGGGGCTTGCCACGCCAACGATGGACGCGAGGCTAATGGAGAAGTTGCCTTTCCGCAAGACCGTGCGCCGTTTGCCGCTTTGGGGACTGGGGTGCGCTGGAGGCGCGGCATCGCTTTCATGGGCGCGCACCATCGCGGAGGCGGACAGCGGAGCATCGATTCTCATCGTCGCCACTGAACTCTGCGGGCTGACCTTCGTGCGTAGCGACACGTCCAAAGCCGCCCTTATCGCTTCCGCCTTGTTCGCTGACGGTTCTGCCGCCGTTTTGGTTCAAGGCGAGCGAGCCAAGCCCAAAACGCAAGGAATCTTTCCGCGCGTTTTAGCCACGCAAACGACCACGATGCCTAACTCATTGGACGTGATGGGCTGGCATTTCAACGAACAGGGTTTCAATGTGATTCTTTCTCAAAACGTGCCTGAAATCGTTAAATCATTTTTGAAAGATTCCGTGTGCAAGTTTCTAAAACAAAACAACTTAAAGTTTGAGTCCATATCGCATTTTATTGCGCATCCCGGCGGCGCAAAAGTGCTCGATGCCTATAAAACCGCCTTTGGCTTGAGCGATAACCATCTGCGATATGCCTACGAGGTTTTGAGAGACTACGGAAATATGTCGGCGGTTACCGTGCTGTTTATTCTGGAACGCTTTATGGCGAGCGCGATTGCGAGTGGCGAGTTGGGGTTGCTTTCCGCGCTTGGTCCGGGGTTTTCCGCAGAACTGTTGCTGCTGCGCTGGGACGAGACATGATTGAATTTTGGATAATGCTCCTAATTTTAGCCGCTCAACGCTTGTCGGAGCTTTTCATTTCCAAGCGGAATGCCGAATGGCTGAAAGCGCAGGGCGGCTATGAGGTCGGGGCGGAGCATTACAAGTATATGGTTGCCCTCCATTCGACATGGTTTTTGGCAATGATAGCGGAGCATTACGCTCGCCACACGAAACTGACTGAATGGTGGCAAATTGTGCTCCCTGTGATTCTTCTGACGCAGGTGGCGCGGTATAGCGTCATTGCGACTTTGGGAAAGTTTTGGAACACGCGCGTTTTCGTCGTTCCAAACGCGCCGCTCGTCAGAAAAGGGCTGTATCGCTTTTTGAAGCACCCGAATTATTGGGTTGTCGCTATCGAGATTGCTTTGTTCCCGCTATTGTTTGAACTTTACGCAACGGCGTTCATCTACTCCATTCTCAACGCGATTATGCTCGCCGTGAGAATTAGGGTAGAGGAGAACGCGCTTCAACGCAAAGACGATGCTTGCGCTCGCGTATAGTTTGTTTTGGGCGAATTTCGTTTATGGAATCGTCGTGAAATTTGGCGTTTTTCGCTCCGAAAGATTCAAGATTTTGCATCATTTGATTTACTTTTTGGCAATGCTAACGCTTTTTATGTCCGCGGCTTATGAGCTTTTCTTGCGAAAATTTTTAAGCGGAATGATTTTGCTTTTCGTGTTTCTTATCTTGCTTGGAATGACGCGGTTCAGCGGGCGAAGTTCGCGCCACTGGCAGTATGCGATATTTTGCAATTTCGTCTACACGACGGTTTTCATTTTTCTGAACTAAAATGGACGTCTTTCAAGCCATTAAATCGCGGCGCACGACCAACGGGCATTTTTTGAACAAGCCGCTCTCCGACGCTCACATCAAAATGCTCTTGGAAGCGGCAAGTTACGCTCCAAGCCATTTCAACTCTCAACCTTGGCGGTTTGTCCTGATCCGCGACAAAGCGCGGCGGGAGCGGTTGGGAAAAATCGCTGGTCGTTCTATGCGCGAGGTGATGGCAAAAGGCGATTTCTGGAAGCGCTATCTCAAATACTTCCGGTTTAGCAAGGAGGAAACGGAAAAAACGGGCGATGGCATCCACATCGATAATATGCCAGCCGTTTTGAAACCATTTGTCAAGTATCTTTTTTCGGAGAAGGGTGGCGAAATGATGAATAAGCTGCGCGTGCCTTACATCTTGGCGATTGATTCCAAAAAGTTGGTGGCAAATTCGCCGCTCATTTTGGGCGTGCTCCTAACGAAAGAGGAATACAAAAAGAACGAGCATTCGGGACTCTATTCGCTTCTTTCGCTTGGAATGGCGATTGAAAACATCTGGCTGACGGCAACCGCGCTCGGAATTGGCGTGCAATTCATCTCGCTCCCGATGGAAGCGGGCGGAGCATATTGGCAGGAATGCATCGATATGATTCAGCCGCCCGATGATTTCGAACTCATCGCCTTGTTTCGCTTTGGCTACATTGACCCAAATGCCAAACGCCCGACGATTGACTGGTCAAGCGCGCAACGCAAGCCCGTCTCGGAGTTTTGCTACGAGGAAACCTTTGGCAATAAGTGGATTCCGAAGGAATGATTTTACTTTACATAATTTACCTTATATAACAATTTTAATTATGCGGAAAAGGAGGGTCGAAAAATGAACAAATCGGTTCGCCAGTTCGGCAGATGGCTACTGACGATTGGGTTTATCGCCCTATCCAACGCGGGTTTTGCGCAAGATTTTGAAGATGAAGAAGACGACCAAGAGATTTACGCCGAGCGATTTCGCAACGCGCAAGGCATTGCAGGTTCTATCGGGCTGACAACTACAAGCTTCATCGTTTCGGGCAGTTACGTAAGGCTATTTAACCCTGATTGGATAGGGTTTGCGGCATTCTCAATGACTTCGCGCAGAGATCCAAAGGAAGCCGAAAAGATCGTTGGCTATGGAATTAGCGTCGTTAGCGTCGTTTATGATAGCGAGACGGGAGCAGAAAAGAAAAATAGCCTGCTGATTATGCCGATTACGCTCGGCATTCAACGGCGATTGTTCCGCGAAGACATTACCAGCTCGTTTCGTCCCTTCGTTGAGGCAGGCGTGGGACCGACGGTAGGCTATGTTTACAGCTACAGTGGCGGATTTTTTGGTGGCGGATATTTGAAGCTTGGTTTTAATGGGTTTGTTGGCGCGGGAGCATACTTTGGCTCGAACCCCCTTTCTTTGCAAGGACTGACCATTCGCTATCACGTCGATGCTTTCGCCAATGGCATAGAGCTGCTCCCCAACCGATTTAGAAACGCTTTTCATGGGGTTTCGCTGAGTTTGATTTTAGGAACCTTTTTCCTTTAAGGTTTTTTGAGCGCGCAGATGCAGGCGACGTCAACGATGTCGCTTGGTTTTGCGCCGCGCGAAAGGTCGTTCATTGGCTTTGCCAAGCCTTGAATAATCGGACCAAGAGCGGTTGCTCCGCCCAAGCGCTCCGTGATTTTGTAGGCGATGTTTCCTGCATCTAAATTCGGGAAAATGTAGACATTTGCCTTCCCTGCCACTTGACTTCCCTTTGCTTTCCGCTCGGCTACGCTCGGCGCAAATGCCGCATCGAATTGCAACTCGCCATCGATTTTCAGGTCGGGGCGTTTGGCGCGAGCGACTTCAAGCGCTTGCAAGACTTTATCGACGGATTCGTGCTTCGCGCTTCCTTTCGTCGAGAATGAAAGCATTGCGACGAGCGGTTCTTCGCCCGTGAGCGTTTGATGCGATTCCGCGCTGGCGATGGCGATGTCGGCAAGTTCTTCGGCGGTCGGATACGGGACGACGCCGCAATCGGCGTAAGTGAAGACGCGGTTGGGAGCGCTGTGATGCTGTTCGTCGAATGCCATCAGGAAAAAGCTGGACACGAGTTTCGTTTTGGACTTCTCTACCCCAATGATTTGAATGCCTGCTCGGAGCACGTCGGCAGTGGCGGAAACCGCTCCCGCAACGCAGCCATCGGCTTCGCCACGACGCACCATCATTGCGGCAAAATAAAGCGGATTTTCCATCGTTTTCTTGGCATCGTCGTAACTTGCTCCTTTGACTTTTCGCAACGTGTAATACTCGCTCACGTATTCCGACATCTTCTCGGAGCGCAAGTGGTCAATGACGCGAATTTTCGTCGTGGGAAACGCCAAATTCAACCGCTGAAAAAGGCTTTGAACGCGGTCAAAATTGCCGATTAAAATCGGCTTCAACAGATCTTCTTGCGCGATTTCATAAACGGCTCTTATCGTTCGCTCGTCGTCGGATTCAGGAAAAACGATCGTGGCCCGTTTGGCTTTCGCCTTTGCGCGAATTTGCTTTATAACGCTGTGCATTTGAAGTTCTTAAAATGGCTTTTTGCAAAATGTTGCCACAAGGCTAAAAGCGTGGCAGTTATTAGATTTAAGAGTTGATTTAGTTCCATAAGTTTAGGCAAATTCCCGCAAATCGCAATGCTTGCGCTACCCTATCGCGCTGAACTTCATCATAATGTTCCGTTGAATTTGGAAGCGACTTTGTTCTGCGGTCAAGCGTTTCGCTGGCAGAAGGTTGCCGACAATGCTTTTCAAGGCGTTGTCTATGGAGAGATTTTGCGATTAACCTCGCGTCCGAATGCGCTTTTGATTGAATCAACGGCTTCGCGCATCAACGGGAAACCGCTTCGGGATTTCGCTTGGATCTACTTGGGTCTTGAAGACAATCTCTCAGAGTTATTCTCGCCGTCGTTTATTTCGCGCTACCCTCATCTTTATCGCGGAGCGTCAAAATACTTCGGACTGCGTCTGCTCCGTCAAGAGCCTTTTGAAGCCCTCATTTCGTTTATGTGCGCCCAAGGCATTGGCATTGCTTTGATTCGTCGTCAGGTTTCTCTTTTTTCCCTGCTTTTTGGTGATTTTATTGCAATAACAGAAAAATCTTTTCCTGCTCCCGAAGTCCTTGCCGCCGCTCGTCTCTCTACGCTTGTCAAGTGCGCCAATAACAATCCCATTCGCGCTAAAAACATTCGCGCCGTCGCTCATGCCGTTGCCAAAGGCGAATTAGACCTGCGCCAACTCTCCGCTCCGACCTGCGATTTTCAAACGGCGCGCGAAACCCTGCTCCGCTACGATGGCATCGGCGAAAAAATCGCCGATTGCGTATGCCTGTTTGGACTGGGGCACCGCGAAGCTTTTCCAATCGACACTCACGTTAGGCAGTATTTGAAAGAATGGTTCGGCATTAAAACTTCAACGGCTACGCTCTCCTCAAAGACATATCGCTGGCTTTGCGACGAAGCGCGAGCGATTTTGGGCAAAACCAACGCGGGATTGGCGGGACAACTGCTTTTTCACTATTGGCGGAAGGACATCAAAGGCTTGACGGCGTTTTAATAAAACAAAATAGGGCGACTTTTGTCGCCCCAATGCGAAAGCGTTATTCTCCTTTTTCAAGGCGCTTTTTCAGCGCGCTTCCACGACTTTTTCGCCCTCTTCTCGCGTCTTCATCAGTTGCGCAAGGCGACTTTCTTTGCCATTGACGCGGTAATCGAGGTAATCGGCGAGCGCGGCGATTTCGTCAGGCTTGCCGACAAGTTGCGGCATATAGGCGCGATAGGGCGAATCAGGCTTATAGTCGCGCAGGGTTTTCATCAAGTTGGCGATGGATTCGTTGTTCCGCCCTTTGAGATACTTCTTCATTGCGCGATAGCCCGTTTCCGTGTGGCATGCGAGGCATTGACCGCGAAACATCGCTTCGCCTTTTGCCAAAATCGCTTCGGGCGTTTGCGCATCGCCCGCTACGCGGCGCGTCCAGTGCGATTTCGTCAGATAGCCTTCTTCATTTAATCGCGCCACGCTCGCTTGACGAATGCCGTTGGAATACATGTGGCGAGCGATCGTGTAGGGCTTGCGGAGCATTTCGCGCGCATATTCGGTTGCGCTCGTGGCGACAGCCGCCAAGAGCAAAACCGCAACGCCATGCCCAAACGAGAAGTCTTCGGGAGCCATTCGCACGAAGAAATACACGATGCCCACGATCGTCGCCGTCGTCATCACCACGATGAGCGCGATGCGCGTTACTTGCGTAAATGCTCCGCTGCCGATCGTTGAAATGCCAAGTTGAAGCAGTTGGCGATTGACTTCGGGCACGCTCGCCAAATACCACGCAAAGAAAAACGGCATCAGCACGAAGGACGGAATGAGCCATTTCGAGCTCCAAGTAATCATCTCCGCTTTGGTTTGCGGATCTTCGTTCATTCGGCTGTAAGACAGCAACGCCCAAATGCCCGCGAGCGAAATGCACACGAGGATTCTCAAAAACAGGCTTGGGAAATAGGTTGGATTGAAGAAGGCTTGCCAGAATCGGCTCGACTCCGCTCCCGTGCCTGCCACTTCAATCCACGCATCGCCGGGCGTGAGCATAAAGGTTAAGATGCCGTTGATGATGACGAGCGTCAGGAACGATGAAACCGCGTAGAGCCATCCAACTTGATTATGCAGTTTGTTCGGAATTTTGCCCCACGTGTAGTAATAGACTGCCGCCGCCGTGAGTTCGATGATGAAAAAGACCCACTCCATCGCCCACCCGAAAACGAAGTTATGAATGAGCGTGCTCGTGGATTCGGGGTTGGCAAGCCCAATGGCGAACCAGATGCCGACGCCCGAAACCGCTCCAAAAACGCCCGTTAGAATCAAGAAGAACTTGGAGTGTCTTCGGAGCATCGGAAACCAATCGTCCCGACCATCTTTCAAGGCTTTATGCTCCGCGAGGGCAAGATACAAGCCGCCGCCAACGGCAAACTGCGAAATGAGCGTGTGAAGTATCGCAATGATGCCAATTACCCAGCCGCTTCCGATAATTGGCACGTCCCATACCGGATAGTTCATTGTTGCTTCTCCTTTAACCCATTTGAATTAAATGACTTACAAAACTGCGTATCCCCAAATCGTCGTAACGACGAGAATCCCCAGCGCCAGCAAGCCAAAGTAGGTGGCATTGCGCGCTCGTCTGCCGTTTTCGCTCTTTCCGTCGTAGAGCGGAATCAGCGTCCAAAGAATCAAGCCGAGCGTGAAAATCGTGATGCCAAGTCCCTCGCCCAGCGCTCCGGGGAAGATGTTGCCCATGATTTTGAGCACTTGGAAGGCGCTCATAAAATACCATTCAGGGTGAATGCCTGTGGGAGCGGGTTTGAGCGGGTCGGCAGGCTCGCCCAAGTCCCACGGGAAAAGCGACGCGCAAAGCGCCATCACGTTGAGCGCAATGAGCCACATCGCAAGGTCGTTCATCAAAAAGTTCGGGAAAAACGGAATGGACTTCTGCTCGCTCTTGGGTTTTGCCGCCTCGCTCGGAATGGTGGCGTTGCCGTGCTTCTGCACGAGCCAAAGGTGAAAGACGAGAATCGGCAGAAAGAGCGCGGGCATCACGACCACGTGAAGCGCGAAAAATCGTTGCACCGTCAATTCCCCGACTTCCAAGCCGCCACGAAAGAGGTTCGTCATCGGCTCGCCGATCAGCGGAAGCGCGTTGGGAATTTCAAGCCCAACCTTCGTGGCGAAATAAGCCAGCTCGTCCATCGGGAGCAAGTAACCGCTGAACCCAAACAGTAGCGTGATGATGAGCAGCAGCATTCCGCTCCACCAGCCGAACTCGCGCGGCGCGCGATAGGCTTTCATAAAATAGACGGAGAACATGTGAATGAAGACCGATGCCACCATCAAATTCGCCGACCACGAATGCGCCGAGCGAATCAGCCAACCGAAGTGAATCTCGTAGGTGATTTGGCGGACGGATTCATAGGCATCGGGTCCAGGACGATAATACACGAGCAGCAAAACGCCCGTGAAGGCTTGCACGATGAAGAAAAAGAGCGAAATGCCGCCCCAATAATACCAGAACGAATGCTTATGAACGGGCACGGTTTTCTTCTTGGCGAACTTGAGCAGTTCTTCCAAGCCCAAGCGCTCGTCAACCCACCCGTAAATCGATGCGATTAACTTTGCCATGCTACTTCACGGTTTAGGGTTTTCCATTATGCTTTCGAGACGATGACCGCCCCATCTTGAACCTTGACATTGAAGGCTTTTAGCCCTTTTGGCGGCGGACCAGCGATCGCCGCTCCCGTTTTGACGTCATACACGCCGCCGTGGCAGGCGCAGTAAATCCGATTTTCTTCGGCTTGATACTGCACCGTGCAAGCCAGATGCGTGCAGACGGCTTCCATCGCCGACCACGTGCCATCTTGGTGATGAATGAGCAAGGCGGGCTTCGTGCCAAACTTGAACATCATCGCCGCGCCAGGCTCCAACTTCGCCGCGTCGGGAAGCGTCACTTCCGAAACCGCCGTCGTTTCTTTGGCGCGTTCAATCGGCGAGGCGAGATATCGGTAAATCGGATAACCAATCGCGCCCGCGTAGCACAAGCCTACGCCCGTGAAAAGAATTTGGGCAAACGTTCGGCGCGACATCAAGTCGCCCGCTCCCGCGTCTGCGCCGTTGATTCGAGAAATCGCTTTGTTCATTTGTTCATCTCCTTGGAGGATTCAGTTGCAAACGACGGATTGAGTTTGAGTTCGCCCTCTTCTTTGGAGCGCATCACGACCGAAATCAGCCAGCCGAGCACGCCAAGTCCGACGACGAACAAGGCAAGGAAAATCGCCACGACCGACCAATTCGTAACGATGTTTCGCTCCCACACGTCAAAGCCTTTCGAGAGCAGCGTGACGTCTCGAATGCCGTCTCGGCAATTGACCATCGCGAGCATTGCGAGCAACGCTGCCGCCGCTCCGCTCCACGAAAGCATCGGCGAGGGCTTCTTGACGATTGCCAACGCGGAAAGCGCCATTAAAACCGCCGTCAGCGCCACCCATCCATAGCCCGAAACGAGATAGAACGTTTGCGAGCCAAGTCGCTCTTTTACCGCGTCGGGTTGAGCGAGGTAGACCCAGTAGCCCGCGCCCAATTGGAGCGCAAAGGCGACGAGGGCGATTTTTCCGCCAAGCGCGTTGAGATACGCGCCGACGTCTTCGCTCGCCTTCGACATCGTCGAGAGCCAAATCATCCAAACGCCTGCGACGGCAAAGCCTCCCGCGAGCATCGTAAGCCAGCGCGGCGTGGTCGTCGGATCGTTCATCGGCAGAACCGCGCCCAACGCCGATTGTTCATACAGACCTTGCCAATCCTCGGGGCGAAGCATCAAGGTGAAGTTTGTCGAGTAGATGCGCGCAATGAACCCAACGAAAAGCCATGCGCCAAGCGCCATCAGCCAAGCGTTGCGTCGCGCCTCTACCCTTTCGGCGACTTTATACAAGAGCCAGTAGGCTATCATCAGCATCACGATGACGGAAAACCACCACAGTCCAATCAAGATGCTGCTCGTGTAAAGGGCTTGCCCATACATCACTTGCGTGAAAAGCAGGGGCGGCACGCCGAGATTGATGACATAGGTCATCACGATGGGCAGGCGCCGCGCCATCAGATGCGCCGCTTGATTCAGGCGCAACGACGCGCCCTCTCTCGCGCCGAAATAGTTGAGGACGGCGACGATGAGCAATCCTCCAATCAAAATTTCCAACGCGACGAAGTGAAGCGCGAGCGTTACGACATTGAGAACCTTGAAAAGCCAAACGGGCGCGGGAAGAGGAATCGGATCTGGACTTGGAAATGGATACTGCTGCATAGTTACTACGCGGATAATGTTGTTCTGACAATTAGCGCGCCCAAAAAAACGGGAGCGCTTTGAAAGGTTCGGAAAGAACGCTAAAACGCTTCAAATTTCGCTCCAATCTATTGGTGACGCAACGCTTTTTTGCCTGTTTTTCTCAAAAGGTTCGCGTCTGCAACTCTTTGTTTCTTCTTTTTTTGCAGGAAAAATCGCCCATATCGTCTTTTCTTTGCAATAACAGAATTTCAAAAAAAACGCAATCGCCCCTTGAAGCCCGTCATTCAGAAGAAATGCGCCGCAACGAAAATCCCTATCATCGCAAAGTTGACTCCCATCTTGGCGGCGATTGAAATCACCATTCCAAGCCAAGTTCCCAAACCCGCTCTGCCCGCTTGAATCAGGTCTTTCTTGGCGAGATATTCTCCTAACGCCGCGCCGAGAAAGGGGAAAAACAACGCGCCGACAAACCCGAAAAAGATTCCGACGATCGCTCCAACGAGCGCGCCAACCGCCGCAAGCGACGACGCGCCCGTTTTCTCTACTCCGATTTTCGTGGCGACGAAATCAATCGCGAACGTCAGCGCCGTTAGAAACCCAAGAGCCGCAAGCGTTATCGCGCCGACCTTCTGAAAATCGTCAGCCCACGCGCCCAAAAGCAATCCCAAAAACACCATCGGCGTTCCTGGCAACATCGGCAAAATCGTGCCCATCAGCCCGACGAGCACGAAAACCACGCACAACGTCCAAAGCAAAACGTCCATCTTCGTCGCGCTCGATCGCGAATCGGTTTGCGCCTCGATTCTCGCGTCTCAATCTTCGCTTCCGACTTAATACGCCTTTGCGAACACGACCTTCATCTTCGATGGCTTGCCTGAATAGACGCACTTGCCTTCTTCTCGCAAGTTCCACCGTTGAATAAACTCCGCGTCGGTCGGGACGCATCGAATCGTGGCTTTGGTTTCTTCTTTGATTTTGGCTTCCGTTTCGGCAGAGCCGTCCCAATGCGCGATGGCGAAGCCCTCTTCGACCTGCGCCTTGAATTCGTCGTAGTCTTTGACTTCTTTCATCTTTTCGTTGCGATAAGCGAGGGCGCGCTCGAAGAGATTTCGCTGAACGCTCGAAAGAAGTTGTTGGATTCTTTCGGGCAACGCAGCGTCGGTCGGGAGCGACGTTTTCTCGCCCGTATCGCGTCGGGCGACGACGCATTGATTTTTCTCGATGTCTTTCGCGCCGATTTCGATTCGGAGCGGAACGCCTTGCAGTTCGTATTCGGCGAATTTCCAGCCGGGCGTTTGTTGGTCGCTGTCGTCCAAAAACGCGCCAATGCCGCTCGCTTTGAGTTGGCGCAAAAGTTCGCTTGCCTTTTCCAAGACGAGCGTTTTCGAGTCGGCTTTGAAAATGGGCACGATGACGACTTGACGCGCGGCGAGTTTGGGCGGAAGCACCAGCCCTTTGTCGTCGGAGTGCGCCATCACGAGCGCGCCAATGAGCCGCGTCGAAACGCCCCAGCTCGTCGCCCACACGTATTCGAGTTGTCCGTCTTTGTTCTGAAACTTGCAATCGAAGGCTTTGGCGAAGTTTTGTCCGAGATGATGCGACGTGCCCGATTGCAACGCTTTGCCGTCTTGCATCATCGCCTCGATGCAGTAGGTTTCGACCGCACCCGCGAACTTCTCCGATTCGGTCTTGCGCCCGACGATGACGGGAAGCGCCATGTAGTCTTCGGCGAAACGCCGATAGACCTCAATCATTCGCAAGACTTCTTCTTTGGCTTCGGCTTCGGTGGCGTGCGCGGTGTGTCCTTCTTGCCACAAAAATTCCGCCGTGCGCAAAAAGAGCCGCGTGCGCATTTCCCAACGCACCACGTTCGCCCATTGATTGATGAGCAAGGGCAAATCGCGGTAGGATTGAATCCATCTCTTGTAGGTCGACCAAATGATCGTTTCGGACGTCGGGCGCACGTAGAGTTTTTCGGCGAGTTCTTCGCCGCCGCCGTGCGTAACGACGGCGCATTCGGGCGCGAAGCCTTCAATGTGCTCGGCTTCTTTTTTCATAAACGATTCGGGAATGAAAAGCGGGAAGTAGGCATTGACGTGTCCCGTTTCTTTGAACATCGCGTCGAGCGCGGCTTGCATTTTTTCCCAAATCGCGTAGCCGTTGGGGCGAATGACCATACAGCCGCGCACGTCGCTGTAATCGGCAAGTTTGGCTTGAAGAACGATGTCGAGATACCACTGGGAGTAATCGACGGAACGAGGCGTGATTTTCACGGTTTAGAGGTTAGATGATTAGTCGTTAGACGTTAGGTTGAGTTGAAAATGTAGCCCATCGCAAGCGTAGGCATCGCGCCTTTTTCGTTGCGCAATCGCTTGTCGCTTGCAAACGCGGATTGCTAATCGTGAATCCAGTTCGCTCGCTTCTTGGTTTCTGACCGCGATTCTCCGCTTCGTTCAGGGTCGCAATGACATCGGGTCTCGGCGCGTCGGTTTCATTTCGATTGACGCGAGGAATTCACGAGTTGCGAATCGTTCGATTGCGAGTTTTGTCTCGCTTGCGCAACCAAGCGAGCGACGAGCGACAAGGCGCGATTCACTTTTCGTTGAGCATTTGCTCCATCATTTTGCGCTGTTCGGGCGGCAGGTTTTTCAGAGCTTCTTTCATCTTCTTTTTTTGTTCGGGCGACATCGTTTTCATTTCTTCGCGCATTCGGGCTTTGGTTTCTTCGGGCATCATCTCCATTCCCGCGCCCATCAAGCCGCCCTCGGTTTTCTTGTAACCTTTGGGAATTTCGAAGGTCGAAGCGGGCAGTTTGGTTTTGTTGATTTTGACGACTTCCATTTTGGTTTCTTGCGCCGTGCCTTTGTTCATCACTTGACGCAAAGGCATTCCGAGCGCATTGGCTTCGCGCAAGGCTTTTTGAAGCCCATCGGCTTGCGGACTTTGATTGAACTTTTTGAAGGTTTCGTAATCCATCAAACCTTTGGCGATCCACATCTCGACCTCGTCGTTTTCATCGGAGACGAGCACGTGGTCGCAGTCGTAGCCCAAAATTTTTTCTTTGCCGAGTTTTTGAACTTTGTAAGTCGCTTTGCGGGGGGTCATCTGGCGCGCCATTTTTTCCATCTCGCTCACATCGATTTCGCTGTAAGATTGGGTTTTGTCGTTGATGAGATACATCACGTTGGGCTTGTTCAGATTGAGGATCGAGGTCATTTGAACGTTGGTTTGTCCAGCGGACATTGTCATTTCGGTTCTGATGGCATTTTTGCCGACGAGCATTTTCATCGCGCCGTCGTTTCCCGTCGCCGACGTGACGCGCATTTCGATTTCGCCTTCAAATTGCGCAAACGCCGAAAGGCTCGCGCCGCAGAGAACCGCAATCAGAAAAACCTTTTTCATCTCCGTTGAATCGTTTTGCGTTGGAGAAGCGCAAAGTTCGCAACTGCGCCTCGAATAAAAAAGCCGCCCCAAACGGAGCGGCTTTCAGTCGCTCAACTCAGGCTTAGAAGCTCAATCCCGCGCCGAGATTCACGGTCAGCAAGTTTTGGCTGTTGCCGAGCATTCGATACTTGAGCTCCACGTCGAAGAGAATCGGAATGATGGGCAACTTGATGCCCGTGCCGATGCCAATGCCAAGCCCCGAGCCCGATTGCGTTCCCTCAGACGCAGGCACAATCGTCTGATTGTTGAATACGAGCGCATCTTGTTTCGTTTTGACCGAGTTCAGCGTGTAATCGAGGCTGACGTAAGGGTCGATGATGGGCAGGAAGCCAATCGGGACAACTTCCACGCCCACGCCATAGACAAGCGCGGTGATGTTTCTTTGAGGCGGAGTAAAGGTTTGGTTCTGCACCGTGGACGAAGGCTCTTGCGATTTGCCCGTGGCATAGTTGAAGTGCCCGACCGCGCTGACCCCGAGAATCGGAATGGGCAACTTATACTTATACTTGACCCCCGCGTTGAAGCCTGCGCTGAGTTCGGCGGCGGCTTGGGCTTGCTGTTGTTGGCTGCCTCTGCCCGACGTTGCGACTTGTTTGAAAGCGTCGCCGCCAAACGCGGAAATGCCGCCCGTTATGTAAAGTTGAGCCTTCGCCGCAGCAGAAACAAGCAAGAACGCGACGAGAAACGCAAAGAGTTTTTTCATTGTCGGATTGATGTTTTGGTTGAACATAATAGCCGTTTGAACGGCGGTTGAAGTTAAATGAAAGTCGTCTTGAAACAAACTTTCAATCGCTTAACGCTCTAAATTCGTGCCAACTTCGTTTTGACGGAAACGCGAGCGAATCGGCGCGACTTGTCGCAAAAACGCGACAACTTTCGCTTCGCGCCTGTCGCCCAAAAACGACAAAGCCTGAACGAGAGGTTCAGGCTTGGAAACAGCGGCAACGGTTCGAACTCAAACGAGCGCGGATTTTGGCAACGCCAGGTTCGGACGCTTCGTGAAATCGGGCAAGCGAGCGGGATTTTGACGGATTTTTTCCATCACGAGTTCCAGAGCCTTTTCTAATTGCGGGTCTCTTTGACAGCAATAGTCGTGCGGCGCGATGTCGACAAACACGTCGGGGTCGGTGCCGTAGTTTTCCACGCCCCAGCCGACATCGAAGAACCAGAACGAAAATTCGGGCTGAGTCGTCAAGCCGCCGTCGGCGAGCGCATGGCGCGGATAGATGCCAATCACGCCGCCCCAAGTGCGCTTTCCGACCAAAGTTCCAAGCTTCATCATCTTGAAGGAATGCGAGAAAATGTCGCCGTCCGACCCCGCAAATTCATTCGTGAGCGCCACGACGTTGCCGAAGGTGGCATACGCGGGGTAAGGTTCGGGATGTTCGTTCCAACGCGACACGTCGTAGCCCAATCGCTTGCGGTTGAGCTTTTCGAGCAACAGTTGCGAGACGTGTCCGCCCCCGTTGAAGCGCACATCGACGATTAAGCCCTCGCAATCGTATTCGGCAAGATAGGCGCGATGGAATTCCGCGTAGCCCCAGGCTTGCATATTCGGCACGTGCACATAGCCGACCTTGCCTTCCGATTTTTCGCGCACCCACTTGGCATTGCGATTGACCCAATCTCGATAGCGGAGCATTTCTTCGCTGGCGAGCGTTTTGACGACCACGGAGCGAACGTTTTGCTTCTGTTTGTCGGCGACCGTGAGCGTAATCGGCGTGGCGGCTTGATTGACCAAGAGTTCGCCAAGCGGCACGCGCTCGCTGACGGGCGTTCCGTTCACGCCCAAAATCAAGTCGCCGACGGAGAGATTGGCGCCTGGCGTTTTGAGCGAAGAGCCTTTGCCGTCTTCCCAATGGTCGCCGTCGGGAATGTAAGCGATGCGATACGCTTTGAGTTCGGCGTCAAACTCGACATCCGCGCCCAGAAAGCCCAATGGGTATTTGGGTTCGGGACGATAATCGCCGCCCATCTCGTAAGCGTGCGACGTGCCCAATTCGCCTTGCATCTCCCACATCAAGTCCGAAAACTCCACGCGAGAGGCGACGCGCGCCAAGAGCGGCAGGTAACGATGATACACGGCGTTCCAATCGACCTTCGACATATCTTCCGTCCAGAATTGGTCGCGCTGCAATCGCCACGCTTCTCGATACATCTGCGTCCATTCGTAGAGCGGCACGATCGAAAGCCGAATGCGCGAGAGATTGAGTTGCTTGGTCTCTTTCGTCTTGTCGCAGAGCGCATGCGTTTGAGCGTAGCGCAGGCTTCCCTTCTGCGACATCACGAGCGTTTTGCCGTCGGGCGAGAGTTCGAAGGATTCGACGTCTTCGAAGAGCGTTTCGCGCTTTTTCTCGTCGAATCGGAAAACTTCCAGCGCGCCGCCCGCACGTTCGTCGCTCATCGCGCCCTGAATCGGGTTGTTGAGGAAGAACGCCTTGCCTTTCGCCGCGCCAATCGCCACGTAGCGACCTTCGGGAACGGGAAACTCCACGACGCGCTCCGCGATGCCGTCGAAATCGATCTGCACGGAAATTTCGCGCTTGTCGCTCCCGTTGCCGTTTGCGCCGCGCTCGGCGAACGTTTCCGTCGTGAGCGGTTTCGCGGAAAGTTTCGGCTCGACGAGAAAGGGCGACGGCAAATCCTTTCGAAGCGTGATGAGATAAGGCTTCGTGGCGCGCGGAAAATTCAAATCGAAATGCACGTCGTCGTAGACGGGGTTGAAGACGCGCTTGGAAAGAAAGTAAAGATACTTCCCTTCCACGTCGAAACACGGCTGTTCGTCAATCAAGACGGGGTTCGTAACGCGATGCGATTCGCCTCGCTCGATGTCGTAGATTTCAATCGCGCTCTTTTCGGGCGAGAAGGCGAAGCCGTAGGCGATGAACTTGCCATCGGGCGACCACGAAAAGCCGCCAATGCGTTGGAATTTGCTTTTTGCGACCAGACGCATTTCGCCCGCGTCGAGATCGACGAAGAAAAGCTCTTGGCGATGATTCGAAAGGCATGCGTGATTGGCTTTCGGCGAGACGCGCATCATCAAGGCGCGACCGATGTCGAGGTCTTCGAATCGCTTGATGAACTGGTTGAGTTTGCCTTCTTCGGCGGAATAGAGTTCGAGCCGCTCTTCGCCCGAAGCGTCGGAGATGACGACGAGCGTTTTGCCGTCGTGCAAAAATTGCGCGAGGCGATAGCGCGCCACGTCGTCCTTGCCGAACTCGGTTACCGCGCCTTCGGCAAGATGCATTCCGAAGGCATGTCCGCGCGTCGTGATGGCGACGCGCTCGCCGTCGGGGTGAAGGAAATAAGTTTCCAGATGCTTCTGCGCGTCGACGAACTTGCGGTTGCGCTGCGTGAAGGGACTGCGATACTGAATGTCGATTTTTTCGTAGGCGTTCTTTTCCGCGTCGAAGATGAACAAATCCGCGCCCGCATGATAGACGATGCGATTTCCGCCCGCGCCGTCTTTTTGCGGATAACGCACGTAGTAATCGTCGTGAAACGTGTGCTGTTTGAGGTCGGTCGCATCGAGCGAAGCGGAATAGATGTTGCCGATGCCGTCGTGGTCGCTGACGAAGTAAATGCGCGATTCGCCGTCAAGGTCAATCCAAATCGGCGTCACGAAGTTGCTTTTGAAGCCAAGTTTGGCGCTGAAATTTTCGTATTTGCCCGAACCGTCTTTGTCGAGCCAAATTTCGCCCGCCGTTCCGCCTTTGTAGCGTTTCCAACGCGCCGCGTCGGCGCTATTTCTGCCGATGACGCTTCCGCCGTTTTTGCCGAATGAAATCGCAACGCCGTGTCCGAGTTTGAGCGATTGCGGCTCGCCGCCTTCGAGCGAAATGCGCATCAAGCATTGGAACTTTCGGAAGGCTTGCTTGGCGTTGCTCGTGAAGATGATGTATCCGTCTTTCCAGCCCAAAACGCGCGTCAGCGTCGCGCCCAAAAACGTGAGTCGTTTCGGATTGCCTCCATCGGATTGCATCACATAAACTTCGGGGTGCCCTTCGTCTTTGCTCGTGAAGGCAATCCATTTGCCGTCGGGCGAAATCGCGGGCGAAGAACATTCGGAAAGGGTCGCCGTCAGGCGATTGGCGACCCCGCCTTTGACGCTTACTTCCCAAAGATCGTCTTCGGAAACGAACACGATTCTGTCTTGATGGAGCGCGGGTTGGCGGTAATAACCTTGCTTGGAAGAACTCGGAGACGGTTGCATCGCGTTTGCGAATTTGAATTAACGCACTGACGAGGCGCGAAAGCATCTGCAAAAAACGATTCGCTCCAAAACTTCGCCGACGGGAGCGCGTCGCGTTCAGGCGCGAGACGAGCGACGAGGAACTTGGTGGGCAATGCTAGATTCGAACTAGCGACCTTTCGCGTGTGAAGCGAACGCTCTAACCAACTGAGCTAATTGCCCTCGCGCCTTCTTAAAAACGGAGAGGCTCAAAAATACGCAAGCGCGCGATTTTTCAAAATGAAAACGAGAGCCTCAACTCGAAATTGACTATCCGCGCCTCGCAGCCTTTGAGACTCGGAATGACGAGCGCCGTTTTCTGCGAGAACGACAAGGTTTTCCGCGCTCACGACGCGATTTGAGGAATTTGTCGACGCGCTCGATGCGTCTTTGGAATTTTCGCTCAAAACTTCTACATTTGCGGCTCTTTTTGCAAGCGACAACTCACGAACCATGAAACTCGACACGCAAAGTTTCCGCACCTATTCAGCCAAGCCGGGCGAAGTGGAGCAAAAGTGGTGGATTGCCGACGCGGAAGGCAAAACGCTCGGACGATTCACGTCGCAAATCGCCAAAATTTTGCGCGGAAAGCATAAGCCTCAATTCACGCCTCACGTGGATACGGGCGACTACGTCATCGTCATCAACGCCGCGAAAATCCGCGTTACGGGCGGCAAGTTTCAGAAGAAAGTCTACTACCACAACACGCTCTATCCGGGCGGGGCGCGCTTCGAGAAATACCGCGACGTGCTCGCCAAAAAGCCTGAGCGCGTCATCGAAGACGCGGTTTGGGGAATGTTGCCCAAGAATTCTCTTGGTCGCAAAATTTTCCGCAAGCTCAAAGTCTACGCGGGCGCGGAGCATCCGCACGGCGCGCAACGTCCAGAGGAACTCAAACTCAACTAACGCGATATGGCTGAACTTCTCAACGCGACGGGGCGACGCAAAACATCGGTCGCTCGCGTTTTTCTCAAGCCTGGCACGGGCAACATCACCATCAACGGTCGCTCGTTAGAAAACTATTTTCCCAATCCCATTCTGCGAGAAGACGCCATCAAGGCGTTGATGGTTACGGACAATCTGGGTAAATTCGACGCTCAAATCAACGTTCAAGGCGGCGGCGTTTCGGGTCAGGCGGGCGCGGTTCGTCTTGCCATCGCGCGGGCGATTTTGGAATACGACGAGAACGCTCGCGCCACGCTGCGCAAAGAGGGCTTGTTGACGCGCGATCCGCGAATGGTCGAGCGCAAAAAGTATGGTCGTCGCAAGGCTCGTCGCCGTTTCCAATTCTCGAAGCGTTGATTGGCTCCGATTTTTTCATCACGCATATCGCATTTGCGCCTTCGGGCGCGACGCGCGGAGGGGTGTCTCATCAGGGCGGTGAGATTCTTCGCGCGAATGCGGTAGAGGTTTAACTCAAACGCATCAACACGCATGAACGCTCGACTTCAAATCGAAGACCTGCTCAAAGCGGGCGCGCACTTCGGGCATCTGACGCGCCGCTGGTGCCCGAAAATGAAGCCGTATATCTTCATGGAGAAAAACGGCATTCACATCATCGACCTCAAAAAAACGGTTGCGATGGCGGAAGACGCTTTCAACGCCGTTGAAGCCCTTGCCTCTACGGGAAAAGAAATCCTCTTCGTCGGCACGAAAAAGCAAGCCAAAGCCATCATCGCCGAACAAGCGACGCGCTGCGGAATGCCCTACGTGTCGGAGCGTTGGCTTGGCGGAATGCTCACCAACTTCTCGACCATTCGTCAAAGCATTCGCCGAATGAACGCCATTGAGCGAATGGAAAACGACGGCACCTTCGACATCATCACCAAAAAGGAACGCTTGATGCTCACGCGCGAGAAAGAAAAGCTCGTCAAGGTTTTGGGCGGCATCTCGGAAATGACCCGTTTGCCCGCCGCGCTCTACGTGGTCGATGTCAAAAAAGAGCATATCGCCGTCAAGGAAGCGTCGCTCTTGGGCATTCCGATTTTCGCCATCGTGGACACGAATTGCGACCCTGACAACATCACGCACGTCATTCCCGCAAACGACGACTCGATTCGCTCGATCGAGCTCATCACGACCGCGTTTGCCGACGCCATCATCAACGCCACGACGGCGCAGAAAGAAGAAGACGCGATGGAAGAAACCATAGATAGCAAAGAATAACCGAGCCAACGTGGGCGAGGGCTGAATCCGAAACGTCCGTTCAGCTCTCCCCGCGCGATTTCAAAACCTTCACCTTACCACGAACAACATGGCGGAAATTTCAGCCAAGCTCGTCAAGGAACTGCGCGACAAAACGGGCGCAGGCATGGCAGACTGCAAAAAAGCCCTCGAACAATCGGGCGGCGACATCGAGAAAGCCATTGAGCATCTTCGCAAGCAAGGCGCGGCTATCGCGGCAAAACGCGCCGACCGCGAAGCCAAAGAAGGCGCGATCGTCATCGCCAAAACGCCCGACGACAAACTCGCCGTGATGGTCGAAGTCAACTGCGAAACCGACTTCGTGGCGCGCAACGAAAGCTTCCTCAAATTCGCCAACGCCGTCGCCAACGCCGCGCTTGAACGCAAAATCTCCACGCTCGAAGCGTTGAGCCAAATTCAACTCGGCGCGGACTTCGACCATCTTCCCGTCTCGCAAGCCATCGAGACGATGACGGGCAAGCTCGGCGAAAAAATCGTCGTCAGCCGCATTTCCCTGCTTGAAGCGTCCGAAGGCGTGATTTCGTCATACATTCACCCTGGCTCGCGGCTCGGCACGATGGTTCATCTGACGGGCGTGAACGGCAACAACGGCAACATCGGAAAAGAAATTGCGATGCAAGTCGCCGCTTCCGCTCCGCTTGCGCTCACGCGCGCCGATTTGCCCAAAGAAACCATCGAAAAAGAAGCCGAAATTCTGCGCGAGCAAGCCAAAAACGAAGGCAAGCCGCCGCAAGTCATCGAGCGCATCGTCAACGGACGGCTTGAAAAGTTCTACCAAGAGGTCGTCTTGCTCGATCAGCCTTACTTCAAGGATAGCGACAAAAGCATCGCCGAACTTCTCAAAGAAGCGGGCTCCGTCGAGGTGAAGCGATTTGTTCGATTCCAGCTCGGCGAGCGATGAAGTTTGAAAGTCTCGCGGTTGCGAGACTTTTTTTTGCCCAAACGCAATTTAATCCGATTATGACGGGGCTTAAATACAAACGCATTCTGCTCAAACTTAGCGGCGAAGCCCTGATGGGTTCGCAAGGTTATGGCATCGACAACGCGATTCTCGATCAATTCGCCACGGAAATAAAGTCCGTGCATCAGCTTGGCGTTCAGGTGGGCATCGTGATTGGCGGGGGGAACATTTTTCGCGGCGTCTCAAAAGCGGCGGAAAATATGGATCGCGTCCAAGCCGACCACATGGGAATGCTCGCCACCGTCATCAATTCGCTTGCGATGCAAGACGCGCTGGAACGGCAAGGCGTTTTCACGCGACTTTTGACCGCCATCAAGATGGAGCAAATCGCCGAGCCGTTCATTCGTCGCCGCGCCATTCGCCACTTGGAAAAAGAGCGCGTCGTGATTTTCGGGGCGGGCACGGGCAACCCGTATTTCACGACCGACACGGCTGCCGCCCTGCGCGCCGTCGAAATCGAAGCCGACGTCATCATCAAAGGCACGCGCGTCGAGGGCGTGTATGATTCCGACCCCGAAAAAAATCCGACGGCGAATTTCTTTCCGCGCATTTCTTACTTGGACGTGCTCAAAAAGGGACTTCGCGTGATGGATTTGACCGCCATTACGCTCTGCCGCGAAAACACTTTGCCCATCGTCGTGATGAATATGAACACGAGAGGGAATTTGCTTCGCTTGTGCCAGGGCGAACCCGTCGGCACGCTCGTCAGCGAGGCGGTCGAAGCCGTTTGACGCTCATTCAGGTTGGAACGACGCGATCAGCAACGCCGCGCCAACGACCGCTATCGCCGAACTGCCAATCGTTGCGAGCAGGTAGGTTAGCTTTTCAGCCCAGTGCTCCCACTCGAGTTGCTGACGATACTTCACGTTGGAGAAAATCGCGCCGACGATGCCAACCACGACCAACGCAACTGCGATAAATTTCATTTTTCGGATGTTTGCCGTTGAAACTATCGCAAAGTTACGCCGAATCTGCGCGATTGCCGCATCGCTTTCGGTTTCGATGCTCTTGGCGCAAGAAACGCCCATCTCTTCAACGCCCGTCGCCCCTTCGTCGCCAAGCTTAATGTTTGGCAACGCGCCCGCTTCCGCGCCGTCCAACGCTTCGCTCGGCGCCAATCGTTTGACTTTGCCAAACGCCGTCCCAAAGGATTACATCGTCGGCGCGGGCGACGTGCTGCTGATTGCGATTTTCTCGCAAACCTACACGACGTATCAACTTCCCGTAACCCCAAGCGGAACGCTCATCATTCCGCGCTTGAAAGAAATTTCCGTGCGCGGTCTTACGCTCGACAAAACGCAAGAGGTTCTGAACCGCGAATTCGCCAAAGTCTATCGCAACGCCGACGTTACCGTCTCGCTCATCTCGCTGCGCAGTTTCTATGTCGATGTCGTCGGCGAAGTTTCCGTTCCGACGCGCCTTTTGGTCAACGCCGCCACGCGCCTTTCCGACGTGATTTCGCAAAGCCCGATTTTGCAAAACGCTTCGCTTCGTCAGGTGCGATTGCGTCGCTTCAATCCCGACACGGTTCTGACGCTCGATGTGTTTCGCTACTATCGCTTGCTTGACAACAGCGACAACCCTTATTTGCAAGAAAACGACATCATTCAAGTCAGCAAGCAAACCAAAGGCGTAACGATTTACGGCGAGGTCAAGTATCCTGGCGGTTATGAGTTCGTCGAGGGCGATTCGCTCTACACGCTCTTCAAACTTGCGGGCGGCTTGCTTGAAAGCGCGATTTTGGATTCGGTCGACATTATCCGATACTTTCCCGACCAACTGCGCACTTACACGTTCAGCGTCGATGTGCGCGGCTTTCCGCCATCGTCCAACGTGCCCTTGCAAGACGGCGACCGCGTGCAAGTGCGACGCATTCCCCTGTGGCGACCCGACGAAACCGTGCTCGTTCAAGGGCGCGTCAGAGTGCCGGGCTACTACCGCATCGAAAAAGGCAAAACGCGATTGCGCGACATAATTGAGCGAGCGGGCGGCTTTCTCGAACTCGCTTCGCTCGAAGAAGCCACGCTCGTGCGCCCGAAAGCCATTCGCCCCGCTATTGATCTTTCCACCATCAAACAGATTGACCTCGAAGACCCCGAATATCAATACGCCGTCGCTCGACAACGCGAAGACCCCAAAGGCAAAATCGCCGTGAATTTCAAAAAACTTTTTCTCGAAAACGACGAATCGCAGAACATTCTTTTGGAAGAGGGCGACATCATCACGATCCCGCTGTTTCGCAACTATGTCAATGTGATTGGGCGCGTCGCTTTGCCCGGCAACGTGGAATACAAGAAGGGCGCGGACTTGAAATACTACATCAAGAAAGCGGGCGGCTTTACCGAGCGCGCCCAAAAAGGCGACGTCAAAATCTTAAAACCGTATTCGGGCGATTTGCTCGATGCCGACGATGTGGAAGACATCGAACCCAGCGACGTGATTCTCGTGCAAGAAAAGCCCAAAAGCCAGTTCTGGACGCGCAGTTGGGAAATTTTTCGAGACGTTGTCGTTGTCATAGGAGGAGTCGCCACGACGCTTTTGCTCATTCGAAACCTTACCCAATGAACGACGCGCCAATCGCCACGCCGCCCTCGCTTGAAAAGCCCACGCTTATTCGGCATTATGTGGAGATTTTGCTTGAAAACTTTGGGTTCATCGTTCGCTTCGTCGCCATCGCCCTGACGATTGGAATCGTCGCGCTCTTTCTCGTTCCGCGAACCTATGTGGGCAAAGTCGTCTTGATGCCGCCCGAAGATCCCAACAAGCAAAATCCTTTGTCGCAAGCGGCGGGCGCGCTGGGGTTGAGCGCGCTCGCTCAGCAAGCCAACGCGACCGACGTTCTCGCCGAAATGCTCAAAAGCGCCGCCATCGCCGATTCTCTCGTCGCGCAGGAAGATTTGGAGAACGTTCTTTTGAGCAAGCGCGAGCGCGAAGAAAAGAGCCCTTCCGAAAAACGCGAGATTCTCCGAAAAGAACTCGCCGATTTGACCAAGATTCTCACGAACAAAGCGGGCTATATCACCATTGAGGTCAAAATCTCAACGCCCGCGTTCTCGTTTTCGAGCGTCGATGACGATAGCGCTCGAAGGCGCGCCGCGCGAATCGCCAACGGCTACGTCGCGGTTTTGGATCGCACCAATCGCCGATTGGCGAACTTGAAATCGCTCTACAACGCGGAATACTTCGCCGAGCAGGTCGCCATCGCCAAGCGCGAATTGGACTCGGCTTACGCGAACTTCGAGCGTTTCCAAAAATCCAACAAAGCCATCGCGCTCTCGGAGCAGATGAAATTTCAGATGGAAACGCTTTCGCGTCTCAAAGCGCAGATGCTCGCCGAAGAGCTGCAACTCGACTTGCTTTTGCGCGATAGGCAACCCAACGACATGCTCGTCGTCGAAAGCCGCATGCGGTTAAACGAGTATCGCAAGAAGTATGAGGAAGCCCTGCAAGGCAATTCGAGCGACAAGCTGTCGCTTCGCTTTGAGGAAATGCCCGCCGTCTCGCGCGAATACGCCAACTACTACCGCGAGGTCAAAATTCACGAGGAGGTCTACGGGCTGTTGAAACAACTCTACTTCAAGGAGCGCGTGCAGGGATATCGGGACACGCCGACGGTCGTCGTGCTTGATTCCGCGTCCGTTCCTTTTTATCGCGCAAGTCCGAAACGCGGTTTGATGACGGGCGTAACATTCGTCGTTTCGCTTTTCGCCGCGTTCATCGCGGTCTTTGTCCGCCGTTGGATAACGAGGCTGAAAAACGAAGACGATTACGCTCGGATTTTGGCGCTTCTAAAAAATTGGCGGTCGCTTCTTTTCCCAAAATCCAAAAGCGTCCTGCGAGAATAGCGGACTCAGGTTTCTTACGCTTTCCTAACGAGTTCTATCGGCAAGTTCAATTTTTGCGCGATCGCTTCGTCGGTCAAGCCAAGGTCGCGCAAGAGCGGCACGGTTTCCAACTTGCCTTCAATTCTTCCCTTCTCGATTCCCTCGGCTCTACCCTTGCCGATGAGCGAGAAGAAGCCTTGCGGCAAGCGTTTGAAAATCAGATAAACGAGCTTGTCGGTTTTCATCGGCTCAATCCAGCATCACGACGAGAGCCTTTGATTTTTCCCAAAACTTTCGCGGGTCTTTGATGCGAAGCGTCGCGCTTTTTCCGACGGCTAACACTTCGTAGCTCTCTTTCGGGTGCGAGGAGAGCACCTTGATTTCCGTTCCCTCGTCTTTGCGCTGAATTTGAATGTCTTTCGTCGCTTCGATATCGATTTTCTTGAATTTGGACAGGTCGAGATCGTCGGAAAGAACCGCCGTCCTGCCAATGCCGATGAATCCGCCTTTGTTTTTGTAGATGCCCAGTCGGTCGAGTTCTTCATCCGTGCCGACGATGTAGTAAGCGGTCTTCAACGCCTTGTCTTTTTCTTCGACGGTCGTTTGAAGCGAGGCGACTTCGATGTTGAGTTTGGCGATTTCTTGTTTCAACGCGACGATTTCGCGCTCTTTGATTTCAAGCGTTTGTTGCAGATTGGCGACGAGTTTTTCCAAGCCCGCGACTTTGCCCTGATAGTCTTTGACTTTTTTGGACAGCGAGGCGATGGCTTTTTTGTTGTCGGCGAGTTTTTGGTCGATCGCGCCCAAGTCGGAGAGAATTTGATTTTTTCTTTCTTTGACGCTCGCGCTTCCCTGCTTTTCAAGGTCGCTTGCGGCGATCGTGATGCGACTTTGATTGTCGCCAATCGCGTTGACGCTGGCTTGAATTTCGCTTAACGATTCCAACGCTTCGGCGATGAACTTTTCCTTCTCCGCGCTCTGCGCGAGGAGTTCGGCTTTTTCTTGCTCGAGCCGCTTGATTTTTTCTTCGGCTTCTTTGTTTGAGCAGGCGTTGAGAAACAGCCCGACGAGCGCGATGGCGAAAAGTTTTTTCATTGCAATAACGGAATTTATGATTTGGCACGGCAAAATAACGTTTGCGCTCGGATCAACGCTCGCTTAAATCTTCAAAATGCTTCGGCTCGCGCGTCGTTGCCTTCGTCTCTGGATGGCGTTCTTTCGCCACAGCCTCGCGCAAGAGACGCAATACCGTCTTAATTTCTTTTTGGTGTTCGCAATGGACGTGGTTTGGTATGCCGTCAACATCGGCTTCTTTGAGGTGATTTACTTGAACGCCGACAACATCGCGGGCTACAAACGCTACGAAGTTTTTTTCTTCATGAGCACGATTTTCGTCATCGACGCTTTGGATATGACTCTTTTTTCTTCGAGCCTTTGGGCGATGAACGACCTGATTCGCAAAGGCGATTTCGACTTGCTTTTGGCAAAGCCTGTCTCGCCGATGTTCTACGCTTCGGCGCGCGACGTTTCTTTCGGTTCGCTTCTCGACTTTTTCTTTGCGCTCGGCTTGCTCTGCTACGCTTGGATTCGTCTTTCGCCAAACGCCACGGCGCTCGATGTCGCCGCGTATCTCGTCCTGCTCGTTTGCGGCTTGCTGACGATGTATTCGATTCAGATGTTTTTTGCCACGCTCGGCTTCATTTTCGTCAACGCCTCGACGAGCACGCAGTGGGGCTTTCATCATCTTTACCAATTGGCGACGAAGCCCGAAGCCATCTACAAGGGATTGATTCGTTACGTTTTGCTCTACTTTCTGCCGATGATTGCCATCGGCGCGCTTCCCGCTTCGATGATCATTCGGGGCTTCGATTTGGGCTACTTCGTTTTGGGAATCGCCACGGCGGTCGTGGCGTTATTTCTTGCGAGAAATTTTTTTTATTACGGATTGCGCCGATACGAAAGCGCGTCAAGTTAATTTCTCGTTGCAGACGACTATGAAATCCAAGCTCAATCCGCAACTTTCCGCGATGATTTCGCTCTTGGACGACGACGACAACGCCGTCTTCCAAAGCGTCAGTCAGAAACTCCGCGAGGTCGTCTCGTCCGACAACCCCGAAGCCGCCGAAGTGATGCGCCTCATGGTCGAAAAGCGCGAGAGCGTTTCGGGCAGAGCCGCCGCGCGCATCGCCAAGTTTATCGACGACATTCAGTTCCAAAAGCTCGAACCCAAGTTCCGACGCGCCTTGCTCGACAACGCCAAGCTCGAAGACTTCTGCTTTCTCATCGGGCAAATCGGTTATCCTTCTTTGGACGTTCAGAAATACAAGCAGGAGCTCAATCGCATCGAGAGCGTCATCAGGCTCGAATACGCTTCCTCTCAAACGACGGCGGAAATCGACCGCGTCTTTATGCTCAGCAACGTCGTCTTTGAACGCGAATCCTACCGAGGCAATTCCAGCAATTACTACGACCCCGACAACAGTTACATCAATCGCGTCATCGATCGCAAGCTTGGCATTCCCATCTCGCTCGGCGCAATCGTTCTCATCTTGGCGGAACGGCTTGGTCTCCCCGTCTATGGGGTCAACATGCCCGCTCATTTTATGCTCAAATACGAGCGACAAAACTTCGAGCTTTTCATCGATCCGTTCAATCAAGGGCGCATTTTGGACAAGCAAGATTGCATTCGCTTCTTGATGAATCAGGGCTACGGTCACGCGGAGCAGTATCTCGTCAAAGCCAACGCGATAGACATCGTCGAGCGAATGTTCAACAACCTGCGCAATTGTTACGCGGAATTGGCTCAGAACGACAAGCGCGCGCTCATCGAGCGATACCTCGACATCATCTACGACGCGCGCGGCGAAAAGCGCTCCGCCCCTTACGAAGACCCCGAAGACGACGATTTCGACGATTTAGAAGACGACCTAAACTTTTGAACTTCATAACGCTCCCTTGATGAAATCCGCAGTTCAATCCTACCTTGAATCTTTGCAAGACCACATCTCCTCGTCGATTGAGAAAGCCGACGGCAAAGCCAAGTTCGCGGAGGAGAACTGGCAACATCATTCGGGAGGCGGCGGCAGAACGCGCGTCCTGCAAGACGGCGCGACGTTCGAGAAAGCGGGCGTGAACTTTTCCGCCGTTTCAGGCATTCTGCCCGAAAAAATGGCGGCGCGAATGAACGTGCGCGCCACGCCGTATTTCGCAACGGGCGTGTCCGTCGTCATTCACCCCTATTCGCCGATGATTCCGACCGTTCATTGCAACTATCGCTACTTCGAGCAATACGATTCCGAAGGGCGCGTCATCAACGCTTGGTTCGGCGGCGGCGCCGACCTTACGCCCTACTATCCGTTCTTGGAAGACATCCAGCATTTTCATCGCGTTCACAAAGCCGCTTGCGACAAGCATCGCCCCGACTACTACCCCAAATTCAAGGCGTGGTGCGACGAGTATTTCTTCTTGCCGCATCGCAACGAAACGCGCGGCGTGGGCGGAATTTTCTTCGATTATCTTTCCGACGACCTCGCCAAAACCTTCGAGTTCGTCAAGTCATGCGGCGACGCTTTCACCGAAGCCTATTTGCCCATCGTCGAGAAGCGCAAACGCGAACCTTTCGGCGAAAAAGAAAAACGCTTCCATCGCTTGCGACGCGGCAGATACGTGGAGTTCAATTTGATTTACGACCGGGGCACTCTTTTCGGCTTGGAAACTCGCGGCAGAACGGAGTCGATTTTGATGTCGCTTCCCAAAGAGGCGGGCTGGGAATACAACTACGCCCCCGAACCCAATTCGCGCGAAGCCGAGCTTTACAAATGCCTTCGACCGCGCGATTGGCTGAACGAAACCGCCATTTGAGCGCAAACGAAAAAGGGCTTGAATCTTTCTTCAAGCCCTGAAAACGCGACGCGACGCTCCAGCTCACTTGACGGGCTTCGTCTGTTTCAGCCCGATGTTTGGGAAGTTGAGCACGAGCGAGAGCCTCACCGTGCCATCGAGAGGGTGCTGTTGCTCGACGGATTGCAGATAACTGAAATCGACTCCGAAAGCGGCGTAGCGCACGCCCGCGCCGAAGGTGAGGTATCGTCGTCCGCCAAATTCGGGGTCTTCGTAGAAGTAGCCCGCTCGAAGCGCCAAAAGTTGCGGCGAGCCATACCAATACTCCGCGCCGACGCCGACCGTGAAGGAGCGAAATCCGCCGCCGCTCGCGCCCCACGACGAAATCATCGCCGAGAACACGTTGTCGGCGCGATACGTTACGCGACGCTGACTTGCCGAATCCAAGCGATTGACTTCATCGGGCGAGAGTTTGCGTCCGTCCAAAAACGCGGAGCGATTGACGAGCAACTTGTTGAAATCCGCCGCCAGCGTCAGCGAATTGTATTTGTCGCTGAGAACCCTGTAAGCGAACCCGATTTTGAAATTCGTCGGCAGAGGGTCGGCTTGGGCTTCGTCGATGTAGGTCATTTTCGGACCGATGTTGGAAATGTTCAAGCCGAAACTCCATCGATCCGCGAAGTATCCGCCGAACTGAGGTTTCCAGAGCAGCGCGAGGTCAAACGAGATGGACGTGCCGATGCCCGCGCCTTGCTCGCTTCCCGCGCCGACGTTGGTAAGCGCGCTGCGAATGAAGCGCACCGACGTTCCGACCGCCAAACTTTGCGCGATTCGCGCGCCGTAAGAACCCGTAACCGCAAACTCGTAGCTTTTAATGGTCCCCGCCGCGACGTTCTGCGCGGTGCGCACTTCGGTTTCGCCCAAGTTCAAGTAGGTGATGCCCAAGCCAAACGTGCCGAAACCTGCGAAGTGTCGCTTGATGGTAAGATTGTCGTAGAACAAATCGGCGTTGAAGGCGGGCAACCAATTGGCATGCGTGAAATTGACATCGAGTCCTTTTTGGAAGCCAAGCCCCGCGGGGTTCCAAAACATCGCGGAAGCGTTGTCGGCAATCGCCACGTTCGCTTCGCCCATTCCGCCCGCGCGCGAGTCGGGACTGATGAGCAAGAACGGAACGGCGGTCGTGATGGTGCGCGGTTGTCGTTGAGCGTTCGCGCTCGAAGTCATCGTTCCAAAAATCGCAACGCAGAGCGCGACGCGCCCCAGCGCCTTCGGAGAGAAAGTTCGCATTTGTTTCCAGTCAGGTTGATTAAAGAGGCGGCTAATATCGCAGAGAGAACCGAGAAAAGCAACGCCGAAAATCGCCCCGTCGCGCCCTTCGCGCGTTTGCGACGAGAGGCGCGATTCGCTTAGGGAATCGCCGCGCTTGCGTAACTTTGGCGCGATTTTTTCGCGCAATCTCAATCCACGGAACAACTCAATGAAACCTTATCGCAGTTGCGTTACGAACTTGCACGCGTGCAAAGCGAATTGTTGCAAGAACGGCGTTTGGGTCGATGTCGAGCAAGCCAAGATGATTGAAGAGTATGTGAATTCGCGCCCCGAATTCAGCGACCTTCACGGCAAAACGCTTTTCGCCGAATACGACGAAGATTCCGATTACTTCCCGTCGGGCAAATGCGTTGGAACGGCTTTGGCGACGCCCGACGGTCCATGCGTCTTTTTGGGAGCGGATTACAAGTGCCGCATTTATCCCGTGCGCCCGCACTTTTGCGCCGATTACCCTTTTATGCACCCGCTCGCCGAAAGCCAATTGCCCGTGATGATTGACAACATGTTCGAGGAAGATCCCAACTGCATTTATCACGAGCTTCTTTCCGCCACGCTCAAAAGCATCGAAGAGGAAAAGGCGGCAGAGAGGGCGAAATCCGCTCAATAGTCAGTTGAGCGATTGCGTAATCTCGACGAAGGCTTCTTCGAGCGATTTCTTGCGCAAGGCGAGATGCGAAACGAAAACGCCGCGCTCGGCAAGGAACTGATTGAGCGCCGAAAGGTTCTCGCTTTTGAGTTCCGCCAAAACGCAATCGCCCTCGCTGGAAACGGAGAGCGTTTCGGGATAGGTTTCGAGCGTCGCTCGCAATTTCTCGTTGTCCTCCGCCCTCACGAGCGCAAACGGATTTCGGCTCACGAGATCTTTCACGCGCCCGCTTTTGAGCAACTTCCCGTTTTTGATGACGGCGACGTGCGTGCAAACTTGCTCGACCTCGCTAAGCAAGTGGCTGGAAAGGAAAATCGTTTTGCCCTCGTCGGCGAGGCGCTTGATGATTTGGCGCACGTCGCGTATGCCGTCGGGGTCTAAGCCGTTGGTCGGCTCGTCCAAAATCACGAGGTCGGGGTTGGACAGCGTGGCGGCGGCGAGCGCCAATCGCTGTTTCATTCCGAGCGAGTAGGTTCGAAACGGGCTTTTGGCTCGCGCCGAAAGCCCGACGAGTTCGAGCGCGTTATGAATTTGCTTTTCGCTCGCGCCCTTGATTTTGGCGACGATTTTCAAATTCTCAAAGCCGCTCAAATACGGGTAGAAGTTCGGCGTTTCGAGCGTCGCGCCGATGCGAAGCCGCGCCGAATCCAAATCGTCGGACTCGAAAAGTTTGATGACGCCTTTGGTTTTGTTGATAACGCCGAGCAGCAGCCCAATCGTCGTGGTTTTGCCGCTTCCGTTTGGACCCAAGAAGCCAAAGACTTGCCCTTGCTCGACGGCAAACGAGATGTCGTCGACGGCTTTTTTCGCGCCGTAATGCTTGGAGAGTTCCAGAACCTCGATGACGTTCATTCTTGGGCGTTTTTAGGGCGGATTTTCATCGTGATAGGCTCGATGGGATTGTCGCGCGCGTCGCGTTTGACGAGAGAGATTTTATCCGCCACGTCCATTCCCTCAATCACTCTGCCGAACACCGTGTAGCCGTATTGAGGCAGGTCGAGAAAGTCGTTGTCGGCGACGTTGATGTAGAACTGACTGCCAGAGGAGGCTTTTGCGGGATTGTTGTCGCGCGCCGCCGCAAGCGTGCCGCGCTTGTTTTTGTGCTTGATTTCGGCGGGAATGCGCTCCTTCGGTCCGCCCGTGCCGTGCAGATGCCGTTTGGACGGATCGCGCGACAGCGGATCTCCGCCTTGAATCATAAAGCCATCAATGACGCGATGAAACGTCGTGCCATCGTAATACTTCTCGGCGACGAGCTTCTTGAAATTGTCTCGGTGCAGCGGCGTGTCGTCGAAAAGTTCGACCGTGATGTCGCCAAGCGAGGTTTCAATGACGAATTGTTCGGGCATTTGCGAGAGCGTTTAGGTTTTGAAAAGGCTTACTGCGCGAGTCTGAATTTGAGCGCAATATGCGAATATGGCACGTTCATTCCATCGCGGGGCAATTTTTCGAACTTGTCGACGACGTCCATTCCCTCGACAACTTTGCCGAACACGGTGTATCTGCCGTCGTAACTGCGATTGTCGTTGAGGTTGATGAAGAATTGACAGCCCGACGATTCGCGCTTCGGATTGACGTCGTCGTCGAGGCGCGCGGCGGCGACCGTTCCGCGTCGATGCGAATGTTTGATTTCGGCGGGAATGGTTTTGGGCGGCAGCGAATCGAGCGCGGGGTTTGGTTTTTCTCGGAATTGCGCGTCGCCCGTTTGAATCACGAAGCCCGGCACGACGCGATGAAAGCACAACCCGTCATAATAGCCCGCTTTGACGAGGCGAATGAAATTGTCCCGATGCAACGGCGCGTCGTCAAACAGCTCGATCGTGATGTTGCCAAGCGAGGATTCAATCACGACGCGAGGCTTTGCGGCGAGCGAATCGATCGCGCCAGATTTTTGCGCGGGTCGCGCTTCGCACCCAAAGCGCAGGAGCGAGAGGCTCAAGACGAGGCAAAGCGCGATCGGGTTCATCGCTCGATGGGATTACTGTTTCAATCGCGCGATGATTTGCTCGGCGTTGCGCGAAGCGGACGCTTGCGGATGCTCTTTCTTCAATTTTTCAAACGCGGCGAGCGCGTCGCTCTTTTCGCCCGCAAGCTCGAAGTTGCGCCCTGCGCTTTCCAAATAAATCGCCGCGATCGCGTCGTTTCCCACGACGTCGGCGGCGCGACGAAACAGTTGAGCCGCTTTCTTGTATTCCCTCTTTTGCTCGTAGCATGCCGCTTCGCCCGCCAGCGCCGAGCCTTTGACGATGGGCGCGCCGCTTGAAACGGACTCAAACGTTTTTTGAGCTTCGTCGTAGTTGCGCAGCTGAAAATAAGCGTTGGCGAGGTAGAGTTTGGCTTGTTCGCCCGACGGCGTGCCCGCGTATTCTTCGGCAATCGCCTTCAAGCCAATCGTGGCGCTATCGCCCGCGATCGCGCCGTTCCAATCGTTCGCTTCGTATTTCTTGATGATGCGCTCCAACTTGGTCGTTCCTTCCTGATTTCTCTCCGCTTGACGCTGATTCCAAAAGAACGCGCCCGCGACGGCGACGACGATTGCGCCCAGAACGCCAAGAACGGCGGAGCGATTTTTCTCGTAAAAATCCGTCGCTTGAAAGAACAGCTCTTCAAAAAAGTTTAGCTTGGTCGCGCTTGCCATTGTTTGAAGTTTGTTTCAAAAATTGGAAGGCGAAAATACGAAATCGCCCCCGCTACGCCAATTCGCCATTCTGTTTTCAACTTTTTGCGCAAATGCGCATATTCAAGCCTCGTTTTCGCAAAATAAACTTGGAGAGAAAAATGAGTCTGTCTCACGCCACATCTCGTCTTGCTGTCTTGCTCGTTCTGCTGCTCTTCGGCGCAACGACGCTGGCGCAAGAAGCAAGACCATCGTCGCCCGCCCAAGCGACCGACCGTGCGTCATCGCGCGCGATGAAAGAGTTGGAAGAACAACGACGATTGCATCAAGAAGCGGACAAACTGCGACAAAAAGCTTTGGAGGAAAAAGCCCGCGAAGAACGCGCGTCCGCGGCGCAGCGCAACGACGCGCCCGCCTCGAAAGCGCGCTTTTCGCCCGCGCCCAAGGATTACGTCGAACCTGCGCCGCCGCGCCTGCCTCAACCCATTTACCCGAACACGTCGGGGTCGAACAGCGTCATCTTCTTCGAAAACTTTGAGGGCGTGCCCGTAACGGGCAATCCCGGTTACACGACGGCTTTGCCTCCGGGCTGGGTCGCCGTTGACTACAACACCTCAACCAGCGGCGGCTCTCCGGTCTCGTTTTTCGGGCGATGGCAAACGCAAACCAATCGTCGCCCGAACCCCAGCCGCCCTGGCGGCACGAAATCCGCGATGTATCAATGGCATAGCGACGCGACGTCTCCCGGCGACGATTACCTTTTCACGCCGCAATTTTCGGCAACCGCCGGCAATCGTTATCGCTTGACGTTTTTCTACCACTCCGCATACTTTCTGCCCCAAAACCCATTCTCCGAAACTTTTCGCGTGGTGCTGACGACCGACACGACGAACACGTCCATCGTGAGCGTGATTTTGCCGACCACGCCGCCGATTCAAGACACGTCTTGGATCGCCGCCGACATTGAGTTCATCGCTCCGCAGAGCGGCAACCTGCGCATCGGCTTCCATTGCAACTCGCCCCCAGACCAAGACCGTCTCTATATCGACGACGTGCGGCTCGAATCGCTCGCGCCGCCTGCGGCAAACGACTTGACCGTTGCGGACATTCAGCCGCGCGCGACAATCGCCACGATTCCGACTACGCTGCGCGTTCGCTTCCGAAACATCGGTTTGAACGCGATTTCCGACCCGTTCAAAGTGTATTGGTCGTTAGATGGCGTTTTGCAGGATAGCGCCACTGTCAATGCGCCGCTTGCGATTGGGCAATCGGATAGCGTGTCGTTCAATTGGGCGAATCCTCAAACGGGAGCGCGTCAAGTCCGCGCTTGGGTGAATCTGCCCGCCGACACGGTTCGCGCCAACGATACGCTCGCGGTTACGGTCAATGTGTTGCCCGACAAAGACTTGACGGCGACGGGCGTGAGGGTTATTGGATCGCTCTCGCCGAATCAGCCCGCGCAAGTTCAAGTGCGCTTCCGCAACCTTGGCGCGCCGCAAAGCAATTTCACCATCGGCTATCGCGTCGATAATGGCGCGCCCGTAACGCAAACTTATTCGGGCACGCTCGGCACGAACCAAGTCGATTCCGTTACGCTCACGACGCCGTTCACTCCGACGCAAGGCGGACAAATCAACATCAAGGGCTTCGTGAGCCTCTTGGGCGACGCGAATCCCGCCAACGACACGATTTCCGCCAATTTCTTCGTCGAAGCCGCCGTCGCCCAATGGAGCGAGGGCTTCGAGAACGCGCTCTTTCCGCCTGAAGGTTGGAGACGGTTCAACTTGGATGGCGGCGCGCAACAATGGGAGCGTTATACCGCAGCGCCAATCTTTGGAACGGCGTCCGCTTCGGTGCGTTGGGAATCTTCAACGCTTGCCAACGACGACTGGCTCATTACGCGCAAAACCGCCGCCACGGATAGCAGTCGCCTCTCGTTCTTTGCCACGGGGAGCAATTCTTTCACCGACAGCGTCGAGATTCGCGTCTCCACGACGGGCTTTGAACCCGCCAACTTTACGCAGAAAATCGCAACGGTTCGTCCCGTTGGCGCGCCCGCGCAACGCTTCGAATTTTCGCTTGCGCCTTGGGCGGGTCAAGACATCTACATCGCTTTTCGCTACAAAGAACTCGACGAATTGCGCTTGACGATCGATAGCGTGCAAGTGTTCTTGGTTCGCTCGCAAGATGTTGGCGCGACGTCCATCACGGGCGTTCCCGCAAACGCGCCTCTCAATCAACCCATCGTGATTCGCGCCAACGTGCGAAACTTTGGTTCGCAACCCGTCTCCAACGTGCCGGTGTTTTATCGCGTCAATAATGGCGCGCCCGTCGGTCCCGTAACGATACCCGGCCCGATTGCGCCGCTCGACAGCGCGACGGCGGTCTTCGATGGCGAATTCAGATTCACGCCGACGGCGGGCGGTCTTTACACGATTCGCGCCTACTCGCAATTGCCAAACGACGCCAACGCGGCAAACGACACGGCGCGTTTCACTTTCTTCGTCGATACGCCCACGCCCACTTGGAGCGAAGGCTTTGAGGGAACGACCTTCCCGCCGCTCGGCTGGTCGGTCTATAACCTCGATGGCGGCTTGCAGCAATGGACGCGCTACACGGTAACGCCGATCTTCGGCTCTGCGTCCGCCTCCGTGCGATGGGAAAGCTCGACTCTCGCCAACAACGACTGGCTCGTTACGCGGCAGACATCGGTCTCTTCTCTCTCGCGCCTTGCCTTCTGGGCGAAGCGACAATCCACGACCTACCCTGACAGTCTCATCGTTTGGGTCTCCACGTCAGGTTCCGATCCGAGCAATCCCGCCAATTTTACGAACGTGATCGCGCGCATCGCGCCGAGCACGACCGCCGAGCGCTACGTCATCAATCTCGCGCCCTTCGAAGCGCAAGACATCTACATCGGCTTCCAATACAAAGAGCTTGACGATTTCCGCATCTATCTCGATAGCGTCGAAGTGTTTGAGGCTTCCGCCACTGACTTGCGCGTCGTGAGAATGATTCTGCCGACGACCGACGTCAAAGCGGGAACGCCCTATCCCGTAACGATGGAAATCGAGAACGTGGGCACGCAACCCGTTGCGGCGGGCTATCCCGTGCGGTATTCCATCAACAATGGCGCGCCCGTTACGGTCAATGCGGGTCCTGCGCTCAACCCTGGACAAACCGCGACCTTCACGTTCACGGGCGCGAATGCGTGGGTTCCGAGCGGCGAAGGCGTCTATTCCGTCACTTGCTCGGTCAATGCGCCCAACGACGGCAATCCCGCCAACAACAGCGCCACGACGGGCGGCATTTACATTTTCCCCGCGCAAGCCGTTCTCTTTACGGGCTTCAACGATAGCACGCAGTTTTTCAACGGTCCCAACACCAATCTTATCGTGCCATCGGGTTGGCTGACCATCAACAACGATGGCGGCGGCGCGACGGGTCCGTGGTTCGTGCACAATCCAAGCGTTTTCCCCGTCTTTGAAGGCAGGCGTTGCGTTGCGGCGAACTTTGCGGGAGCCAATCCCCCAGCGCTCGGTCCAATCGACGAGTGGCTCGTTCTGCCTCCGCAAACGCGCGGCGCGGCAACTACCTTCGACTCGCTGATTTTCTACATTCGACGCACGACCTCGAACTACCCCGATTCCATCAAGATTATGGTTTCGCCGACGGGAAGCGCGGCGGTTTCCGCCTTTAACGAAATCGCTTACGTGCGCGTGCCGAATGATTGGACAAGGTTCGCGTTCCGCGTCAGCGACGGCGTTCCGACAGGCTCAAACTATCGCGTGGCGATTCGCTACTTCATCGTCAATGGCGGTCAAAGCGGAGCGAATTCCGACTACATCGCGGTCGATGCGTTGAGCTTTGCCACCTACGGCGCTTCGTCGATTGGCGGCGACGCGCCCTTCGTTCCGAAGTCGTTTGCGCTTGCGCAGAACTATCCGAACCCCTTCAACCCGTCGACCATAATCCAATACGACGTCGCCAAAGCGGGTCGCGTTACGATTGAAGTCTTCAACGTGCTTGGGCAAAAAGTCGAGACCCTCGTTGACGAGGTCAAAGCGGCGGGACGATACAGCGTCGCGTTCAACGCGAAGAATCTCGCGTCGGGAACTTACTTCTGCCGCATGACGGCGGCTGGCGGCGAGTTCTCGCAAACGATGAAGATGCTTTTCTTGAAGTAAGTTCGCAATTCGGCTTGCGCGTCATCGCTCGCTTGCGGTGGCGCGCAACGCCAAACGTTTGAGCCGAATGAACGTCGTTCCCATCAACATCCTCACGGGCTTTCTCGGAAGCGGCAAAACCACTCTCCTGCGCGACCTTCTCCGAATCAACGCGGGGCGGCGCAAAATCGCCGTGATGATGAACGAAATCGGCGAAGTTTCCATCGATGCCAAGTTGCTTGAAGGCTTCTCCACGCCCGTCTTTGAGCTAAACGACGGGTGCATTTGTTGCTCCGTCAACGAAAATTTCGTCGCCGTCTTGGACGAGCTTGCCGACAAAGCCTCGCCCGATCTCGTCGTCGTCGAAACGACGGGCGTCGCCAATCCGATGAACATCCTCTACTCCATCATCGACCCGCGCTTCGTCATCGACGCGGTGATAGCGACCGTCGATGCGAAAAACTTTTTGCGAATGAAAGACGAAGTCGATGTCGCCCAAGAGCAACTCGATGTCGCCGACGTGGTCGTCATCACCAAAGACGACCTCGCCACGCCCGACGAACTCCGCGCGGTTCAACGCTATGTCGCCGAGCATCGTCCCAACGCGAACCTGTTTTTGCGACATTCGCTCGATGTTTGGCTTCTCTTTGGCGCGTCGTATCCGAGAACGATGGACGCGCATCTGCACGAGGTTCATCGTCATTTCGAGCACGAGGGTATCGAGACGTTCCGCTTTCAAAGCGACGAGGCGTTTCAGTTGGATTTGCTTCAAAACGCGCTTGAATCGCTCCCGAAAAACTTGTGGCGATTGAAAGGCGTCATTCATCTCGCCTCGCAACCGCAAGCGTTCATTTTGAACTTCGCTTACGGGCGCTACGCGATGGAAGACTACGACGGAAAGATCGAGTCGCGGTGCGACCTTGTGTTCATCGGCAAACGCATTCTTTCGCAAAAAGCCGACTTGATTGAGCGGCTCAAATCCGCTTTCGCGTCGCAGGAAAACTTCCAAACCAGTTAGCGTGCCCAAAAAACTGTTCGTCTTGGCGGGCGAAGCGTCGGGCGATTTGCACGGCGCGGGCGTTTTGCGCGCGCTCAAACGCCTCGAGCCCGCGATTGAGATCTTCGGCGTGGGCGGCAAGCATATCCAAGCCGAAGGCGCAAGACTCCTCTACTCGGCGGAGCAAATCAACTTTATGGGCTTTGCGGAAGTGGCTCGGCATTACTTCTTTCTGCGTCGCGTCTTGGAAAGCCTCAAACGCGCGATTCGACGCGAAAAGCCCAACGCCGCGCTTCTCATCGATTACCCCGGAATGAACCTCATTCTCGCCAAATTCTTGAAGGCGCAAGGCGTGCCCGTCGTTTATTACATCGCGCCTCAAGTTTGGGCGTGGAAAGACGGGCGCGTCAAAACGATGCGCGAGACCATTTCCAAACTTTGCGTCGTCTTCGAGTTCGAGGTCGATTACTTCAAGCGGCGCGGAATGGAGGCGAAGTTCGTCGGGCATCCGATTTTGGAAGAGCTTGCCGACCTTTCGCTTCCGCCCAAGTCCGCCTTTCTCGATGCCCGTCGTCTTCCCGCGCATCGACGCTTGATTGGATTGCTTCCTGGAAGTCGCAGGCAAGAGTTGGAGCGAATCTTTCCCGAAATGCTTGCGGCGAGCGCGCGCTTGGCAAAATCGTTTGAGTTGGAGTTCTTGTTGGGCGTTGCGCCCACGATTCCCGAATCGTTTTACGAGAAATTTCTTTCGCGCTCGTCCGTTCAACCAATTCGCGTCAGCGCTTACGAAACGATGCGATACGGCGACCTTGCCTTCGTAACGAGCGGCACGGCGACGCTCGAAAGCCTTTGCTTCGGTTTGCCGATGATCGTTTGCTACAAGACTTCTCCGCTCAACTACTTCATCGGCAAGCGTCTCGTGAAGATTCAAAAAATCGCGTTGGCGAACATCGTCGCAGACGGGCTTTGCGGCGCGGAGAAAACCGTTCCCGAACTGTTGCAAAACGAACTCACGGCGGAAAATCTCGCTCGGCAAGCGGCGCGCTTTCTTGAAGACGAAAACTATCGCCAAAGCGTGTCGGAAAAACTCTTGAAGGCGAAGGAAAAATTAGGGCGGCTGAATCCGTCGGAAGAAGTGGCGAAGGAAATCGCGCAGCGGCTTTGAGCCGTTCAGTCCTTCGGCGGCGTGAGCTTGAAGCCCGAGATCATTCCTGAGCGACGCGGCAACGCGACGGGCTTGCCGTTGAGCCAAAGTTCCGCGGTTTCCAATTTTCCGACGGTCAATGTAAAGAGGCTATCCGCGTCGAAGGTTGCCGACGCTGATGGCGCCAAGAGCATTTCTTTGGCGGCGTTTTTGTCGCTTGCGACGCTAATCCAACACGAGTCGGTCTTGGAGCGCACGATGAGCGTGTGTTTTTTTTCGCCCTTTGGTTGTTCGGCGATTTGTTGCGGCGCGCTTTCGGCGACGGGCTTTCGCGCGTCGGCGGGCGGTTGCGACGCGCTCGCCTTTGGTTCGGGCGATGGCGCGGCGACGGGCGGCGAAGGTTTCGGCGCATTCGTCGCTTGAATGGGTTGCGCTTTCGGCGCGCTCGATTCGTCGCTCGGCTTTGTCAAACGCCCTATCGCAAAGGCGAGCATGATCGCGACGAGCAATCCCGAAACGCTCGCGTAAAGCAGTCGTTTCTTTTGGCTCATCTCCTTCCGCAACGCTTCCGCCGCTTCGTCGGAAGCCTTCGCGTCAAACGCAGGCGCGACGATCGGTTCTGGGTCGATGGACGCAAGTTCCGACGGATCGATTTTCTCGCCGATAGCTTCGGCGTATTTGCGAATCATCGCCTTGATGTAGGGATACGGCTGAAAAGAAACGTCGCCGCTTTCAAGACGCGAGAGATTTTCGAGACGAATGTTGGTCTTGTAGCTGATTTCTTGGAGGGGAATGTTCTTTTCTTCGCGGGCGCGCGCAAGTCGCGCGATGAGTTCTCTCATTGTCAGGCTGGCTTTGCGTTTTGGTTTGCGTTTTGGTTTTGCTTGGATTGGTCGGAATGTAAAGAAACGAAAAGAAAAAACAAGTTTTTTCTCAAATTTTTTCATTGCATTAACAGAATTTTCAATCGACGCGATTTCGCGGTCGCTCGACGCTTGCAAGCGCGCCTTCCGCGAGAATCATTCTCAACGAAAGCGGCGGCGAGAGGCGCGACGATTCAATTGGCGATTGTTTGTGGATTCCTCGCTCGCGCCCGGAATGACATCTTACAACCGTCATCCCAAACGAAGCAAAATGGAGCGAAGAATGAAGTGAGAATCGAAGAGGCTGAATTCGCAATTGACAGTTCGCAATTTGCAATCTCCTTGTGGATTCCTCGCTCGCGCTCGAAATGACAACGCGTGGTCATTCTGAACGAAGCGAAGCGGAGTGAAGAATCCACAACCCTCATCCCCGATTCCGACC
>JANWWM010000033.1 GCA_025055975.1 Chloroherpetonaceae bacterium | reverse complement strand
AAACGCCAACGACCGACACGTCGCCATCACGAACTTTCTCGATGCGCTTCAAAGCGCGAACAAAATCCCCTTCGCCATCGGCGATAGCGTCGCCTTTCTCTATCGCGGCGCGGCGACGAGCGTCCGATGGAACGGCGACTTCAACAGTTGGGGAAGCGTCAGCGGCGTTCAAACCAACGGAACGCGCCTAGGCGACACGGATCTCTGGATTTTGGAGCAGACTTTCCCAAGCGACGCGCGGCTCGATTACAAGATCGTGCTCAACGGAAGCACGTGGATTTTAGATCCGCGCAACGCCTTTCAACAGATGAGCGGTTTCGGACCCAATTCCGAACTGCGAATGCCGAACTACGTTTTTCCGCCAGAAGTCATTCGCCGTCCCAACGTGCCGCAAGGCTCTCTGTCGCCGAATCAAATCATCAACAGCGTTCATCTTGGCTACGCCGTTCAATATCGCGTCTATGCGCCCGCAGGCTACGACACGCTTTCGAACTTGCCCGCGATTTACGTCACCGACGGACACGAATACGCCAACGACCAAATGGGCAGCATGGTCATCGTGCTTGACAATCTCATCTACGACGGCGCGATTCCGCCCGTGATGGCGGTTTTCATCGATCCGCGCAATCCCTACAATTTGAGCCAGAATCGTCGAATGCAGGAGCTTTCCATCAATCCGCAGTATTTGCGTTTCGTCAAGGAAGAGCTCGTGCCGCGCATCGATTCCGCTTATCGCACCAATCCCCTGCCGAGCGCGAGGGCGATTCTGGGCACGTCGCTGGGCGGACTCAATTCGGCGTATTTCGGCGTCGCCGCGCCTGAAACCTTCGGCTTGATCGCGATTCAATCGCCCGCGTTTTGGTATCGTCCGCAAATTTTCTCGATGTATCAAGATTCGACGCGCCGACCGATTCGAATTTCAATGACCGTTGGCACGTTCTTCGACGGACAAAACGAGGCGCGACAAATGCGCGACCTTTTGCGCTCGAAAGCCTACCAACTTTACTACCGCGAAGTTCCGCAAGGGCATTCGTGGGGGCAGTGGCGCGGTCTCATCGATGAAGCGCTCATCTACTTTTTCGGCGTTCCGTCCGCCGCGCCCAAACCGCAAGGCGCAAAGCCCGCCCGACACAAACTTTTGGGCAATTATCCAAACCCCTTCAATCCGACGACGACCATCGCCTACGAACTTTCGACGACGAGCGACGTGCGACTGGAACTTTTTGACGTTCTGGGCAGGAAAGTCGCCACGCTCGTCAATGAGCGTCAAAGCGCGGGCGCGCATCGTCTCGTTTTCGACGCTTCTCGTCTCTCGCTCGCTTCGGGCGCGTATTTCTGCCAACTTCGCGCCAACGATTTTCTCGAAACCAAAAAAATGCTTCTGCTGAAATAGCCAAGAACCTTGATGAAACGCGGAAACACGTCTCGCCAATCCGCCCCTGCCAAAACGACGAAGCGACGCTCGCCCAAGCGCGCTCGCTCGTCGCGTTCAAAACTTCCCAAACGTTTTCTCAAAGAAATTGAGTTTCTGAGCCGATTTTTCGACGACGCGGGACTCGGCTTTTGCGTCGAGAGCGTCGAAAACAAACTTCTCGCCTACAACGACGCGCTTCGCAACATGCTTGGCTACTCCAAGCGCGAACTTCGCCACTTTACCACGAAAGACCTCGCGCACCCCGACGATTACGAGCGAGAAGTCGAAGCCTATCGCGTCAACATCATCAACCAAAAACGGAGCTGTTACCGCGTCGAAAAGCGCGTCAAACGCAAAGACGGCTCGTATTTTTGGGCGAGCGTAACCGCCTCGCTCGTCCGAGACGCGAAGGGCAGGATTCAATATGGCGTTGGCGTGATTGAAGACATCAGCGCGCGCAAAGCCTTCGAAGAACGCCTCCAAGAAAGCGAGGAGCGTTTCCGCATCGTCTCGGAAATGGTCTCCGATTACGCCTACTCGTATCGCGTCAAAGACGACGGAACGCTTGAACGCGAGTGGATTACCGACGCGGCGACGCGCATCACGGGCTACTCGTTTGAAGATTTGCTCCATAAGCCTTCTTGGCTCACCGTCGTTCACCCCGACGACGTTGAACTTACCAACGCCAAACTGCGAGAGGTTTTGAACGGCAATCCCGTCGAGTATGAACTGCGCCTCATCACGAAGAGCGGCGAACTGCGCTGGGTGCGCGATTATGCGTTTCCGATTTGGGACATCGAGAAACGTCGCGTCGTTCAAATCTATGGCGCGGTCAAGGACGTCACGGAGCAAAAGCTCTACGAAGCGCGCCTGCGCGACAGTCAAGCCTTCATTCAGCGCATTCTCGATCTTTCGCCGCATCTGATCTATGTGTGGGACGTCAAAACGGGCGCGATTCTTTTCGCCAATCGCGCTTGCCTCGCGTTTTATGGGCTAACCGCCGACGAACTGCGCGAAAAAGGCGAGCGATTTTTCGAGGAGCGCGCTCACCCCGACGACCTTCAAGAATGCGCCACCCGATTGAACGTTTGGCGCGACGCCAAAGCAGACATCATCGTCGAGAGCGAAATTCGCGCCCAAAACGCAAATGGCGACTATCGCTGGCTTCAAACGCGCGAAACGGTTTTCAAGCGCGACGGCGACGGAAGCGTCGCGCTCGTTTTGGGAATGAGCGTCGATGTTACCGAGCAGAAGGAAGCGCAAGAACGCATAGCGAAAAGCGAGATGCGATTTCGTCAGCTCTTCGAACTCGCGCCCATTGGAGTCGCCATCGTCGAATACGGCGGCAAATTTCTCGAAGTCAATCCCGCGCTCTGCAAATTGTTTGGATACTCGCGCGACGAATTGCTCTCGATGAAGGTCGCCGACGTCTCTCACCCCGACGACATGCCGAAAAACCTTCTCGCCTATTCCGACTTGATGAGCGGAAAAACCGACTATGTCGTTCTCGACAAGCGTTACAAGACGAAAGACGGGCGCGAGGTCGTTGGCGAGTTGCATCTGCGCTTGCTCGATGCGCCCGAAGGAAAACCGCCGCGCTTCATCGGGCAATTGCTCGACATCACCGAATACCAAAACGCGCGACGTTTGTTGGAGGAAAGCGAGCGTCGATTTCGGTTGCTCATTCAGAACTCTTCCGACATCACGGCGATCGTCGACGAGCGCGGCAAAATCGCCTACATCAGCCCTTCCGTCGAAAAATCGCTTGGCTTTCCGCCCGAATCTTTGATTGGCAAAGATGCCTTTCTTGGCGTTTGCTCCGAAGACCTGCCCAAATGCCGCGCCGCTTTCGAAGCCATCTTGCGCGACGCGAGCGAACTTCGCTTCGAGTGTCGCCGCTATCATCGCAACGGCGACTTGAAGCATTTTGAAGTCATCTTGAATCGCCAATTGGACGAGCCAACGATTCGCGGCGTCATCGTCAACGCCCGCGACATCACCGAGCGCAAACAGATGGAGCAACAACTTCTGCAATCGCAAAAAATGGAAGCCATCGGCGCGCTCGCGGGCGGAATGGCGCACGACTTCAACAACATCATGGCATCGATCCTCGTCGCCACCCAGCTCGTCAAGCAAAAGCCCAACGAGGAACGCCTCGCGGAGCGAATGGATATGATCGAGCGCGCCGTCAAGCGCGGCAAGAGCATCGTCGAAAAACTGCTCTACTTCGCCCGCGAAAAGAAAAGCGAAATGCAACTCATCGATTGCGTGCTCGCCGTCGAGCAAGTCGCCGAGATGATCGAGCATTCCTTCCCGAAAGACATCATCATTGAGCGTCGCCTCGACGCGCGCGCCAACATCATCGGCGACCTCGACCAGCTCTATCAAGCCTTCCTCAATCTCGCCATCAACGCGCGCGACGCGATGCCCAAAGGCGGCACGCTCACGTTCGCTTCGGAAATCTGGCGCGACGACGCGACCGACCATCCCTTCATTGCGATTCACGTCTCCGACACGGGCACGGGCATCCGCGAGGACGTGATGAAACGAATGTTCGAGCCGTTCTTCACGACGAAGGAAGCCGGCAAGGGCACGGGCTTGGGGTTGGCGATCGTTCACGGGGTCATCAAAGCGCACAAAGGGAAACTCGACGTGAAGACAAAACTTGGCGAGGGCACGACGTTCTCTCTCTTTTTTCCCATCGCGCCTTGAAACGCGAAAGGCGATTCGGAGCGAATCGCCTTCGTCGGTCGGAACGAGCGGGCGACGGGGCTCGAACCCGCGGCATCAACTTTGGGAAAGTTGCGCTCTACCAGCTGAGCTACGCCCGCGATTTTCGCAAACATACTTCGCGCCGAGATTCTGCGCAACCCTTGCGGCGCGCTCGCCCTCGAACTTCACTCGCCCGATAGCATCGTCCAAACGCCGATGGCGACGAAGCCAAGCCCCGCGATCCATTTGAGCGTTTTCGGCGAAATCCACTTGCCGAGTTGCTCGCCAACGAGCACGCCGATTCCCGCCGCCACGACGAGCGCCGCCGCGGATCCGAAGAATATCGCCCATTTGCTCGCGCCCTCCTTCGTGGCGAACAGCATCGTGGCAAGTTGCGTTTTGTCGCCTATCTCGGCAAGAAACACGGTTGCGAACACGGTTGAAAAGACGCTCCAAAACGACATCGTTTTTTCTCTTGTTGTTTTTGCGTTTCGTCAAGATAACGCCAAACGCAATCACTTGGAGCGAATTTGGGGCGAATGCGAAACGCCGTTTTTTTTAAGCGAAACGTTGTCAGAAATCGAAATTTTTTGATTTATTTCCGCGCCGAACCTTTCCAATTAACGCCCGCGCATTGAGAAGCCTTTTCCCGAAGCACGTTTCAACCAATTCGATTTCGAGGGAGAACGCCATGCATTTTCACGACGAAAAATCCGCATGCGGCGTGGGATTCGTCGCCAGCCGCAAAAACGTCGCCAGCCACGAGCATTTGAAGCAAGCCCTCTACGCGCTTCGTTGCGTCGAGCATCGTGGCGCATGCGGCGCCGACCGCGTCTCGTCGGACGGCGCGGGCGTTATGACCGACATTCCCTTCGAGCTTTTTGGCTACGAAAAAGGCACGGTCGCCATCGCCACGCTTTTCATTCCGTTTGATTCCGAAGGGCAACGCATCGCGCTCAAATTGCTCACGGAAACGTTTGAGTTCTTCGATTTGCGCATCGAAGCCTACCGCGACGTGCCAATGAATTTGAACGCGCTTGGCGCGGACGCGCGAAAATCGATGCCCGCCATCAAACAGGTCGTCATTCGCCGTCCCGACCATTGTCGCACGGATTCGTCGTTCAATCGCATTCTCTACATCGCCAAGCAATACACGCGCGCCAAAGCCGCCGAGCGCGGAATGAGCGAATTTTACTTTCCGTCGCTTTCCACGAACACCATCGTCTACAAGGCGCTCACGACCGCCGACAAGCTCGATGCCTTCTATCTCGACTTGCGAAATCCGAACTTCAAAACGCGCTTCGCCCTGTTTCACAGGCGATTCAGCACCAACACGCGCACCTCTTGGGACAAAGCGCAACCCTTCCGCCTCATCGCGCACAACGGCGAAATCAACGCCATCGCGGGCAATCGCACTTGGGCGTTCTCGCGCGAAAAATCGCTCGGCTTGAAAGCCGGCGAACTCCTGACGCATCACAACATCAGCGACACAGGCTCGCTCAACGAAATGGCGGAAGCCCTGCTCTACCGCAGCTCGATTCCCTTCATCGACGACGTGATGGCGATTCTCATTCCGCCCGCCAACAGCGACAAGCCTTTCTACAAATTCTGGGGCAGAGCGATGGAGCCGTGGGACGGTCCCGCCTTCGTCGTCTTCTCCGACGGACAAACCATCGGCGCAAGGCTCGACCGAAACGGATTCCGACCGTGCCGCTGGGCGATGACCGACGAGCATTTTTATCTCTCCTCCGAAGCAGGCTCGTTCCATCTCGACGAAAGCCTCATTCTCGCCAAAGGCACGTTGCAAGCCGGCTCAGGCGTAAGGATTGACTTGGAAACGGGCGAAATCGATTTCCGAGATTCGAGCGAATCGGCGGAATACTTCGATGCGAAATTCGACGCGCATCTTCTGCCCGTTCTCTCGATCGAAACGCCACGACTCCCGAAAGCCCTTGAAAAAACAAGCGTTTTCGGCTACACCGAAGAAGATTTGAACAGAGTTTTGATTCCGATGATCGAGACGGGCAAAGAACCCATCGGCTCGATGGGCGACACGGCGCGTCCCGCGATCTTCTCCGAAGAGCCGCGCCCGTTCTTCGATTACTTCTACCAAAACTTCGCGCAGGTAACCAACCCGCCCGTCGATTACATTCGTGAGACCACCGTAACCGATTTGAGCATCGCGCTTGGCAAAAAGCCGAACATCTTTTCCACGAAAGAGTTGATTCCGCCGCAAGTGGCGATCGAACTCAAAAGCCCCGTGCTTTCGCTTGGGCAGATGGCGTTTGTCGAGTCGTTCAAACGCGGCAACCCCGATTCGCCCGATCCGCGCATCGTCGCCGAAGAGTTCGATGCGACCTTCAAGCGCGACGAAGGCGTGGTCGGATTTCGCTCGAAGCTCAATCATCTTCGCAAAGCCGCGCTCAACGCCGCAAAGCGCGGCGCCAACATCATCATTCTTTCCGACCGCAACGCCGATTTCGAAAATCTGCCCATTCCGAGCTTGCTTGCGCTACGCGCCGTCGTCAACGCGCTGAACGAGGCGGGCTTGCGGCTCGAAGCCTCGATTGTCGTTCATACGGGCGAAGTTCGCTCGACGCATCATCTCGCCGCTCTGATTGGCTTTGGCGCAAACGCCGTTTGTCCGTATCTCGCGCTCGAAATCGCTCGGTTCGGCGGCTCGGAATCGCTTCAATCGCTTTCGCCCGACGCGCGCGAACAGAATTTGCTCAAAGCCTTCGAGCAAGGGCTTCTGAAAGTGATGAGCAAAATGGGCATCTCGGTCGTCAAGTCCTATCACAGCGCGCGACTCTTCTCGGCGCTTGGCATCGGAAAGCGTCTCGCCGAAGAATTTTTCCCCGACCTCTATTCGCCCATCGGCGGCATCGAGTTGGAGCAACTCGTCGACGAGATTCTCAAAAACGCCGCGCTCTTTGAACGCGAGAAAAAACCCATCAACGCCTATCAATTCAAAGAGCATAACGCGGGCTTGAAAGGCGAGCGACATTCGATGACGAGTTCGCGCTCGAAGCTCATTCACAAACTCGCGCGCGAAACGCAAACGCCGCTCGATGCGATGAACCTTTACGACGAATACTTGCGCTTGGGCGAGGAAGCCGAACCCGTCAATCTTCGGCATCTTTTCGAGTTCAAAACCGCTCCGAGTCCTTTGCCGATCGAGGAGGTTCAGCCAAAGGAAGAGATTTTGAAAACTTTTGGGTCGGGCGCGATGAGTTTCGGCGCGATTAGCGCGGAGGCGCAACGCGACATTTTCCTTGCGATGAAGGAAATCGGCGGGCGCTCCAATTCGGGCGAGGGGGGCGAGAACCCATACTACTTCGCCGACGGCGTCACGGCGCATGTGAAGCAAGTCGCGTCGGCGCGTTTTGGCGTAACGGCGGAGTATCTCGTTACGGGCAAGGAAATTCAGATTAAAATCGCGCAAGGCGCAAAGCCGGGCGAAGGCGGTCAGTTGATGGCGGCGAAGGTCAACGACGACATCGCGCGCGCTCGGCGCTCGCTCCCAGGCATCGACCTGATTTCGCCGCCGCCCTTGCACGACATTTACAGCATCGAGGATTTGAAAGAACTCATCTACGAACTGCGCCAAACGCACCCCAGCGCGAAAGTCAGCGTCAAGCTCGTTTCGGGCGCGGGCGTGGGCACGATCGCCGTTGGCGTGGCGAAAGCGGGCGCGGACGTCATTCACATTTCGGGCGGCGACGGCGGCACGGGCGCGGCGGCGCTTTCCTCGATGAAACACGCAGGCTTGCCGTGGGAACTCGGCTTGCTCGAAACGCATCTCGCCCTGCTTCAAAACAACTTGCGCCGTTGCGTTACCCTGCGCGTCGATGGCGGACTTTCGACGGGCAAAGACATCGTGATGGCGGCAATCTTGGGCGCGGAAGAATTCGATTTCGGAAAACTCTTGCTCGTCGCCGAAGGATGCATCATGGCGAGAATCTGCGAGAAGAACGCTTGTCCGACGGGCATCGCCACGCACGACCCGAAATTCAAAGCCAAATACAAGGGGCACAAAGACCACATCGTCAAGTTGCTTCATTTTCTTGCCGACGACGTCCGCCGCCAACTCTCCAAACTTGGCAAGCGCTCGCTCTCCGACATCATCGGCAGAACGGAATTGCTCAAAATCAATCCGAAGCATCTCGCGCTCATCAACAAGCGCAACTTGGATTTGAGCTTCTTCACGAAGCAAGCGGGCTTGACGCTCGACTCGCAACCGTCGGCGGAAAAAGGCGCCTTCAACGACGATGTCAGTCCGCTCAACAAAGCCATTCTCGCCGACGCTCGTCCCGTTCTGCAAAAAGCCCGCGAGGGTCAAGCGTCCTCCATCGCGCTCGCTTACAACATCTTCCCGACCGATCGCGCGGCGATGGCGACGCTTTCGGGCGAAATCGCCACGATTCTTCACGAGGAGCGAAAGCGCAACGGCTTCGGGAAGTTCGAGCCGAAGTTCGCGGGAGACATTCGCATCGATTTCGTCGGAAGCGCGGGACAAGGCTTCGGCGTCTTTCTCGTCGATGGCGTGAGCGCGCGACTGGAAGGCGAAGCGAATGATTCCGTCTGCAAGGGAATGTCGGGCGGAAAGGTCGTCATCGTTCCCAGTCGCAAAGCCACCTACGCGCCCGAACAGAACGCCATCATCGGCAACTGCGCGCTCTACGGCGCGACGGGCGGAACGCTTTACGTGAATGGCGTCGCGGGCGATCGATTCGCCGTGCGCAACAGCGGCGCGACCGCCGTCGTCGAAGGCGTGGGGCTTCACGCCTGCGAGTATATGACCAACGGACTCGTCGTGATTCTCGGCAAAGTCTCTTGCAACTTGGGCGCGGGCATGACGGGCGGAAAACTCTACCTCTACGGCGAAAAGTCGCACTTCATCAACGGCGATTACATCGTCGCGCTCGACCTTTCGCTCGAAGACGAAATCGAATTGCGGAACTTGCTTTCGGATTACCTCGCCGAAACTCAATCCAAAACGGCGGAGCGCGTTTTGGCGAATTGGACGGCGGAAAAATCGCGCTTCAAAAAGTATTTGCCCATCGGATTGGCGCGCAAGCTCAAAGCGACCGAAGCGACGGCATAAGAGGCGTTTGTTCGCCGGATTGGCGCCACGTTAGTGGCACGCCTTGTTGAATTTTTTGAGCTTCCAATAATTGTAAGGCAGAGGAACGAGAAATCCCGCAACGAGCGCAAGTCCCAACGCCATCCAATAGAACGGCTCATTCGGCATTGCGCTTCCGCCCGTGAGCCAATAATCCGTCGCGTTTTCGGCGAGTTCCATTGCGAGCATGGAGAGAAAACTCATCGAAAGCGCCGTCTTCAACGCCTGCGACCAAGAGAACTTCTCCCGAATTTTCAGAATCGCCGTTTCAAGCATCACCGACGTCGCCAATCCGCACAGAATCGCCACGCCCATAATCGCCAGCATCGACCATCGCAAGCCAACGCTTTGCGCGCAAATGATGAACCCAAAATCGCCGATGGAACAGCCAATCAAGCAGTTGAGCGTGTTGAACGACGCGCGTTTCCACTTCGGCGCATCGAGCCAAAACGGAACGGGCTTCGGCTCTACGACGGGCAACGCGAGTCGAATCGTCGGATTGAAATCGCCGCTCCATTCCGATAGCGCGTAATCGCCGACGGATTTCAGCGCGCGATTGAGTTCCGACAAAGGCACGTCGCGTTTGAGCGCGAGAACGGCTTTCGGCGGCAGGAGCGATACGCTCGCCGATTCCACGCCGTCGATGGATTCCAGCGCGGCTTTGACGGACTTGGCGCAACCGTCGCAACGCATTCCGCTCACGGCGTATTCCGTTTGACGCAAAATTTCCGTCGTTGTCATCGCTCGCAAAGTTTAATGCATGGATTCGGGTTTGCCCACGAAGGTTTTGCCATCGGCGCTGAGATTCGCCGAGTATTTGGCAGGGTCGGCTTTGAACTTCGGCTCGCAACTGTCGCAACAGAAGCCGTAGACTTTGCCCTCGTGTTCGACGGTCTTGGACTTTGGACTAACAGGCTCGCCCGAAATCGGACAAACTTCGTTGAAGACGGTTTTCGCAACGGGCTTTTGCGATCCGCTTTTCTCGCAAGCCGACAAAGAAACGATTATCACGAGCGAAAAAAACGAAAGCGTTTTCATCGTTGAACATTCACGGTTGAAATTGAAGCGAGAGCCTGCCCCGAAAAGCGAGGCAGGCTTTCGCGCAAAAGTTCGCTTCGAGCGAGCGTCATTGGCGGCAAGCGTCGCAAGAAGCGCAGTCATCGCAACGCAGGCAATCGTGGCAAGACGGGCAATCGGCGCCAGCAACGCAGGCGCAATCGTCGCAAGCGCAGACGGCGCAACAAACGCATTCCGCGCTCGATTTCGCCTCAATGGTTTCCGCCTTTTGCGGCGCGAGGCTCAGCAGGAAAAATGCGCCCAAAGAAAGAATGATGGATTTCATTTGAGTTAAGAGTTTGATGATTAACGATTCCGAAACGAACAAACGACGAGACTCTTAACTCTTTCTAAATCCGAAAGACTTGCAAAAAGGACAGCGTTGGCGGCGTCAACGCGCAAGGCGCGTTGGCAGAGAGGTTTGAAGACGATGAAGTCAAGACGACGGGAAACTCAATCGTAGCCAGAAGCGAAGGCGAAGGGGCGTTTGTCGTCGACGATTCGAACGCTTTGTCCGTTTGCGTTTTTTCGGCGCCAACGCCATCGGCGCAGCAAGAGCATTCGTTCTCGGCGAGGCTCGCCACGGCGCAACACGACGTTTCGGCTTTCATCGTTTGCGCGCACAGACAAAGCGGAATCGCGTAGAGCGCAAACGCAACGAGAAGCCAAAGCGAAAATATGCGATGAATCCAGCGCGTCATCCGTTCAAACTTTGCGAAAAGATGCGCAATTCGTTTGTGATTTCCAACGTTCCGCGTTGCGACCGACGCGAATGGCTCTTTTGCGCGATTCGCTCGTCCGACAATTCAGCCAACGCAATGGCGGAACGAATCGATTGCGTCAGACCTTTGCGAACTCGATTTGCCTGTTCGCGCCAAGCCTGATTTCGACCTTGTCGCCCTCCGCGATTTCTCCTTTCAAAATTTTTTCGGCGAGCGCGTTGGTGATGTAGCGTTGCATTACGCGCTTCAAGGGACGCGCGCCGAAGGTCGGGTCGTAGCCGAGTTGCGCGAGCCAATCTTTCGCCTCTTCGGAGAGCGAGAGCGCGATGTTTTGCTTCGCCGCCGTTTCCGCGATGCGTCGGAACTGAATATCGACGATGGCTTGAATCTCGTCGCGCGTGAGCGGCATAAACATAATCACCTCGTCGATGCGGTTGAGAAATTCGGGGCGAACTTTTCGGCGCAAGAGTTCGAAGAGTTCCATTCGCAAGCGCGACATCACTTCTTGGCGGTTCTCTTCGGTCATCAACGCGGTCTGCTCTTGAATGAGTTGCGAGCCGATGTTGGAGGTCATAATGATGATGGTGTTCTTGAAATTGACCGTGTGCCCCTTGTTGTCGGTCAATCGTCCGTCGTCCAAGACTTGCAGGAGAATGTTGAAGACGTCGGGATGCGCCTTTTCGATTTCGTCGAGCAGAACGACGCTGAACGGGCGACGACGCACGGCTTCGGTGAGCTGTCCGCCTTCTTCGTAGCCCACGTAGCCCGGCGGCGCGCCCACCAAACGCGAGACGCTATGCGCTTCCATATACTCCGACATATCGATTCGGACGAGGGCGTTCTCGTCGTCGAAGAGGTATTCGGCTAAACTGCGCGCGAGTTCGGTTTTGCCCACGCCCGTCGTGCCCAAAAAGATGAACGAGCCAATCGGTTTGCGCTCGTCGGAAAGTCCCGCTCTGGCGCGGCGCACCGCTTCGGAAATGGCTCTGACGGCTTCGGTCTGTCCAACGACGCGCTTGCCCAATTCTTTTTCCATTTCCAAAAGCTTCTGCCGCTCGGATTGCAGCATCTTGGCGACGGGGATGCCCGTCCACTTGGCGACGATTTCGGCGATTTCGTTGGCGGTGATTTCTTCTTTCATCATCGCGCCGTTTTTCTGCAACTCTTCCATCTTCGCTTTCGCCGCGTCCAGTTGCTTTTGCAGCGAGGCGATTCTGCCGTAACGAATCTCGGCGACTTTGCCGTAATCGCCTTGCCGCTCGGCTTCTTCGGCATCGACTTTGGCTTGCTCGATTTCGGATTTCAAGCGACGAATTTCGGTGATGACGGCTTTTTCATTTTGCCACTTGGCTTGGATTCGCGCCTGTTCTTCGCGCAAATCCGCAAGTTCCTTCTCGATTTCGGCTAAACGGAGTTCGGTGTCGTTCATCGTCGGAAAAGGTTTTAAGCGTTGCAGTCGACGCGAGTCGTCGCGCCGCCAATAAACTGACGAGCGAAGACTTTGAAAGTTACGACAAAAACTCTTTTTGCGCCCCTCTCGTCCAAAACGGCGCAAGTTTGAGCGAAAAGGCTTTTGCGAGGTTAAGGAATTGCTTACGTTTGCGACAGAAGAAAATCGCAAACTTTCACCGAAGGAAACAGCGGAATGGAGATCCTCGGCATTCCAGTCTCAAACGTGGATACGGAACGACCTTATCGTGAAGCCATCAAAGAGATTCGTCTCATCATACTCAATGTCGACGGCGTTTTGACCGATGGCTACATTCAATACACCGAATCGGGCGACGAAATCAAGACCTTTTACGCCCGCGATGGCTTTGCGATCCGCGAAGCGATGAAGCAAGGCTTGAAAATCACCGTCATTTCCGAGCGACAATCGCGCGCCACGATGCGCCGCTTGATAGAACTCGGCGTAACCGACATCTATCTCGGCATTCGCAACAAGTTCGAGACTTACCAAGAGCTCAAAATCCTTCACGGTTTGGAAGACAAACACTGCCTCTACATTGGCGACGACATTTCCGACCTGCCGATTTTGGAAAAGGTTGGCTTTTCGTGCGCGCCCATCAACGCCATCGATTATCTGCGCAACCGCGTCGCCTACGTCTCGCCCTACGAGGGCGGCAGAGGATGCGTGCGCGACGTCATCGAGACCGTCTTGATTGAGCAAGGCAAGTGGAAGCATTACAAAGAGCCTTGAATCTCCGCTTGGCATTTCGAGCGTTAGCGAGGAATCCACGGCGGATTGCGAAGCGCGGATTGTCAATTGCGCAATTGAACGCGCTCGCTTCTCGGAAATGGATTCTTCACTCCGCTTCGCTCCGTTCAGAATGACCAAGCGATTTTCTCGCTTCGTTCAGACAGCGGCGCTTGTCGTCATTCTAAACCTGCTTTCGTCGTTCTGAGCGTTTGCTTTTGTCATTCCGAACGCCCGCGAGGAATCCGCAAGCGCGCATAGATTTCTCGCCTGATTCGCCAACGCGATTCGGCAACGCCCCGACTTTCTTGCGTTGAACGAGCGCATCGGAATGCTTACATTCGCCAAACGTTTCGTCCATCAACTCCAACGACGTTTTGACTATGACAGCGGAATTCGAGCAAAGTCTCGTGGAAATTTTCGGCGCGAACACGCCCTTCGTCAAGGAACTTCTCGCCGAATACGAGCGCGATCCAAACGCCGTCAAGGAAAATTGGCGCAAGTTTTTCGACGACTTGAAATCGGGCAAGCTCAATTTGCTCGCTCTGGAAACCGATCCGATTCGCGGCGCGAACTTTTCGCAAAAATCGCTCTTTGGGAACGGACATCCCGACGGCGCAAACGGCAAGTCCGAAACCGTTCGAGCCGACAACGGCAAAGCCGTTTCGGCACTAGTCGCGCAGCGCCTCACGTCCGCTTTTCCCTCCCTTGAAGCGGCGGGCTTGACGAGCGAAGACAAAGCGATCGCGCTTTCGGGCGCGGCGCTGCGCATCGTCGAGAATATGGAATTGAGCCTTTCGGTGCCGACGGCGACTTCGTTCCGAACCATTCCCGTCAAGATTCTCGAAGAAAATCGCGTCATTTTGAACCAACATCTGTCGGCGATTTCGAAGGGCAAAGCCGCCTTCACGCACATCATCGCTTGGGCGATCGTGCAGGCGTTGAAAAAGCGTCGGTCGCTCAACTGCGTTTTCGCCAGCGTCGACGGCAAGGCATACAAAATCGAGCGCAAGCATGTCAACATCGGTCTCGCGGTGGATTTGACGAAGAAAGATGGCTCGCGCTCGCTCGTCGTTCCGAACATCAAGCGCGCCGACGAGATGAACTTCGCCGAATTTTTCGATGCCTACAACGTTCTCGTGCGAAAAGCGCGCGAAAACAAACTTTCGCCCGAAGATTTCGTCGGCACGACCGTCTCGCTCACGAACCCTGGCACGATTGGCACCGTCGCCTCCGTGCCGCGCTTGATGATGGGACAAGGGCTTATCATCGCCGTGGGCGCGATCGATTACCCCGCCGAATATCAAGCGATGTCGCCCACGCTTCTGACGCAACTCGGCGTGAGCAAGGTGATGCAAATCACCTCCACCTACGACCATCGCGTCATTCAAGGCGCGGAATCGGGCGAACTGCTCGCCGACCTTCACAAAATGCTCACGGCGGAAGACGAAACGTTCTACGAACAAATTTTCAGCGACCTCAAAGCCCCATACCGACCGTGGCGCAAGCAAATCGACAAAAACCCGCTCTCGCTTGGCGGCGCGCCAAGAACCGAAGAGCTCATCGAAAAGCAAGCCCGCGTGATGCAGATGATCAACGCCTATCGCGTGCGCGGTCATCTCATCGCCAACATCAACCCGCTTGGCTACGAACCCAAATATCACCCCGAACTCGATCCCGAATTCTACGGCTTCACGATTTGGGATTACGATCGCGAGTTTCTCACGATGAGCTTCGGCAAAAAAGACGCGATGACGTTGCGAGAAATCGTCGGTCTGCTCCGCTCCGCTTACTGCGAAAAAATCGGCGTGGAGTTTATGCACATTCAATCCATCGAGCAGAAACGATGGATTCAACAGCGCATTGAAGACAAGGATCGTCAGATAAAATTCAGCCGCGAAGACAAAATCGAAATTCTCAAAGACATCACCAGAGCCGAAGGCTTCGAGAGATACTTGCAAACGAAGTTCGTCGGACACAAACGCTTCTCGATCGAGGGCGGCGAAACCGCCATTGCGATTTTGGATTATCTCGTCTTGGAATCGGCGCGTTACGGCACGAAGGAGGTCGTGATGGGAATGGCGCATCGGGGCAGAATCAACGTGCTGACGAACGTGATTGGCAAGCCTTACGAAACGCTCTTTGCCGAATTCGAGGGCAAGCAACTGCCGATGGCGGAAAAAGACCTTGCGCAAGGGTCGGGCGACGTGAAGTATCACTTGGGCGCGACGGGCGCGAGAACGACGAAAGACGGCAAGACGGTGCGCGTCTCGATGTCTCCAAACCCCAGCCATTTGGAAGCCGTCAATCCCGTCGTCGAGGGCATCGCGCGCGCCAAGCAAGATCGCGCGGGCGACAAGGAGAAAAAGGAGATTTTGCCGATTCTCGTTCACGGCGACGCGGCGTTTGCGGGACAAGGCGTGGTCGCCGAAACGCTCAATATGTCGCAACTGCGCGGCTATGGCACGGGCGGCACGATTCACCTCATCATCAACAATCAAATCGGCTTTACCACCACGCCCGAAGACGCGCGCTCGACGCTCTACGCCAGCGACGTCGCCAAAATGGTTCAAGCGCCGATTTTCCACGTCAATGGCGACGACCCCGAAGCGTGCATTCGGGTCGCCAAACTCGCCCTCGATTTTCGAATGACGTTCAAAACCGACGTCGTCATCGATATGCTCTGCTTCCGCAAATACGGACACAACGAGGGCGACGACCCCAGTTACACGCAACCGCTTCTCTACGAGAAAATCAAATCGCACCCCGGCGTGAGAGAAGTCTACGCCAATCAACTCATTCGTGAAGAGGTCATCACGAAGGAAGAAGCCGACGCGCTCAACGAAGCCTTCAAGAAAGAGTTGGACCTTGCGCGCGAAAAAGCCAAGCAGATCGCTTCGACCGAACAAGTCCAACAACTCGGCAAGCCCGATTTGATGCTCGCCGTCGAAAGCGACGAAATCGCCGCCAAGTATCGCACGCGCAATCCCGTCACGAAAGTCGACCTTGCCACGCTTCAAACCGTCGCAAAAGCCTCGATTGCGATTCCCGACGGTTTCAATCTTCACCCGAAACTCGTTCCGTTCTTCAAAAAGCGCGAAGGCATTCTCGGCGCGGACCCGCTGAACTTTCAAGTCGATTGGGCGTTTGCGGAAACGCTGGCGTTTGGCTCGCTTCTGCTCGAACAACATCCCGTGCGTCTTTCGGGACAAGATTCGACGCGCGGCACGTTCTCGCAACGGCACTTGGGAATCGTCGATGTCAAGACGGGCGAAGAATACATTATGCTTCAACGCATCGCGCCGAAGTTCGCGCCAAAGCAAGCGCCGTTCTATGTCTATGACAGTTTTCTTTCCGAATACGCCGTGATGGGCTTCGAGTTCGGTTACAGCGTCGCCGACCCCCTGGCGCTCGTGATGTGGGAAGCGCAGTTCGGCGATTTCGCCAACGGCGCGCAAATCATCATCGACCAATTCATCGCCGCCACGGAAGTCAAGTGGGGACAACCATCGGGCTTGGTTCTGCTTCTGCCGCACGGCTACGAGGGACAAGGTCCCGAACACTCGTCGGCGCGCATCGAGCGCTTCTTGCAACTTTGCGCCGAAACGAATATGCAAGTCTGCAATTGCACCACGCCCGCGCAGTATTTCCATCTCTTGCGTCGCCAAGTCCTCGCGGGCAACATCAAGCCGCTCGTCATTTTCACGCCGAAAAGTTTGCTCCGACATCCGCTCGCCGTTTCGCCCGTCTCGGAACTTGTCGAGGGCAAATTCCACAACGTTTTGGACGACATCGAGGAGATCAAGCATCCGCGTCGCGTCATCTTTTGCAGCGGGAAAATTTTCTACGACCTCGTTCAGCAACGCGCCGAAATGGGCGTGAAGGACGTGGCGATTTTGCGCGTCGAGCAACTTTATCCGTATCCGCAACGCCGCGTTCAATTCCTGCTTGAAAAGTATCGATCGGCGAATGAAATCTGTTGGGTGCAGGAAGAGCCGAAAAATATGGGCGCGTGGAGTTTCATCGCGCCACGCTTGTTCGAGGAATTGCAGCAACCGCGACAAGTTCTGCGCTACATTGGCAGACCCGCCGCCGCAAGTCCCGCGACGGGTTTCGTCAAAAAACACGAAGCCGAACAAAAAGCGATTTGCCTCGATGCGATGCTGTAAGGCGTTTTGCCGCCAAGCGCGTTTTGTCGTATCTTTGCCAAACTTGAAAAATGAACGCACGCCGCAAGCGCGAATGAGATCTCGCAACGCGCTTCGCCGCAGTTTCTTCTCAACCTAACCGCAGCAAGCAAGATGAACGTCGTTGAACTCGCCGCCGAAAAAGCCTCGCCGCAAACGAATGGAAAGCATCAGAGCATTCCGAAAGAAACGCTCCGCCATTGGTATCGCTTGCTCTACACGGGTCGTCAACTCGACATCAAAGCGGCAGGCTACTTGAAGAAAGGAATGGGCTGGTCGTATCATGCGCCGTATCAAGGACACGACGGCATTCAGCTCGCGCTTGGTCTTTCGTTTCGTCCGGGCAAAGATTTTCTTTTCCCCTACTACCGCGATATGTTGACCGCGCTCGCCGCAGGCATCACGCCCGAAGAAATCATCTTGAACGGGCTTTCGCGCGACGCGGACGTCGCGGGCGGCGGTCGGCACATGTCGAACCATTTCGCCAAGCCCTCGATTCGAATTCAAAACGTCTCGTCGCTTACGGGCAATCACGCGCAACATGTGGCGGGCTTGGCGAGAGCCATCAAGAAATACGGCGGCGACGAAATCGTCTTTTACTCGGCGGGCGAATCCGCTTGCGCCGAAGGCTATTTCTACGAAGCCATCAACGGCGTTTCGCGCGAAAAATTGCCCGCGATTTTCGTCATTCAAAACAACAAGTTTGGCATCTCGGTGCCCGTTACGGAGCAGTTCGGAACGCCGCGTCCCGCCGAGGTCTTTCGCTCGTTTCCGAATCTGAAAGTGATGTTCTGCGACGGCACCGACGTGTTCGATTCGTGGTTTGCGATGCAAGAAGCCGTCGAGCACGTCAAAACCCATCGCTTGCCCGTGCTTCTGGAAGCCGATTGCGAGCGCATCGGGTCGCACTCGAACTCCGACAACCATTTGCTCTATCGCTCGCCCGAAGAGCTCGAAGAAATCAAGAAGCGCGACCCCTTGCCGAAGTTCCGCAACTACTTGCTGGAAAACGGCGTCTTCGTCGAAGCGGAACTCAAAGAAATCGAGCGCGAAGCCGACGCGGTCATCGCCGACGCTTGCGAGAAGGGCGAGAAGGCTCCGCCGCCAAAGCCTGAATCGGCTTTGCTTTTCGTTCTGCCCGAATACAAACCCACGAGCGGCAAGGTCGTGGATCTCGCCGAGCCGCACAGCGATGGCGAGCATTATGCGTCCGAGACCATCAGTTTTCTGCAAGCCATCAACTTCACGCAGATTGAAGAATTCCGACGCAATCCCAACACGTTTCTTTGGGGGCAAGACGTCGCCTCGAAAGAAAAGGGCGGCATCTTCAACGCCGACAAGGGAATGCTCAAAGAGTTTGGAAACGAGCGCGTCTTCAACGCGCCCATTGCCGAGGATTTCATCGTCGGAACGGCAAACGGATTTTCGCGCTACCGCGACGACATTTGGGTCTTGATTGAAGGCGCGGAATTTGCCGACTACATCTGGCCCGCAATGGAGCAAGTTGTCGAGTGCTCGCACGAGTATTGGCGCACGAAGGGGCAGTTCGTTCCAAACATCGTGATGCGCATCGCGTCGGGCGGTTACATCGGCGGCGGCTTGTATCACTCGCAAAATGTCGAGGGCGCGTTCACGACGCTCCCAGGCTTGCGCATCGTGATTCCCTCGTTTGCCGACGATATGCAAGGCTTGCTTCGCTCGGCGTTCCGCACGCGCGGCGTTACCGTGATTTTGGAACCAAAATTCCTCTATAACAACCCTTGGGCGAAAACCAAACGGCTCAAAGAAGACATCTTGATTCCCTTCGGCAAAGCGCGCATTCGTCGCTACGGAACGGATTTAAGCATCATCACCTACGGCACGACGACGCATCATGCGCTCCTTGCCGCCGAGCGTTTGGCGAAAGAAGGCGTTTCGGTCGAGGTTGTCGACATTCGCTCGCTCGCGCCGCTCGATACGGAAACGATTTTCAACTCCGTTAAAAAAACGAGCAAGGTTCTTGTCGCGCACGAAGACAAGGTTACGGGCGGGTTCGGCGGAGAAATCGCCGCGCTCATTGCCGAGCATTGCTTCCAATACCTCGATGCGCCGATTCGCCGCGTCGGTTCGACCTTCACGCCCGTTGGCTTCGCCAAAGTTTTGGAGGAATTCATCTTGCCCAACGAGCAAAAGGTTTACGAAGCCGCAAAAGCGTTGGCGGAATACTGATGCGTTGATCATCCGTCAGTCGCGCGAAACCTCGTTCCGAGCGCGAGCGGGAAATGCCTCGCCCCTGCCCCCTCTCTTTCCATTAAGGAGAGGGGAACGATTCTGACGCAGTCAAAATCGGGGACGAGGCTTCACCGCGTTCCATCTGCTCGCTTCTCTGAAAATGGATTCTTCACTCCGCTTCGCTTCGCTCAGAATGACAGAGGGGATTCACTATCGCAAACTTTCTCTCTTGTGATTCCGAGTTTTTTCCTTTGTCATTTCGAGCGTCAGCAAGGAATCCACGAATGCGAATCAAACGCCCGTGATTCTTTCGCTTCTGGCTTCTCTGAAAATGGATTCTTCGCTCCGCTTCGCTTCGTTCAGAATGACAGAGGGACTTCGCTACTCCGAACTTTTCTCTTGTCATTCCGAGCGTTGCGAGGAATCCACGAATGCGAATCAAACGCCCGTGATTCTTTCGCTTCTGGCTTCTCTGAAAATGGATTCTTCGCTCCG
>JANWWM010000042.1 GCA_025055975.1 Chloroherpetonaceae bacterium | reverse complement strand
GGGACTCACGAAGCCATACAACGCTTTTTTTCGCGTCAAGGGCGAGGGAAAAATTTTCAATCGCGTCGCGCTCATTTACGCGCTTGCGTCGTTTGTCGCCAACGCGCTGCTAATCCCGTTTTTTGCCGAAACGGGCGCGGCGATTGGACTGATGACTGCCGTATCGCTTAACCTCGTTGCGCACGTCGTCTTTTACCGAGCGATGCTAAAACGAAGCGACGGAATGAACTTCATAACGCGACGAGAAAGGCAATAAAAAGTTGAGGCTCTTGCGAAAGCGTTTCCTATAAAATCGCTTTGACGGCGTTTCGGACGAGCGCGATTCCTTCTTCGGCTTCCGAAAGCGCGAGCGTGAGCGGCGGTCGAAAGCGCACCGAGCGTTCGCCGCAACCCAGCATCAAAACGCCTTGCTTCGTCGCCTCTGAAACGAATCTGTTTCGCGTTTCTTTGTCGGGCAAGTCGAACGCGCACATCAAGCCTCTGCCGCGAGGGTTGGAAACGAAGCCCTTGAACTCTTCGGCGAGCAGTTGAATTTTGGAAAGCAAAAACGCGCCGATGTTTTTGGCGTTGTTGAGCAAATGCTCTTGCTCAATGATTTCAAGATACTTCTTGGAGCGAAGCATATCGACCAAGTTGCCGCCCCACGTGGAGTTGATGCGGCTTGGCACGTGAAAAACGTTGTCGGGAATTTCATCGATGCGCGCCGTCGACATAAAGCCGCAGACTTGAGTTTTCTTTCCAAACGCGATCATATCGGGCAAGCAGAGTTCGTCGGCGACGCATTGATTGAGCGTTTTGCAGGTCGCCTCGCCAACGGCGCAGGGCTTGCCGTTGTTGAGCAGTTGTTCCGCCGCCCACATCGTTCCCGTTAGTCCAACGCCCGTTTGCACCTCGTCGAAGATGAGCATCGCGTCGTTTTCGAGCGCGAGCAGGCGCAGAGCTTTGAGAAATTCGGGACGGAAGTGATTGTCGCCGCCTTCGCCCTGAATTGGCTCGATGATGATGGCGGCGATGTCGTCTTTGCGCTCAAAGAAGGCTTGCTTGATTTCCGCGATGGCTTGCGCTTCCAGCCTTTCGACCTCGGCGAGGTTTTGTTCGTTCAAAGGAAACGTGATTTTCGGATTCGTGATGCGAGGCCAATCAAACTTCGGGAAAAAATCGGTCTTCGCGGGGTCGGTGTTCGTGAGCGAGAGCGCGTAACCGCTGCGACCGTGAAAGGCTTGCTTAAAGTGAAGGACTTGGTGCCCTTTTTCGGTCTTGTAGCCTTTGCGGAAATTTTTTTTGACCTTCCAATCAAACGCGGCTTTGATGGCGTTCTCGACGGCGAGCGCGCCGCCCGCGATCCAAAACGTGTATTTCATGCCTTTCGGCATGGCGATTTGGCGAAAGGTCTCGACGAACTCCGCCATTTCGACCGAGTAGATGTCGGAATTGGAAGGATTGACGATGGCGGCGTAGAGCAGTTTTTCCAAAAACGCCTTGTCGTCCCAAACCTTCGGGTGATTCGCCCCAACGGGCGCGGAGGCGACGAAGGTAAAGAAGTCCAAGTAACGGCGTTTCGTGAGAGAATCGTATAAATACGCGCCTTTGCTTTTCTGCAAGTCCAACACGACGTCCAAACCATCGACAATCATGGATTTCGAGAGAACTTGACGCACGAGTTCGGGCGCGATGTCGCGTTTTGCGAGCGTTGAAGACGTCATTGGCTTTCTGATTTTGGTTTAGCGGTTTGCGAAACTTCACGAAGGAATCTTCCGAATCGCGCGAGCGTTTGCGCTTGGTTTCGACTGCAAGTTAGAGACGTTTTCCCGCATCGCAAAAGAGCGGCGAAGGTCGCGGAACGCTCGGCTTCGACGGCTCGCGGAGAGCGATGAGCGGCTAATTCGCGCGCGATTTAGTTAAACGATTCAACAAAAGAGGCGAAAGCTCGACCGAAAGCGAGCGAAAATTAAAACGGTTTAGCGCAGGTTAAACGATTTAACGAAAAATCGTTGCGGAAATTTCTTTTGCGACGTAGATTCGCGGCGATTGATCAAATCAAATTCCAATTGACAGGCAAGAGAGAAGCGCGTCTTTTGAGCCTCCTCTCCCAGCGAAAGCCCCGCGCCGACGATTCTCGCCTTCTCGCTTGGTTCTGCGTTGGTTCAACGAAACAACCGAAAACAAACTAAAAGGAGAGACACTGTTATGTCGTTGCGCGTCAAAAGACAATTCTGGGTTGCGATCCTCATCGCGTTCTTCGCCTCGTTTTCTCCCGCTTCGGCTCAAAATCCTTGGAACGGAAAAGTCGTCTTGCAAGCCTTTTGGTGGGACTATTGGAACAACAACTATCCGAATGGCTGGTATAACTACCTTTCCGACTTGGCTCCGCGCCTGCGCGCGTTGGGCATCGATGCCGTGTGGATTCCGCCAACGAGCAAAGGCGGTAGCGGCACGAGCGACAATGGCTACGGCATTTTCGACCACTACGACTTGGGCGACAAGTTCCAAAAAGGCACGACCAAGACGCGCCTTGGCAACAAAGACGAATACTTGCGAATGGTGGCGATTATGCACGCAAACGGAATCGATGTGATTCAAGACGTCGTGCTGAACCATGTCAACGGCGCGGGCTCGGCGACGGGCGCGGGCGGCATTGATCCTGCCGCCGCAGGCAATCAATACAAAAACTTCCGCTACGTCTGTTACGAAACGCCCGCCTCGGACGAATCCGCCGCGAACTATCTCGCCCGAAGAGGACGATGGCCGAAAAACTGGCAAAACTTCAATCCAAGCCCTGGAAACGGCTTCAACACCGACGCGGACTGGAACAACGAACTCTTCGGTCCCGACATCGCCTACTACAACAACTGTTCGGGATTAAGCTCAAACGCCACGTTCAATCCGCCGCAAAACTCCACTTACATGCGCGACCAAGCGCGTCAATGGATGATTTGGCTCAAAAAGCAAACGGGCGTTGATGGATTCCGATTGGACGCGGTCAAGCATTTCCCGCATTATGTCACCCAAGACCTGTTGTGGAACGTCAAGTATAACGCGGGCTGGGCGAATGGCGGCGCGCAAATGTTCGCCGTCGGAGAATACGTGGGCGGCGCGTCGGAATTGGACACGTGGGTTCACAACGTCCAATACAGCAACGGCGGCTCGGAAGAACTCTGCGGCACGTTCGATTTCGCGCTCCGCTCGGCGATCTATGATATGGTCGCGGGCAACGGCTTCTTCGATATTGGCACGATTCCAAGTCGACAACAATCGCGTCGCTTGCGAACCGTTCCCTTCGTGAACAATCACGACACGTTCCGTCCGCAACTTTCCTCGACGGGCAACTACATCGGTTGGAACACGGGAAGCGAACTCGCGCCGCACATTGATCCCTTCAACGTGCGCTTGCCCGCCGCATATGCCGTGATGATGGCGGTCGACGGTTCGCCGCAAGTCTTCTTTGAAGATCTCTTCGACATTGGCGGCACGGGCAAACGATGGACGCACCTGCCGACCAGCGCGACGGATTTGCCCGTGCGACCCAAAATCGCCAACATTATTTGGTGCCACCAAACGCTCAACTTCAAAGCGGGCGCATACAAAGTGCGTTGGCAAGCGCCTGACCTTTTGGTCATTGAGCGAAGCGGACGAGCCATCATCGGCGTGAACGACAACGGAACGAGTTGGATGAATTGTTGGATCAATACCGACTTTGCGCCCGGAACGGTGCTGAAAGATTATTCGGGGGCGAATGGCAGTTGGACTTACACCGTTCCCGCCGATCGCCGCGTGTATGTGAATGTTCCGCCTTCCAACAGCGCTTACGGCGGCTACTGCATCATTGGACCCGTTGGCTATGACGGCAATACGTTCAATCCGCCGCAACGCCCAACGACGCAAGAGTGGGAACTGGCACAAGACTTGGGCGATAGCCATCCCTCATCGCTTCGGCAAGGAGGCGCGCTTCCTGCAGGCTCGACCGCGCTGCGCACGGCGGGCAGAATTTTCGCCGAGGCGGGCAGACCCATCACGGTGGAACTGTATCCCAGCGTTACGACGCGCTCGCACACGCTTAACCTTTATAACAGCTCAGGTTCCATCGTCGCCACGCGAAGCGGCACGGGCACGGTAACGCTGACGCACACGCCATCCGCGACGGGCTTCTACACGATTCGCGCGCAACACACGTCGGCATCGTCCGCGCCGCTCGAGAGGGTTTGGGTAAAAGCCACTTACACCGCGCCGAGAAACGTGAGCACGAGCGCGTATCCGGCTTCCATCGTCAAAGCGGGCGGCGAAGAGACGGCGACCGCTCTGTCGGAGAAGCCCGAACAAACCGAGTTGCTTTCAAGCTACCCGAATCCGTTTAACCCGACAACAACCGTCTCGTTCCGCTTGCATGAGCAAACTTCGGTCAAAGTCTCGGTCTTCAACGCGCTTGGACAAGAAGTGGCGCAACTTGTCAACGAAACGTTGCCCGCAGGCGAGCATCAACGGCAATTCAACGCCAATGGACTTGCCTCAGGCGTTTATTTCCTGAGACTGCAAACGCCAACGGTTACGCAAACGCAGAAGTTGATTTTGGCGAAGTAATCGCAAATCGTCTTGAAAGCGGGGAAGAGGCGGCATGGAACCGCCTCTTCGCGTTTGAGATTGAGCGAGTTTTTTCTTGCGCAAAAACGCTATCTTCGTTTCGCGTTTGAACATTCCAACATTTTAACTTGCAAACCACAAGGGACGGAAATTGAATCGCAGAGACTTTCTTCGACTCGCGGCGCTTGGCGCGGGCGCGGTGATATTGCCGCTTCCCGCCTTCGCAAGAGAGATTTCCGAAGCCGAAGCGCTCGCGCCGAATTTGTCTTTTGCCGAAAAAAAACGACTTGCCGACGTCGCGCTCAACGTGGCGAAATCCAACGGGGCGAGTTATTGCGACGCTCGAATCGGTCGCTATTTGCGTCAAGCGATTTTCACGCGAGAAAACAAAGTTTTGGGCGCGCAGAGCTCGGAATCGTTTGGGGTTGGAATTCGCGTCATCGTCAATGGCGCTTGGGGGTTCGCCGCAACCAATCGCGTTACGCCTGACGGAATCAAGAAAGCCGCCGAAACCGCCGTCGCCATCGCCAAAATCAACGCCAAATTTCAAAAAGAGCCTGTTCAACTCGCGCCCACGAAAGCGCTCGGCGACGTAAGGTGGCAAACGCCGATTGAAAAAAACGCCTTTGAAGTTCCCATCAAAGAGAAAACCGATTTCTTGCTTGCCGTCAACGACGCGGCGCTCAAAAACGGCGCCAACTTCGTCAGCTCGTCGCTCTTCCTCGTCAATGAGCAAAAGTTCTTCGCCTCGACCGACGGCTCTTACATTGACCAAGACATTCACCGCATCTGGCCCACGTTCAACGTAACCGTCGTCGACAAAACGACGGGCAAATTTCAATCGCGCTCGGAACTTGCCGCGCCAATGGGAATGGGCTACGAATATCTTTCCGCTCGACCCGAAGGCAAATATCAATTGCCCGAAGGCATTATCGGTTATGGCAAATACTACGATATGATTGAAGACGCGGCGCTCGCCGCCAAGCACGTTCAACAGAAACTCAAAGCGAAATCCGTCGAGCCGGGCAAATATGATTTGGTTTTAGACCCCGCGCATCTTTGGCTTACGATTCACGAATCGGTCGGGCACCCGCTCGAGCTCGACCGCGTGCTTGGCTACGAAGCCAACTACGCGGGCACGAGTTTCGCCACGCTCGATAAATGGCGAAGCAAAAGTTTCAATTACGGCAGCCCCATCGTCAATCTGTTCGCGGACAAAACGCAACCGACGTCGCTCGGCGCGGTCGGCTACGACGACGAAGGCGTGCCAACGAAACGGTGGGACTTAATCAAAGACGGAATCCTCGTCAATTATCAAGCCATACGCGACCAAGTCCACATCATTGGCGAAAAGGAATCGCACGGCTGCTGCTACGCGGATAGTTGGAGCTCGATTCAATTCCAACGCATGCCAAACGTGTCGCTCGCTCCGGGCAAAGCGAAACTTTCCGTCGCCGAGATGATTGCGGGCGTGGACAAAGGCATCTACATCGTTGGCGATAGTTCTTACTCCATCGACCAACAGCGTTACAACTTTCAATTCACGGGACAACTGTTCTACGAAATCAAGAACGGCAAAATCGTCGGAATGCTCAAAGACGTGGCGTATCAATCCAACACGCAGGAGTTTTGGAACAGTTGCGTGGCGATTTGCGACGAGAGCGATTACCGTTTGGGCGGCAGTTTCTTCGACGGCAAAGGTCAGCCTGGGCAGGTGAGCGCGGTCTCGCACGGCAGTTCGACGACGCGCTTCAACAACGTGAACGTGATTAACACGGCGCGAAACGTTTGATGCGAAAGAGTTGAGCGCAACGCAACATTTCTCGTCAAAACATCTGCAACGAATCAACGATGTCCGTTCTATCAAAAGAAGACGCAAAAAAAATCCTCGATAAAGTTCTTTCGTTCTCGAAGGCAGAGGAATGCGAGGCGAGTTTAAGCGGCGGCGCAAGCGGCAACATACGCTATGCTCGCAACACGGTTACCACGAGCGGTTTCGTCGAGGACGTGAGTTTGAGCGTGAGCGCGAAGTTCGGCAAGCGCGTTGGCAGCGCGTCCGCAAACGAACTCGATGACGCTTCGATTGAACGATGCGTCCGCAGAGCCGAAGAACTCGCTCGACTCGCGCCCGAAAACCCCGAAGCGATGCCGTTCTTGGAGCCTCAAACCTACTTGGAATCGCAAGCCTACTTTGAGCCGACGGCGACCATCACGCCCGACTATCGCGCCAGCGTCGCGCAAGAAGGCATTTCGCAAGCCGAAAAATTGGGAATGACGGCGGCGGGTTTTTTTGAAGACGGCGCGCGGTTTTCCGCAATGGCGAATTCAAAGGGATTGTTCGCTTACCACAAATCGACGGGAATGGAATTCACGCTTACCGTGCGAACAAACGACGGCACGGGATCGGGTTACGCGGTCAAGGATTACAACGACGTCCGAAAGTTTCGCCCGAAAGAAGATTCCGAAATCGCCGTCCGCAAAGCCGAACTGTCGCGCAACCCGCGAGCGATTGAGCCAGGCAAATACACCGTGATTCTCGAACCGGCGGCGCTCGTTTCCGACGAAGGCTTGCTCAACAATTTCATCTTCGCAATGGGCGCGCGCGCCGCCGACGAGGGCAGAAGTTTCTTCTCCAAAAAAGGCGGCGGCAACAAAATCGGCGAGAAAATTTTGGACGAGCGCGTCAATATCTACTCCGACCCAACTCACCCTGAAATCCCTGCGCAAACTTGGCAAAGCGACGGATTGCCGCGAGAAAAAACGTGGTGGATCAAAAACGGCGTTCTGCAAAATCTCGTCTATGACCGCTATTGGGCGTCGCAAAAGGGCGTAAAGCCAATCGCGTTTCCGAGCGGCATCATCTTTGAAGGCTCAAACGCGAGCTTGGAAGACCTAATCCGCGACACGAGGAAGGGAATTCTCGTTACGCGCCTGTGGTATATCCGAAGCGTCGACCCGCAAACGTTGCTCTACACGGGGCTCACGCGCGATGGCACGTTCTACATTGAGAACGGAAAAATTCAATACGCCATCAAAAATATGCGCTTCAACGAAAGCCCTGTCATTATGCTCAACAACCTTGACGCGCTTGGCAAGCCCGAACGTTTGAACGGCAATCTCGTTCCGCCGATGCGAATCCGCGACTTCACCTTTACGAGTTTGAGCGACGCGGTCTAATCGCCGAGAAGGGAACGCCGTCAGAAGTCAGATTGCGACAACCGCGAAACTTCTCTAACTTCGCAAAGCGCGAAAATGAACGACGAGAAAAATGAACGCCATCTCGCAACAAACGACGAGCGCGTCGGCGACGCGGCTTGCGACGGAGAAGTTCCGCATTTATGAAAGCGAAATTCAACAGCGACTTCAATCCAAAAAAGCGCGAGAACGCCATTACGCCGAATACGAACTCTCGCTCATTCAAAAGTCGCATTTCGTCTCGCTCAACGGCACGTTGCATCATTACTACGATTCCAACCCTGACGCTTCGCCCGACGCGCCAACCGTGATTTTGATTCACGGCTGGGATTGCTGGTGGATGTGGTGGCATAAGGTTATCGGATTTCTCGTCCGAAAAAACATTCGCGCCATCGCCTACGACCTTAAAGGGCACGGTTGGTCGGACGAAGACGTTCGCAACGATTATTCGCTTCAATCGCTCTCTAAAGACCTTCACGCTCTCGTCGAGCATCTCGGCTTGAAACGGTATCACATCGCGGCGTTTTCGCTCGGTCCATTCGTCGCGCTGGATTACGCGATGAAAAACGAGTCCGAAATTCAATCTCTAACTTTTTTCAACTTCGGCTATTTCCCAAATAACCCGACGATATCGAAGATTATTCCGAAAGCGATTCCGTTTCTTTTCGACAAAATCGTGAGGCGATTGACGTGGTGGCCCGCGTTATATGCCTACGCTCGCGTTACGCTCGCTCGAAACCCCGCGACGAAAGAAGATATTTTGGTCGGAATGAACAGTCTGCGCTTTTGTTCAAGCAACGCCATCAAACAAACGGCGGAACAGCTGTCAAAAATCGAGGTGACGGAAAATTTGCCGAAGCAGGTCGCCGCGCTGAATGTATCGATGTTATTCGTGGCGGGGAAGGGCGATCAGGTGGTGTCTTGGAAAAACGCCAAAAAGTTATGCGGTTACGCAAGAAAGGGAAGATTTGAACTCATCAAAAAATGCGGTCATCTCATCACGCTCGAGTTGCCTGAAAAAACGGCGGAGATAATCGCGGGACATATTAACGCATATCAGACGGAATATCACCGATAGAACGGAATCACCCACTCGTTTTTGCCAGCTTTTACCGCCAGCGTATTTTTCCCTTTTGGCAAATGCTCTGCGGGAATATAGGCAACCATTGATGGTTGCTCGTTTTTGGGATTTTTGTAAAACGAAAATTCCAGCTCTGACAAAGTGGAGTCGTTCAGCGTAATGTGGTAAAATCTGCGCATCGTCTCAATTGCCAGCTTGACCTGCTCTGCCGTGGGTTTGTCTCGACTCATCTCTGCCAGCGCAGGGGCTCGAGCCAGAACGCTATCGTTGAGACTCACATCGTAGGGAATCACGAGTCTAACGAAAGGCTCCCTGACAATGTCCGACTGGATGTAAGGCGTCAGGAACAGCTTGCCCTCTGAGCGCAAGTTTTCGTAGTAACTGCCTTGTATCATGTATGCTCCGCTCCAACGGTCAGGGAAAAAGTCAAAGTTATCCACCTTTATGCCGAGAGATATGACTATCCAGGCGACGGCATACACGAACACTCCTCCATACAGCATTGCAGGAGATCTGGCTGCGAAGGCAGTAGATAGCGGTCTATATATCACACCCAAGATTATCCAATCGCCAATACCATATATGCCTTTTGCAAATCTGACCAGCCATGGCACATTCGCCCAGCGCGAAAATGGTCTTAGTCTTTTTGCCGCATAGTCTAGTGCAGACA
>JANWWM010000009.1 GCA_025055975.1 Chloroherpetonaceae bacterium | reverse complement strand
AGGCGAGTTTCCGCGTCATTCCGAGCGCCAGCGAGGAATCTACCCGCCTTTGAAAAGGTCGCAACGCGACACATGCGGCTCGATGCCGCTTCCGAACCCTCGTCTTTCTTGACTTTGAACAAAATTTGCGCTACATTGCCTTACTTTGTCAACAAAACGGCAAAATTCACCGCATTCTTTCATCAACGTAAACCCAACAAAGACAATGACGCGAAAACTTTACCTTATGGCGACAATGCTCGCTCTGCTGCTGTTGCATCAAATTGCCAAAGCCCAAGACAAACCCGTTGCGCCGCCCGATCCCTACGGCGCGAGAACGCCCATTCTCTCTCAGCCGCGCAACGCTCCAGGCGTGAACGCGTTTCCACAAAACGTGCCATTCTACACCGACAATTTCGACGGCGCCAACGATACCACCGCGCTGAAAAATCGCGGCTACAAGATTTACTATCGCGGCACGGGACCGCAAGGCAGCGCGCCAATCTGGTTTCAGGGAAATCCAGGCACATTTCCAGCTTTCAACGGACCGAGCAACGGCTATGTTGGCTCCAATTTCCAAAGCGTTACGGGAGCCAACGACATTGACAACTGGCTTGTCTTGCCCGCTCTTTCGACGCAATCGGGCGACTCCATCGTGTTTTGGTCGCGCTCGCCCGACGGCAGTCCATATCCCGACTCAATTCGCGTAATGTATTCGGCGGCGGGCGATAGCGTTCCCGAAGCGGCTACTTGGGTCGAGCTTGGACGGTTTAAGGTCTCGACGAGCGGATGGCAACGTCGCGCCTTTGGCATTACGACAGGCGGCTCGACAGGTCGCTTTGCGATTCGATATTGCGTCGCAGACGGTGGTCCATTGGGCGCGAATAGCAATTACATTGGCATTGACGCTTTAACGGTTGAGCGTCTCGCCGCTACGCCAACTTTTAGCGCGTCGCCATCGTCGGTGAACTTTGGTTCAATCAACGTCGGCGGTTCTTCCGCGCCACAGACCATCGCTTTGGGCAATGTCGGACAAGGCACGCTGACGATTACGGGGATTTCGCTCACGGGAGCGGACGCTTCGCAATTCACGCTCACTAACACCAACAACCTCCCTGCGAATCTCAACGCTGGTCAAAGCATCACCGTTTCCGTAACCTTCTCGCCAACCTCCGCAGGCGCAAAGTCCGCTTCGCTCCAAGTCGCTTACACGGGCGCTTCGGGCAGCCCCGCCACCATTCCCCTCTCCGGCACGGGCTTCGTCGCCGCCCAAGTCGCCATCTTGATGGACACCACCAACGCCAATATGCGCGCCAGCCGCGACACCCTCATCAACTACCTCAACGCCCAAAACATCACCCGCGATGTGATTCACTGGGGCGGCTCTATTCCCTCGCTGGCGCCCT
>JANWWM010000090.1 GCA_025055975.1 Chloroherpetonaceae bacterium | reverse complement strand
AAACGCTTCGAATTTTGGTTCGAGCGGCTCAATCGGAATGAGGTCTTCGGTTCGAACATTCGCTTGAAACTCATTGCGGTCAACGATTGCCACAAGATTATCAAGCTTGTAGGCTTTTGCCACGAGGAAGCCTTCCCACATTGAGCCTTCGTTGAGTTCGCCATCGCCCACAATCACATAGACTTTGTTTTTGCCGCCGCGCAGTTTGATGTCGTAGGCGATGCCCATTGCGACCGAAAGCAAATGACCGAGCGACCCCGAATGAAATTCAATGCCCGGAATGGCGCGATTCGGATGCCAGTAAATCGAGTCGCTCGTATGCAGATGATGCTTCAATCGCTCGCGCTCGATGAAACCCAGTTCGGCGAGCGTGCCGTAGAGTGCGGGCACGTCGTGTCCTTTCGAGAGCAAGAGATAGTTGCGGTTCTCGTCGCGCAAGTTTTCGGGCGTGAGTTTCAAAACTTCTTTGTAGAGATAGACGATGAGGTCGGCGCAGGAGAGCGACGCGCCAATGAAGCAACCGCCGTCGGTCGCCATTCGAACGATGTGCTCACGCACCCGTAGCGCAAGGTTTTTGAGTTCGAGTTCTTTTTGCTTGTTCATAGAAGAAGTTTGGAAAAGTTGAAGCGGGCGAAGTTACGCTTTTATATCGAAGAATTTTCAATGGCGGCTAATGTGGGAAGCCAAAATTTCCCTATCTTCGCTCCTCAACGCAAATCATAGGAGGCATTATGCTTAACTCTCGTTTTTTTCCGCTTCTGGTTTTTGTTCTTGCCTTGTTTGCCGCCTGCAAGAAAGACGATAACCCCGCAAGCGGCGGCGGCTCTCCGACCAATTCTTTCACGGTCAATGGCGCAGGTTACAACAATCGAACCTTCATCGTCCCCGCGTCTCTCAACGTTCCGCAGTTCCCCTTGCCAAGCCCTGCCATAGGAACGTATGTCCCGCAGGACAGCGCTACGGTCTGTTACCAACTGGTTGCAGTCGTCTCGTTTGATTCTATCCGAACAGGTTGTTTGCTTGGGTTTCTCGGCAATCGAACAGGCACGTATCAATCCGCATCGAGAGCGGCAGGCTTCGAACTTTACGTGGAAGGCAGAAAATTCTTGGGCGGCTATGATGGTCAAACTCTTTACAGCGGAACGTCTGCCACCATCAACGTAACGCGCTATGATCCCGTTGGCGGGCGCATTCAAGGAGCTTACAGCGGCACGTTGCGAGAAGAGGTCAATGGCGCGCTAACGAACACGACCATAACTTTGACGGGCAACTTCGACGTGTTGCACATCAGCAATCCAGGCGGGGGCAATCGCTCGCTTTCTTTGGGGCAAACGACGCAAGCCGAGTAGCGCGAGGTTTTTCGTTCTTTCTTTTGCGTAACCCTAACGTTAAACGCTCAACCAAAACCAAAAAACTAGCAATGACGAAAAACAGAATCCTTCTCGTCGCAATCGTGGCAATCACCATTCTCTTCTCGTCCAAAGCAAACGCGCAAATCAAAGCCGAAGCGATGGCGGGCTATGGCTTCAAAGACGGCTACAACATCGGCATCGGCGCGCGCGCAGGCAAAGACGGCTTGATTGAATCGCAAAAGGACATCTACATTGGCGGCGTTTTTGCCTACCACTTGGGCAAAACGGTGGAATCGTCGCAATCATTTTTTGGTCAAACCACTACGACGAAGTCGACCGTCAACCTATGGTATCTTGGTGGCGATGTCGGCTATAACGTGAAGCTGGAAGGGCAATCGTTCAAGCTTCGAGCATCAGCCTACGTTGGAATTGCGAATATCAGTTCCAAGTTTGAAACCACAGGCGGCGGTGGCGGATTTGGCGCGCCAACATCAGGAAGCTCCTCTGAATTTATGCTCGCTCCGGGCGCAACCTTTTTCTTCCCGCTTGGCGGAGATTTGACGTTTGGCGCGGACGCTCGCTTTTTCATCGTGAGCAATTCCAACGCGCTCGTCATCAATGCGACGATTGGCAAGACGTTTTAATCGCAAATCGCTTTTCGCAACGAGAGGGCGACTGGCTCGCCCTCTTTTTGTTCGAGCGGCGCAGGCGCCGTAATTTCGCAAAAGAAATTACGAATGACAGCCGTTCCGCGTCGTTCCCGCTTCTTGCGCGATTGCGCCAAACTTCTCGTCCAAACTTCAACCCAATTCATCGTCGCCAACAATGTCCAAAATTCTCTTTGAAGCTTTGACCTTCGATGACGTGTTGCTGGTGCCCGCCCGCTCCGCCGTGTTGCCGCGCAACGCCGACGTTTCAACGCGCCTCACCAAGTCCATTCGTCTCAATATCCCGCTCCTTTCCGCCGCGATGGATACGGTTACCGAATCGGAAATGGCGATTGCGCTCGCGCGCGAAGGCGGAATGGGCGTGATTCACAAAAACCTCACGATTGAACGCCAAGCCGCCGAAGTCGACCGCGTCAAACGCTCCGAGAGCGGAATGATTAAAAATCCGATTACGCTCACCGAAAACGCCACCGTCAAAGACGCGCTCGACCTTATGGCGCGCTACTCGATTTCAGGCATTCCCGTCGTGGAAAACGGCTCGGAAAATTTGCCCAACAAAAAACTGCGCGGCATCATCACCAACCGCGATTTGCGCTTCAAGCCCGACCTGCATCAAAAAATCGCGGACATTATGACCAAAGAAAATCTCATCACCGCCGAAGTCGGCACCACGCTCGATGAAGCCGAAGAAATTTTGCAGCATCACAAAATCGAAAAACTGCTCATCGTGGACAAAGAGGGCAACCTCAAAGGGCTAATCACCTTCAAGGACATTCAGAAGAAGAAGAAATTTCCGAATGCGTGCAAAGACGAACTCGGACGATTGCGCGTTGCCGCCGCCGTAGGCATCAGAGCCAATACGCTTCAGCGCGTCGAGGCTCTCGCGCAAGCGGGCGTTGACGCCATCGTGGTCGACACGGCGCACGGACACAGCGAAGCCGTCTTGAAAATGGTTGAAGCCATCAGAGCGAAATTTCCGTCGCTGGCAATCGTGGCGGGCAACGTGGCGACGGGCGAAGGCGTGCGCGATTTGGTCGCGGCAGGCGCGGATTGCGTCAAGGTCGGCATCGGTCCTGGGAGCATCTGCACGACGCGCATCGTGGCGGGCGTGGGCATACCGCAACTCTCCGCGATTATGAACTGCTACGAAGAAGCGGCAAAAACCAACACGCCGCTCATCGCCGATGGCGGCATCAAGTATTCGGGCGATTTCGTCAAAGCGCTTGCGGCGGGCGCGGATAGCGCGATGATTGGCTCGCTCTTCGCAGGCGTCGATGAATCGCCGGGCGAGACGATTCTCTATGAAGGCAGAAAGTTCAAGTCGTATCGCGGAATGGGTAGTCTCGGCGCGATGAGCGAAGCCGAAGGCAGCAGCGACCGCTATTTTCAAGACGCGGAAGACGACGTCAAAAAGTTCGTGCCCGAAGGCATCGAGGGCAGAGTGCCTTACAAAGGCGCGCTGAGCGAAGTCGTCTATCAACTCATCGGCGGCTTGCGCGCGGCGATGGGCTACTGTGGCGCGAAAACGATTGAAGACCTAAAAACCAAAACGAAATTCGTCAAAATCACCAACGCGGGCTTGCGCGAATCGCACCCGCATAGCGTCTTCATCACCAAAGAAGCGCCGAATTATTCGCTGAACGTTTGACCGCTTGCGCAACGCTGGCTCCTTTGCGTCGCTTCGTTCAAAACAGCGATGGCGCTTGTCCATCGTTGCGTTATATTCCCGCAATCAAATCAAGACGAGCGATGGCAGAACCCGTGAAAAAAGCCGAGACCGAAACGCCCGCGCCCGTTCAATATCACGACGCTGATGCCGAACCCATCGCGGAACTGGACATTTCTCACATTCAAACCGATGACCAAACCCCTGTGGATAGCCTCTTTGCAGAACGCGAACAACGCTTGCTCGTTGAATCGCTCTACGCCAGTTGGAAACCCAATCAACCGTTTCTGGCTTGCGACAATGTTGGCGTTTTCTACGGACTTCATTTGCCGCCCGTCGTGCCTGATATGTTTCTCAGTCTTGGCGTTTCGCCACCGCAGGGGGCTTTGATTCACGAAAAGCGTCGTCGGTCGTATTTCGTTTGGGAGTATGGCAAGCCGCCCGACCTTGTCGTTGAGACGCTTTCGCCCAGTTATGGCGGGGAGTTTGACGAGAAGATGCGGATTTACGAGCGGATTGGAGTGAGGTATTATGTGATTCACGACCCTGCGACTTTTCACGCGAAGAAACCGCTCACCTGCTACGAACTTCGCGGCGTGCGATATGAAGAGGTTTTGTCGGGCAAGTTAGAGGGCGTTGGATTGGAAGCGCGATTGTGGAACGGAGTTTTTGAAGGCGTAGAGGCGGAGTGGCTGCGTTGGTATGATGCGTCAGGGAATTTGCTTCTGACGGGCGCAGAGTTGGCAGAAAGAGAACGCCAACGCGCCGAACAAGCCGAAGGACGTGCGAAGGAAGAGCGCCAACGCGCCGAACAAGCCGAAGCGCGCGCCGAGCGATTGGCGGCGGAACTGCGCAAACTGGGCATCGACCCCAACAAGATTTGAACGAATGAAAGACTACCGAGAGCGCGCCTATCTCTCCATCGTTGAGGCGGCAAAGTATCTCAATGTGTCGGTCAAAACCGTTGAGCGATTCATCAAAAATGGGCAGTTGAAAGCTAAAATTTCGGCAAGCGGTCAACGGCGATTTTCTCTCTCAGACTTGCAAGTCTTAGACAAACGGCAAAACAAGAAAACTGCGCGCGCATCGCTCTCTCGCCTGAACGTAATTGAACAAAACGGCGCGACGCAAACCGTCATCATCGGCAGTTCGACCAAGATGGAAGACTTAGCCGACGAGAGCGTTCACCTCGTCGTAACCTCGCCGCCTTACTTCAACGCCAAGATGTATTCGCGCGAACCGCTGGAAAACGACTTGGGCGACATTCACGAGATAGACGAATGGTTTGACGCAATCGGTCTCGTTTGGCGCGAGTGTTTTCGCGTCTTGCAATCGGGCAGAAAACTCTTCATCAACATTATGAACTTGCCCGTGAGATTGGACGGCGGCGGCTTTCGCGCGCTGAATCTCGTTGGCAGAACGATTGACCTCTGCGAATCCATCGGCTTCATCTTCAAACGCGACATCATTTGGCACAAAACCAACGGCGTGCGCGCTCATTTCGGCACATATCCTTACCCCGGCGGAATCCTCATCAACAATATGCATGAGTTCATTTTGGAGTTCGACAAGCCTGCAAAACTCGGCGCGAACAAGTATGCGCATCTCACGAAGGAGCAGAAAGAGCGCTCCAAACTGGACAAAGATTTTTGGCTTTCCATCAAGAATAGCGATGTGTGGCTAATGAAGCCTGAAAAAAGCGGACAAAATCGCAATCACGTCGCGCCGTTTCCGAAAGAGTTGCCGCGTCGTCTTATCAAAGCGTTTAGTTATGTGGGAGAAACCGTGTTAGACCCTTTTTTGGGTTCAGGCACGACTTGCGTTGCGGCGGCGGAATTGGGACGCAACGGCGTTGGCTATGAACTCAATCCCGACATTGCGCGGGACGCATTGCGCAACATCGCGCACGCTCAACTTAACATCTTTTCAAGTCCAATTCAAAAGCGATGAACCTTCTCGTTGAAATCGATAAAACGCTCTCGCGTCTTTCAAACGCCTTGGACAAACTCAACCGCGACGAGTTCGAGTGCGAAGAAGCCGAAGGCAAGCTCACGATCGAATTTGAGGACGGAACGAAATTCATCGTGAGCCGACAAAGCGCGACCAATCAAATCTGGCTTGCCGAACCCAATGGCGGCTGGAAGTTCGATTACAAAGACGGCAAGTGGATTTGCGACAAACGCGGCGTCGCGCTCGAACAAGCCTTGTCGGATCTTCTCTCGCAAAAAATCGGCGAATCGGTTTCGCTCTGACGAATGAACGTTTGCGGCGTTTCTTACGAGCGGCTCGCGCAACACGGCAAGCGTTTCCCTTTGCTTTTCTCGCGCTACGCTTCTCGCTCGCCCGAATTCGACGTCATCGCTCGCTCGTTTTTCGACGGCGATTTTCGCAATCCTTTCGACGTCGCCGAAAAACTTTCGCGCCTTGAACGCGCCGCTTACGCCCGCGACGCTTTGGCAGCCTTTCTGCTCGACCAAAATCGCCAATGGAACGCCTCGCCGACAACCCTTGAAAACATTGAGAAACTCCGCTCTCCCAAAACGATGGCGATCGTAACGGGGCAACAGGTCGGCTTGTTTTCGGGAAATCTTTACGCCATCTACAAAACCGCTTCCGCCATCGCGCTCGCCAAACGCTTCAAGCGCGATTTTCCCGACTACGATTTCGTTCCAATCTTTTGGCTCGAAGGCGAAGACCACGACTACGACGAGGTCTCCTCCGTTACGATTCTCGTTGGAAACGAGGCGAGAACCTTGCGCTACGACGAAAAGAATCGCTCCGAGCGCAAGATGGTGGGCAGAATCGCTTTCTCGCAAGGCATCGAGACTTTCGTCGAGGAATTTCTCGCGCTTCTTCCGCCAAGCGACTTCAAGCCCGACGTCGCCGACTTGCTTCGAAGCGCGTATCGCAAAGGCGAAACCTTCCTTTCGGCGTTCGCAAAGTTGATGAACGCGCTTTTCCAACGCGATGGGTTGATTTTTCTTTCGCCCGACGACGCGGCGTTCAAATCGCTCGCAAAAGACGTTTTCGTCAAGGAGTTCGAGACCTTTCCGAAAAGTTCGGCGGAAATCGTCGCTCAAAGCGCGCTCGTCGAAGAAGAGGGCTACGAAGTTCAAGCCAAGCCGAAGCCCATCAATTTTTACTTCGTCGACGAGTTCGGCAAGCGATGGCGATTGGAAGCCGACGGCGAGCGTCATTTCGTTTTGAAGCCTTCGCGCGAGACGACGCTCAAAACCGCGCTTTTGGACGTCGTTCACAACGCGCCCGAAAAGTTAAGTCCCAACGTGGTTCTGCGTCCCATCGTTCAGGACAGAGCCTTGCCTACGCTCGTTTACGTGGCAGGTCCGAGCGAAGTCGCGTATTGGGCGCAACTGAAACGCGCGTATCGATTCTTCGGCGTGGAGATGCCCTTCGTCGCGCCGAGAGCGAGCCTGACGCTTGTCGAACCCAAAATCTCGAAGGTCTTTGAAAAACTTGGCGGCGAGTTCCGCGACGCGCGCTACGAACAATTTTTCTTCGAAAAGGAATCGCTCCTCAAAGAGCGTCTTGCCGCTCATTCCGAGATTCGTCTTGAAACGCTGTTTGCGAGCGTGGAAGCCGAAGTCAGAAGCGCGATGTCGAAGCTCGATGCGTCGCTCAAACGCCTGGACCCGTCGCTCTCGCAAACGTTGGAAACGGCGCAAGGCAAAATGCTTTTTCAACTGGGGCAATTGAAGGAAAAAGCCTTTCGCGCCGAAAAGCAGAAGCAAAGCGAGTTCGTCGCGCAGTTGGAAAAATGCGACGCGAATTTGCTTCCAATGGGCAAAATGCAGGAGCGCGCGTTGAACGTCGTTTATTTTCTCAACAAATACGGGCTTTCGCTCATTCAAGAGATTCAGAGCGTCATTGAGTCGGAGTCGTGGGAGCGGCACGTCGTCGCGGAGTTATGACGTCGCGCAAATTCCGACGCAGTGCGTATTTTCGGGCAACAAACATTTTTCCATTAACGCAAAGACAATCCGACTATGATTTACAGCGCCGTTCTCGCCGATTTGGAACTTCCGAACATTCTCACCGCCGAAGAGTTTAAGAAATTGCCGCCCGACGCGAACACTTGCATCGTCATTGAAGGAATGACCTACGCGGGTCGCCACACGCAAGCCAAAGCGATGAGCGAAGAATTGGACTTGCCTCGCTTCGCTTTCTCGGAGTGGGTCGCCAAGTATCAGCCCGCCAACGAAATCGAAGCGGCGACGATTCAATACTGCCTCAAAAACGGCTTCTACTTGCCCGACGATTTGCGCGTCAAAATCGCCGACTGGGCGTTGGAAGAATTTTTCCATCGATACGTTCGGCACGACGATTATTACACGCGCCCGTTTGTCGTCGTTGGCTATCCGCGCACGATCGAGCACATCAAACATTTTCAAAAGTTTTTGGCGCGGCACAACGTCTACGCCATCATCGTCGTCATTGAAATCAACGCCGCCGAAGCGCGCAAGCGCATGAGCGAAGCCGCCGTAAGCCGCATCGGACACGAGCGCGACACTTCGCCCGAAATGCAGAAGGTCCGCATCAGCGAATACTACCTCAAAACGCACGGAATGCTTAAATGGCTCATCTTCACGGGCAAAGCCACCGTCTTCAAAACCTGCCTGAGCAAAGCCGAATACGAACAACGCAAACACGAAGGCTTCTCGGTCGTCGATAGGGGCGATTACGTGGTGATGTATCGAGAAGACGTGACGAAGATGATTTTCAAGTTTCTCAACATGGTGCATTTCATTCAAACGTCGGGAGCCTGATGCCGCGAATCGTCGTCGTGATGCGTCAAGCCGACGGAACGGAAACGACGCGCGTCATCGAGAAAGCGCGTTGGTTGGACGGCGAAAGCCTGCAAAGTCTTGCGCTCGATGAGGGACTTCGCATCGGCGGCGCGTGCGGCGGAATGGGGCTTTGCACGACGTGCCGCGTCGAAATCATCGAGGGCGCGGAATCTCTCTCTCGCCTCACCCGCGAAGAAAAAGATTTCCGCGCCCAAAATTTGCTCAAAGAAACGGAACGATTAGCCTGCCAATGCTCCCCAACGGGCGACGTAACGCTTCGCTACGACCCCTGAACGCTCACAAGAACATTTCAGGCTTCAAGCGCCGCGTGAAGTAGTGCATCGCCACGTTCACCATCCAAATCCAGTTGAACGGCTTGCCGTATAGGCGCTTCAAGATGTTCTTCCACGAATAAATCTCGCGCTGAATCTTGATGAAGTTCTCCAAGAATTCTTCCTGCTCCATTTTGGCGGGCTTATACATATAGTGGAAGGTGTCGTATTTGTCCCAATTGAAGTGGCGAATGCGCGGTTTCATTTCTTCGAACCAAGGCGTGCCCGGAAACGGCGTGGCGATGGTGAAAACGGGAAACTCGATGCGGTTGCGCATAATGAAATCGTAAGTGCCTTGAAAACTGGCGAGCGTGTCGGTATCGAACCCGAAGATGAAGTAGCCCTGAATGCCGATGCCCGCGTTATGCACGTTGGCGACGACTTCGTCGTAGCGACCGATGCGGTTCGAGCCTTTGTGGACATACTTGATCGTTTCGGGCGTAACGGACTCGAAGCCGATGTTCAAGAGTTCGCACCCCGCCTCTTTGGCGAGCTTGGGCACTTCGGGCTTTTCAAGGAAGTTCATTGAGATGTTCGCGTTCCATTTCGCGCCAAGTCCAATCATCGCATGCATCAATTCTTCCATAAAAGCGGGACGAAAACTGATGTTGTCGTCCATAAACGAAATATGAATGTCCTTTTTGCCCAAGCGATTTTGGTGGAACTTGATTTCCTCGACGACGCGGTCGCTCGAGCGCGTGCGGAACGATTTGCCGTAAATCGTGGGCGTGGTGCAGAAATTGCACCCGACGGGGCACCCTTTCGTCGCCAAAAGCGGAATGCGAAAACTGTAACGATGCGAGTTAGGCGAATTGAGCGCGATGCTGAAATCGGGCATTCCCATCTCCGTCATTGATTTGAACGCGCCCGCTTTGTATTGCGGTTTCATCGCGTCGTTTTCAATGTCGCTCGCCAAAAAATCCCAGATGGATTCGATTTCGCCGAAGACGACGCTCGTGGCGTGCTCTTTGGCTTCTTCGAACATCATCGTCGGATGCGTGCCGCCCAAGATGACTTTCGCGCCTTGCGCTCTGGCTCTGTCGGCGATTTCGTAGGCTTTCGAGACGTTGAGCGTGCGCGCCGTAATCGCCACGATGTCATACTTCGACAAATCTTCGGGCACTTTGTCGCCGATGCGTTCATCGACGAAGTCGACTTCGAACCGCGTTTTGGCGAGCGTGCCCACCATCATCAAGTTGAGCGGCATGCTCACCTTGCCCGAATCGACCATCAAATTCGTTTTGCTCTTGGGCTGAACGAGAAGCCATCGTTTCTTTCTTTTGGAAGCGGGCTTGACGGAAGGTTGATTTATCGTGAGCGTGTCGGAAGCGACGAAGTCGCTCGCAGGAAGCGCGTTCATAGCTTTCTCCCTTGAAGGTTGAGGTTAATGGTTCATTTCGTCGGAAGTTACGATTGAATTCAGCCAAAACAAAAAGCCGCCTCCGTTTGCGGAAGCGGCTCAGCATGACGACAAAAAGAATCTTGCGAGAAAGAACAAAGAACGATTAGAGCTTGTAGTCGAGACCCACTTGCAAGTAGCCAAGCCCATAGCCCAAGCTGGCGGAAAGCGCAAGGTTCGGCGTGAAGTAGTAGCGCGCATTCGCCGTAACGCCCCACACGAAACCGCCCGCGCTCACGGCGGGAACGATGGCGTTGCCGACTGTGGCTCTGGCTTCGGCGCTTGCCACGTTGTAGCCCAAGCTCACCGCCCCCCACGTGTCGAGGTTTTGAATCTTCAAAAAGTCTCGGTGGTAATTGACCGAACCAAGAATGAGAATGTTCGCGTAATTGGCTTCCCACGTGCCGTAATTGTTGGAGTAGCCTGAGTAGCCGAAAAATCCGCCGATGCCGAGATTGTCGCCAATGCCGTATTCGGCGATGCCTGAAAAGCCAAACGACGCGCCCGCCACGCCGCCCAACGCGACGCGACCTCCGAAGACGATGTCGCCCGACTTCAAAAAGATCAGATCGCTACTGGCGCTCGATGGCGCGGGCGCTTGCGACTCTTGCGCAAAGGTCGGCGCGCAAAGAGCCAAAACGAAAACGAGAGAGAAAAGACGCTTTTTCATAGCCGTGTTCCTTGTTTGAGTTGAGTTGAAAGCGCTGACTTCATTCGCCTTCAAAACTCCTCTTCTCCAAAAGCGTGCCACTTTGAAAAGCGCGAAATTTCGGCGGAAAGGGGCGTTTGCGAAGCGCGCGCGTCGCAAAAAACATACGCTTTCGAGGCGAACTGTCGCATTTTGGAGACGCTTTGCGCGACGCAAGCGACGGAAGTCAGCGCACGGCGCAAGCGAGGGCTGAACTTTCGCCCGAAAAGCGTCGCATTTCAGCGACGTTCAAGCGGATGGCGGGAAAAACGCGGAAGGGGGCGCGCTTCAAAACTCCATCTTGCGCACGATGAGCACGGGGCATTCGCTTTTGCTAGAGACCTCGACGGCGGTCGTGCCAAGAAAGAACTGCTTGTAGCCCGACATGCCGTGCGCGGAAAGCACGATGAGGTCAATGCCGTTGTCTTTGGCGTATTTGAGCACGGCGGCGCCAGGCGTAACGCCTTTGATGTTGTCGTTGACGATGATGCGGTTGAACGGTATGCGATTCGAAGCGGCGTTGCGGCGAAGCGCGTCCATCTCGCGCGCGGGGTCGCGCGACGCGGCGTTGTGCGCCTGACGAAAATGAACGATGTGCACGTCCGACCCGTAATCGAGCGCCAGCTTGTAGAGATACGGAAGCGACAGCATAGACAGCTCGGAAAAATCCGTCGGAAACAAAATTCGAAGCGCGCGAAATTTCAGTTCGGGCTTCGAAAACACCATCAACGGACATGGCGCGGTGCGGACGATCTTGTAGGTCGTGCTTCCCAAAATGAACTGACTGGCAAGCCCCAACGAGCGCGTCGCCATCATAATCAACTCGGCGCGACGCTCTTTGGCGACCTTGACGATGACTTCGGCGGGCTTGCCAAACACCGTCAGCGCTTGCGAGTCGGCAAAACTGCGCAAGCGCGGCTCGATGTGCAGTTTCATTCGGTTCTGCGAATCCTGCTCGAGCGTGCGGCGAAGCGCTTGCATGTCTCTTGCGCTGCGCCGATACGATGCGTATTCGGGCGCCATATCATCGACGACGTTCAACGCGGAAATTTTCGCGCCAAACACGTCGGCAAGGCGCGTCGCATGGTCAATGACTTGCAAGGATTTTTCGGAAAAGTCAATCGGGCAAAGAATGTGTTTGACGAGGCTGACGGACATTTTGACGGTTGCGGTTGAACGGTGAAACGCGAGCGAATTATAAGCGCTCACGACAAAATTTCACGAATCAATTTCAACATCAAAAACGGACGATCGACTTGCGGGCGAATGCCTTTGAGGGTTTGGTCGGCGACGCTCAACGCCGTCAAGGCGCGCTCGATTTGCGCGAGCGTAAATTGCGCCGCGTATTGCTTGTATTCGCGCGCGAAATAAGCCTGACCGCCAAACATTCCCAGTTCTTTGGCGATGTCTTGTTCCGACATCCGTTCCGCGACGGGCGAGCGCAGTTTCCACAAGCGCGCGAAAAACGTCGTCAGCGCGTTGATGATGGCAGACGGCTCTTCCTTCTCCAAAATTTTGAGCGCGATGCCCGACGACAAGCGCAAATCTTTGCCGCAAATCGCTTTTTGAAGCTCGAAGACGTTGTATTCGCGCGAAACGCCGACGACCTCCGAGACGTCTTTTTCCGTGAGCGTTTTGTCGGCTCGCTCGCCCGCGTAGAGCGCGAGCTTTTGCAGTTCGTTGCCAATGTCGCGCGCCGAATTGCCCGCATACATCGTCAGAAGTCGCAAGGCTTCGGGCGAAAGCCGCCATCCCAATCGCTTGGCGTAATCGTCGGCAAAGCCCGCCATGTCGCGCATGGGCGGAAACTCATAGCCGACCGAATCCAACAGCGAAAACGGCTCTTTGGCAAGGTCTTTCTTGTCCAATTCTCCCGCGCACAGCGCCAGCGTCGTCGTCTCGAGAGGGTTTTTCACATACTCGGCGAGAGCGGCGTAGACGGCTTTCTGCTGTTCCTTCTTGGGCTTCTGAATTTTGTCGAACTCGCGCACGACGACCAAACGCCGCTCGCCGAACATTCCGTAAGAAGACGCGGCGGAAATCACGTCGCCAAGCGTGACGGACTTCTCCGCTCCCGTTCCGCCGTAAAGCACGGTCGTGTTCGCCCGCGCCTCCTCTTCGGAGGCGAAGAGTTTGGCGCGGATCATTCCGATGAGTTCTTCAATGAGGAAGTCCTCTTTGCCGTAGAAAAAATAGACGGGTTCGATTTTGCCTTTGCCGATGGCGGTCGCCAAATCGTTGAACGAGGCTTTTTTCGGCATCGAAGCGCGATTACTTTTTCGTCTTGTCTTTTTGGGCGGCGAGCGCGGCGTGGTCGGCTTCCATCTGCGCATGGTCTTTGCGCATTTGCGCGTGGTCTTGGCTCATTCGCTCGCAATCGCTTTTGAGATTGTCCAAATCGCTCATCGCGCTCGCCAGGGCTTTTTTCAGATCCTCGACGGGCGGCATTTGTTTCGTGAACGTCTCGATTTTGGCTTTGTGGTCGGCGATGGTTTTCTTGTGCGCCTCGTGAGCCGCTTCATGCGCTTTCGTTAGGTTTCGATGCGCGGCGATGATGGAATCGTGCGCGGGAATTTCCGCTCCTTTGGCTTTGAGTTCGTCGTGCTTCTTTTCCATCTCGCTATGCTCTTTTTCCATCTCTTGCTCTTGCTTTTGGAAGGCGCTGTCGAGCGAATCCATTTTTGCGACGGTCGCTTTGAAGTCGGAGAGCAATTTTTGTTGTTCCGCGCTCGGACCGCAGGCGGCGAAAAGCAGCGCGAGCGCGACGAAGAGAGACGAGATCCTCATTGCGTTCGATGCAAAAAGGTTGATGAAACGATGCGTCAAAAACGCGCAAAGATACGTGGTTCAAAACGAATAAGAGACGCTGAGCGAAACGTAGCCAAACGACTTTCCGCCCCTTTGAAACGCGCGCGTGATTGGGCGAGGCAAGTTCGGACCCATCACCGTGAGCGTGAAAGACGAGACGTTGATGGGAACGACGAAAACGAATTCGGGGGCGAGCGTTAGATTGCCAACGACGCAAAACGCCGCAAGAGAAAAATTGTAGTTCGTCAAAACGAAAGGCGACGATGTCTCCACGCGAGTTTGCGGCGCGGGGTTTCGGCGCGAGCGCGTCGCAAACGCTCGCACCAGCGAAATCGTGCCGTATTCGCCGCTCACGCTCGGAACGAGAAGCCATCTTCCCGCCCAAAACGGCGGCAACGCAAACGCGCGCGAAAGTTCCCACGCGCAAAAGAAATCGTTTCCCGAATCGCCCATCGCCCAAACGATCGAAATCGCGGGCGTAACGAGGCTCGTCGAATACGACAGCCAAAGCGATGCGTCGCTATGAATGCTCGACCGCGCTTGCACGCTGGAATCGACGTAGCCATAGCGAGAAAACGCCAGCGACGTCGTCAAGCCATCAAAAAGCTCGATGTCAATGCCCGCGCTTACGGACATCTGGTCGAGCGCGCTGGGTTGCCCTTGAAGCCCAAGAACGCTTGCCGAAAGAAACAAGCCCGACCGATGTTGATAGGTTGCCGACAAGGAATAAGCGCCTCCGCCCGAATTTTGATCGATGCCGCGCCATGCGGAACGGCTTTGATACGCCGAGCGAACGCTGAACCGATGCGCTCGTCCCCGCGATTCCGACAGATCTTTCAACAAGCGCTCATAATCAAGTTCGCCGTTCAAGCGCGCGGAGCGTCGCGGCGGTTTCAAGGCTTCGAAGGCGCGCGCGAGCGAATCGTAAAGCGCAAGGGTCGCGTCGGCGCAACGCGCTTGAATTTTGGCAAGGCGCGCCTCGTCGCCGAGAAATTTGGAAGCGCTCAGATTTTCTCGCGTCGCGTTCAGACTGGCGGAAAAGCAAGAGTCGAGAGCTCCAGCGATCGACAGCAAGGCGGCGCGTTTTTCGTCGGAGAGAGCGGCGGAATCTTGAAGCACGCTGGCGAGCAGTTCTTGCCAAATCGCCTCGCAGGAGTCCAACATCGCCGTCGCTTTCGTCGCGAACGCTTCTTCGGAGTCGGAGCGCGGTTCGGGAGCGACGCCCGATTGCCCCATCGTTTGCGTCGACAAAAGCGCAGCGATCATTAACCCCCAAATCGTTCCTGCGCCAAGCGTTTGGCGGCGTAGCCCAACGAAGCGATGAATCAAGTTAAACAAATCGTAACGCCGACGTCGGTTGTTTTGCAAATTTATTTCAATCCGATATATTTTCGCGGCGTTGCAAGCGCAAGCATCGACCTGGCTTAATTTCTCTAACGGTTCAAACATGCCCGAAATATCCGATTTGCTCGCCAATCTCGTCAAAGTCGATGGCGTCAAAGCCGTCGCGTTGATTGGAAGAGACGGCTTCGTCATCGAGCAGAAAACGCGCAACGGCAAAGTGGATATGGAGACCGTTGGCGCGATCGTCATTGGCGGCTTGCATAGCTCGGAAAGCATCGGCAACGAACTCAACGTGGGAAAGGTCGAGCAAAGCATGGTCGAGTATGAAAACGGAATCATTCTTTCGAGAATTTTTCCCGACGGCAACATCATTCTGACCGTCATCGCCGATCAGAACGCAATGCTGGGGAACATTCGCTATCAAGTCTCGAAGTTCGTGCCTGAAATCCAAAAACAACTTTAAGCCTAAAACACATCGAATAATGAGCCTCACGGGAAAAGATGATTTCAGAAAAATCGTTCTGACGGAAACGCAAATCAACGCGGCTGAAAAGATCCTGAAAGAATTTGCGGCGAAAACGGGTTCTTCGGCGGTCATTCTCGGCGACATGACGGGGCAAATCATCACGAAGTATGGGGGTTTGCTGGACAGAGACCTTGAAATTTTCAGCGTGCTTGCCGCTTCGAATTTCGTGGCGACGGCGGAGATGGCGAAGCAAATCGGCGAAAAAGCCTCGTTTGAAGTGCTCTTTCACGAGGGCGAATCGCGGAGCATTTACCTTCTGAGCCTCAACGAAAAGTATTTGCTCGAAATCATTTTCAAATCGTCCATTCCGCCCGGCACGATTCGCATCTACTCCAAGCAAGCCAAAGCCAAGCTTTTGGAAGTCATCGCGTCCGAAGAAGTCGAGGTCGATCTTTCCAACATCTTCGACGACAATTTCAGCTCGCTTCTCGACGAACAACTTACCAAAACGCTGAGCGAAAAGAAGTAGCCGTTTCGCGAATCATTTTCTCGTTCTCGAGCGTTCCGAAAGCGATTTTGGAACGCTTTTTTTTTGTCAAAACCGCGTAGATTCGTTCATCAAGTCTCAACTTCGTCAAGCGCCATGAGAATCGTCGTCGGAATTTTGCTCATCGCGGGCGCGATCACGTTCGGCTTAATCGTCGGCAGCAAATTGCAACTTGGCGGAATCGAGCCGTCGGCGAAGGTCGGACAAGCGATGTCGATCATCAAAAAGCACTATGTCGACAAGCTCAACGACGGCGAGTTGGCGGAAAGCGCCATCAAGGGAATGTTGGAGCAATTGGATCCGCATTCCGTTTATATGACTCCGCAACAAGTTCGCCGCTCCAAAGAGGAATTTCAGGGCAATTTCGAGGGCGTCGGGATTGAGTTCGACATCGTCGCCGACACGCTCATCGTCGTTTCGCCCATCGCGGGCGGACCGAGCGAAAAGATGGGCGTGCAATCGGGCGACCGCATCATCGAGATTGACGACTCGACGGCGGTGGGCATCACGCGAGACGACGTGATTCGTCGACTGCGCGGACCGAAAGGCACGAAGGTTTCCGTCAAAATTCTCCGTCAAGGCGAACCCGCGCCGATTTCGCTCGTCATCACGCGCGACAAAATTCCCACGTTCAGCGTCGGCGCGACGATGATGCTCGATGACAAAACGGGCTACGTCAAAATCGATCGCTTCGTGCAAACCACCTACGACGAGTTTATGGAGGCGATGCGCTCGCTCAAAGCGCAAGGCATGACGCAACTCGTCTTGGATTTGCGCGGCAATCCGGGCGGCTACTTGGATCAAGCCATCAAAATCGCCGACGAGTTCATCGGCGGAACGAAGAAAATCGTCTACACGCGCGGCGCGAACGTCAAGGACGAGGATTTTTTCTCGAAGCCAAACGACTCGTTTGAAAACGAATCGGTCATCGCGCTCATCAATCGCGGAAGCGCGTCGGCTTCGGAAATCGTGGCGGGCGCGTTGCAAGATCACGATCGGGCGCTCATCGTCGGCGAAACGTCGTTTGGAAAAGGCTTGGTGCAACGGCAGTTTGAACTCGCCGATTCGTCGGCGATTCGCGTAACGATTTCAAAGTATTACACTCCATCGGGCAGACTGATTCAACGCCAATACGGAAGCGGCAGGCGCGGACGCGAAGATTACTACGACGAACTGAACGCGCGCGACGGCGACGCTCGCTACATCGATGCCGAAGCCAAAAAAATTTGGAATCAAACTCGCAAACCCGTCGAAGCCGCTTCCTTCGTCGCGCGCGACTCGACGCACCCCGTCTTCAAAACGCCTTCGGGGCGACTCGTCTTGGGCGGCGGCGGCGTGATTCCCGATTACTTCGTTTGGAGCGACACGCTTTCGCCTTACTACCGAAAAATGCTCGCCAAGCAAATCTTCGATGAATTCGCGCTAAACTATCTCGACCAAAACAAAACCTTGAAGCAGAAATACGAAAGCGTTGAAACCTTCCGAAAAAAGTTCGAGGTTACCGACGAGATGACGCGCTCGCTCATCGCGCTCGCGGCAAAAAAAGACCTTCCATACAGCGACGGCGATTACAAAAAAGACGAGCGATACTTCAAGAACATGATAAAGGCGACCATCGCTCGCCAGATTTGGGGTTGGAAAGCGCAATCGTCCATTTTGGTTTTGGAAGACGCGGTTCTGAAAGAAGCTTTGGCGCTATTTCCAAAAGCGAAGACGCTTGCAAATCTAACCGCAGCGAAATAATTTCCCGCAGGTTTGAAAGGCGACCAACTGCTTTTGATTGAAAACATTAACGGTCTTGACAATGAGATACCTATCGCCTAAACAGGCGCAACGCCATCTGCGCGCCGCTGCTACCCTCGCCGTCGTGGCGCTGGTCGCGCTTGCGACCGAAGCTCTTGGACAACAAGGGCGCTTGATGGGACGAGTCTTGGACAATACGGGCAAGCCCATCGCAGGCGCGACGGTCTACATCACGAGCGCCAGCGTTACCCAAGCCGCCGTCTCCAACGCGCAAGGTTACTACACCTTCCTCAGCGTTCCGCCCGAAAACTACAAAATCCGAACTTACAAGCGCGGTTACGACGCTTGGAACTCGGAAGTCGCCGTGGTCGCTGGCTCCATCACGCGCATCGATGTCAAGCTTGGCGTGGGCGGAAGCGATGAAAACCTCGCCGTCGCGGAAGCCCAAAAGCCAACCACTTCAACCGCCGTCAAGAAAACCGTTCCCGTCGTCAAGAAAAAAGAAGTTGAGGTCGTCGCCGCCAGCGAAACGCCCGTCGTAGCCAACGAAACGATCGAGCTCAAAAACGACATCATCGCGCAGTTGAAGAGCGAAGGCGACGACGACGAAAAAGGCGCGGAAGCGCTCATCAGGCTCACCGAAGAAAACCTCAACGCCGACGACATCGAGCAAACGGCGACGCTTGAAAGCAACATAGAGATCGTGGGCGGCTTGGAAAAACTCTATCAAAGCGTCAAATACCCCGAACTCGCGCTCAAAGCGGGCGCGGAAGGCAAGGCGATTGCGCAAGTCTTCGTCGACAAGGAAGGCAGCGTCTTGAAGGTGAACTTTCTCAAAAGCATCAATCCGATTCTCGACGCGGAAGTGATGCGCGTTTTGACGGAGGATACGCAGTTCAAGCCCGCTCGCGTTTCGGGCGGAAAGCCCGTTCCAGGCGCGATCGTGATTCCTTTCACCTTCAAAATCAAGAAGTGAGCGGCTGTTTGGCGAAGTAGTTTAGGCAAGCCGAAAAGAGTTTGGCTTTGTCGACGGCGACCGCGCCGACTTCCGCGCACACCACGCCTGCGGCGACGTTGGCAAGCTTTGCCGCCGTGAGCGCGTCCAATCCCGCCGTCATCCCCACGGTCAAGGTCGCAATCACCGTGTCGCCCGCTCCCGACACGTCGGCGACTTCCAGCGCGAGCGACGGAATGTGCTCCGCTTCCCCATTGTAAATCGTCATTCCCTTCTCGCTGCGCGTCAAAACGATGTTTTCGGCTTTGATTTTCTTTTGCAACATTTGGCAGGCGAGCGTCGCGTCCGCGTCGGTGTTGCTGAACTTTCGTCCCAGCGCGTCGGAAATTTCTTTGAGGTTCGGCTTGAACACGGTGGCGCGTTTGTATTCGAAGAAATTGTCTTTCTTGGGGTCGACCGTTACGGGCACGCGATGCTTTTGGGCGAGCGCCAGAATCTTTTTGATGAGCGACGTGGTCAAAACGCCTTTGTTGTAATCTTCAAAGATGATGGCATCGAGCGACGTCACATGCTCGGCGAGCAGTTCGAACATAGCGCGCTCGGTCGCGCTGGAAATGGGCTTGCGCGTTTCGGAATCGATGCGAACGATGTGATGGTTTTGCGCGATGACGCGGGTTTTGGCGGTCGTCGGGCGAGAGTGTTCCGTAACGAGAAAATCCGCCGAAAGCCCATCGCCGTTGAGACGGGAGGCGAGAATCGCGCCGTCGTCGTCGTCGCCCACCACGCCGAAGAGCAGAGCCGTCGCGCCAATGGAGCGAATGTTGGCGGCGACGTTCGCCGCCCCGCCCAAACGAAAACTCTGCGACGACACATCGATGACGGGAACGGGCGCTTCGGGCGAAATGCGCTCGACCTTGCCAAAAATGTATTTATCGAGCATCACGTCGCCCACGACCGCAATGCGTTTGCTTGAAAACGATTCGAAAAGATGTTGCAGCTCTTTTTTCGTCATTTCAACAAGCCCCAAAGCGCGGCGTTGATTTTTTGCGAGAGACTTGCAAATATAACTCGCTCGCCCTATATTCGCCCGACAATTTCTCACGACTCAACTCAAAACGGATTGCGTCGCATCGAACAGAGGGATAATGCTTGAACATTAGGGCGAAACCGCTGCGCGCCTGCTTTTTGACAATCATTATCAACTCAAACCAAACGAGAAAAAGATGCGAAATCCAATCCGCGACCTCGTCTCCGACGAGATTCTCTCCAAACTGCGCGCTCATCGTCTCTTGGACGAAAAGCAACTCCGCGATTATCACATCAGGCAAATTTTCAAGCAAGCGCGGGAAAAGAAACTCTCCGCCGCCGACGCGATCGAGTACGTGCAACGCGAGTATCCATACTTGCAGTTCGACACGATTCGCAAAATCGTCTACAAGAAGTAAGTCAAAACGCTTTCCAATGGAGCGAAGAGTTCGCGCCGCCCAACGCCGACGCGGATTCCTCGCTCCCGCTTGGAACGATTGACGTTTCGCGTCCGCGCGTTCGTCAAAACATGCGCACGTTGATGTAGCGATTTGGGTTGGCTTTCAAATCGCGCAAGAGCGAATCGAGCGCGATGGCGACGCGGTTGAGGTTGTGATACAGCGTCGAATCCGCCGCGAGTTTTCCGATTGATCCCGACGGATTTCGCCAGCTCGAAACGAGCGAATCAAGTCGCTTCGTCGCGCCGTTGAGATTCGCGTAGAGCGATTCGTCGACCAAGAGTTTTCCCGCCGTGCCTTTGCCTTCTCGGAGCGACGCGGTTATCGTCTCCAAATCCTTTGCGACGGCTGAAAAGCGATTGCCGAGTTCCGCGTCGTTGATGAGCCTTCCCGCCAAGCCTTGATTGGACGCGAGCGAAGCGGAAACGCGCTCCAAATTTTCCGCCGCTCTTTCGAGCCTATCGACGAGTTCGGACGAGCGAATGAGTTTGCCGATCGTGCCCTCGCCGCGATTGATTTTTTCGAGCAGCGCGTTGAGGTTGCGAATGAGTCGCTCGCCTTCGACGGTTACATCCGCTAGTCCGATGTCCTTCTCGACCGCAAGAAAATCGCCGTCGCTCACGGGTTCGCCGCTACCCAGCGTGATGTCGACATACTTGTCGCCCAAAACCCCAAGCGGCTTGATTTTGGCTTTGGAATCTTTCGTGATGACCTTTTGAAATTCGGCGCGCACGCTCATCACGACTTCAACGCCGATGGTGTCGTTGCGCTCCTTGATGGTCATCGATTGAACCGTGCCAACCTTCTTGCCCGAAATGGCGACGAAGTTGTTTTCGGCAAGTCCCTCAATGTCCTGCACGAAAATTTTGAGGTCGATGAAGCGATTGACGACGGGGCTATTTCTGCCGACGACGAGCAAGAGCGCGCCCGCGGCGACAAGCCCGACGACAAAAACGACCCCCGCGCGAAGATCGCGCCATCTGAGGTTTCCGCTCGTTGAAGCCATTGACGAGAGATTGAAGGTTTTTAATCTTCTGGATTCGCAAGGAACGACGCAATGAACGGATGCGCGGATTCGTAAAGCTTTTGCGGCGCGTCGTTGAAGATGATTTCGCCTTGATACAGCACGGCGACCGAATCGGCGACGGCGAACACGTCGCTCAAAATGTGCGTAACCAAGACCGCCCCAAGCCCGATTTCGCGTTGCAAGCGCGCAATCAAATCCAAAATTTTTTTGGAACTGACGGGATCGAGTCCCGCCGTCGGCTCGTCGAAGAGAATCATCTTCGGGTGGAAGATGAGCGCCCGCCCAATCGCCACGCGCTTTTTCATTCCGCCTGAAAGACGGTCGGGCAGGCTATCTTCGTAGCCTTCCAAGCCCGCGAACTTGATTTGTTCCTGAACGCGCCGTCGAATTTCGTCTTCGGACAAATTGAGATTTTCTCGCAAAAAAAAGCTCATGTTTTCCGTGATGGTCATTGAGTCGAAGAGCGCGTTGCCTTGAAACACGATGCCCATCTTTTGACGAATCGGGAAAAGTTCGACCTCGCTCAGATGGGTGATGTCGACGTCGTCAATCAAGACCTGTCCCGACGTGGGCTTGATCAGCCCCAACATCAGTTTGATGATGGTGCTTTTGCCCACGCCCGACGGACCGAGAATGGCTTTGATGGTTCGGTCTTCGATCGTGAGCGAAACGTTTTTGAGCACTTCCCGCGAGCCGTAGCGAAGCGAGACGTTTCGGAGTTCAATCATTGTTGCGAGCGATGAACGCGCGAGGCGTTTTGGTTAGCCTCGCATCAAATCGAGAATCACTTTTGAGAGGTAGAAGTTCGTTATCAAAACGAAAGCGGAAGAATAAACGATGCCTTTGATCGTGCTTCTGCCCACGCCCGCCGTTCCGCCCGTCGTCGCAAAGCCGTTGTAGCAACTGATGAGCGAAATGCCGATGGCGAAAACGGGCGGTTTCGAGAAGCCAACGACCCAATCCATCGGGCGCAGTATGTCAATGACCGAGTTCCAATAAATGCCCGGATCCAAATGCAAGTCCCATTCGGCGAGATAGGCGCCGCTGACCAGTCCCAGCACGTCGCACAGCGCGATGAGGGGCGCGAACATCAAGGCGGCGGCAACGAGGCGAGGCACGACGAGTTTGGCGATGGGGTCGGTGCCGAAGGCGCGCAGCGCGTCGATTTGCTCGGAAATTTGCATCGCGCCAAGTTCGGAGCTGTTGCGCGCTCCGACGCGCGCCGCCAACATCAATCCCGCGACGAGAGGGCTAATCTCGCGCACCACCGAAAGCGCGACGCTCCGTCCCGTCATCGTCTTCGCGCCAAACTCCGCGAGTTGATGTCCCACTTCAATCACGATGAGCGAGCCAATCGAAAGCGCGCTGACGATCAAAATCGGCAGCGATTCCACGCCGCAGATGTAGGCTTGGTCGAGCACGTCGCGCCAATACCGCCGCGCCGCTCCAAGTTTGCCAAACGCCCGAAGCGAGAAGAAGAGAAACTCCTGCATCGCAAACGCGACGCCTTTGAGCCACTCCTCGACGCTCGTCGCGTATTTTCGCGCCAGTTCCCGCATTGAAGTCGCAACGTTGAGGGCGCAAAGTTACGACAAAGCGAGGGATTTGACTTGAATCGCTCTTCGAGCCAAAAAGGCGATGTTTTTTCATCGCGCCGTTTTGCGCCATGTCGCAAAGTTTCGTCGCGTTTCCTCGACGCGCACTTCGACGCAATCGCACTCCGTTCCCTCCAATTCTTTCGGCGCAATGGTCTCTCCAAGATGTCGGGCGATGTTTTCGATCGTCGGATTGAAAGGCACGACCACGACGCCTTCGGGGTCGATGGCTTTGAGTTTTTCGGCGAGCGGGTCATCTTGAAAAATCAAAAACTTGTGGTCATACTCTCTATCCACCCAGCCGCACAGTTTTTGTTTGACGACGGCGAAATCCAACACGCGCCCCACTTCGTCCATCTTGCCCGCGACCGTGAAGCAGACGCGCAGGTTGTGTCCGTGCAGATGAGCGCATTTGCCCTCGTGCTTGTAGACGCGATGTCCGACGCTCACGTCGCAACAACGCTCAATGGTTATCATTTTCATCTCCTTTGGTCAAGGTTTTTTTGACGTCTTTGCGTTTGGCTTGTCTTCGGCGACTTCGCCGCAAAAAACGTATCTTCGCGCCGCATCAACTTAACCACGACGTCCTATGAAGTTCGCCACGATTTTCCTTTTCGCTCTTTTCTTTCTTTCAGCCTGCGGGTCGCAAGATCGAAAATCCGCGATGCCGCCTTTGGACGAGAACACCAAAAGCGCGCTCGCCCAAGATCCCAAAGCCAAAACGCTATACGAAAAAATCGAACAGGCTTACTCGACGGGCGACAAGGCGAGCATCGTCGCGGCGTATCTGAACTTTGGCAACTATATGATGTCTGAATCGCCCGTTCAGCCGCGTCAGAAATATCGCCCCGCGCTCAAAGCTTTCAACGCCGTTCTCGCCTTGCAACCTGACAACCCCGAAGCCTTGAAGAACAAGAAAATCATCGAGGACATCTACGCGCAGATGGGCATGCCGATTCCGAAAGATTGACGCGAGCGAGGCTTTTTCGCTCTTTTCGCTTACGACGCGGCGCGCCAACCGTATTGCGCGTATTTTTTCAAGCCGATGACGACGTAAATCACGATTCCGGGCAAGAGCGCAACGCCCCAATCCGCCGCCGAAATCGGCGCGCTGTGAAAGGCGACATTCATCGCGGGAACATAGACGTAAAGAACTTGCAAAAACGTCATCAAGAATACGCCAAGCCACAGAAGCGGATTGGTGAAAATCCCCAAGCGGAACATCGAGTAACGCATCGATCGGCAGTTGAAGAGATACGCCATTTCGCCGAAGACGAACACGTTGACGGCGATGGTTCGCGCCTCTTCGTTGGAGCGTCCGTTCAGCAACGCCCATTCAAACGCCCATAGCGCGCCCGCGCACAAAATCGCGCCGACGATGACGATTCGAATCACGAGTTCTCTCGTCAAAATCGGCTCGTTTGCTGGACGCGGCGGACGCTTCATAATATCAGGCTCCTTTGGTTCGAAGGCGAGCATCAAGCCGAGCAAAATCGCCGTCGTCATGTTGATCCACAAAATCTGAACGGGCAAAATCGGCAGCGTTAGACCCGCGACGACCGCTATGAGCACGATCAAGCCCTCGCCGAAGTTTGTCGGCAGCGTCCAAGCGATGAACTTGACGAGGTTGTCATAGACGCCGCGCCCTTCTTCGACGGCGGCTTCGATGGTGGCGAAGTTGTCGTCGGTCAGAATCATGTCGGCGGTTTCTTTGGCGACGTCGGTGCCTGCGACGCCCATCGCAATGCCGATGTTGGCTTGTCGGAGCGAAGGCGCGTCATTGACTCCGTCGCCCGTCATCGCCACGATGTCGCCGTTTTGCTGAATGGCTTTGACGAGTTTGAGTTTGTCTTCGGGAGCGACTCGCGCGAAGACTGATGTGGTTTTGACGACTTGGCGCAACTCGTCGTCCGACATCGTCGCCAGCGTTTTGCCATTGACGACGCTCGCCGTCTCGGCGTTTTTGACGATGCCGATGCGCTCGGCGATGGCTTTCGCCGTGAGTTCGTGGTCGCCCGTGATCATTTTGACGTCGATGCCCGCGTCGTGGCACTTGGCGATTGCGTCGATGGCTTCGGGGCGCGGCGGGTCGATCATCGCTTGCAAGCCCAAGAAGACAAGTCCCTGCGCGACGTCTTGATGCGACAGCGCGCGTTGCGTCGTGGGAAAAAGTTTGCAGGCAAACGCCAAAACGCGCAACCCGTTTTTTGCCATGTCGTTGGCTTCGCGCCGAATCTCGTCGGCATCGATCGGGAGCGATTCGCCCGTTTCGCCGTAGCGTTTGTCGCATTTTTCCAGCACGCGCTCGACGGAGCCTTTGAGATAGGCGACGTTGCCGCCGAGCGACTGACTTTCGTGCAAGGTCGCCATATACTGCCGCTCGGATTCAAACGGAATCGCGTCGATGCGCGGCGTTTCGGCAAGAAGCGTCTCGCGCTCGAAGCCCGCTTTGAGCGCGGCAACCAGCAGCGCGCCTTCGGTGGGGTCGCCCTCGATGCGACGCTGACCTTCGATTGAAACGAGATTCGAGTCGTTGCACAACGTTCCGCATTTGAGCGTCTCGACGAGCGCTTTGTTCCGACCGACTTCGACGGGCTGACCATTCCGCTCAAACTCGCCTTTGGGTTCGTAGCCGGCGCCCGTCACGGCGTAGCGTTTTCCGCCCGCGAAAATTTCTTGAACGGTCATTTGATTTTGCGTGAGCGTGCCCGTTTTGTCGGAGCAGATGACCGAGGCGCTGCCCAGCGTTTCGACGGCGGGCAGTTTTCGGATGATGGCGTTGCGCGCCGCCATTTTCGCCACGCCGATGGCAAGCGTAATGGTGAGCGCGGCGGGCAACCCTTCGGGAATGGCGCCGACGGCGAGCGCGACCGCCGCCATAAACATCTCCACCCATTCGTTGCCGCGAATGACTCCGACGAGAAACGTCGTCGCCGCCAATGCGAGAATCACATACAGCAAAACTTTGCTGAATCGCGCGATGGATTTCGTGAGCGGCGTTTCGAGTTCGTCGGCTTCGGCAATCATCTGATTGATTTTGCCGATTTCGGTTTCGCCGCCAATCGCCACCACCACGCCCACGCCCGTCCCGTAGGTTACGAGCATCGAGGAATACGCCATGTTGCTTCGATCGGCGAGCACGGCATCCGCCTCAATGGGCTTGGTTTGCTTGGCGACGGGCACGGATTCGCCCGTGAGAGCCGATTCGTCGATTTGCAGTTCGCGGACTTGAACGAGACGAAGGTCGGCAGGCACTTTGTCGCCCGATTGCAGATAGACGACGTCGCCAATGGTGAGTTCAGAGGCGGGAATGCGCTTCTTTTTGCCGTCGCGCAACACGGTCGCGTCGCTGGCGACGGCTTTGGCGAGCGCCTCGATGGCTTTGAGCGCCTTGGATTCCTGCAAGTATCCGACGATGGCATTGACGAGCGTCACGCCGAAGATGACCGACGAATCCACCCACTCGTTGAGAAACGCGGTGATGACCGACGCGATGAGCAGAATGTAGACCAGCGGTTGATTGAATTGTTGGAGAAAAAGCTCAATCGGCGTTTTGCGCCTGCGCTTCGGAATGACGTTCGCGCCGAATTTCTTTTTTCGCGCTTCGGCTTCTGGCGTCGTCAGTCCCGTTTTGAGATTCGCGCCCGTTTTTTCCAAGACGCGCTCTTCTTCGAGATTGAACCAACGCTCCTTTTGCGCTTCAATGACTTCCATCGCTTCAACCACTTGATTTTGAGAGGCTTTTTTAGGTAAGAAACCTTTTGCGCAAAAGCAAGGGATTTTTCGTTGGCTTTACGAGTGATATGAAAACAGTCCGCGCTTCGTCGCCAAGAAATGATGGTGGCTCAAATCTGATGGGATTTCGTCGAGGGCGATGAAATCGTCTTTGTCGGCTTGCCACGCCAAGACTTGCGCGAGTTCGTCGCGGATCAAGACGCGAAGCGCGTCCGCGAGCGTTTCGTCGGTCAATCCCGTTTCCTCTTTGAGTTCCTCAAACGAGAGCATAAAGTGGAGCGCTTCGAGGATCGTTTCTTCCGTTTTCGTGAGCGCGCGCGTTTTGATTTTGTCTTGCCCCGTCATTGCGTTTTGAGCGTTTGGTTTGGCGAAGTTAGGTCGCGTTGGCGAATAAATCGCGTCGAAGGCGGAGAGGTTGGGAGCGTCGCCTCGCATTTTGCGCAAGCGCGTCGGGAGGGTATATTTGCGAAAACCTCGTTGGCGTTTCTTTCAACTCTAAACGAAATCCGCTCATGGCGCAATCGTCTAGCCACATTGGGATTGAAAACAAAATCGTTGCCATCGTTCGCAAGCTCAAAACGAAGTATCCCGAACTCGGCAGATACGAGATGTCTTTCCACCTCGATCGCTACTCCACTTTGGAAGAAGAAAAGAGAACGGGCGAAAATCTCGCCTTTTACGACCGCGTGCTCGAGACGATTGAAGACGCTCGCGGATTTCGCGCGCGCTTTACCGACAAAAGTTCCATCGACATTCCCATCGAAGCCATCAACGATTACGAAAACCCCAATTTCGTCGAGAAATGGGGCGAGATCATCATGGCGACTCGTCGCGTTTGACGAAGCCAATCGCGGAAACTTCAACGAGGCGACTTTCATTGGTCGCCTTTTTCAGTTTTGGCGATTTCGGAAAGCATCGCGTTGAAAAGCGCCGCCGACGAGGGCGAATGCCCCGCGTAATGATTGTTGAAGTATCCAAACGCCACCTCGCCTTTCATCGCGCATAGCCGCTTCGCCCACTCTTTCATCTCCGCCGTTTTGTCAAGTTTGAGCGTCGTGAATGGTTCGGACAAGCGTCGTCTGTCGCCCAGCCACCGAACATAAACGAAAGACGTCGTCTGTTCATAAACGCCCGTCATCGCGGGCTGGTCGGTCAAAGCGAGCGCGACGCGCGTCAGGCGCAAGCGATCGAAGAACTTTTCTTTCAGCCAAGAGCGATGCCGCGCCTCGAGCGCGAAGCGAAATTCGCTCGTCGGAAGCGCGCCAAGAAAGGCTTTCATCGTCTCGACAGTTTCGAGCGTGGCGACGAAGTCGGGCGGCAGTTGAATGAGGAGCGCGCCAAGTTTTTCTTGGAGGCGCGAGATGACGTTGAGAAACTCTTTGAGCGTCTCGGACGAATCGCGCAATCGTTTCTCGTGCGTGATGACCTTCGGCAACTTCGCGCTGAACGCGAAATCGGGCGGCGTTCTTTCGCGCCAGCCATCGACGACGCTTGCGCGCGGAATCGCGTAGAAGGTCGAGTCGATTTCGACCGTCGGCAATCGCTTGGCGTATTCCGAGAGATAATCCGCAGGCTTCGTTTTCGGCGGGTAAAAGTTTCCCACCCAATCCTTTTGCGACCAAGTCGACGCGCCAATCAAACATTTCATCGTCGTCAAACGAAAAGCCCTCTCGACGCGAGAAGGCTTTTGCGAAGCGTTCGGCGAAACCCAACGAGACGAGTTACTTGACGGCGACGGAGCCTTCGGGCGCCTTCAAGCCGAAGCGGGCGAGGGCTTCGTCGTTGTGAACGAACTTTCGAACCTTGACCACTTGAAGCGGATAGCCCAATTCGCGGAGCGACGCGCCCGTCGTGTCGGGTTTTTCTTTCAAGAACGAAGCGACCATTTCGCCACATTGATAGCCCCATTGGTAGAAATCCGCGCCGTAGCCAAACGCCGCGCCGCGCTTGACAAGGTCGGCTTCGGAAGTAACGATGGGAATGTTCGCTGCGTTCATCGTCTTGACGATGGTTTCAAAGGCGCTGAACACCACGTTGTCGGGCGGCGCGAAAAAGACGTCGATTTTGGCGTTGACGAGCGATTGCGCCGCAGGCGGCACGTTGATGGTGGCATCGATGGCGCGCTCTTCGAGCGCGAAGCCATATTGCTTCGAGAGCGGGCGCAGTCGCCCCATCGCATTGGTGGAGTTGACTTCCGACGGATTGTAAATCACGCCGATTTTCTTGGCTTTCGGGAACACGCGCTTGATGAGGGCGAGATTGCTATCGATGTAGGTGAGCGTTTCATACACGCCCGAAAGATTGCGCGGCTCTCTCACGTTTCTGCCCAACGAATCGACTTCGGCGAGGTTGTTGATGGTGGGCGGCGGCGCGACCATCATAAAAATCGGAATGTCTTTGGTTTTGCTGAGCGCCGTTACCATCGCAATCGTCGTGTTGGCGGCGATGAGCGTAACCTTTTTGGCGATGAAGCGATCGAGAATTTGATTGAGCGTCGGAATGTCGTTTTGCGCGTTTTGGTAGTCGATGACGACCTTGCCGCTATCGAAGCCGCCCGCTTTGAGCGCGTCCAAAAATCCGCGCCGAGCGTCGTTGATGGTCTCGTCCTCGACCGCTTGAACGAAGCCGATGACGGGCAACGGCTTTGGCGCAGGCTTTTCTTCTTTTTTGCCGCACGCGGAGAAAAAAATGGCGAGAAGCGACGCGAGACAGATGGTTTTTCGCATAACGGAAGTTGGTTTTAGCGTTGATTTGGAAGCGAACTTGGCGCGAAGTTACAAAAACTTTCCGCAGCTTTTAGCCGCAGTCGGCGCGCTCGGAACGGCGAATCGGCAGGCGAATTTTGAGCGTCGTGCCCGTCGGCGAAAAGACATACTCAATGTGCTTGGCGAACCGTCGCATCAAAAACACGCCGCGTCCCGACGGTTTGAGCAGGTTTTCTTCGGCGAGCGGATTGGGCAACTCGGCAGGGTCGAAACCCACGCCCTCGTCGCGCACTTCAATGAGCACTTCTTCGTTCTCAATGGAGCAAAAGAGCGTCGCGCGTTTGGCTTTGTCGAACTTGTTGCCGTGAATGATGGCGTTGTTCGTCGCCTCCGTGATGACGAGCATCAGGTCTTGCGCGAAATCCTTTGCGAAGCGATGTTCCTGACACATCTTTTTGACGAAGCCCTCGACGCGACGCACTTCGCTCAAATCGCTTTCCAAAACGAGTTCGTAGCGATTGCCCATTTCGTTTGAGCGCGTTTGGATTCTCGAAAGAAAATACGGTTTTCCCGTTTGAACGAGAGGGTCTATCTTGGTCAAAGGTTCGCAAATGTTTTCGCGGTTCGTTTGTCGAGAGTTCGAGCTCGATTTCTCCAAGCCCAACATTATGGGCGTTCTGAACCTCACGCCCGATTCTTTTTCGGATGGCGGACGCTTTTTTTCCAACGAGAACATTGACTTCGACAAAGCCGTCGAGGCGGCGCTTCAAATGCAGCGCGACGGCGCGAACATCATCGATGTTGGCGGCGAATCGACGCGCCCAAACGCGACCCCCGTTTCCGCCGAAGAAGAAATCCGCCGAACCGTTCCGCTCATCGAGCGCCTCGCCAAGCGCCTCTCGATTCCGATTTCCATCGACACCTACAAAGCCGTCGTCGCCGAAAAAGCGCTTCAAGCGGGCGCAAGCCTCGTGAACGACATTTCGGGCTTTCGCCTCGACGGCGCGCTTGCCGACGTTTGCGCCAAGTTCAACGCGCCCGCCGTCGTAATGCATAGCAAGCAAAAGCCCTCGGAAATGCGATGGAGTTACGAGGAAACCACGACCTACGCCGACGTGGTCGACGAGGTCAAATCCGCTTTGGCGCGGTCAATCGAGTTTGGCAAATCGAGAGGCGTTGCGTCGTTCATCGTCGATGTGGGATTCGGATTCGGGAAAACCGTCGAGGCGAATTACGAACTTCTGGCGCGCTTGAACGAATTTGAGTCGCTCGGCTGTCCGATTCTCGTCGGGCTTTCGCGCAAATCGTTCATCGGCAAAGCGTTGGACGAAGAGCGCATCGCGCCCGTTGGCGAAAGGCTCTACGGCACCATCGCCGCCAACGTCATCGCAATGATGAACGGCGCGAACATTCTGCGCGTCCACGACTGCAAACCCAACGCCGACGCGGTCAAAATTTTTTGCAAAACGCAAGCGCGCGCCAAGCGACAGGAACGGGAATCATAAGCCGCGGCGCGCATCGACGTCGCTTTTTCGTATATTCGCGCTCTTCGCAAACGATTTTTCAAACGTTTTCTCCGAAATGCGCATTCGTGAGCGACTTTCAACCCCAGCGAAGCATGTTTCGCCCGTCGCAAACGTCGAAATCACGCGCTTGCCCAACGGCTTGACGGTCATCAGCGAACTCGTGCCGACCGTCCGTTCCGTCGCCATCGGCTTATGGGTGGGAACAGGCTCGCGCGACGAGACCAAAGACCTCGCGGGCATTTCGCACTTCATTGAACACCTCGTTTTCAAAGGCACCAAGAAACGCGATTACATCGAAATCTCGAAGAGCTTGGAGCGGGTTGGCGGTTATCTCAACGCCTTCACCACGAAGGAAAACACGTGCTTTTACGCTCGCGTCCTCGACGAATGCGCGGAAATCGCCGTCGATGTGCTCGCGGACTTGGTTTTCAATCCGACCTTTCCGCAGAAAGAATTGGAAAAGGAAAAAGACGTCATCGTCGAGGAAATCAAAAGCGTCGAGGATACGCCCGACGAAGCCATCTACGACGACTTCGACCGATATGTCTATGGCGAACACCCCTTCGCCCTGCCCATTGCGGGCACGGAGAAAACGGTTCGTTCCTTCACGCGCAAAATCGCTTTGACGCGCCTCGAAACGCATTACGCGACGGACAAGATGATTTTGGCGGCGGCGGGAAACATTCGCCACGACGCGCTCGTCAGGCTCGCCGAGAGATACATTCCCGACTCGCGCCCAACCTCAAAGCGTTGCCGCGCGCCCTATTCGCCAACCGTCTACGAACCGTTTGAAAAGGAAATCGCAAAGCCCATTTCGCAAGCGCATCTCTTGACGGGATTGCCTTTCGAGCGCAACGACGAGATGTTCTATCCGACCATCTTGCTCAATATGGTCTTGGGCGGCGGAATGAGCTCGCGCTTGAACTTGGAACTGCGCGAAAAACACGGCTTGGCGTATAGCGTTTTCTCGAACTTCAATTCGGGCGACGACGTCAATCTTTTCGCCATCTACGCCGCCACGGATTCAAACAAAACGGCGAAGGCGCGCAAACTCATCTGGCAGGAGCTTGAAAAAATCTCCGAAAAGCTCGTCGGCGAAAAAGAACTCGAACTTTGCAAAGCCCAACTCAAAGGCGCGCTGATGATGAGCCAAGAAAGCATGACGGCGCGAATGAACCATCTCGCCCGCGACTTGTATTACTACGGACGATTCCGCTCCGACTCCGAAGTCTTGGAACGCATCAACGCCGTCGCGCCAAGGCAAATCCGCGACCTTGCGCAATCGCTCTTCGACAAAGCGCGCTTCTCTACTCTTCTCTACTTGCCCAAGAAGAAAAACGCTCGAAAGCCGACGCGATAGCGGGCGTTCAGCGCGTCGTTTCCGATGGGAGCGGAATCGGATTCCAAAAATCCACCTCGATGTTGACGTTGCGCGTTATCGCGCCTGGGCGAATTTCAACGGGCGAGCCAAGCGCGGAATTTCCGACGCGACCATAAAGCCCCACGACTCGCCAATTCTCCCGAACAAAGACCGAATTGATCGTCGGCTCGGCGATGAACTGCGCCACGATGAGATATTCGTATCGCCGAGCGTTCCATGAAACTTCATAGACGATGCTATCCGCTCCCGACCGATACTGGTCGGTTAGCGACAGCGTGTCGCGGTTGTTGACGGCGACGAAAAAATCGTTCGGGAAAATTCGCGGCGGCGTGGGATAGCCCGCCAAGAAGAGCAATCGCACGCTATCGATGGGCGCGCGATTCTTGAATCGAATCACCCCTTGCATTCCGCTGCGCGTTTCGGGTTTTGGCTCCAAGCCTCCCGAACATGCGGCAAGAAGCGCGAGCGCGACGAGCGAAAACAGCGCATAGCGGCGCGCCGAAAATGACGTTTGAGAACTTATCCGCGTCGCTCGTTCACCAGCGCGATTCATCTCGAATTTTTCCATCACAATTTTTGAAAATGGACGTCGTTTTTTTGACGATTCGCGTCGAACTTTGCCGCGTCGATGCGGTTTCGCGTCGCTCAACCAAACTTTTAACCAAAACAGTCCTGATTATGAAAACGCAATTTCGTTTCTTGTGGCTCGTTGCGACGCTTGCGTTTGTCGCTTCTTGCAAAGACGACGACAAAGGCGTAACCACGCCAACCAACAATCCTGGGCGCATTGACGGCGTCGTCATCAACGCGGTTCAACTCTCGCCGATTCCAAACGTAACCGTTTCGCTTTCCACGCAGGCGGGTTCGCCCGTTGGAACTCAACAGACCAACGCGCAAGGACAATTCTCGTTCCAAAACCTCGCCGATGGTCTTTACAGGCTTAGCGCGACGATTCCCGGCTTCAAGCCGACCTTTGCCGATAGCATCGTCGTCAACCGCGCGCAAGGCGCGCTGGCGGTGATTGACCTTTTCCCCGCCGACACTTCGCTTGCGACTCCGATTGGCGCGATTTCAGGGGTCGTGCGCGACAACAACGGCAACCCGCTTCAAGGCGTCAACATCGCCATCAGCGCCACCGACGAAGCCTTGACGAATGGCTACTTCGCGTCCACGACGTCCAACGCCAACGGCGCGTTTTCCATCGGCGCGATTCCCGTCAGATCGTCGAGCGGCGCGTCGATTCCGTCGTTCAAAGTTCGCTTCGCGCGACAAGGCTTCGCCACGAAGGTCGTCGGAAACGTCATCGTCAGGGCGAATCAGACGACGCAAGTTCAAACGTCGCTCTCTCCCGTTTCCGCTTCGACGCAAGTTCGCTTCGAAGACGACGTGGAAACCGACAAAAACTGGACGCGCACGGGCTTCTGGCATCGCCAACAAAACAATTCCTCGATTCGCAACAGCAACTTTCCGCGCTATGTGAAACTTGCGCCCAACGACAACTCTAACGCCGCGATCCCGCAAGCCTTTGGCGGAGAGTTCGCCTTCTGGTATGGGCAAGATTCGACGGGCAGTTTCATTGGACGGCTTCGACTGCCGCAAGATTCGCTTTCGGGCGGAACGAGCGCGGCGCCGCATTCGGGCGAACTTACTTCGCCCGTCATCAATCTCGCGGCGGATAGCGTGGCGACATTGTCGTTCTGGACGTGGTTCGAGATCGAAAGCGTCAATCCCAATGCGTCGGGTTACGACATTATGGAAGTCATCGTGGTTCGTTCCAACGGTTCTACCGTCTCGCTCGGTCGTTTGAATCCGTTTGTCGACCCGATCGCCGAGAATCGTCGAGCGTTGCCATTCACGTCGGGCGGCTTCAACCAACGCCCCGTATGGCGACTTGAAGAATTTGATTTGAGCCAATTTGCGGGACAGCAAATTCGCATTCGCTTCAAGTTCGATACGCGCGACGAGCTTTACAACGGCTTCAGAGGTTGGTTCATCGACAACGTTCGCGTCACGAACGCGAGAAGTTCGGGCAGTAGCGGCGCTCGCGTCGTTGAGCCGCTGACGCCCGCTCGCAGAGAGTAAGCGCGGAACGACGAAAGAACGAAGGCGGCTCTTCGGAGCCGCTTTTTTATTTCGGCAAGCGAACTTCGAAGCGCGTTTCGCCCGCTTCGCTTTGCGCCTCGATCGAACCGCCGTGCGCCTCGACGATTTTTTTGCAGAGATATAGTCCCAAGCCGTATCCGCCCTCGCCGTTCAAGCGCGAGCGCGAGGAATCGGTGCGGTAGAACGGCTCGAAAATTTTTTTGAGTTCTTCTTTCGCAATGCCTTTTCCTTTGTCCAAAACGCGAATGACGACTTCCGACGGCGTTTCGGAGAGTTGAATTTTCACCTCGTCTTGCGAGTATTTGAGCGCGTTGGAAACAAGGTTGCGCAGCAACAAGCGCAGACGCTCTTTGTCGGCGTTCAAGCCGATGTTTCGCGGCGCGTCGATGACGAGGCGATGCGTTTCGTCCCGAAACTCCGCTTTGACTTCTTCGGCGAGTTCGCCAAGCGAGAACGAAGATTTTTTCAGACTGCCGTGGCTTGAACGCAAACGCTCCGATTCCAAAAGCTCGGTGAGCATCGCGTTGAGTTCGTTGACGTCGCGTTGGATTTGGGCTTTGGCTTCGCCGTCGGGCAGGAGTTCGAGAGCGACCTTCATTCGCGTCAGGGGCGAGCGAAGTTCGTGCGACACGTCGAGCAGGAGTTCGCGCTCGCGTTGGAGCGTTTCGGCGATGCGCTTGCTCATCGCGTTGAAAGAGTCGGCAAGCTCGCCCAGTTCGTCGCGTCGCTCGACCTTGATGCTCGTGGCGAAGTCGCCCGCGCTGATGCGCTTCGTGCCCTCGATGAGCGTTTGAATCGGGGCGAACATTCTGCGCAGCAAGAAGAACAGCCCAACGCCGATGAGCGACAGGAACAGCAACAGCCACAAAATCGCGCGCTCGGTCGAGAAAAAACTCTGCGGCGCGGGCAACTCTTTGAGCCTGAACCAAAACTCCGTTTCGCCTCTTGCGACGGCGATGACGCGGCGGTCGCGCCGACGCGCATGGCGCTCGTGGCGACGAATGTCGGGCGGAGGCGGCGCGGGTTCGTTTTCTTCCCACGCCATGTCGGGCGACGACGTCCAAACGAAGCGCGGCGTCTCGAGGCGAATGGCGATTCCAAGTCGTTCCGCGAAGCGTCGGGCTTTGAGCGTGTCGGGCGGCGAGCCGATTTCGTCGGCAAGGTAGTTTGCCACGACGCGCGCGTAACCGCGCGGCGAAGGTGGCGGCTCTTCGGGCAACTCAAACGCCAAGCGAAACGCCGTCAGCACGGCGGCATCGATGAGCGCGACGGCGACGATAATCAGCGCCGAGAGCTTCAAAAAAATCGACCATCGCCTCTTCAACATCGGCTTTCGGACTTTGTCGGAAGTTACGACGGCTTTCCGAAGCGCGACAGCAGAAGCCCGACGCTCAATAGCGCGCCGTAAATCAAGAGCAACTGCGCCGTTCCGCCGAGCGCGGCGTTCAAGGCTCTGCCGCGTTCCAACGCGACGATTCGCCATTGCTTCATCGCAAACGGAAGCGAAAGGAGCGCGAGCAGAACGCCGTAGCCGTATCCCATCAACGCGAGCGCAAACGGCGCGCAATAGGCGACGAAGAGCAACCAATAGTAGAGGTCTCGCGCAAACTCCTCGCCGAACCGAACCGCCAACGTTTTTTTGCCGACCTCTCGGTCGGTGGGAATGTCGCGCAAATTGTTCACGCCCAAAATGTTCGTCGCGATCGCGCCCACGCCCGTGGCGACCACGACCGACGCGAGCGAAACCGTTTGATGATGCGCGTAGTAAGTTCCGCAAACGGCGACCAGCCCGAAGAAGAGAAACACGAATGCGTCGCCAAGTCCGAGATAGGCGAGCGGATATTTTCCGCCCGTGTATGCCCAAGCGAAAAAGAGCGAGAGCAGTCCAATCGCCAGAATCGCCCAGCCCGCGCGCCAAACCAGAATCAAGCCCAAGCCAAACGCCGCGAGCATCGTCGCCGTCGCCGCCACCGCGAGGTCGCGTTCCGTGAGCAATCCCGCGTTCAAGGCTTTTTTCGCGCCCAAGCGTTTCTCGTTGTCCGCGCCTTTGCGAAAGTCGTAAAGGTCGTTGATGAGGTTCGTGGCGATTTGAATCAACGCGGCGCAAACGAGCGCGATCGCGGCGGAAAGCCAATCGACCTTGCCGTCGGCGTAGGCGAGCGACGTGCCCAGCAAAACGGGAACGACGGCGGCGACGAGCGTGCGCGGTTTCGTCGCCAAAATCCAACCTTCAAGTCTTGCCGCCGCTTCGTTTCGAGCGTTCATTTCACCTTGCGAGTTTGAAAATTCGAATCGCCCCTTCGACGACGAGCGCGAAAATCAACGCGCCGATGACGAGGTCGGGAAGATTGGAACGGAACAGATAGACCAACGCCGCCGCCAGCATCACGCCGACGTTGGCGAGCGCGTCGTAGGATGTGAAAATCAGGCTCGCTTGCACGTGCGCCTCTTTGCTTTTTGAGCGTTGCAACAGCCATGCGCACGTGGCGTTGGCGACGAGCGCCAGCGCGGAGACGACGAGCATCGTGGCGACGTCAGGTTGCGATTCAACGCCCAAAAATCGTCTGACGACCTCCCAAAACCCAACGATTGCCAAAACGCTCTGAACGATTCCCGCCACGAGCGCGACGCGCTTTTTGCGCTCCATCGCGCCGCCAACCGCGTAGAGCGCAAGTCCGTAGACCATCGCGTCCGCGAGCATATCCAAGCCATCCGCCACCAGCCCCATCGATTCCGCCCAAATTCCCGCGACGCATTCCAGCAAGAAAAACGCAACATTGATGACCAGCGCGAGTTTGAGCGCGTCTCGTTCTCGCTCTTCCCTCGCAAGCGGCTCGTCTTCGACGATCGTTTCCGATCGCAACGAGGCTTGCAACCCCAGTTCGTTCAAGGCGGAAAGAATCCGCCCCGAATCGCCCTCGTGATAGACGCGCAAGAGACGATTCGGCACGTCCGCTTCGAGCCGCGCCACGAAGGGCGACTCTTTCAACTTCATTTCCGCAAGCGACGCTTCGGACATGCAATCCATTTTGGCGACGAAGAAAACGCTTTCTCGCATTGGGGCTTTGCCTTTGTCGGTTCAGTAAAGCAGATGCTTCTTGGAAGCGTTCCGCCAACCCGCTTGACTTTCGTATTTGACGAAGCAAATTTTCAAATCGGCTTGGCTCTCGTATTTGACGAAAAAAATTTTCTTTTCGGCTTGGCTTTCGCGTGGCGCGAAAAACCACTTGCCCTCGTTGCCATCCGCTTGGCTCGGATGCTTAACCTTGAAGACGAGCAAATCCGCTTGGCTTGGATATTTGACGACGAAGACTTTGACGTCGGCTTGGCTTTCGCGTTGGACGGAGAAGACCTTTTGCGCCCAAGCCGTCTCAAACGCGAGCCATGCCGCCACGAGCGCGAGCGTTGGTTTCATCGTTTGCGAAAGTTTGGATTCGATTGGAACGCTTCACAATCTCACTTCAATTCCGTGATGCGCAAGATAGCGTTTGGCTTCGATGATGCTATGCTGCCGATAGTGGAAGATGGAGGCGGCAAGCGCCGCGTCCGCCGCGCCAAGCGTAAAGGCTTCTTTCAGATGCGTCAAGTTGCCCGCTCCGCCTGAGGCGATGACGGGCGCGGAAACGCTCGTCGAAACGAGGCGCAAGATATCCAAGTCGTAGCCCGATTGCGTGCCGTCTTTGTCCATGCTCGTCAAAAGAATTTCGCCCGCGCCAAGCTCGACGGCTTTTTGCGCCCATTCGAGCGCGTCCAATCCCGTCGGCGTTTTGCCCGAATGCGTGAAGACTTCCCAACGCTCGCCGACGCGCTTGACATCGATCGCCACGACGACGGCTTGCGCGCCGAAACGCTCGGCGATTTGCGAAATGAGCGTCGGCGTTTGAACGGCGGCGGTGTTGAGCGACACCTTGTCCGCGCCATGCAGAAACGCCTTGCGAGCGTCTTCCAGCGAGCGAATGCCGCCCCCGACCGTGAGCGGAATGAAGACTTCTTCCGACGCCTTGCGCACTTCTTCGAGCGTCGTTTGGCGCGATTCCAGCGAGGCGGAAATGTCCAAAAACACCAGCTCGTCGGCAAGTTCCGCGTCGTAGAAACGCGCTTGCTCCAAAATCGAGCCTGCGTCTTTGAGCGATTGAAACTTCACGCCTTTGACGACGCGCCCGTCTTTGACATCGAGGCAAGGAATGATGCGTTTGGCAAGCATAGCGACACGTCGCGCGGAGCGATTTCAACGCTTTTCGCCGAAGGACGTCCCAAGCGATTTGGCGGCGAGAATGAGGTCGTGGTCGGGCGGCACGAACTTGTTTTTGCCCGCCACTTCCGCGATGGGCACGGAGACGATTTGACTGCCGCGAAGCGCCGCCATTTTGGCGAACTCTCCGCGCATCACCATCTGCGCCGCGTAGTGCCCGAAGCGCGTCGAAAGAATGCGGTCAAACGCCGTTGGCGAGCCGCCGCGCTGCAAGTGTCCGAGAATCGTTACGCGAATCTCGATGCGCGGCAATTTTTCTTCCAGCTGCCGAGCGAGCACGTGCCCCACGCCTCCCAAGCGCAGCGTGTCGAAACTATCCTTGACGACCTTTTGCACCACAAGGTCGCCGCCAATCGGCTTTGCGCCCTCGGCGACGACGATGATGGTGAAGCCTTTGCCTTGCTTGTTCCGGCTCGCGCAGGCTTCGGCGACCGCGTCGATGTCGTAAGGAATTTCGGGAATCAAAATCACGTCCGCCCCGCCCGCCACGCCGCCGTAAAGCGCGATCCAGCCCGCGTAGCGTCCCATCACCTCAATCACCATTATCCGATGATGCGACATCGCCGTCGTGTTGATGCGGTCGATGGATTCCTTGACGATTTCGACCGCCGTGTAAAAGCCAAACGTCAGGTCGGTCGCCATCAAGTCGTTATCGATCGTCTTCGGAATGCCGACGGTCGGCAAGCCCATTTCGGTAAATCGCGCCGCCATCGACATCGTGCCATCGCCGCCAATCGCAATCAGCGCGTCGATGCCGAGCTTTTTCGCGTCGGCGACGACCTTTTTGGACACGTCCTTGAACTCGCCCGTTTCGGGTTGATACTGCCTGAACGGATTGGCTTTGTTTGATGTGCCCAAAATCGTGCCTCCAATCGCCAAAATGCCCGACACGTCCTTGAAGGTGAGTTCTCGGTAATCGTTCTCGATCATTCCGCGAAACCCGTCGCGGTAGCCGATGACCTTCACGCCGTAGTCGTGAATCAGCGTCTTGACGCAGGCGCGAAGCGTGGCGTTCAAGCCCGAACAATCCCCGCCGCTCGTCAAAATGCCAACCGTCTTGATTTTCGGGGGCGCGCCGTTGAGAGAGGCTTTCGAGTTCGAAGCCGCTTTTTTCGTGGACTGCTTGACTTTCATTGGACTGCGATGGTTAAGCGTTGAATTGGCGCAAAGATACGCAATTTCGCCCCGCGTTTTGCGATGAAGACGAAATTGACAAATTTGCAAGCCTTGCTTCGTTCAAATGGAATCGGCTCATCTCGTTCTTGACGGCGAAAGCCTTTCGTTACGGCAACTCAACGTCGCCGAGCGCGTTTCGCTCTCGGAGACGGCAAAGCGGAAAATTCAGGCTTCGCGGCAGGTCGTAGAGCGTCTCGCTTGTGGCGAGAAAGCCTACTACGGCGTCAACACGGGCTTTGGCGTTTTGGCGCGGCGGAAAATCGCGCCGACGGACTTGGAGAAACTTCAAGAAAACTTGATTCTCTCTCATGCGGTCGGCGTGGGCGACCTTGCGCCCGAACCCATCGTCCGCTTGATGCTCTTGCTCAAAGTCAACGCGCTCGCCAAGGGCTATTCGGGCATTTCGCTCGAAGCGGTCGATATGCTATGCGAGTTTTTCAATCAACGGCTTTCGCCTCTCGTTTATTCGCAAGGCTCGGTGGGCGCGTCGGGCGATCTTGCGCCGCTTGCGCACTTGGTTTTGGCGATGATGGGAATCGGCGAAGCCATGTGGCGCGGCGAAAAAATGCCCGCTTCCGAAGCCTTGAAACGATGCGGACTTTCGCCCTACAAGCTCAAATCGAAGGAAGGGCTTGCGCTCATCAACGGCACGCAATTTATGCTCGCCTACGCCGTCGATGCCATCTTGCGCGCCGACGTCGTCGCCAAAACCGCCGACCTTTGCGCCGCCATGACGCTCGAAGCGATGCGCGGAAGCGGCGCGCCTTTCGATGAGCGCCTTCACGCTTTGCGCCCCTACCCCGGACAAATCGCCGTCGCCGAAAACATCCGCTTGCTCACGACGGATTCGGAAATTATGCGCTCGCACAAGGATTGTCAGAAGGTTCAAGACCCCTACTCGCTCCGATGCGCGCCGCAAGTTCACGGCGCATGCCGAGACGCGATGGATTACGCTCGCCGCGTCATCGAAATCGAACTCAACGCCGCCACCGACAATCCTCTCGTCTTCGAGAACGGCGACGTGATTTCGGGCGGAAATTTTCACGGCGAACCGCTCGCGCTCGCGCTCGATACGCTCGCCATCGCCCTTGCGGAACTGGCTTCCATCTCGGAACGGCGCATCTACCTTTTGCTTGGCGGCGACAGCGTTGGCGGCGTTGATTTGCCCAAACTCCTAATGCGCGACACGGGCTTGAATTCGGGCTTTATGCTCCCGCAATACGCCGCCGCCGCGCTCGTGAGCGAAAACAAAATCCTCGCGCACCCCGCCTCCGTCGATTCCATTCCGACTTCGCTCGGACAAGAAGATCACGTCTCGATGGGAAGCGTCAGCGCGACGAAACTTCATCGCGTCGTCCAAAACGTCGAGACCGTCTTGGCAATCGAGTTGATGTGCGCCGCGCAAGCGATGGATTTTCTCCGTCCCCTCACGAGCGGCAAAGGCATCGAGGTCGCCCACGCGGAAATTCGAAAGGTCGTCTCGCACGCCGAAAGCGACAGGCTCTTTCACGACGACATTCAAGCGATGCTCAAGCTCGTTCAAAGCGGGCGCGTTTTGCGATGCGTCGAGCAAGCCATCGGCGCGTTGAAATAAAGGCGAAACGCTTTGCGCGTCGCGTCGTATAAGCGTTGTCGCAAACGTTGATTTGGCGTATATTTGCCTCCCAAGTTCTTTGGCAAAATGGGGATGACAGGTTTCGACAGGATCGCTGGCGGAATCAGTTGCGCTCCGAGTTTCCGCGCGGACGGACTCGTTAAAGAAGTCTGCGCAAAAGCAAGTGCGGAAGATTATTCTTACGCCATGGCTGCCTAATTAGCAGAAGCTAATTAGCCAGACCACGCCGTCGGGCAGTTCGATGCCCACACGAAAGCCCGACCCGCGTCATAACTTGCGCTTGAGCTTCGCTCGCGCGTGGGCTTCGCTAAGTTTGTTCTCAACGGACTTGGCGAATATCCAGTTGAGATAGTCTCTGAACCGCTGTCGGTTGCGCCGTCAGAGACGAACTTCAAAAACCGAAGATGAGCGTGGGAACTGATTTTAACAGGATTCTGGACGCGGGTTCGATTCCCGCCATCTCCACCAAAACGAAAGGGGCTTTTAGAAGCCCCTTTTTCGTTTTCGCTCTTCGTTTGCGCTCGATTTGTCGCGTCAGAAATACAAATTCACCCCCGCCGTGATTTCGCTCGTCGCGCTTCGCGTCAGGGCGAAACCCGCGACGACCCCAAACCGCGCGCTTCTCGACAGTCCAAGGTCAATGCCCGCGAAAAAGTTGATGGGCGTTGCGCTCGCGCCGCGCATAATGTGGTCGCCATCGATTCCCGTGATGAAGCCAATTCTGCCGAGATTGAAGTCCAAAATTCCGCCGAAGTCCAAGCCGCTTCCGACGCCGCCCGCATGTCCGCCGAAGTAAGCATCGAAGCCAACGCTGCGATTGGCAAAAAGCGTTATGCGCAAGTCGCCGCCAAAATAGGTTTCGTAGGGATTTTGCCCGAAGCCAATGTGTCCGTTGAGCGCAACGCCGTTGAGCAACCCGTAAGCGAGGGTCGTATGTCCGATGAACGTGTCATTGGCGAAGAGCAACCCGCCTCGCGCCGCAATCGCTATGTCGCCCCGACGCGGCAGATAACGCATAAAGGGCGATGGATTGCCTGCCGAAAGCGGCTCGCAAAGGATTGAGAGGAAAAGAACGGCGATGAAGAAGCGCGATTTTGTCATTGTCGTTGAAAGTTTGTGGTTGAAAAAGACGCTACTGCGGCGGCGCGAAGATACGGCTTTTTCTTGCGCGCTCGTTTCCGTTCCAAGCGAAGCGAGAATCCCGTTGGTCGTCGCGGATTCTTCGCTTCGCCGAGGTTCGGAACGGGCGAAGATGGATTCGCGTCAGAGCGGAATGTTGCCGTGCTTTTTGCGCGGGTTCGTATCGACCTTGTATTTGATGGCTCGGAAGGCGCGAATGAGTCGCTCGCGCGTTTCTCGCGGATAAATCACTTCGTCGATGTAGCCTTTTTCGGCGGCAAGATATGGGTTGGCGAAGAGGCGCTCGAATTCTTCGGTTTTCTTTTTGAGTTCCGCGTCTTTGTCGGGGGCGGCGTCGATTTCCTTTTTGAAGATGATTTCCGCCGCGCCTTGCGCGCCCATCACGGCGATTTCGGCGGTGGGCCATGCGAAGTTGAAGTCGCCGCGAATGTGTTTGGAGTTCATCACGTCGTAAGCGCCGCCGTAGGCTTTGCGCGTGATGACGGTGATTTTCGGCACGGTGGCTTCGGCGAAGGCGTAAAGCAACTTCGCGCCGTGAACGATGATGCCGCCCCATTCTTGATCGGTGCCGGGCAAAAAGCCGGGCACATCGACGAGCGTCAGGAGCGGAATGTTGAAGCAATCGCAGAAGCGCACGAAGCGCGCCGCCTTGCGCGAGGATTTGATGCCCAAAACGCCCGCCAATCCGCTTGGCTCGTTGGCGACGATGCCAACGCTCATTCCGCCGAGCCGCGCAAAGCCGATGACGATGCTTTCGGCAAAGTCTTTTTGCACTTCCAAAAACTCGCCGCCGTCGACAAGGTTCGCAATCACCTCGCGCATGGAGTAGGGCTTGTTGGGCGAATCGGGAATGATGTTGTCGAGCGTTTCGCCCGCGTTTGGAAGGGGCGGAACTTCGGCAATGTCGGCGGGGCGGTCTTCGCAATTTTGCGGCATATACGAGAGCAATTTTTTAATCGTCTCGATGACCTCGACCTCGTTTTCGCACGCAAAGTGCGCCACGCCCGATTTGGTGGCATGCGTTTCCGCGCCGCCAAGTTCTTCAAACGACACTTCCTCGTGCGTAACGGTCTTGACCACGTTGGGTCCCGTAACGAACATATAACTCGTGTTCTTCGCCATCAAGATGAAATCGGTGATCGCGGGCGAATAGACCGCCCCGCCCGCGCACGGACCGAGAATCGCCGAGATTTGCGGCACGACTCCCGACGCGAGCGTGTTGCGCAGAAAGATGTCCGCGTAGCCGCCGAGCGAATCCACGCCTTCTTGAATGCGCGCTCCGCCCGAATCGTTCAAGCCGATGATGGGACATCCGTTCTTCATCGCCAAATCCATAATCTTGCAAATTTTCGCCGCGTTTGCGCCCGAAAGCGAGCCGCCAAACACGGTGAAATCTTGCGAGAAGACATAGACCGTTCTGCCGTTGATCGTCCCGAAGCCCGTGATGACGCCGTCGCCCAAATAGCGTTGTTCGCTCATTCCGAAGTTCGAGCATTGATGCTTGACGAACATTCCGATTTCTTGGAACGAGCCTTTGTCGAGAAGCAAATCCAGCCGCTCGCGCGCGGTGAGCTTGCCTTTTTTATGTTGCGCGGCGATTCGCGCCTCGCCGCCGAGTTTTAGAGCTTCTTCTCGAAGAGATTGCAGTTGTTGGAATTTGGCTTGATTGGCGTTTTGCATGTTGCGGAAAGGTTTGGATCAATCGGAGAAAATGTTTTGAACGCGGCGCAATCTACGAAAACCGCGTCGCTTTTGAACGAGAGCGTTTTTCAGGGCGCCTCACGTTTCGCAACCTCGCGCGCGAACCTTCCCGCTCGCGGCTTCGAGCGCGTTTTTGGAAAAAGCCTTGACAAGACGGGGAAATTTCTCTATCTTTGCAATCCTTTTGAAACACGACGCATTTTTGACAAATGCCCTGCGGAAGAAAGCGCAAGCGACACAAGATGGCGACGCACAAGCGCAAAAAGCGCCGTCGCAAAAACCGCCATAAAAAGCGTCTGCGTTATCGCAACAATTGATTTGGTTTTTTGAGCGAAACGTTTTCGCGCCAATTCAAAGTTTCTTTCAAGTGCGTCAGCGTTTGAAACGACGCGACGTGGTCGAGCATATAGCTCAGTCGGTAGAGCATCTCACTTTTAATGAGAGGGTCGATGGTTCGAGTCCATCTATGCTCACGACGAATCGGCTACTCGCCATAGCGTTGCGAGTAGCCTTTTTTGTCGATATGTTTGCGCGACTGCCCAGGTGGCGGAATTGGTAGACGCACTACTTTGAGGTGGTAGCGCCGCGAGGCGTAGGAGTTCGAGTCTCCTCCTGGGCACCGAAGCCGCGATTCGCTCGCGGCTTTTTCGTTTTCTGGCGATGCCGAACAAACGCAAATCGCTCAATCGTTTGCTTTCGCAACGCGGCTACTGCTCGCGCAAAGCGGCTGAAACGCTCATCCGCGAAGGCAAAGTCAAGGTCAACGGCAACATCGTTCTCGCGCCGTTTCAACCCGTGCCAATCGACGCGACGATTGAAATCGCGGGCGCAATCGTCTCGCCCCAAAAAGCGCTCTGGCATGTGGCGATGAACAAGCGACGCGACGTCATCGCCACCACGAGCGACGAGCGCGGGCGCGCCACGGTCTACGACGATTTGCGACCCTTCCTGCAACGGCATCGAATTTCCGAACGTCTGTTCGCCGTCGGCAGATTGGACAAAGACACCGACGGTTTGCTCCTTTTCACCAACGACAACCACTTCGCCGACTTTCTGACGAATCCCGAAAATCGCGTTCCGAAAACTTATCGCGCCAAGCTCGCTCGTCCGCTTTCCAACGCCGAATTGGCGCGCCTCGAAAGCGGCGTTCAAATCGAGGCGCGAGGCGAGACCTACTTCGCCAAGCCCGAATCCGTCAAACTCCTTTCGCCACGACAAATCGAACTCACGCTCTTCGAAGGCAAAAACCGCGAAGTCAGACGCATTCTCGAAGCGCTGGGCAACAAAGCCGAACGCTTGACGCGCATTCGTTTTGGCAATCTCGATTTGCGCGCGCTCGGCTTGAACGAGGGCGACTGCGCGCTCGTGAGAAAAGACGACATTTGGCGCGTGGCGAATTGAAGCGTCGCGCAAGGGCGAATTTCGCTATATTTCGCTCGGTTCGTTCAAGCAATCCTTTCCGACTATGGCTACGAGATACGCGCCCGCGTCGCGCACGCAAAACTACAAATACGCCATTCGCAACATCGTTGTCGAAGCCAAGAAAATCGAGGCGCAAGGCAAAAAGGTTACTTACCTGAACATCGGCGACCCCGTGCTATACGGTTTTCAGCCGCCGCAAGAACTCATCGAGGCGAACGTCAAAGCGCTGCGCGATGGGCATTCCAGTTACTCGCCGTCGGCGGGCATCGCCGCCGCGCGCGAAGCCGTCGCCGAAGAAGCCAAACGGCGCAACATTCGCGCCACGCCCGACGACGTGATTTTCACCTACGGCGCGTCCGAAGCCGCCGACATCGTCTTCGCCGCCGTCCTTGAACCCGGCGACGAGGTTCTCGTTCCAAGCCCCGGTTATCCGCTCTACTCCGCCCTTGCGATGAAAATCGGCGCAAAGGAAGTCAAATACCGACAAAATCCGAAGAACGATTGGCAACCCGACATCGACGAGTTGCAATCGCTCGTTACGCCGAGAACGAAACTCTTGGTCATCATCAATCCGAACAATCCGACGGGCGCGCTTTATTCGAAAGAGACGCTCGCCGCCATGCTCGACGTGGCGCGGCGAAACGGTCTCATCGTCATCGCCGACGAAGTCTATCACAAACTCATCTACGACGGCGTTCACGCGCCAATGGCAAGTTTGGCGGGCGACGACTTGCCCGTCGTTACGCTCGAATCGCTTTCCAAAAATTATCTCGCGCCCGGTTGGCGCTTGGGTTGGATGACGGTTACGAACTCCCAAGCGATGCCCGACGTGATGGGCGCGATTCGCAAACTTGCCGACGCGAGACTCTGCGCGCCAATGTCGCCGCAGCATGCCGTTCCCGTCGCCATGAATTTGCCCAAATCGTATCTCGATGCGACGATGGCGCGTCTGCGCGCTCAACGCGACGTCACCTACGATATGCTCAATCGCATCGAGGGCTTTTCTTGCAACAAGCCGCAAGGCGCTTTCTACGCGATGGCGCAAGTCGATCTGCGCGATGGCGAACTCGGCACGGACGAGGAATTCGTTTTGGGATTGCTCCGCGAAAAAGGCGTGCTTTTCGTTCACGGTTCGGGCTTCGGCACGAACCCGAAAGACGGCTTCTTCCGCATCGTCTTTTTGCCCGACGTGGAAACGCTCAAAGACGTGTATCATCGCGTCGCCGATTTCGCGGCGAACTTCTTTGAAGGCAAACTCTCCCTTGCGAAGTAACGCCACGACGCTCGGCAACGAGCTGCGCTTGATGCTCATCACGAACCGCGCCGTTGCGGTTCAGCCTTTGGAAAAAATCCTTGACGAAGCCTTCGCGTCGGGCGCGCGGCTCGCGCAGTTGCGCGAAAAAAATTTGGACGCAAAGCCGCTGCTGACTTTGGCGCGCTCGCTCCGCGACGTCGCCTCTTCGCACGATGCGAAATTGCTCGTGAATGGTCGGCTCGATATCGCGCTCGCCGTCGATGCCGACGGACTGCACCTGCCCGAAGATTCCCTTCCCGTTCAGACCGCGAAAAAGTTTTTTAGAAATCTCGTCGGACGAAGCGTTCATAACGTCGCTGGCGCGCTCGATGCCGAAAGAAGCGGCGCGGATTATCTCGTCTTCGGACATGTGTTCGAGACCGTTTCGAAAGCGAGCGAACCGCGAGGCTTAAACGCGCTTGAAGCGGTTTGCAAGGCGGTTTCCATTCCCGTCTACGCCGTTGGCGGCATCACGCCCGAGAACGCCCGACGATGCTTGGAACGCGGCGCGTTTGGCGTTGCGACGATGAATGGCGTGATGAGCGCGATCGATGCGCGCGCCGTCACTGTCGCTTATCTCGACGCGCTTCGATGCGGGCGTTGACTCGAAATAAAAAGACCGAATGCGTCCATTCGGTCTTTGCGCATTTCATCTTTTTTCCCGCGTTTGTCGGGAAGCCCTTTCTTCAGGCGCGCAAACCTTTTTCTCGGGCAAGATGACGTTGCGAATGTTTCATCGCATTGATGGCGCGGACGGCTTTACCCGTTTCCGCTATGTGAAAAAACAATCTTCGCGTCGCGCTCTCTGCTATTGCGCGTAGAGGACTTCAAATTGTCCCGTTCCGCCCTTGCAGATGTGCTCGACCCACTTGGCATATGTGCCGCCATACCACTTGTAAGTTTCGCCGACTTGGGTGCGATATTGCGGCGCGGCGTAACGAATCTTGTAGCCCGGCGGCAGCGTGATGGTCAATTGCGTATCGACGCGGAAATCGTTGTATTTGCCCACGATGCCGTGGTGAATGATCGGAATGAGCGGGTGGTTGAGAATTCTGCGCAACCCGCCGCCCGCGTCGATGGAAATGCCGGGCAAGTTGCCGTCCGCTTTCACTTCAATCCCCTGCGAGTCGGATCGGAAAGAGGCTTCGATCGCCGCTTCGCGTCCGAGCAGTTTCTCGACGGGGAAGAGTTCGACCCAACGCGAGACCGCGTCCACAACGCCCGAACCCGCGTTGGAGAAGCGCCAATTGGATACGCCGAGCGGCTCTTGCGGCGTGCCTTGCGTGCCGATGCTGACGACCTCCAAGTTCGAGATGCGTTGTCCGCCTTCGTCAAGGGCGTTGCGCGCAGGTCCGATGAACCAGAAGTCTCGAATCCAGTCGCCGAAGTTCGGTCCCGAATTGCGAATGCTCGAAAGCGTCGCCTCCCAAGTTTGAATGAGGTCGTCGTTTTCAAGCGGGATCTTCATCAGAATGTCGTGGAACTGCCGCCCTTGCAGATAACGCGGGTTCGGAATGTTGCGACGAATGACGTCGGATTTATAGTAGTAAAGATTGACCACGGAGCCTTCAAACGAGAAGGCGTGAGAAAAGTCGCCTACGGTTACGACCCCATCGCCGACGGCGACGCGCCGCTCTTCCGATTCGTTGGCGATGTCGGCTTCGACCGTGAGTTTTTTCACGGTGCTATCGACAACGGTCTCGATAAGGCACGAGAACCGCACGACGTCTTTGCTGTCGCCAATCGGTTTGCATTTGAGCTTGATGTTCAAATCCGTCGGAAGAAGCGGGATTGCGGGCGTAACGTTAATCGTGGCGCGGGCTTTGAGCTTGCCCCATGTGCTCGTGCCACCTTCGAGGACTACCTCGTAATCAGAGCGAGCGATTGTCGCTTCTGCTGCGCCAAAGAGACCCATAATGTTATTCTCCTGTTTGCTGGATTGACGAAAACTTTGTTACGCTTGCCAGCCGACTACGCTCCGACGCTGCTCAGCGTTTCTTTTCGCCGAAAACTTAACACGTCCGCAACGCTTTCATCAAGGTCTTTTTCGTAATTTCGCCTTAGGCAAGAGACGAAATAGTCGTTTCGCCAAGCAAAGCCCAAGCCATGAAGAACGTCGCTTCGGTTAAGCCCTTCTTCTCCTTTCAGGTTGGCGAGAGCCGCGCGCCGCATCATCACGCTTCGTCTTTCAAATGAACGCGCTCATTCAGGCTCTTTCTTCTTCTCGCGCGTCGCTTTTGGGCGGCGTTTTGCTTGGCGTTTCCTTCGTGATGTATCCCTTCTTTCAAGCCCCGTTTCTCGCATGGGTCGGCTTCGTTCCGATTCTTCTGCATCTGAAAACGCGAGAGACGTTCGGCGCGCATTTTCGGGCGGCGTATCTCTCCATGCTTTGCTTCACGCTCGTTTCGGTTTGGTGGGTCGCGCTCTCGACGTTCTTGGGCGGCGTTTTGATGTATTTCGCGCAAACGTTCTTCATGACGATTCCCTTCGTCGCGTTCTTTTTTGCGCGAAAGGCGTTGGGTTGGAATCGCGCCTTGTGGCTCTTTCCGTTCATTTGGACGGCGTGGGAATGGATTTACTTGGATTTGGAACTCTCGTTTGGTTGGATTACGCTCGGCAACTCGCACTCGAATGCGTGGTGGCTCGTTCAGTTCGTCGATTTGTTTGGCGTTTGGGCGATAAGTTTTTGGATCGTTCTGTTCAACGTTCTCGTCGTCAAACTCATCGAGGAATGGGGCGAGAGGCGCGACGCTGAAATTCGCGCGAAGATTCTTCGTCGCTACGCCATGGCGCTTGCGATTCTTTTGGCGTTGCCGCTGACGTATTCGACGGCGGTTTTTCTTTCGCCCAAGCCCGACCCCGTTGGCAAAATCAAAGTCGCCATCGTTCAGCCGAACATCGATCCGTTTGCGAAGTGGGAAAACTCGAATCGGCGAATGGTGTTGGAGAAGCACGTCGTCGCAACCGATTCGGCGATGCGCGAGGGCGCGGATTTGGCGATTTGGCCCGAAACGGCGATTCCGTATTTCATTTTGCTTCAACGTGGCTCGGAAGCGTGGGAGCGTTTGGTTGCAAGCGTCGGACGTTGGCGCGCGCCGTTGCTATCGGGCTTTTCCGACGCGGTCTATTACGCCGATAGCGCGCAACGGCAAGCGGGCGCGAAATACGACCGCTACGCGCAACGATACTACGACACCTTCAACGCCGCAATGCTCTTGGATTCAAACGGCAACGCTCAGGTTTATCGCAAAATGAAGCTTGTGCCTTTCGCCGAGCGCGTGCCGTATATGGAATATCTGCCTTTTCTTTCGTCGGCGACTTTTTCCGTGGCGGGCATTTCGAGCTGGGGCAGGGGCAAAGACACGCTGAATTTTTCCTTCTTGACGAAATCCAACCAGCGCGTTGAAGCGACGGCGTTGATTTGCTACGAGTCGATTTATCCCGCGTTTGCGGCGGAGTTCGTCAGGCGCGGCGCGACAATGCTCACCGTCATCACCAACGATGGTTGGTTTTCAAAGTCCTACGGTCCATATCAGCACGCGGCGTTTGCGAAGTTGCGTTGCATCGAGACGCGGCGCTCGATGGCGCGATGCGCGAACACGGGCGTTTCGCTTTTCATTGACCGCTACGGCAGAGCCTACGGCGAAGTCGAGTGGTGGAAAGAAACGCATTCGGTTCAAGAACTCGAACTTTACGACGACGAGAGTTTCTACGTGGGGCATGTGGATTGGTTTCCGAAGGGATGTTTGTTCGTCTCGCTTGCGGGATTTCTGACGGGTCTCGTCGTCGCAAGGCGCGGAAAATCGGCAACCGTTTGCCGATGAACAAGGCAACCCATGCGTTTTCCATCTCGCGCTTCAACGAGCGTCTTTTGGAGGCGTTGAGCGCGTCATATGCGTTGGTTCAAAACCCGCGCCGCGACATTTTTCCGCGAAAGCGCTTTGCGAGACCTCTTTTCAGACCTTTCGCGGTTCAAAGGCGATTCGCCGTTGCGAGACGACCGCGCGACTTTGAGCGCAAGACGCCTCTAACCAATGTTCGCAACTTTTTTTACATTCGCAAGTTTTTCAAAAAACGCATCGCTAAACGCATTTCACCGCTGGGGTATGAGCGAGATACGCCTTCGTCCCAAAACTTCAGCCGACCAAGAGTGGACGGTTGAATTTCTCAAACGACATTGGAACGATTCGCGCATCCCCCTCCACGGCGATCTGATAGACGCGAGCCTTTTGCCCGCCTTCATCGCCGAGTATGAAGACGAGCCTGTCGGGTTGCTCGTCTATCATTTCCTTCCCGACGCATGCGAAATCGTCAGTCTACATTCGCTTCGCAAGCGCATTGGCATCGGAGAAGCGCTGTTGAATCGTCTCGAGGAAGTCGCCAAAGCGAAAGGGTGCAAGAAAATCAAATGCGCCGTTGGGAACGACAATCTCAACGCGCTTCGATTCTTGCAAAAACGCGGCTTTCGTCTTTCGGCTCTGAACGTGAACGCGATGGAAGCGGCGCGCAAGCAGAACCCCGCGCTTTCGCTCGCGGGCGAATACGGCATTCCGTTGCGCGACGAACTCGTTTTGGAAAAGACGATTTGAGCGCGAGGCGGAGCGACTGACGGGACGCGCGCCGCAAGGATTTCATTCTGAACGAAGCGAAGAATCCATTTGAGCGAGAATCGCGGACGCTCAATTCGCAATCCGAAATCCGCCATTCGCAATCGCTTGCGGATTCCTCGCTTGCGCTCGGAATGACGGCGAGACGGCATGCGATTCGGAGTTCAGTGCGTTTTCGCCAAGCGCGCCTTTTCGAGAAAACTCGTGTCGAAGCGTCCGCTTCGGAAGAGCTGGGATTGCATGATTTTTTTGTGAAGCGGAATCGTCGTTTTCACGCCTTCGACGATGAACTCGTCCAAAGCGCGTAGCATGCGCTCGATGGCTTCTTCGCGCGAGGGCGCGTGAACGATGAGCTTGGCGATCATTGAATCGTAATAAGGCGGAATGCGATAGCCCGCGTAGGCGTGGGTTTCGACGCGAACCCCGTGCCCGCCAGGGGTATGAAAGACTTTGAGTTCGCCAGGGCTTGGGCGAAAATCGTTGTCGGGGTCTTCGGCGTTGATGCGGCACTCGATGGCGTGTCCGTGCGGCGTGATTTTGCGCATGGAAATTTTTTTGCCTGCGGCGATCAGAATTTGCTGTTTGATCAAATCAATGTCGCAGACTTCTTCGGTTACGGGGTGTTCGACTTGAATGCGCGTGTTCATTTCCATAAAGTAGAACTTGCGATGCTTGTCGACGAGGAATTCGACCGTGCCCGCGCCTTCGTAGTTGATGGCTTTCGCCGCCGCAACCGCCGCTTCGCCCATTTCGGCGCGCAGTTCTTCGTTAAGAATGGGCGACGGAGATTCTTCGATGAGTTTTTGATGGCGACGTTGAACGGTGCAATCGCGCTCGCCCAAGTGAATCACGTTGCCGTGCTGATCGCCCAAGACTTGAATCTCGACGTGGCGCGGCTCTTCGACGAATTTTTCGATATAGACTCCGGGATTGCCGAAGGCTTTTTCGGCTTCGCTGCGCGCCGTTTGGAAGGCTTTCTCCAATTCGTCTTCGCGCATCACGACCCTCATGCCTTTGCCGCCGCCGCCCGCCGTGGCTTTGATGATGATGGGATACTCGACGCGTCGAGCGACTTCTTTGGCTTCGTTCAAATCTTCGACCAAGCCCGCGCTGCCGGGAACGGTCGGCACGTTGACGCGCTTGACGGTGTCTTTGGCGGTTTTCTTGTCGCCCATCGCTCGTATCATTTCGGGCGACGGACCGATGAACTTGATGCCCGACGAGGCGCAGATTTCGGAGAACTCGGCGTTTTCGGACAGGAAGCCGTAGCCTGGGTGAATCGCGTCGGCATTGGTGATTTCGGCGGCGGCGATGATGCGCGGAATGTTGAGGTAACTTTCTTTGCTCATTGGCGCGCCAATGCAAACGGCTTCGTCGGCGTATTTGACGTGAAGCGAATCCGCGTCGGCGGTGGAATAAACGGCGACGGTTTGTATGCCCATTTCGCGGCAGGTGCGAATGACGCGCATGGCGATCTCGCCGCGATTCGCAATGAGAATTTTTTTGAACATCTGCCCTGATGCGTTTGCGTTGCGAGGCGAGGCGATTACTCGACTAAAAAGAGCACTTGGTCGAACTCGACGGGCTTGCCGTTTTCGACGAGGATTTTGACGATTTTGCCGTCGACATCGCTTTCGATTTCGTTCATCAGTTTCATCGCCTCGATGATGCAGAGCACTTTGCCTTTGGTGATGGTGTCGCCGACTTGCACGTAGGGGTTGGCGTCGGGCGCGGGCGCGCGATAGAACGTGCCCACCATTGGCGAGCGAATTTCTTTGTATTTCTTCGCGGGTTCGGCGGGAGCGGGCGCAGGCGCGGAAGGCTCGGCGGGCTTTGCGGGAGCGGGCGCGGCGGTCGCTTGCGGCGCGGCGGGCAGCGCGGGCGCCAAGTATGGCGGCGGCATCATTATCGGCATCGCGCTCGCCGACGTGGCATGCTCCGCCGTCTTTCTCAAAGTGAGCTTGAACTCGCCTTCTTCAATGGTCATTTCGTCCAAGCCCGACTCATCGACCATCTTGATTAAGCGTTGAATGTCGTCGAGATTCATCTCGCCTCCCAAAAAGTTTTTTCGATTGAGAAAACTTGTCGCAAAATATAAAACCTGAAAGCGTTGGCGAAACTTTCAGGTTTTGGGACGGACAAGGTCGAGTTATTTTTTGTTGACGCGGTCAATGTATTCGCCCGTGCGCGTGTCGACGCGGACGATGTCGCCCGTCAAGACGAACATCGGCACTTGAACGACCGCGCCCGTTTCGAGCGTCGCGGGTTTGGTGCTGGCCGTGGCGCGATCGTCTTTGGTCGACGGACTCGTGTCGGCGACTTGCAGTTCGACGAATGTGGGCGCTTCGGCTTGAACGATCGAGCCATCAGTGGCATAGACGACCTCGACCGTCATTCCTTCTTTGAGAAACTTGGCTTGCTCGCCGAAAGCCGAGATTGGCACGTTCGTTTGCTCGTAGGTTTGATTGTCCATCAACACGAAGTCGTCGCCATCGCGGTAGAGGTATTGGAAGGATTTGCGCTCCGTTTCGACGATATCGACCTCTTCGCCAGAGCGAAAGCGATTCTCGACGATGCGCCCGTTTCGAAGACTGCGCATTTTGACTTGATAGAACGCGCGAAGATTGCCAGGCGTGCGATGCATGACTTCCTCGCACACGTGCAATTCGCCGTTGAAACGCACGATGACCCCTTTTGCCAAATCGCTAGTGGTTGCCATGGTTCGTTGAACGAATCGCAGTTGAAAGTTTTGAATTTGCGCGAGTCAAAAAAGAGAGCGCGAATATAAAACGCTCGCTTTCAATCGCAAAACATCGCCCGTCTAACTCATCGGGCTGAGGTTTCGGGCGACGTCGGTGCGATAGGCTTCGACGGCGGGAATCGCGCCCGCCAGCGCGCCCACGAGCGTAACTGCGATGGGCAAGACGATTTCGACGGGCGCGCCCCCAACGAGCGTTACGAGCGAGACCGAAATTTCAACGCCCGTCTTTTCCAAAACGAATCCTTTCAGCGCAAGCGCGAGCGCTTTGCTCAAAACGAGACCCAGCAACGCGCCAAACAGCGACGTGAGCGCGGCTTCCAGCGCGATGATGCCGAAAATTTTGGAACGATGCGCCCCAAGCGAGCGCAAAATGGCGATCTCTCTGCGCCGCTCCGCCAACGAGTTGTAGAGCGCGACCATCACGCCAATCAGCGCGACGACCACGACGAGCGCGGTGATGAGCAAAAACGCCCAATCCACGTTGCCCACGATGTCGAACAGATTTTTGATTTCATTGACGGCGAAGGCGGCTTGCGCGTAAGGCTCGCGGTTGATTTTGTCGTAGAGTTGCAGCGCGAAAATTGGCGCTTTGGCTTTGAGCAAAATCACCGTGACGTCGCCTTGGGTCGGCGCGGCTTTTGGCTCGTCGTGATGATGTTCGGCGCGTTCATCGCTTTCCGCGCTCGGCGCGTCGTGAGAATGTTGATGCGCGTGACGCTCGTGGTCGCGCTCTTTGACGGAAAGTTGAATCGCGTCGTTTTCGGGCTTGCCGTAGGCGCGCTCGACGGCTTGTCTGCGCGTTTCTTCGTAGTCGCCCTCGCGCTCTTCGTCGTGAATCGCCCAAACGGTCGGCAGCGAAGCGTAGATGGCTTTGTCGCTTGGCGCGCCCGTTTTTTTGAGGATTCCGACGACGGTGAATTGGTCGCCTTCGTGTCGCTTGCCCACGTCGCCGCTCGCTTCTTGAAGCCCGTGCGTTGCGACGAACTTGTCGCCGAGTTTCAAGCCCGTTTTTTCGGCGACGTCGTTTCCGATGACGGCGGCGTAGAGTTCGTCGTCTCGGAACAATCGCCCCTCGTCAAGTTCGTAGCGTTTGTCTTTGGCGTAGTTGAATTTCGTGAAGAGTTCCGTCGTCGCGCCAACGATTCGATAGCCCTTGTAATTGTCTCCAAGTCCCATCGGAATGGCGTAGCTCACGAGAGGGTTCTTGCGATACATTTCGTAGACGCCGTAAGGCAGATTGCCTGTCGGATTGCCGATGTGGTAGACCGCGTTCAAGACGAGTTGAAGCGGCGAGCCTTTCGCGCCGACGATGAGTTCGTAACCGACGCTCGTTTGACTGAACTTTTCTTCCACTTGGCGCTTGATGTCGAGCGTTGCGGCGATGAGCGCCACGCCAAGCGCGACGGATAGCGACGTCAGAAAGACCGAAAACTTGCGTTGCGCGATGTTTTTGAGAACGAGAGAAAAAACGCTCATAGTTTGTTCGTCGTGAGCGAAAACGTAAGATTTTTTGCGCTTCGCCGAAATGAACGGTTATGGCTCTGGGCGTTCAAGCGCATAAAGCGCGCCGTAGACGGCAAGTTCCGAAAGTTGATTTGCCGCCCCAAGCGCGTCGCCCGTGATTCCGCCGATTCTTCGCTCGAAGAATTTGCCCGACATCCATGCGACGAACAGCGTCGCGCCGATTGCGACGATCGCTCTTCGCTCCAACAAGAGAACGCACAAGAGCGCGACATACAGGCTTGCGAGCGCAAGGCGCGCCGCCGAGATTTTCTCCGCGAAAGGCTTTGAACTCGTCTCTTGCGCGCGAGCGTAATTGAGCGCGAAGATGAGCGGCAGGCTCGAATAGCGTCCGAGCAAATGCGCCGACATCATCGCCAACATCGCTTCACGAGGGCTTTGCGCGGCGATTTCCGAGAGCGTCAACAGTTTCGCCGAGAGAAACAGCCACAGGGCGACAGCGCCGAACGTTCCGATGCGGCTATCTTTCATAATCTCCAAAACGCGCTCTTTGGAGTAGCCGCCTCCGAACCCATCGGCGGAATCGGCAAGCCCGTCTTCGTGAAACGCTCCCGTGAGCAAAATCGTCGTCGCTATCGAGAGCAAGACGGCGATCGTCGGCGAACATTTCAGCGAGGCGAGCCAGAACGCAAACGCGCCCGTCGCGCCCACAAGAAAACCAACGAGCGGAAAATAGAGCGACGATTTGGAGAGATGTTCGGGGTCGTGCTGCACGAAGCGCGAGACGGGCAAGCGCGTCAGAAACGTCACGGCGCAAAGAAACACGTTGAGTTCTCGCTTCATTCAATCGCGGGGAATTCCAAGAAAAACGTCGCGCCTTTGCCTTTGCCTTCCGACTCCGCCCAAACTCTGCCGTGATGCTTCTCGACGAGATTTTTCACGATGTAAAGCCCAAGCCCCGTCGAGTGCTCGTTTGCCGTCGGCTTTGCGGAAAGTTTTTGGAACGGCTGAAAGAGTTTCTCCATATCTTCATTCGTCAAGCCTTGCCCTTCGTCTTTGACGACGACGCGAGCGACTCCCGCTTTGGCGCGCTCAAGATCGCTCTTTCGGCGCATTCGACTGCGCTCGACGCTCAACTTCTCCACGCTCACGAAAACGGTTTTCCCTTCGGGCGAATACTTGATGGCGTTGCTGACGAGGTTTTCGAGCGCTTCATAAAGCTTGTTGGGTTCGGCGTTGATTTTGCATTCGGCGTTTTCTTGCAGGCGGAGTTCGATGCGTTTGGCTTTCGCCAACACTTCTTGGTTGGCAACCACGTAGCGCGCGATTTGGTTGAGACTCGTGGGCGCAAGATTCAGCGTTTCTTCCTTTTCGGCTTTGGCGGAGTTGAGCAAATCTTGAACGAGCGCGAGCATTCGCGTTGCGGCGCGTTTTATGCTTTCCAAATGCGCGCGATCTGATTCCGATTGGCTTTGCGCCAACAACAACTCCGAAAATCCGATGATGACGTTGAGCGGATTTTTGAGGTCGTGAACGGCTATGGCAATCAAGTCGTCTTTGAGCCGATTGGCTTTTTGCAGTTTTTGATTGGCTTCGTTGAGTTTTTCGATCGTCAGTTCGCGCTCGCGCTCTCGATTTTTGCGAAGCGTGACGTCTTCAAAAATCCACAAAGAGCCGCGATAGCGTTCTTGCTTGAAAAGCGGCACGAAAGAAAACTCGTAGATTTTTCCGTTCAGTTGTTTGACTTCTTTTCCTCTTTCGGTTCTTCGCTCGTAGAAGCATCGCTCGAAGTAGGCGCGCGTTTTGTCGCTCTCTTGAACGCGATGTCGCACGAAGGCGCGCAAGCGGTCGGCGCTCTTGCCGATGAAATCGTCGGGCGTTCCTTTGATGCCGAAAAGATCGAGCAATCTTTGATTGACGAAGTGGGCCTTTCGGTTTTCGTCTTCGATCAAAATTCCTTCGGAAAGCGACGAGAGCAGTTCTTTGATGCGGCTGTATTGAAGTTCCAAGTCGGCTTTTTGCAGTTCGAGCTCGGAGACGATTTGCGAGAGCGCGTCGTGCGCTTTGAAGAGTTGCGCGTTGAGCGCTTTGAGGCTTTCCGACTCTTTTTTGGCTTGGTCAGCCAAAAACATCGCCTTGAAGCGTTGAAATTGGTCGTCGGATTTCTTTTCCGCCAATGTTTCCGAATGGCGATGAAACGCTTTGTGGAATTCCAGAGCGGCTTTGTAGTCGCCTTCGGCTTCGGCGACGCGGCTCAATCCCGCAAATGCGTCGGCTCGATGCAATTCGGATCGATCCGCTTCGGCGAGCGACAACATTTTCTCGTAATGCGCTTTGGCTCTTTGCCATTCTCCTCTTCGCTCGTAGATGTAGCCTATTCCTTTGAGGATGTCGAGCTCGGCGTTTCGGCTTCGGGCGCTCGCGCGAAGTTTCAACGCTTCTTGGTAAACTTTCAGCGCCTCGTCAAATCGCTCCCGTTCAAGATAGGCTCTTCCGATTCCCGACAAGGCTCGGACTTGCTCGTCGAGGCTTTCATACGTCCGACTCAATTCGAGCGCGCGTTTGAAATCGGCTTCGGCTTCGTCGTAGCGTCCTTGTCGCATCAGCATCAACCCGCGCCCGTTGAACATTTCGATGCTTTGTCGGGATTGCTCTTCGCCGAGCGTTTCGATCGCCTTTGAAATCGTCTGCAACCCAATGTCCTCTTGCCCGCTTTCGTAGTAAATGCCGCTTATGTTGTGCAGAAGCATGGCGCGTTTCTTGCGGTCGCCGATTTTTTCGAAGAATTTCTCCGCTTCCAGCATCAGCTCGATCGCTTTGGCGTATTCGCCCGTTGAGGCGTAGAAAGCGGCTTTGGCGTTGAGCGCGTTGAACCGCTCGCGCTCTTTGGCGACGCTTTCGTAACGCCGCATCGCTCGGTCGATGGCGGCGTGCGCGTTTTCGTAATCTCGCAACGTCCAATGCGTCACGGCGCAGAGTTCGTCGGTTCGCGCTTGAACGGAAATGAAGGCGTCGTCTCTTTGCGAAGCGGGAATGGCATCGAGGTCTTTTTTCGCTTCCGCGAGCGCTTGAAGCGC
>JANWWM010000075.1 GCA_025055975.1 Chloroherpetonaceae bacterium | reverse complement strand
AAGTTTGACGGTCGTGGGTTGGCGAGCGGGGCGTATTTTTATCGGTTGCGAGCGGGGAGCTTTGTAGCGACGAAGAAGATGATGTTGGTGAAGTGAGGTTGTGGGGCGTGAAGCAAGGGGCGAGCCAACTCGCCCCTTTTTTGTTTTCTCGGACGATTAACTCGTCGTCGCAACGCGGGCGCGTAGCGCGAGCGCGATTTCCGCGACGATATCGTCCAAATCAAGGGGCTTCGTCAGCACGCTGGTCGCGCCAAACTCTTTCAAGCGATTGGTTTGCTCGCTGTCCAAATAGCCCGTGGCGACGATGACCTTCGCCCTCTCGTCGATTGCCATCAACGCTTGCAAAACTTGCTCGCCGTTCAAGTCGGGCATATTCAAATCCAGAATCACGACCAAATTTTCTTTCGGCATCGCTCGGAATTTTTCGATTCCCGCTTCGCCCGTCTCGGCAACTTCAACTTCCGCGCCGAGTTCGCGCAAATGCTCGGCGAGAATCTCTCGCACCACAGGCTCGTCGTCGATCGCCAGCACGCGCGCGCCCGAAAGCGTCTCCGCCGTCGATGTCGCGTTTGCCGCTTCCCCTCGCGCGACGTCGCACACGGCGGGGAAGTAGAGAAAAAACGACGTGCCTTTGCCAACCTCGCTTTCCAAAAAGAGAAACCCATCGTGATTTTCCACGATGCCATAGACCATCGGCAAGCCCAGTCCCGTGCCCTTGCCAATGGGCTTCGTCGTGAAAAACGGCTCGAAAATCCGATAACGAATCTCTTCTGGAATCCCCATTCCGTTGTCGGAGATTTCGAGCAAGACCATTGGCGCGTCGCCGATGTCGCCGAGCGTTTTTTGGCGGAAGCGTTCCGCGATGGGTTCGTATCCCAAACGAAACGCCACGTGCCCGCGCTCGCGCTCTTTGCCCAAGAGCGGCTCAATGGCATCAATGGCGTTTTTGGCAAGGTTCAAAATGACCTGCTCGATTTGCACGGGGTCGGCTTGAATCAAGGGCACGTCGCCCGACGTTTCCAAGTGGAAGCGAATGCGGCGATCGGTCGTGGGCAGAAGAATTTGAAGCACGTTGTCGACGGCGCGCCGAAGGGAAATGGGTTTGAGTTCGTATTTGCCTTTCCGCGCAAAGCCCATCATTTGCGAGACGATGGTGGCGGCGCGCTGATTGAGCGCCAAGAGACGATCAATGTATTTTTTCGCTCTCGGCTCATGAGCGAACTTTTGCTCCAAAAGACGCACATTGCCGAGCATTCCCGACAAAATGTTGTTGAACTCATGCGCAAGACCGCCCGCCAGCGTGCCAATCGCCTCCATCTTTTGCGCCTGCAAAAGCTGCGCCGCGAGTTCCTCTTTTTGCTTTTCGAGCGTTTTCTCGCGCGTGACGTCTTGCGTCATGCCTTGCGCCTTGTTGGGAACGCCACCTTGAAAGATGAGGTATCCGCGAATGTAAATGGTCTTTCGGTTGCCCAGATGGGTAACAATTGGGATTTCAACGTCTCCATCTCTTCCTGTTTGAACAATTCCATTGAGCCATGCTATCAAGCGCTCGTTCGTTTCAGGCGAGATGTAGCGCTCGCGGTATTCTTCGGCAGTCGGCGGACCAAGTTCAATCGGACGCTCATGGATGCGGAAAAGTTCATCAGACCATTTCGTAAAACGATTTGTTCTCAAATCAAGCTCCCAACTGCCGATGCGAGCCAGCGACTCGGTGCGCGCCAAAAGTTCCAGCAGGCGCGTTTTCTCTTCTTCTTCCTGACGCTTGCGCGTGATGTCCTGCGTCGCCGTAACGCGAAACCATCTGCCATCTTCGCGCTGAAACTTTCGCGCAGTGGTTTGCACCCAACGCTTCTCGCCATCTTTGCGCCGAATCAGCCACTCGCCTGACGTTATGATTGATTCGCCGTCCATGAATGTTCGGTGCGCCTCTTTGGCTAACTCCTGATGCTCTTCGGCAACGATGAAGGAAAAATGTTTTCCAAGCAGTTCTCCCATGCCGTAGCCCAAAATGTCCGCAAGCCCCTGATTGACGCGCAAGAACGTGCCGTCTCTGTCGGAAAGGCAAATGCCCATCGGAACGGTGTTGAAGAGCGCATTTAGGAACTGTTGCTCGCGCACAAGAGCCAGTTCGGCTTCTTTTTCGGCGGTGATGTTGCGCGAAACGCCGATGGACTTCACGTAACGCCCGTTCCCATCGAGAATCGGTTGGCTGAAATCTCGAATCCAAATCGTGCCGCCGTCTTTGCGGCGAATGCGGTAATCAATCACGAACGATCGACCAAGCTCAACCGCTTCCAATATGGATTGAATCGCAGGCAGGTCGTCAGGGTGAATGAAATCCAGCCAACCGTTGCCCGAATTGATGTCGTCGAGCGAGTAGCCCGTGATCTTTGAAAACTTTTCGGAAGCGTAGAGGGCGCGGATTTTGCCATCGTTAATCGTGGCTTCGTAGATGTAGTCTCCCGCCAGCTCGGCGGCAATGCGGAATTTCTCGTCGGCGTTTTTTCGGAACTCTTCTTGGAGGCGCAATTTTTCGCGCACTTCGCCGTGAAGAGTCTCAATGGTATGCGACAGCGTTTCTTCGAGTTCTTTGCGCTTGGCGAGTTCCTCTTCGAAGAGCGCGAGGATTTTGGCGCGGAGCGCCTCATCGGGAATGAGACAGCGTAACTCGTTCAGCATATCGGTTTCGTTTGAGCATTCTAATCCTCTCTCCTTCTCTCCCAGCCACGCCGCTTGCTTGATGAACGATGCGCGAATTAAAAAAATTTTGGGAAAATAAAATTTTCAAAGAGAGCGGTTCGCTCCGTTCAGAATGGCGTTGCCGCCTTGCGATCGCGAGGGAGGCGCGAGCGGTTGCGAATTGGAGTTGCGGTTTGGTTGCTTTCGCTTGCGTCGCGGAACGTGAAGCGCGTTAGATGTTCCATTGCGTTCCTACGAACCAAATCCACCCCGAAAAATTTTCGCGTCGGTTGCGCGCGTGAACGAGAAAGTTGCGCGAGTTTTGGTAACTCGCCCAAGCGTTCAGGAACAAATTGCGAATGACCTCGAAGCTTACGGAGGCGCGATATTCGTCTCTAACGCCGAGCGCGCCGTCCAAGAATTTGACGAACTCGGAATCCAAGTTGGGACGGCGGCTTAGCAAAATGTCGCCGCCGACGTTCGTGAGCGAATCGGGGTTTGCGCCGTGCCGATAGCGCGAGTAACTGACGGAGGCGATGAGTTGTTTCGTGAAGCGACATCGGGCTTCGAGGAAAAGGTAATCGGAATTTGGCGGCGAGAAGTAGCCGAGCGGCGTGCCGTAGTGGAGGTAGGCGGTCGCGTTGTCTTGCGGTCGAGTCGCGCTGCGCGTGTAGGTGTAAGGGTCGACGCGGGCATATTCGATTCGGAAGTCGATGTTCTGAACTCGAAACGGGTCGACGACATATAGCCCCGCCAAATACGCGAACTTGTTTCCCCAAAAGCCCGTGCCGATTTTGCCCGTCGTCAAATCGTCAATGAACATTTGCCCATAGAGCGCAAGGCTCGGAACGACGCGCCAGTTGAAGTCGGCGCCGATGGCGGCGTTGTCGGGACTGCCGTAGTAGTGTTCCATAGAGCGATAGAACATAATCGGATTCAAGTAGCCGACATCGAAGCCTCTGCCCGCGATGATGACGCTCTCGAACAAGCCGAAGTTGATGTTCGGGTGGAACTGAATGTCCAAGCGATGCGCCGCGAAGTATTTTTTGTTTTGCGGAACGCTGAGATTGGGTTGGAGCGCGTAGTCGATGAGTTCGGCGAACGCGCTGGAGTATTTGAGTTTCCAGATTTTCAGGCGCAGGAGCAGTTGGTTGTAGGACGTGGCGTAATCGGAGAGAACCAAACTGCCCGTTAGACCCGCGCCCCATTGATTCGAGAGCTTGCCGTAGGCGATTTCAAAATGATTCGTCGAGACTTTCAAGTAAGCGACGGCTTCGTCGTGATAAGCGAATCCGAACTGTCGGCTGAGCGCGAAGCCGTAGCGCGGCAGCGCGAAGACTTCGCCTGGGAACGCCGCGTTGGTTCGCAGGGCGTTGTCTCGAATGTTGATGTAGTAATCGACGCGCTCGCCAATTCTGCCCCAAACGACCGCGCCGTTGGTGAGTCGGTCTTCGCGTTGGAAGTCGGACGAATCCAAGCCGCCGCGTCGGAACGTGCTTCCCGCGATGAAGTCGAAGTTCGCCGTAAATTCCTCGCTTTCGACGGCAAGCAAGTTGCGTCCGTTCTCGAAGGCGAAGCGAGGCGCGAGCGATTCGATGGGCGAAAGAACGCGCTCGATTTCGGTTTTGTAGAAAGCGTCGGGCGCGGGGAGTTGGGCAAGCCCGATGCGTCGGAGTTCGTCGCTAAATTCGCGCAAGCAGAAATTGACTTGCTCGCGCTCGACGGGGTTGAGCAGGTGGCGCTTTTCGGCAAGTTCGGCGACGTATTTGGCGAGTTCGGCGCGCGCGACGGGGCGCGCATCGAGGAAAACTTGCGTCAAGTTGCCCTTGACGTATTGGCGTTGAAGGAAGTCGTAAATCCAGTGATTGAGTTCCAGATACGCGCCGCCTTGCTGAACGGTTGAAAGCGATTGCGCCAGCGCGCTGGTCGCAAGGCTCGCCAAAAGAATGCAAAAAACGCCGCGTTGAAGACGACTCGACAAGGCAATGTGATTTGAGTTGCGGATTCGCAAGATAATTTCGCGTCAAAAACCGCCAAACGTGTCTCGCGTTCCCTTCATTCATCTGGCGCCGAAAGATAGAGCGCGCACGGGCATTGCCTCATATGCCGACGTTCTGCATCAAGCCTTGTCCAAATACGCGCCGTCGCTCGACCTGACGCGAGTCGACGCGAGCGAATTTCTCGCTCGACTGCCCGCCTTCCCAAAAGGCGCGATCGTTTGGGCGGAACTGGGGGTCAATGAAGGCGAGATCTTTCGAGCCTTGCGCGTTCAGAAACGCTTGCGCCCCGATTTCAAGCGGTTCATCACGATTCACGATTCGCCGCGCTTTGCGCATTCGCCGTTCAGAATTTTGGAAACGTTTGGCGCTTCGCTCCCGCTTCGCGCCGCTCGACGCGCGTTCAACCTTGCCTTTGAGCCGCTCATCTTGCGACAAACCTTGCAAGCAGATGACGAGTTCGTTTGCCTCACGAGCGTCGGTCGCGACGCGCTCGAGCGACGCCTGCGGCAGTCGCTTCGTCGCGCGTTCAAAACGCATTTCATTCCGCACCTGCTTTACCTCGACGAGCCTTTGCCCGTCAGAGAGAAGAAACAGAGCGACGTGGCGCGCATTGGCTTTTTCGGATTCATCACGCCGAACAAAGGCTTGGGCTTGCTCATTGACGCGGCGATTTTGCTGAAAAATTCCAACAAGAAAACTCACATTCCTTTCATCGCGATTCGCGGAAAAGCGACTCCGCAATATCTCGATTACCTCAACGCGCAACGAGCGAAAGTCGCGGAAGCGGATTTATCGGACCGCATTTCATTCGGCGATTTTTTGCCCGATGAAGCCCTGCCCCAATTTTTCAGCGAGATTGATTTTTTGGCTCTGCCCTACGACGCGCCGCCCGTCATTGCCGCCAGCGGCGTTTTGCAATGGGCGCGAACCTACGGCGTGCCCGTCATCGCCTCCGAAACGCCCGCTTTCGCTTCCCTAATCGAAAGCGGAAAAGACGGGATTTTGATTCCGCAAGGCGACGCGACAGCATGGGCGAAAACGCTTGAAAGCATCGCAACGAGAAACATCGCGGGCGACTCGTTCTCGGAAGGAATCAAGGCTCGCCAAGCCGAAGCCACGTGGAAAAAGGTCGCGGAAATGACGTTGCGAGCGCTTGACCATCGTTGCTAAATTGCAATCGCCAAATTCGACCCAAAAAAAGATGCAAATTCAAAGTCAAGACATTTCGGTCGTCGTTCAGGGTCCAATCTATGAGCGTTTGTCTGAGCGCTCCAACAAACCCTTGACGCAATGGGCGTTGGAAAGCGTCAGGGCGCATCTGCCGAAAGCGGAGATCATTCTATCCACTTGGAAAGGGAGCGACGTCAAAGGATTAGACTACGACGTGTTGGTGGAAAACGACGACCCTGGTCAAATCACGGGAACGGTTCACAGCGCCAATCTCAATCGCCAAATCGTATCGACGAGCAACGGAGTAAAGAGAGCCTCTCGCCCCTTCTGCCTAAAAATGCGGACGGACACGGGCTTGAGCGGCGCGGGCTTTGCGAACTTTTATGGCAAGTTCAAGAAACGCCTTCCTGAATACGCGCTCTTTGAGGAGCGTCTCGTTACGATCGATCTCTTCAGCCGTCGCCCTGAAAACGTTCCGTTTCTCTATCATCCGAGCGACATTTCGCAATTCGGATCGACCGCCGATATGCGTCGCTTGTGGGAAATTCCGCTGATTAAGCAAGGCGAACCCCGATACGACGAATTTGCCCCTGAAAATTACGTTTTCCTAAAAGCGCTTTGGCGAGGCGGCTTCGTTGAAAATCCGAGCGAAGAACAACGCTTTTCGCTGAAATCTTTGAGGCGTTCCGAGCTTTTTTTGATAAATAACTATGTGATTGTCGACTCCAAAGACTACGGCATCGTCCTCACGTCGCGCTTGATGAATCTTGACATCGTGGCGGGCGCGACATACACGCATCGTGATTGGTTGGAACGATATTCGCGCTATTGCGAGGAGGGACGCGCTTATCCAAAAATCACGACGCAATTAAGGAGCGTTTTGTCGGAATTCATTTGGAACGAAAACCCCGTAAAGTCATTCGTCAGGAAAATGCCGATGTATTCAAAAGTCAAAGGTCGTTTGTTGAAAGCCGCGCTAAGCCTATACGAGAGCGTCAATCGAAAAAGCGCGACTCTTCGTTAATCGTCTTTGCGCAGCCGAAGGAGCAAAAAGGCGGCGACGCTTGCGAGCCAAAACATTTCCGATGCGTTCCAAGCCAATACGGGCGCATAGACGCGAATCAACGAAAGCAGAGCGAGGTTGAGAACCGTTACCAGAACGAGCTGACACAAGCGAAACGCCCATTGAACTTTGGCGAAGTCGAAATTGTAGGACAGCCAAATGAACGGCGCGCAAGCGATCGTGAAAACGAAGCGCATGCAAAGCAAACTCGTTGGCAACGCCGCCTCGCTATATGCCTGTCCGAAAAGAAACGGCAGAAATCGCGGAGCTACGAGGGCGTAAGCGGCTGCCAAAACGGAAAAAATCCCCGTCGTTTTCAAAGAGGAGAAGAGAAATCGCTTGGTTTTTTCCTTGCCGACAGTGGCGGAGGCGACGGGAGAAATTGAGTTATCGACCGCTTCCGTCAAGGCTACCAAAGGCGAGGCGACGCGCTGCGCCACCCCATAGAGCGCAATCTCCGACCGCGAAAGGAACAGACCCATCGTCCAAATGTCGACGCGGGCAAGCATAGAGTAAAACAAAGCCGAAGGCGCGACAAACAAAAGATACTGCGTTGGCGAGAGCGTATCCGTCTTCGTTTTCAAAACGTTCAGTTCGGAAGAAGGTTGCCAAATCGTTCGAGGATGGCGCAGCGCCAACGAGAACTCTTCTTTGCTCCACCATGCCGACAGCGGAAGTTTGGCAAACGCGACGATGACCGTCATCAAAAAACCCGCGAGCGTCGCCACGATTACCGAATGCAACGTCCACATCGAGATCAAAGACAAACACGCTATCGGGAGAAGCGCGAAGAACGATTGGAGAAATTGCAAGTAGCCGACGGTTTTGAACGCTTGCTTTGCTTGAAAGTAGATGATGGGAATCGCGGGGAAGTTGCTCAAAAAGCCAATCAGCAATCCGACTTGCAAAAGAGAAAGATGCTGAACGATTCCCCAAGACTCGGCGACAATGGGCGACAACAGCAGAAAAAACGCCGTTGTCAGCGTCGTTGCCGTCAATTTTAGCCGACAGCCCCATCTCATCACAAGGCGCAACAGGCTCTCGTCGACGCTCGCGGCTTTTGACGCATAACGCAAAATCGTCAGGTTGACGCCCAGATCCGATAGAAACAAGATGGACAGATAATACCCCGCGATGAGCGTGTAGGCGCCCACGTCTTCCACGCTCAAGCCGCGCACGATCAAAATCGTGCTCGCTATGTTCGCCGCCAAGCCAAAGGCTTTCGGAACGATGAGCGTCAAGACGTTTTTCAAATCGCCGAAGCGAGAAAGAACCGACGAAAGATAGCGAAGACGCAGGTTGTTCAAGCGCGAGGTTCGGTTTGCAACAGATAGGCTTTCCACTGCGCGACGGCTCGCGTCGCCCCATACCAATTCGCAAATGGCGCGGGCAAATGTTCCGCGCCCTTGATAACGACGTTCGTCGCCCCGTCCAGATGGCACGCTTCAATGGGCACGACGCCATCGCCATCGGACTTGCCGTCGCCAAACGTGTTGCGGTAAAGCTCAAACGCCAATCGCTCTCGCAAGTCGCCGTTTGGGTCGCCCTTGCGAAACGAACTAGCGACCGAAATCACCTCGACCTTGTCGAAAAATCTCGGCGTCAAACGCTCGGCGATGAAATCGGTCTTGATTTTGGCGAACTTCTCGACGCTCCGAAACGGCGTGCCCAGCGCGACGAGCCGCTGCACGCTCGCGTTGGAATACGCATCGCCTTGAAAATTCTCGCCCAAAAGATAGATGAGCGCGACCGTGCCGCCGCCGCTATGCGCGACGAGCGTAATCGGCTCGTTTGGAAAGAGCGTCTCGACGCGCGCTATGGTTTCGTGGAGGCGACGCATCACGCGGTTCGTCGAGCGTTCTGGCGAGGGCGGAAACCCGACCCAATCGAGCGGCGTGAGCGGAACGATGAAAATTTTTTCGGAGAATCGCCCGTCAGACGCGAGGTTGCGCTTCATTTCCTCGTAGAGCGCGCTCCAAAGCCCAACGCCCGCAAGCAGAACGACGGGATTCACGACTCAGCGCAGGTAATACTTCAACGAATTGGGCTTGCACGGACACTCTTCCGCGATGGAAATCCCAGACGCAATCAAACCTTGATTGCGAACTTCGTAAAGGCGAGGCACCATCTTGTCGCGCAGTTCAACCGGGCTAACGGGATTGATGTAGATGTTCGTGTTTCCCTCGAACCCCGCGGGCGTGTTGATGCGCCACTTGATGAGCACCTTCCACGGCATATTGTAGACCGAATCGATTGGCGTGTAATACCACTCCTCGTTGCAGGAAATTTGACTGCCCATCGCCACATGGCACGCATGCACCAAATCGCTCAAGCCTTTGACCTCTTCGAGCGCATGCTCTTGCGGACGCGAGTGAATGGATTTGGAGTAAATCGCCAGCGTCGGATAGCGCTGACCAATCGAGGCATAGGCGATGGCATAATCGTTTTCGGCGAAGACGAGATTGTAGTGCGCCGCCATGTTCGGACCGTATTCGTTGAAAATGTTGGGGCTTCGGCGCACCATTTGAATTTGAGACTCAATGGAAATCGACCACGAATCAAGCCCGACGAGCTGCTTGTGAATGTGGTCAAACGACGCGCCCGCGGGCTTGAGCCAATTTTGAAACACGCTCACGTAGCGCACGTAGCGATTGTTGGCGTAAATGTCTTTGAGGGCATCGATCGTGGCGAGGTAGTATTGGAAATGTTCTTCGGGGGTCATCTCGCCCGAACTAAACAGTTCGCAATCGTATTGCGCGCCGCGCTTGTAGTGTCGGCTGGCGATGATAAGCTCGTGACTTCCGCCAAAGAAAGCGTCCGCCATAGCGAGCTTTTCATCGACGCTCAACGATTTGATTTCCTCGGCGGTTCTGCCCAAGCGCGAAAGTTTGTAGTCGATGACGTTCAAGACGTGCTTCAAGCCGTCGGTTTCCGAGAGGTATCGCTCTTTCCATTCGAGTTGCTTTTTCGTCATTCGGAAGTTGTAGTTCTTCTTCCAATAATCGAGCGAGACGATTTCAAAGAGGTTGCCCACGCGGCGAAATTCGGCGGTCGAATCGAAGTATTGCGAGGCGGGAAGCCAATTCAGCGCTTGCCATGCGCCGTCTTTGCGAATCACGCGAGATTTTTCGGGCGGCGTTTCGAAGTAGCGCGTTTCGCAGAAGGAGCAGTAGTCTTCTTTGTCTTTGGTTTCAATGCGTTGAGCGGTTTTGGGAATGTCGTTGTCGATGGGTTTGTTGCCGCGACCTGGCACCGCCCAAACCTCCGTGCCCGTGAAGGGATTGATTTGCTTGACCGTGCCGTCGGGCATTTGATGGTAGTAAGCGTCGTAGCGCAGCGAAGGCAAATTGCCCGTCGTATCTTCGGTGAACACTTTTTTGGTTCCTATCATCGCCGGTTGATTGAAATAGAACAAATGCATGCCGCAAACTCCTTACTGCGTTTTCTTGGCTGAGCGTTCTTCTCGCCCAAAAGTAAGGAAATTTGCTCGAAGAAATCAGAAAGACTAAATCTTTTCAAAGGCGTTTGGGACGGACAAGCCGAGTTCGCGCGCGGTTTTTTCGTTATAGACGCGCTTGCGAACCGCGATTTCGACGGGCGGCACGTGTTTTTCGCCTTTCAAGATGCGCACGGCTTGTTCGCCCGCCAATTTGCCCCACTCGTAGAAATCCGCGCCATATGCCATCAGCGCGCCGCGCTCGACCAACCCCGCCTCGCTGGAAACGATCGGGATTTTCTTGGGCATAAAGGTTTGGTAAATCGTCTCGAAGCTGGCGAAAATCACGTTGTCGGGCAGAGCGAAGAACACGTCGATGCCGCGGCTCAGAAGCGACATGGCGACTTGTTGGGTTTCGTTGGACGAGACCGCGCCCGCTTCGACGAGTTCCAATCCCAAAGTTTGACACATCTTGCGCAAGCGTCCCAGCGCGTTGACGGCGTTGGGTTCGCTGCTGTTGTAAATCGTGCCGACGCGCTTGGCGTTTGGGAACGCTTGCTTGATGAGCGCGACGCTGGCATCGATGTAATCGAGCGTTTCAAACGCGCCCGACAGATTCGGCGGCGGATTGCCGTTTGAATCCGTCAAGCCCGCCAAATCGGGACGCGGCGACACCATCATGCAAATCGGGATGTCTTTGGTTCGCTGAACGGCGGCGATCGTGGCGACCGTCGGATTGGTCGCAATCAGCGCGACCTTCTGCGCGATGAAATACTCGATGGATTGGTTGAGCGTCGCGTTGTCGCCTTGCGCGTTGCGCTCGATGATTTCCACGTTTTTGCCGTTCTCGAAACCGCCCGCTTTGAGCGCGTCGTAGAAGCCTTGCTTGGCTTTGTCGAGCGTTGGGTCGAGAAACATCTGCGCATAGCCGATTTTCGGAAGCGACGGCTTCGACTCGCAACCCAAAAAGAACGGCAAGGCGACAAGAAGCAACAGCGGTCGGAAATGACGCATATCGTTAATGAATGAATAATCAAACGGCGACAAAGATACGAATTCCGTCGAACATCGCTCCCGCGCAAACTCGTCGCCAACGCATGTCGTCAGAAGATTTTTTTGCGATTGGGAGCAAACTTGAATAGTTTTGCGTCTTTCCAAATCACGATTTCAAACCACGATGAAAACGATCGTTTCTCTCGCTTTCTTTTTATGCGTTTCGTTTGGCGCGCTCGCCGATGGTTACAAGTTCGAGACCGTTCCCAACGACCCCCTGAAAGCCCGCATCTACACGCTCAAAAACGGCTTGAAGGTCTATATGACCGTCTACAAAAACGAGCCGCGCATTCAAACCTACATCGTGGTGCGCGCGGGAAGCAAACACGACCCCGCCGACGCGACGGGGCTGGCGCACTACCTCGAACACATGCTCTTCAAAGGCACGGATAGATTCGGCACGACCGACGCGGCGCAAGAAAAACTCTATCTCGACCAAGTCATTCGCCTCTACGACGTCTATAAGCGCGCCGTCGAGCCCGACAAACGCGCCGAACTCTATCGCCAAATCGATAGCCTTTCGTTCCTCGCGTCCAAATTCGCCATCGCCAACGAATACGACAAAATGCTCGCCGCAATGGGCGCGAAAGGCACAAACGCCTTCACGTCCTTCGAGCAAACCGTGTATGTCAACGACATTCCCTCCAACCAATTGGAAAAGTGGCTCGAAGTCGAAGCCGAGCGTTTTCGCAATCCCGTGATGCGCCTTTTTCACACCGAGTTGGAAGTCGTCTATGAAGAAAAAAACCGCACGCTCGATAGCGACGCTCGCAAAGTTTTCTACGAACTCTACGCCAATCTTTTCAAGAAACATCAATACGGCACGCAAACCACCATCGGCACGATCGAGCACCTGAAAAATCCCTCCATCTCCGCCGTGATTGATTACTACAACGCCTACTACGTGCCGAACAACATGGCGATTTGCCTTTCGGGCGACTTCGACCCCGACGAAGCCATCAAACTCATCGATGCGAAGTTTGGCGGCTTTCAGCCCAAGCCCGTTCCGAAATTCAATCCGCCAAAAGAAGACGACATCAAAGCCCCCATCGTGAAAAACGTGCATGGACCCGACGCGGAATCCGTAACGATTGGCTTTCGCTTTGGCGGCGTTGGAACGAGGGACGCGGACATGCTGACGATGTGCGACATGCTTCTTTCCAACGGCACGGCGGGACTGATTGACCTGAATCTGAATCAAAGTCAAAAAGTCTTGAACGCGGGAAGCAGTCCGATGATTTTGACGGATTATTCCGTGCATCAATTCAGCGGACAGCCGCGCCAAGGACAGTCGCTCGAAGAAGTTAGAGACCTCATTCTTGGCGAAATCGAGAATCTCAAACAAGGCAATTTTCCCGATTGGCTCTTGCAAGCCGTGGTTACGGATTTGAAACTCCAACGCGCCAAGCAATACGAATCCAACGCCGCGCGCGCGATGGCTTTCGTAACCGCCTTCGCGTCGTTTCAAGAGTGGAGGGATTACGTGGCTCAAATCGATCGTCTCTCGAAAATCACGAAGAAAGACGTGATGGATTTCGCCAAGAAGCGATACAAGAACAACTATGTCGTCATCTTCAAGCGCGTCGGAACGGACACGACGGTTCAAAAGGTAACCAAGCCGCCCATTACGCCCGTTCAGGTCAACCGCGAGGCGATGTCGCCCTTCGTGAAGGCGATTTTGGAAAAACCCGCGCCGCCCATTGAGCCTGTTTTCGTGGATTTCAAGCGCGACATCGCGGAACTCTCGACGCGCAACGGCGTGCCGATCTTCTTCAAGCGGAACGAGGAAAACGAGCTTTTCGAGATGAGTTTCGTTTGGGACATGGGAACGGCGGCGGAGCGCAAACTCGCCGTCGCGCTTCCCTACTTGGAATATCTTGGCACGAGCCAGTTCTCGCCCAATCAAATCAAGGAGGAGTTCTACAAGCTCGGCTGTTCGTTCAGCGTTTCCGCTTCGGAAGACGAAATCTACGTGCGCTTGTCGGGCTTGCAAGAAAATTTCGCCAAAGCGCTCGAACTCCTCGAGTCGCTCCTTGCCGACGCGCAACCCAACCCGACCGCGCTTGCGAATCTCGTGGAGGACGTTTTGAAATCGCGCGCGAATCAAAAACTCAACAAAAACGTCATTCTCAATCGCGCGATGGCAAGTTACGCCAAATACGGCAAGACGTCGCCCTTTACGTATGTTCTCTCCGAGTCGGAGTTGAGAGCGCTGTCGCCCGATGAGATGGTCGCGCTCCTTCGCTCGCTTCCGAGCTACGAACACCGCGTTCTCTTCTACGGTCCGATGACGAAAGAAAAACTCGTCGAGACTTTGAGTCGATTGCATCGCGCGCCCGACGCGCGACGACCCGTTTTGCCGAACCGCGAATTTCCCGAATTGCCCATTGATGAAAATCAGGTCTATTTCGTCAACTACGATATGAAGCAGGCGGAAATTTTGTTTTTGGCGAAAGACGAGAAATACAATCCCGAACTTGCCGTGATGGCGCGCTTTTTCAACGAGTATTACGGGTCGGGAATGTCGAGCGTGGTCTTTCAAGAACTGCGCGAATCGCGCGCGCTCGCGTATTCGACCTTTGCGTTTTTTCAATCGCCCTTGCGCAAAGATCGCTCGCACTACGTCGTCTGCTACATCGGCGCGCAAGCCGACAAGCTCAAAGAAGCCATCGAGGGAATGATGGAACTCAACGCCAAAATGCCCGAAGCCGAACCGCTGTTCAATTCGGCGCGCGCCGCCGTCGTTTCGCAACTTCAGACCGAGCGCATCGTGAAAGCCGACGTGTTGTATGAATTCGAGGAAGCGAAGAAGTTGGGATTGGATTACGACCTGCGAAGAGACGTTTACGAAAAATCCAAAACCATCGCGCTCTCCGATCTCAAAGCCTTTCACGCCAAACATTTTCAGAATCGCAAATACGCTTTCCTCGTCATCGGCGACGAATCCGCGCTCGATATGAAGACGTTGGAAAAACTGGGCAAGTTGAAAAAACTGACGCTCTCCGAACTTTTTGGCGAGGAACAAAAGACCGCCAATTGAGCGAGTCGTTCATTCCGAAAGCCATCGCTTTTTCCCAGCCCCCTCTCCTTCCGCAGAAGGAAAGAGGAACGATTCCGACGCGACGAGAACGTGGCAAGGTCTCGGTTTCCCCCTGCGCTTTCAATCGTCCAAAATGACCGCAATCGGCGACGCTACCGCGCCAATTTCGCAACGCCGCCCGTTTGAAATTCAAGCCTGAACGCTTAAAATCGCTCTCGTCTTGGAGGCTTGGCGTTTCCAAAGACCTACGCGCCGCAGCATCCATCAACTAAACTTCCAACGCTATGGCAACCGCAGCAAAGAAGAAACCCGCAAAGACGAGCTCGACGGCGAAATCATCGGCGAAAGCCAGCGCGAATGGACAAGCGCCGCAATCCGATGGCGCGATTCGTTCCGTGCTGAAAGAAAAGCGAGTCTTCAAACCCAGCGCGCAGTTTTCCAAAAACGCGCACGTCAAATCGATGGCGGAGTATGAAAAACTCTACGCCTTCGCCGAAAAAAATCCCGAAAAGTATTGGGCGAGCGTCGCTGAAAATTTCCATTGGTTCAAGAAGTGGAAAAAAGTCTTGGAGTGGAAATTGCCCTACGCCAAGTGGTTCGTGGGCGGACAAACGAACATCTGCTACAACGCGCTCGATAGGCACCTGACGACTTGGCGCAAGAACAAAGCCGCCATCATCTGGGAGGGCGAGCCGGGCGATCAGCGCGTTCTGACCTATCAACAATTGCACCGCGAGGTTTGCAAACTCGGCAACGCGCTCAAAAAACGCGGCGTGCAAAAAGGCGACCGCGTGGCGATTTACATGGGAATGACGCCCGAACTCGTCATCGCCGTTCTTGCCTGCGCGCGCATTGGCGCGGTGCATAGCGTCATCTTTGGCGGGTTCTCGGCGCAAGCCGTCGCCGATCGCATCAACGACGCGCACGCCAAGCTCGTCATCACCGCCGACGGCGTGTTCCGACGCGGCAACGCGCTCAATCTGAAAGCCGTCGTCGATGAAGCCCTCGTCAACGCGCCATCGGTCGAAAACGTCATCGTCTATCAACGCACCAAAGCGCAAATTCACATGGTTGAAGGGCGCGACCATTGGTGGCACGAGTTGATGGACTTGGCTTCCGACAATTGCCCCGCCGAAAAAATGGATTCCGAAAGTCCGCTCTTCATTCTCTACACGTCAGGCTCGACGGGCAAACCCAAAGGCATTCTGCATACGACGGGCGGCTATATGGTTCATGCCGCCAATTCGCACAAGCTCGTCTTCGATATCAAAGACGACGACGTCTATTTCTGCACCGCCGACGTGGGCTGGATCACGGGGCACTCGTATCTCGTCTATGGTCCGCTCATCAACGGCGCGACGGTCTTGATGTATGAAGGCGCGGTCAATTACCCGAACTGGGGACGCTTGTGGGATATGATTGAACGCCACCGCGTAACGATTCTCTACACCGCGCCGACGGCGATTCGCTCGTTCATTCGCGCAGGCGACGAGTGGGTAACGAAGCACAATCTCTCGACGCTTCGCTTGCTTGGCTCGGTTGGCGAACCCATCAACCCCGAAGCGTGGATGTGGTATTACAACGTGGTGGGCAGAAAAAAGTGTCCCATCGTCGATACGTGGTGGCAAACCGAAACGGGCGGCATTATGATTTCGCCGCTTCCAGGCGCAACGCCCTTGAAGCCGGGCACGGCGACGCGCCCGCTTCCTGGCATCGTTGTCGATGTGGTGCATAAAGACGGCACGCCTTGCAAAGCCGACGAAGGCGGCTTTCTCGTCATCAAGCGTCCGTGGCCCTCGATGCTTCGCACGATTTATGGCGACAACGCGCGCTACGAGAAAACGTATTGGTCGGAAATTCCGGGAATGTATTTCACGGGCGATGGCGCGCGACGCGACAAGGACGGTTACATCTGGGTGATGGGTCGCGTCGATGACGTCGTCAATGTTTCAGGGCATCGCTTGGGCACGGCGGAAGTCGAATCGGCGCTCGTGGCGCACAGCGCGGTCGCCGAAGCCGCCGTCGTCTCGCGTCCCGACGAACTCAAAGGCAACGCGCTCGTCGCGTTCGTTACGCTCAAAGACGGCTTCGAAGGCAATCAAGCGTTGAAGGAAAGCCTGCGCGAACACGTCGCCAAAGAGATTGGCTCCATCGCCAAGCCCGACGAAATACGCTTCGCGGCGGCTCTGCCGAAAACTCGCAGCGGCAAAATCATGCGCCGACTTCTGCGCGAACTTGCCGCGGGCGGCGACATCAAGGGCGACACCACGACGCTCGAAGATTTTGGCGCGCTCGAAAAACTCCGTCAGCAAGAAGAGGAAGAGTAGCCCATCGAGAGCGAGGAGGGCGGACGCATAGTCCGCCCTTTCATTTTTCGTGTCGCCCCAAGCAGTTGTCGCAAATGCCGCATTTTTCCGAGTATCGCGTTTCCCCAAAGTAATCCAAGATGTAATTGCGCCGACACCTCGCGTAGCGCACGTAGTTCTTGACGCTTCGAAACTTTTTCTCGGCGACCTTTCGGCGTTTTTCAAGTCGCGCCCAGTCGATGGGCAACTTCTTCGGGTTGAGATTCGGCGCGAGCACGACGACCGAAACGAGTTCGCCCGACCGAAACTCCGCCAAGCCCGACTGATTCCATTCCCGAAAGACGTTCAGCGCGGCTTTCGCGTCTACGCCCGCCTTGAAAGCGAATTGCGACAGCGAGAATTGAACCTCGCTCGAAAAGCACTCGCCTCCAAACGAGCGCAAGACTTGCTCGAAAACCTTGCGTTGCGTTTCGCTTCGACTGCCGCGAATCCACTCCTCGATGGCGTCTCGGTGGACGAGAATTTTCAGCGTCTCCGTCTCGCCGTCGTTTCGCAGATGTTCGATGATGTTCGCGTTTGCGAGAATGTCCAGCGCGGCATCCAACTTGACGCTCCCGAAGGCTTTGCCGAATCGGGCTTGCAGAGCGTCGAGCGCGTCTTGTCGCTCCAACGTGAGCGCGCCCGTCTCGCTTCTGCCCAAGCGTTTGCGGAGTTCGTCGTAAGCGGCTTCGATCTCTTCCTTGCTCGGGTAGGATTGCGAAAGCAGGTAATCGCCTTTTTCAAGGTCGCGCGGCGAATAAAGCAAGACGGCGTAACTTTTCTTGCCGTCGCGTCCCGCTCTGCCCGCTTCTTGATAGTAGGCTTCGAGCGTTTCGGGCAATTCGAGATGAACCACGACGCGCACGTCGGGTTTGTTCACGCCCATTCCAAACGCATTCGTGGCGCACACGACGCGATACTCGTTTCGAAAAAACGCCTCCTGAATTCGCGATCGCTCTTCGTCGGGAAGTCCCGCGTGGTAGTGAATGGCTTGTATGCGATGTTGTTGAAGAAATCGCGCCGTTTCTTCGGCGAGTTTTCGGCTCATCGCATAGACCATCGCCGAACCTTTGACGGCGTTCAAAATCTGCAAAAGTTTCTGTCGCTTGTTTTCCAACGCGAAAACCGACAGCGAAAGATTCGGGCGCTCGAAACCGCCAACGATGACGTTGGGCGATTGAAGTTTTAGAAAGGTTTGAATGTCCTCGATGACTTCTTCCGTCGCCGTCGCCGTGAGCGCGAGCATAATCGGGCGTTTTTGGGGCGAGATGGCTTCGATGCCTTCGGCGATGCGCTGATAACTTGGGCGAAAGTCGTAGCCCCATTCGGAAATGCAATGCGCTTCATCGACGGCGACGAGCGAAATCTCCACGCCTTGCATCGCCGAAACGAAACTGCGCGTCTCCAAGCGTTCAGGGGCGACGAACAGGAGCTTCAACTTGCCTTGATAAATTTCAAGCATCGCGCGTTGAACCGCGCCCAAACTCGTTTGGCTGTTGATGGCGGCGGCGGGATACCCGATGGCTTTGAGCGAGTCGACTTGGTCTTTCATCAACGCGATGAGCGGCGAAACGACGAGCGTCAGTCCCGAAAACATCTGCGCGGGGATTTGGTAGCAGAGCGATTTGCCTTGTCCCGTCGGCATAATCGCCAGCGTGTCGTTGCCTTTGAGCAACGACAGAATCACGCGCTCTTGCTCGCCTCGGAACGATTCGTAGCCGAACAGGTATTGGAGCAAGCGTCGCGCTTTCGCTATCAAGGCGTCGTCTTCGGCAGAGCGCGTCGGCGCGGCGGCTTGTTGCGTCAGGCTTGACAACGTTCAACGTCGTTGGATTGTGAGTTTCAAAGGCAAAATCGCTTTGAAACGTTTGAGCGATGAATATACTCGCCTGAATTGGTCAAGTTCAAGCGAGTCTGCGTAGGCTTGTCGGTTCTTTGCTTGGCGAGGGGGATAAATCGCTATCGCGCAAATTGCCCAAAGGTGAAGATGAAGTTCCAGCCTTGATTCGGACGACCGGGCACGGAGGGCACGGGGTCGAGTCCGAAGCCGTAGTCAAGCCCAATCAAACCGACGATGGGCAGGAAAACGCGCACGCCAAACCCAACGGCGCGTTTGAGGTCGGCGAAGTTGGCGCGAGCGGCGTTTTGATAAATGTTGCCCGCTTCGGCAAACGCGAGCGCGTAGACGGTCGCTTGCGGATTGAGGCTAATCGGATAACGCAGTTCGGTTTGGAACTTCGCGTAGAAATTGCCCGTGTAGATGCGCAGACTCGGATCGAACACGCCTACGCCTTGGTCGGGATAGCCGCGCAGCGGAATCGTAGGCAAGAACGAGATGCCGCTTCCGCCCATATAGAAGAAGTTGATGGCGGGAATGTTGCTTCGTCGGTCGCCGATGGCATCGAGCGCGCCAAAGTCCGCGCTCGTCATTAGCGTCAAGTCGCCCGCCAGTTGCGAGAACCAACTCGCGCGCAAGTTGAGTTTGAGAAAATCCACGTTGCCCGGAAGCGGTCCGCCCGACAGTTGCGTCGAGAACGAAAAATCGCTTCCGCGACGCGGATAAATCGGATTGTCGGTGCTGTTGCGCGAAATGACCTGAATGACGCTGTATTCGTCGGCGGTTACGAAGAAGAGGCTCTGTCGGAACAGCCCCTCCGACGCGCCGACGCGGTTGCGTTGAAATCGGAAGGTGTAATCGATGCGAAAGTAGTCATCGGGGAACGTGAGGCGGCGACCGACGGAAAGCGAAATGCCCGTTTGGCGCAGCTCTTGCCCAAAGTTTTGGCGCGTGTCGAAAACGCTGAATCCGAGCGACGTCGGCGTGCCAAACGCCCAAGGCTCCGTAAAGGAAAGCGAGAGGGTTTGAAAGTTGAATCGACCAAATTGCCACTGAAAATCGAGCCGTTGTCCGTCGCCGTGCGGCAGGGGCGCGTAGGCTTCGCGCTTCGTGACGTCTTGAATCGAGAAGTTGTTGAACGTCAGCCCCAGCGCGCCCGTAAAGCCAATCGCGCCGCTGTAGCCCGCGGAGGCGTTGAACGTGTCGGTGGATTTTTCAATCACGTTGTAAGTGATGTCGACTTCGTCGTCGCTTTTGGGCTGAATGTCGGGCGTGATTTTTTCTTGGTCGAAGTAGTTGAGTTGCGCGATTTGGCGAATGGAGCGAATGATGTTGTCGCGGCTATATAGGTCGCCGGGCACGGTGTAAAGTTCGCGCCGAATGACGCGGTCTTTGGTTTTCGTGTTGCCCGCGATGTTGACGTTGCGAATGCGAAACTGCTTGCCCTCGGCGATGAAAATTTTGAGGTCGATCGAATCGCCTTCGACGACGATTTCTTCTTTGTCGGCGCGAAACGTGAGGTAGCCGCGGTCTTGGTAGAGCGAGCCAATGTCGCCGCCTTCGGGCGAGTAGGTGAGGCGTTCCATGATTTTTTTCTCGTTGTAGACATCGCCCTTCTTGAATCCGAAGACCGCCGACAGTTCCGCGTCGCTATAAAGCGAATTGCCTTCCCACTGAACGTTGCGCAGGACATATTTCGGACCTTCGTGGAGGAAAATCGTCAGATGCAAACGACGCTTGTCGGGCGAGTAGTAGATGGAATCGCGGACGAAATAAGCGTCACGGTAACCGTTTTCGCGGTAGAAGGCGATGAGTTTTTCCTTGTCGTTTTCGTATTTCTTGCGGTCTAAAATGGGCTTTGAAAAAATGCGTCGCCAGAAGTTGAGTTGTTTGGTGTCTTCGAGTTCGCCCAGAAGTTCGCCTTTTTCGAAGGCTTTGTTGCCGACAAAGTTGATGCGCTCGATGATGACGCGGTCGTTTTCTTTGATTCGGAAAAAGAGCGTGGCGCGTCCTTTCTTGGTTTCGCGCAGTTCGTAATCGATGTCGCAAAGCAGGTAGCCTTCTTCCTCGTAGAATTTGAGCAAGCGCTGTCGGGCGAGGTAAATCATTTGGTCGGTGATGGTCGCGCCGCGCGTCAGTTCCGCTTTTTTCAAGAGTTCTTCCTCGTCGAATTCGGCGTTGCCTTCGAAGACGATTTGAGAGAGCACGGGATACTCTTTGACCTTGATGGAAAGGAACACGCCATCGAAGGTTTTGCGGTCAATCTCGACGCGAATGTCGCTGAACAGCTTTTGTTTCCACAGGCGTTTGATGGCGTCGGCGAGTTCGTTGCCGGGGATCGTGACGTCTTGCCCGACTTGAATCGGGAAACGGGCGAGAATGTCTTTTTCGGAGATTGAGGAATTTCCGACGACGGAAATGCCAAGCACCTTGTATTTGGCGGGTTCGGAGAAATCGAGTTGGATTTTGGTTTTTTCGTCGTCGGGTTCGTCTTGCGCAAGGAGCGTTGGCGCGGCATGGGCGAACAGAAACGCAAGCAACGTTCCGAGCGCCAAACGGCGCGGCGTTTCTATGAACGCGACGCGCGCAACTTGGCTGACGAAAGAGGCGTTCAGCATTGCGGGTTCGCTTGATGCAGCGGATTGGTCAGGGCGGCAAGTTGTTCGCTCGTCATTCCGAAGCGACGCTCTCGGCGTTGGAAGTCGCGGATGGCTTCGTAGAGTTTGTCGCGCCGAAAGTCGGGCCAGTAGCAATCGGTGATGTGAATCTCGGTGTAAGCCAGTTGCCACAAGAGGAAATTGCTGATGCGAAATTCGCCGCTCGTGCGAATGAGCAAGTCGGGGTGCGGCATGCCGTAAGTGGCAAGATGACGCTCGAAGACTTCGTCGGTGATGTCGTCGGGGTTCAAGCGTCCCGCCTTGACTTCTTCGGCGATGCGTTTGGTGGCTTGCATGATTTCCCATCGACCGCTGTATGAGAGCGCGAGCGAGAGCGTCATTCGCGCGTTGTGGCGCGTCAGTTCCATCGCTTCTTGCAGTTCCTTGCGCACGTTGGGCGGCAGCGCGAAGATGTTGCCGATGGCGTTGAGCTTGATGTCGTTCTCGTGCAGCGTTTTGGTCTCCTTGCGCAAGGCTTGAATGAGCAATTGCATCAAGGCGGAGACTTCGCTTTTCGGGCGTTTCCAGTTTTCGGTGGAGAAGGCATACAGGGTGAGGTATTTCACGCCGAGTTGAGCGCAGGCTTCGACGGTGTCGCGCACGGATTGCACGCCCGCGTTGTGCCCCGAGACGCGCATTTCGCCGCGTCGCGCCGCCCAGCGTCCGTTGCCGTCCATAATGATGGCGATGTGTTCGGGAATCGCGCCGCTGGCTTTGAGCGCGGCTTGGATTTGAGCGTCGTCGGCTTGCTCCGTTTCCTGCGTCTTTGCGGCAAGCGCGTTTTTTGCGCGAATCACGGTCGGTTTCGTCAGCGTCTCCATTCTTTTGCGTTTGAGCGAAAAGTCGCGGAATTTACCGTTTCGTCGTTCAAAATTCAAACCGCCCGCTCCGCCCCCTCGAAGCCAGCCGCTCGGAAACTATCGCGTGGCGAGGGCTTTGGTAACCTTTTCCGCCGCGTCCTTGAAGCCTTGCGCGGAGATGAGGTTCAACCCCGATTCGTCGAGCATTTTTTGCGCAAGGTCGGCGTTGGTGCCTTCAAGGCGCACGATGACGGGCACGGGCAAACCAACGTTCTTCGCCGCCTCAATCACGCCCGACGCGACGCGATCGCACCGCACGATGCCGCCGAAGATGTTGATCAAAATCGCCTTGACGTTCTTGTCCGCCAAGATGATTCGAAAGCCCGCCTCGACGGTTTTGGCGCTCGCGCCGCCGCCGACATCGAGGAAGTTGGCGGGTTTGCCGCCCGCAAGTTGAATGATGTCCATCGTCGCCATCGCAAGCCCCGCGCCATTGACCATGCACCCCACGTTGCCGTCCAAACGCACGTAGTTCAAGTTTGATTTCGAGGCTTCGACTTCGAGCGGATCTTCTTCGGTGATGTCGCGCAGTTCGGCGTATTCGGGGTGGCGGAAGAGCGCGTTGTCGTCGAAATTGATTTTCGCATCGAGCGCGACGACTTTGCCTTCCTTCGTTACCACGAGCGGATTGATTTCCGCAAGCGAGCAATCCGACTTGACATATGCCTCGTAGAGCGCCATAATGAACTGAACGCCGTTTTTGAACTGCTCGCCCGAAAGTTGCAGGAAAAACGCGGCTTGACGGGCTTGATAAGGCTGAAGACCAAGCAACGGGTCGATGTGAATCTTCAAGATTTTTTCGGGCGAATGTTCGGCGACGGCTTCAATGTCCATTCCGCCTTCGGTGGAGACCATGAGCACGTTTTTGGAGACGGCTCGGTCGAGCGTGACGCCGAGATAAAGTTCGCGCTCGATGTTCATTCCTTCCTCGACGAGCAGTCGGCGCACGATTCTGCCTTCGGGTCCCGTTTGGTGCGTAACGAGCGTCGAGCCAAGCATTTTTTGCGCGTAGGCGAAGGCTTCGTCGGCGGTTCTAACGACCTTCACGCCGCCCGCTTTGCCTCTGCCGCCCGCGTGAATTTGCGCCTTGACGACGACCACGCCGCCGCCCTGCTCGGAAAGCATCGTTTCCGCCGCCGTTTTGGCTTCCTCCGCCGAAAAACAAACGACGCCTTTCGGCACGGCGACGTTGAATTTTTTGAGTATCTCTTTGCCTTGATGCTCGTGGATGTTCATTGGTTTTTGCGAGAATGATTGCCGAAAAAGACGAGCGAAAGTATAGCAAAATTCCCGCACTTCCGCTCTATGCTCTTCGGGCTGCGTTGGAGCAACCCGCGTCGTGAGGCAAACGTTGTTCGTGATTTTGAGCGTTCTTGCCCAAGTTGAATCGCTCGTCATTCCGACGAAGCGAGAATCCGCCTCGCCCCGATTCCGATCGCGTCAGAATCGTTCTTCTCTCCTTCGCAAAGGAGAAGGGTCAGGGGCAAGGTCTGCGATGGCGAATTTGTTTTTTCCCTTCGCTTCGCTTTTTTTGCAACCCTCAAAAACGAAACGATGACCAAAAGTCCGCAAAACGACGTTTCATCGCCAACGACGACGCTGAATTCAAAACGAACATTTGCGCGATATGGCAACGAAAAAGAGTTCCTCCAAACCTGCTGAACCAAAACGCGAGGGCGGCTCCGCCTCGAAAGGCGCGGAGACGGCGACCGCTTCGGCAAAAGGCAAGCGGTTGGTGATTGTCGAATCGCCCGCGAAGGCGAAAACCATCAACAAATATCTCGGCAAGGATTACGCCGTTTTCGCATCAATGGGGCACATCAAAGATTTGCCGAGAAAAGAAATCGGGCTTGATTTCGAGCGTCATTACGAGCCGCATTACGAAATCATCGAGGGCAAAGAGAAAGTCGTGCGCGAAATGAAAAAGCTCGCCAAAGAATCGAGCGAGATTTTTCTGGCGACCGACCCTGACCGCGAGGGCGAAGCGATCGCTTGGCACATCGCCAACGAGGTGCAAGAGGCGCGCAAGCCCATTCGCCGCGCCGTCTTCAACGAAATCACCGAAAAAGCCGTGCGCGAGGCGATTCAACATCCGCGCGACATCGATTACAAGCTTGTTCGTTCCCAACAAGCGCGACAGGCGTTGGACAAAATCGTCGGCTACAAGGTTAGCCCGTTCCTTTGGGACACGGTCTTGCACGGGCTATCGGCGGGGCGCGTGCAGTCGGTCGCCCTGCGCCTCGTCTGCGAGCGCGAAGACGAAATCGAAGCCTTCAAGCCCAAAGAGTATTGGTCGATTTACGCCGATTTCGTCGCCAAAAGCGGCGACGTCGTAACCGCCAAGTTGGTCAAAATCAACGGCAAGGATTTTGAGCTTTCCAACGAAGCCGACGCGAAAGCCGTCGCGGAAAAAATCAAGGCGCGGCTCTACTCGATTCTTGAAATCAAAAAGCGCAAGGTTCGACGCAATCCGCCTCCGCCGTTTACGACGTCGCTTCTGCAACAAGCCGCCTCGAATCAACTCGGCTTCGGCTCCAAGCAAACGATGCGTCTGGCGCAACAACTCTACGAAGGCATCGAGCTTGGCGGCGAAGGCGCGGTCGGCTTGATTACCTATATGCGAACCGACTCGAAGCGCGTCAGCAAAGAAGCCCAAGCCGAAGCGCGAGACTTCATCAGCCGCCACTTCGGCAAAGAGTTCGTTCCCGAAACGGCGACGCAGTTCAAAACCGCCGAAACGGCGCAAGACGCGCACGAAGCCATCAGACCCACGAGCGTCGACCGCCTGCCGAAAGCCATCGAAAAATTCCTCGCCAAAGATCAGTTCAAACTTTACGAACTCGTTTGGAAGCGCTTTCTTGCCTCGCAGATGGCGGCGGCGGAGTTCGAACAAACCAGCGTCGACATCGGCGACGACAATGGCGAATTTCTCTTTCGCGCCACGGGGAGCGTCGTTCTGTTCGAAGGCTTCCTCAAAGTTTATGGCGACGCGCGCGAGTTGGATTACGAAGAACGCAAATCCACCAAAGAAGACGACGGCGAAGAAGAACGCGGCGCGATTCTGCCAAAAAGCCTCGCCGAAAACGACCCGATGAAACTTGCCGACGTCAAGCCGAATCAACATTTCACCAAGCCGCCCGCTCGTTACACCGAAGCCAGCCTCGTCAAAGAACTCGACAACTACGGCATCGGTCGCCCGTCCACCTACGCCACGATTCTCTCGACGCTCGTCGAGCGCGGCTATGTCGAGAATCGCAATCGTCGCTTGTTCCCGACGGAACTCGGCAGAGACGTGTGCAAAATTCTCGTCGCCAATTTCGCCGAACTGTTCAACACGGATTTCACGGCGAAAATGGAAGCCGATTTGGACAAGGTCGCGTCGGGCGAAACCGACTACGAAAAACTCTTAAACGATTTTTATCTGCCGTTTGAAGCGGCGCTGCAAGCGCGCTCCAAAGACCCAATTCTGCCGTTCAAAGAGGGCGGCGACGTCTGCGACAAGTGCGGCAAGGGCAGAATGCTCGTCAAGTGGACGAAGTCGGGCAAATTTCTTTCGTGCTCGCGCTATCCGAAGTGCGACAACGCCAAATCGCTCTCGCTCAAAAAAGCCGCGCCGCAAGAGACGGGAATTCGATGTTACAAATGCGAGACGGGGCGAATGCTCGTCCGCAACGGCAAATTTGGCAGGTTTTTGGCGTGCTCGAACTACCCCGATTGCGACGCGATTTTGAACCTCGACAAAAACGGTCGCGTCGCGCCGCCGAAAACGCCGCCGCTCGAAACCGACGCGCGATGTCCGAAATGCGACGCGCCAATGTATTTGCGCGACGGCAAACGCGGCTTGTGGCTCAGTTGCACGCGCTTTCCGAAATGTCGCGGCGCGCGCTCGTGGAAGCAAATCGGCGAAGAGATGGGCGAAGACGCGCAGCGAAAATTCGAGGCGATGCATCAAGAACACTCGAAACGGCATCCGCCCGTCGAACTCAAACTGCTCGATGGCTCGCCGTTGGATTTGAACGCGAAGCTTGATGATTTGGTCGCGCTTCAAAACGAATCGGGCGCGCCCGTCGGCGTTGAAAGTTCCGTTGGCGACGACGCGCCGTTTTGATTTCCATCGCGTTTTCGCGCAACGTTCATCCGCTTGAATGGCATGCCTGAACTGAATTTTGACGCGCTCATCGTGGGGTGCGGACCAGCGGGCGCGAGCGCGGCGATCGCTCTCGCCCAAAAAGGCGCGTTCCGAATCGGCGTTCTCGACAAAGCCAAGTTTCCGCGCGACAAAATCTGCGGCGACGCTTTGAGCGGCAACGTCGTCTCGACGCTCAAAGCGCTGTCGCCCGCGCTCTACGAGCGCTTTCAAGCCTTTCCCGAAAAACTCGGCTCCTATGGCATTCGCTTCGTCGCGCCAAACGGCAAGCATCTGGACGTGCCCTTCAAATCCCCGCGCGCAACCGTTGCCGAACCGCCGGGCTTCATTTCAAGGCGAATGGACTTCGACAACTTTCTCGCGTCGGAAGTCAAGTCGCTCCCAAACGTGTCGCTCTTGGAAGAAACCCTCGCCGAGTCGGTTCAAATCGGGCAGGAGAGCGTAGCGGTCAAAACGAATCGCGGAACGCTGACCGCCGCGTTGCTCATCGGCGCCGACGGCGCAAACGGCGTTACGACTCGAACGCTCGCCACGTTCAAACCCGAAGACGCGCACTTCTGCGCGGGACTTCGCGCCTACTACAAAGGCGTTTCGGGAATGCGCGAGCAAAACTTCATCGAACTGCACTTCTTGCGCGAACTTTTGCCCGGCTACTTCTGGATTTTTCCTCTGCCCAACGGCTACGCCAACGTGGGCTTGGGCGTGCTGTCGCGCGTCGTCAAGAAAAAGCGATTGGACTTGAAAAAATTGCTCGCCCGAATCATCGAAACCCACCCCGACATCGCGCCGCGCTTCAAACGCGCCACGATGGTCAATGGCGTCAAAGGTTACGGCTTGCCGCTCGGCTCGAAGCGACGCGCCCTTTCAGGCGAGCGCTTTATGCTCGCGGGCGACGCGGCATCGCTTATCGACCCCTTTTCGGGCGAGGGCATCGGCAACGCGATGAAGTCGGGCAAACTCGCCGCCGAAGTCGCCGCCGAAAGCCTCGCCCAACGAGAGTTTTCGCGCGAGTTCTTGAAGCGATACGACGAGCGCGTCTATCAAAAATTGGGAAGCGAACTGTGGCTCAGCCACACGTTGCAACGCTTGGCGAACTTTCCCGCCCTGTTCAACTTCGTCGTCAATCGAGCGCGGAACAGTCCAACGCTTTCCGAGACGATTTCCTGCATGTTCGACGACTTGGAACTCCGCAGGGAATTGAGCAAGCCGTCGTTCTACGTCAAACTCTTGTTGGGACGCTAATCAACGCGCGTCGTCTTTTGGCGACGAAGCCGAAAGCAGTTGGCGATAGAGCCGCAGATTTTCCTCATCGAAGCACACGAAAACGACGCGTTCGATGCGCGTGGGCGAATGCGCGTAATCCCTTGCGGCTTGAATGGCGATCTTCGCCGCTTCGTCTTTCGGATAGCCGAAAGCGCCCGTGCTGATGTTCGGAAACGCGACGCTTTTCGCGCCGAGCGATTCGGCAAGTTTGAGCGAGTTGAGATAAGCGTTTCGAAGCGATTGGGCTTCGCCCGCCGACCCGCCCTGCCAAACGGGTCCGACCGCGTGAATCACGTATCGACACGGCAAGTTGCCGCCGCTCGTGTGGACGGCTTCGCCCGTTGGCAGTCCGTTTTTGTATGGCTCTCGCTCGCGGATTTTTCGGCACTCCTCGAGAATTTTCGGTCCGCCCTTGCGATGAATCGCGCCATCAACGCCGCCGCCGCCCATCAGCGACGAATTCGCCGCGTTGACGATGGCATCGACGCGCTCTTCGGTGATGTCGCCTTGCTTGACGAGAATCTCCATCACTTGAATTCAAAGACGAATTTGCCTTCTTTGTTGATGTAGCCTTGCTTGGAGCCCGCGCTCACGAGCGCCAGTCCGTTCTTGAAACTGCTCGCGCCCGTCAGCCCGATGTCAATGACGGGTTTGCCCTCGCGATCGATGTAGAAAAACTTTCCGTTCTTGCAAACCCACGCCAAGCCTTCGCTGAAATCGCCCGCCGATTCAAATTCCAACGCGATGACGACCTCGCCACGTCGATCAATGAAGCCGAATTTTTCGCCGACGCGAACTTTCGCCAAGCCTTCGCTAAAATCGCTCGCCGCGTCGAATCGCTCGGCGATGACGAGCGCGCCGCTCGAATCGATGTAGCCCCATTTGTCTTTCGTTCTCACGCGAGCCAAACCGTCCGAGAACGAGCCTGCGAAGCGATACTTCGGCGCGATGGCGAACGTTTGAACCGAATCGTTGATGACGTTCGAGAGGCGAATGAAGCCAAACTTGTCGTCGAACTGAACGGCGGCGAGTCCTTGCGAGAAGTTGAAGGCGCGTTCCAAAACGGGCTGAACGACGACCTTGCCCGTCGCATCAATGAAGCCGTAGCGTTGGCGCAAGATGACTTTGCTGCGGTCGGCGATTTTGAACCACGCCACGCCCTCGGAGAAAGAGCCTGTTTCCGTGAAGGTTTCGCTCGTGAGCGCCTCGCCGTTGGGGCGAATGAACGAGGCGGACGTTCCCGCGATGAAATCTTTGGTCTGAACGGCGGCAAAGCCTTGCGAAAAGGGTTCGGCGTTGGAAAAGCGCGCTTGAATGACGAGGTTGCCCGACTCGTCGATGTAGCCCCACTTGTCGCCGATTTTGACGGCGGCGCGTCCCTCCGAAAAGCCTCGCGCGTCATCGAACTTCGGCGCAATGACGAGCGCGCCGTTCCTATCAATGTAGCCCCACTTGCCGCCTTGCTTGGCGGGAAAAAGTTGCCCGCGAAGAACGGGCGCGAAAAGCGCGATCGCCATCAACCAAAAGGCGCGTTTCATTGCCGCTCTCGATGAATTGGAGTAAATTGAAAAAATATCCGAAACGCTCGTGAGAAACGAAAGTTTAGCCAAGACGAAAAACAACGCCGAAGCGCAGTTCGAGGAAAAACTTCGCCCCGTTCGCTTCGAGGATTTCACGGGTCAGCAAAAAATCGTCGACAATTTGCGCGTCTTCATTCAGGCGGCGAAAGGACGCGGCGAGGCGCTCGACCACGTGCTCCTTTCGGGTCCGCCGGGTCTTGGCAAAACGACGCTCGCCTACATCATCGCCAACGAAATGGGCGCGAACATCAAAGCCACGTCGGGTCCCGTGTTGGACAAGCCGGGCGACCTTGCGGGCTTGCTCACCAATCTGGAAAAAGGCGACGTGCTGTTCATCGATGAAATTCATCGCCTCAATCCCGTCGTGGAAGAGTATCTCTACTCCGCGATGGAGGATTTCAAGATTGACATTATGATTGATTCGGGTCCGTCGGCGCGCAGCGTGCAAATTGCGATTCCGCAATTCACGTTGGTTGGAGCGACGACGCGAGCGGGTTTGCTCACGGCGCCGTTGCGCGCGCGTTTCGGCATTTCGTCGAGGCTCGATTACTACGCGGCGGATTTGCTCGAGCGCATCATTCTCCGCTCGGCGCGCATTTTGGGCGTTGAGATCGAAAAAGACGGCGCGTTTGAAATCGCTCGTCGCTCTCGCGGCACGCCGCGCATCGCCAATCGCTTGCTCCGACGCGCCCGCGATTTCGCGCAGGTAGGAGGTTCAAACGTCATCACGCTCGAAGTCGCTCGCACCGCGCTCGCCGCCCTCGAAATCGACGAATACGGCTTGGACGAAATGGACAAGCGCATCTTGCTGGCGCTGATGGAAAAATTCGGCGGCGCGCCTGTCGGACTGTCTTCGCTCGCCGTCGCCGTCGGCGAAGAACCCGACACCATCGAGGAAGTCTACGAGCCGTATCTGATTCAAGAAGGCTACTTGATGCGCACCCCGCGCGGACGCTTGGCGACCGACCTTGCCTACAAGCGTTTCAACCTCCAAAAGCCCAAAAGTTCGGAAAGCTTGTTCGATGCGCTGTCGTAGCGCGACGACGCGCGTGGAATGAACGCTCGCCCGTTGCAAAAGGTCATCTAACGGAGCGAAGATTCCGCAGTCGTTTATGGATTCCTCGCTTGCGCTCGGAATGACAAACGGGGAAAAACGCTCGGAACGACAAACGCAAACGCTTGACGCCGTCATTCTGAACGAAAACGGCGCGCTGACGTCATTCTGAACGAAGCGTCGGCTTCATCTAACTCAAATCGAACTGCAACTCCGAGAGCATTCGATACACGCCGTTTTCGCGCTCGATGAGTTCCTCGTGCGTGCCCGTTTCGACGACCTCTCCGCTTTGCACGACGATGATTTTGTCCGCCGTCCGCACCGTCGAGAGCCGATGCGCGATGATGAACGACGTGCGTCCGCGCATCAAGGTTTCGAGCGCTTCTTGAACGAGCTTTTCGGATTCGGAATCGAGCGAGCTGGTGGCTTCGTCCAAAATCAGAATGGCGGGATTTTTGAGAATGGCTCGCGCAATGGCGACGCGCTGACGCTGCCCGCCCGACAGTTTCACGCCGCGCTCGCCGACGATGGTTTGATAACCGTCGGGAAAACTCTCGATGAACTCTTGCGCGTGGGCTTTCTTAGCGGCTTCGATGACTTCGGCTTCGGTGGCGTTGGGGTTGCCGTAGGCGATGTTGTCGTAAATCGTGCCGCCGAAGAGCGTCACGTCTTGCGGCACGAGCGCCATCTGACTTCGCAGTTCGGAGAGGGGATACTCGTTTGCGTCTTTGCCGTCGATCAAGATGCGCCCCGCGTCGGGCTTGTAGAATTGGAGCAAGAGCGAAACGATGGTGGATTTGCCCGCGCCGCTTTTGCCGACGAAGGCGACGCGCTCGCCCGCTTTGGCTTCGAAGGATACGCCTTTGAGCGCCTTGATTTCTTTGCGCGATGGGTAACTAAACACGACGTTTTCAAACTTCACGTCGCCGCGAATCCGCGACGTGGGTTTGGGGTTTAGCTCAATCGGTTCGGGCGTTTCGCGCAAAATTTCTCTGACGCGCTCCGTCGCGCCCAACGCCTTTTGAACTTGGCTATACAGTTCGGCGAAACCGCCCATCGCCGCGCCCACGAAGGTCGCGTAGAGAATGAACGACGTCAGTTCGCCAATCGTCAAGCCGCCCGCCTGCACGATTTTCGCCCCGACCCACAGCACCAACACAATCGCGCCGAACAAGCCAAAAATGATGAACGAAAGGAACGCCCCGCGATACGCCGCGCCTCTCAAAACGGTTCTCAAAAAAAGGTCGATGCTCTGCCGATAGCGACGAATCTCGAAGCCCTCGTTGGCAAAGGCTTTCACGTTGGCGATGCCTTGCAAGGTTTCTTCGACGATGGTGTTCGCGTCGGCGAGTTTGTCTTGCGCCTCGCGCGAGAACTTGCGGATTTTTCTGCCGAAGAGAACCGCCACGACGATGAGAATCGGGAACGAGGCGAGCATCACGACGGAAAGTTGCGGCGAGGTGAAAAAAATCAAGACCACGCCGCCGACGAGAATCGCCGTTTGGCGCAACAGTTGCGCGAGCGTCGTCGTGAGCACGTCTTGAATTTGACCCAAATCGGACGCGATGCGACTGGTGAGTTCTCCGACGCGCCGACTCGCAAAAAACGACATCGGGAGCGCGATGATGACGCGATAGGCGTCTTTGCGCAAGTCCGCAAGGCTCTTTTCGCCCACTTCCGCGAACCAAACCGATTGCAAAAACGACAGCAAGGCTTGCAGCGCCAGCGACAAAACCAAGACGAGCGCGATGGAGTCAATGTCGCCGAAAACGCCTTCGCCTCTTCCCGCGATCGCGCCGTCGACCAATTTGCCCGTGATGTAGGGAAAAATCAGTCCGAGAAGGCTCGAACAGAGCAGCGCCAAAAGAGCGAAAGCGAACTTCGTTTTGTAGGGCGACACGTAGCGCAAAAGCTCCGCCGCATGGCGCAGGGATTCTATGGAGAGTTTCGGCGACGGCAAATCCTCTCGTGAAGCGCGCGCGTATCGTGGCATCAATCGTTCGTTTTCCTTGACAAGATACGACGAATTCAACGAAACAAGGCTTTGGCGAGCAGCTCGATGTCCAAGCCGAGCGAGGAATTTTTGGCGTAGAAGATGTCGAGCGTTTCTTTGTCGACGCTCCGATTTTTCTGAATCGACCACAGGCTCCACACGCCCGCTTTGCCGACGAACACGCCGCTCTTGGAATAGCCGTCGATGGATTCCGCCGCGCCAATCCAAGTTTTTTCGCCTTTGAGAACGTCCCAGAGCGAGCGGAAAATTTCCTTTCGTCCCGCAAGATGCATCGCGGGCGAAAGCGCCGCCATCAGCGGCAGAATCGCAAGGTCGAAAAGGCGCTTGCCGAGTTGGCGCGATTTGCGCGAGAGATTGAACTCCACGTCGGCGAGCGGCACGCTTGAAGCCAGCTCGTCGATGGCGCCTTTGCCAATCATCACGTCCATTCCTTGCGGCACGATTTTGAAGTCCATCGCTCTGCCGTCGCATCGCGTTATGGCGCTCAACACGTCGGCGTTGGTGAGCGAAGGCGAAACGAAGACGAGTTCATCGAGGCGATTGACGCGCGCGATTTCGCCGATGTTCTCCATTTTTCCCAAAACGCTGCCCGCAGGCAAACGAGACGCTTCGGATTCTCGCGTCTCGATGAAGCCGACGATGTCGTAGTTTTTGCCGACCTCGCGCGCAAGTTTTTCGGCGACGCTTTGCGAGAACTCGTCCGCGCCCACGATCGCCACGCGCTTGCGCGGCTCAAACGCGCCGCTGAAACTGCGCTGAACGATGAGCCGCGCCACGATGCGCCACCCAAACGCCAAGCCGAAAAGCGTCAGATACGAAAATCCAAGCCCCGCCCGCGAAAACGCCACCGCCTTGAAAAAAAAGTTGAACGTCGAAGAGAGCGCGAACCCAACGAGCAACGCGGGAAAAAGTTTTTTCAGCGAATAACGATACCCCTCCCGATACTGCCCAAACGACGCAAACGCCGCCGTCTGAACCGCCACATAAACGGGCAACGCAATCTCCAAAAAGGCTTCGGGATACTCCTTGAACTTCCACTTGAAGCCAATCAAACAAGCGACCGCCACGCACAGCGCGTCGAGAAGCGGCGCGTGCAGACGAACCAACGCCCGACGCAAAAACGCCAACGAGGCTCTGGCGCAAATCCCAACGATCAAAATCGCCTCGAACCACTTCGACGAGGAGTAGTATTTGCGCGCGAAAATCAGCATCGCCTCGTAGAACTGAATCACGTAGTTGAAGCTCATTTTCTTCGCGCTCTCGCCCTTGTAGTGAATGATTTGCGTGCCAGGGTAGTAATAGATTTTCCAACCCGCTCGCTTGATGCGATAGCACCAATCCAAATCCTCGCCATACATAAAAAACGCCTCGTCGAACAGCCCGACCGTCTCCAACACTTCGCGCCGCAAAAACATAAACGCGCCCATCAGCGCATCGACTTCGTAGGTTTCTTCGGTCGAAAGGTAGGTGAGATTGTATCGCGCGAAGCGACGGCTCTTCGGAAAGAGCGCCGAAAGCCCGACGATTTTGTAGAAGGACACTTCGGGACTTGGGAAACTGCGCCGACACGAGAGTTGAAACGACCCATCGGCGTTGAGCACCTTGCACCCCGCCGCGCCGATGCTGGAATCCGTCTCCATAAACGCAATCATCTTTTCGAGCGTGTCTTCTTGCAAGAGCGTGTCGGGATTCAAGACGAGCACGAACCTGCCGTTGCACAAGCGCAAGGCTTGATTGTTGGCTTTCGCAAAACCGAGATTTTTTTCGTTGAAGATGAGATGAACGTTCGGAAGGCTGAACTTGGCTTTGAGCATCGATTGCGTGCCATCGACGGAGGCGTTGTCGACCACGAAAATTTCGCCGTCAATGTTGCGCATCGCTTTTTGGACGGAGCAGAGACATTGTTCCAAAAAGTCTTTGACGTTGTAACTGACGATGACGACCGAGAGCGTCATTGAGAGCGATTCTCCATTGCGTTCTGCGTCGGATTCGCGCCGCGAAAACGAGCGAATCGAAGTTACGGCGAGCGTCGGCAAGGCGCAAGAAAAAGCCCGCGCTGGCGCTCGGCGCGACAAGACGACTTCCGCGCGGGCGAGATTTGACGAGTTTGCCAACGCGACCTAACTTCGCCAAAGCCAAAAAACGAAGCGTAACCGCAGAGCGAGGGCGGAAACGCGACGAAATCCGAAACTTCAAACGTCACCTCTCAACGATGCGATGGTTTCTTTTGGCGACGCTTTGCGCAACCGTCGTCGCCAGTTGCAAGAATCCCGCCGCTCCGCGCGAGCCAAACAAATTCGCTTCGCAAGCCACGTTCATTCGACGCTTGGACTCGATTCGCGTCGGGAACGCCACGATTCTGCTGTCGAGCGGCGCGATGCGCAACGCCCTCTCGTTGCCGAGCGGCGATCTGCTGTTCGTCGGCGAATTGGAACGACCGGGCGCGCCGCGAACCGCGTTTGCGATACGAACCAACGCGGTGGGCGGAACTCGTTGGGCAAGGCTCTACGCCGATTCGATCGAAACGTTCGCCGCCATCGTGCCGTCGGGCGAGCGCGATTTCATCGCCGTTGGCTCGGTCTTTTCGGGACCGAATCAAACGAGCGGCTACGCGATTAAAATCGATTCGCTGGGCGGAACGCTCTGGGCGCGCTCGTTCAGCGACGCGCCGCGCAGTTTGCGCTTCGCGGGAGCGATTCGCCAAGCGAACGGGAACGCGCTTCTTTATGGGCAAACGCGGCGCGTCGTCTCGGCGCAATCGTCGCTTTTCATCAACGATGGCTATGTCGCCGCCATCGACGCAAACGGCAACGCGATTTTTGCGCGTCGCATTCGCTCGTTAGGCTCGCTTTCGAACACGCCGAGCGCGGACATTGGCTTCAACGGCGGCGCGAGCGTCGGCGCGGACGCGATCTTGGCAGGCTTTTACACGCCGATTTACGACTTCGTCAAGGCGGGCGTTCGTCGCCTCGTCGCGCCCGACCTCTACCTTCTGCGCCTGAACGCGACGGGCGACTCGACCGCAAGTTTCCTCTACGACGCGCTTTACCCCGCAGGCGACGTGCTCGACCAATCCGTCTCCTATCAAGGCAAACTCAACACGGCGGACGAAGCGCTATCGATTTTGCCAATGTCCGACGGCACATTCGCCGTTTTTGGTCGAAGCAACGCCTCGCTCTACTTGCTCTTCGTCAATGCCTCGCTAAACGGCGTTTTGCGCCGCGTCGTGATTCCCAACGTGCCCTCGCGTTTCTTTTCGCAGTTCGCGTTGGCGCGGGACGGCAACTTCGTCTTCGTGGGCGCGAGCACGGAAAAAATCGCTCAGAACGGCATTCGCTCCCCCGCGCCCGGCGGCAGAGACGTCTACATCGCCAAAATGACGCCGCAGGGAAACTTGATTTGGGAAATCACTCACGGCACGACCTTCGACGACATCGGACTGACGATTCAGGAAACCATCGATGGCGGCTTTATTGTCACGGGAACCAGCAACGACAAGCCGCTTTTGCTCAAAGTCGACGAGCGCGGCTTGCTCGCGCAATGAAATTGCGTAACTTCGCGCCCAACTTCAGCCGCTATGAGACGAGCGATTTTGTTGCTCTGCTTTTTTGAAATGGCGTGCGCTCATCGCTACGTAATTTCTCTCGCCAACCAGAGCGAGCGCGACTGCGAAGCGCTCTCGCTTTCAGGCGATTCGCTTCTCTGCCGTTCGTCGGGGAGCGTCGCAGCGTTTGGGTTCGATTCCATTCGTCGCATCGAGCGCAAGCCGCGCCTTGCGGGAACGCTCGTCGTGGGCGGATTGGGCGCGACGGCGGGCTTCTTCGTCGGCGCGGTTTTCGGCGCGATTTGGGCATTGGTTAATTTGGCAAGTTCGCCCGAACCTTATGTTTTGATTCCTTCCATCGCGGGCGGCGCGCTCGGCTTTTTGGCGGGCAAATCGCTGTGGGCGATGCTGGACGAAGAGACGCTCTATCCGCAAAACTTTTCGCCCGACCAGCGCAAACGAGAACTCCAAAATTTCATCAAGTAACTTGCCGAAATCGCTCTCAAAGAAGGAACTTCGAAAACGCGCCAACGCCCTCAAACTCGTGCTCGCCGACAACGACGGCGTGCTGACCGACACGGGCGTTTATTACTCCGACCGAGGCGAAGAACTCAAACGATTCTCAATCCGCGACGGAATGGGCGTGGAACGCTTGCGCAACGCGGGCATCGAAACCGCCATCATCACGGGTGAACTTTCGGGAAGCGTTCAGAAACGAGCGGAAAAGCTCAAAATGCCGTATCTTTACCTTGGCGTGAAAGACAAACGCGCCAAGTTGGACGACATTCTGCGCGAAACGGGACTAACGACGGCGCAACTAGCCTACATCGGCGACGATTACAACGACCTCGACATCATCGCCGAAATCAAAAAGGCGGGCTTGACCGCATGTCCAAACGACGCCATGCCGCTCGTGCAAAAAGCCGTGCATTACAAAGCCAAAGCCAACGGCGGATACGGCGCCTTCCGCGACTTCGCCGAATGGATTTTGGCGCACCGCGACGCAAAACTTTCGCCGCGCTCGTCTCGTTAAACCATCGGATTTTTTCGCAAACGAAAACCTTTGACAATGGCTCACGTTAAAATCGGACACAAACTCGTTGGCGACGGTCAGCCCGTTTTCATCATCGCCGAAATCGGCATCAATCACAACGGCTCGCTTGAAATCGCCAAGAAGATGATCGACGGTGCCGTCCACGCGGGTTGCGACGCGGTCAAGTTCCAAAAACGCACGCCCGAAATCTGCGTCCCCAAAGACCAATGGCACATCGAGCGCGAAACGCCGTGGGGACGAATGACCTACATCGAGTATCGCCACAAGGTCGAGTTTGGCAAAGACGAATACGCCGAAATCGATCGCTACTGCAAGGAAAAAGGAATCCTGTGGTTCGCGTCGTGTTGGGACGAGCCATCGGTCGATTTTATGGAGCAATTCAATCCGCCGTGCTACAAAGCCGCTTCCGCGTCGCTGACGGACATCGACCTTTTGAAAAAGAAAAAAGCGACGGGTCGCCCGCTCATCATCTCGACGGGAATGTCGACGATGGAAGAAATCGAAGCCGCCGTCGAAGCCGTCGGAACGGATAACCTCTTGATTGCGCATGCGACCTCAACCTACCCCTGCCCTCCCGAAGAACTGAACTTGCGAATGATTCAAACGCTCAAAGCGAAATATCCGATGTGTCCGATTGGCTATTCGGGGCACGAAACGGGCTTGGCGACGACATGGGCGGCGGTGGCGTTGGGCGCGACGTTTGTCGAGCGACACATCACGCTCGACCGCGCGATGTGGGGCACCGACCAAGCCGCCTCGGTCGAAATCGGCGGCATGGAACGTCTCGTCCGAAACATTCGAGACATCGAAAAAGCGTTGGGCGACGGGGTCAAGCGCGTCTATGAATCCGAACTCGGTCCGCGCAAAAAACTTCGTCGCGTTCAATCGACGGTCTCCGCAACTTGAAGAACGATGTCAAGTCGTTGAGCCTCTATGTGAGTCTGAACGGAGCGAAGAATCCAGTTCGGAGAGACGAGCGCGGTCAATTCGCAATTGACAGTTCGCAATTCGTGGATTCCTCGCCACGCTCGGAATGACGGCAAAGCCTTGTCATTCTTGAACGAAGCGAAATTGTCATTCTGAACGGAGCGAAGAATCCAGTTCGGAGAAGCGAGAGCGTTCGATTCGCAGTTGACAATCCGAAGTTCGCGGACGATTTTTCAAAATTTGTTCAACCGTTCAACCTTAAATCACCTAAAACCAATCCAAGCGTTTCGCTATGCCATTGGAAATTCTCTCGCCCGTCGTCATCGTTGGATCGGCGTTGCTGTTCATCGCGTTGGAACGACTGTTTCCATACACGAAGGGTCAACGCTTGTTTCACGAGGGATTTTTCAGCGATTTGTTTCTCTACACCTTTTTGCAAAGTTATGTTTTGGCGTGGGTGATTTTCGGCTTCATTCATTGGATCGACGAGCGTTCGGGGCTCTCGCGTTTGCAGATCGTTTCGGCTTGGCCCATCTGGGCGCAAGTCGTTTTCTTTCTCGTTACGCACGACCTCTACATTTACCTGTTTCATCGCTGGATGCACCGCAACAAGTGGCTGTATCGTTTGCACGAAGCGCACCACTCGCCGCGAGAAGTGGATTGGATTTCAGGCTCGCGCTCGCACGCGCTTGAAATTCTCATCAATCAAACCATTGAGTTCGCGCCGATCATTCTGCTTGGCGCCGCGCCCGAAGTCGTCGTCATCAAGGGAATGATTGACGCGGTTTGGGGAATGTACATTCACTCCAACATCGATGTCAAATCGGGTTGGCTTCAATACGTGATCAACGGACCCGAAATGCATCGTTGGCATCACTCCAAAGCGAAGGGGAATAGCATCAACTTTGCGACGAAGTTGGCGTTTTGGGATTGGATGTTCGGCACGGCGTATTTGCCGAAAGGCGAAAAGCCAAAAGCCTACGGTCTAACCGACAATGCGTATCCGCTTAGCGCGCCCGATTTGCCGCTCTGGCAACGCTTGTGGAACGAGACGAAAATCTACGCGCTTCAACACGCTGCGGCGTTTCGCCCGTTCAAAAAAAGCGCGCAAACGCAAGCGTGAAAATTTGCCCAACCATGAAAAAAGTCGCCCTCGCGGGCGACTTTTTCGTTTAGGCGCCGCGCGGATTTTTCTGCGGAAAAACGACGCGAATGCTCGTGCCCAAGTGACGTTTGATTTCCAGCTTGCCTTCCAATCTTTTGACGAGACTGCTCACGACCAACAAGCCGACGGTCCGAAAAGGCTTATCGACCTTTGCGGGCAAGCCCACGCCGTTGTCGCTCACGACGACGCTGACGGCTTGATCTTTTTCTTTGGCGACTGCGACCGTAACCACGCCGCCACGACCTTTGAAAGCGTGCTGAAGCGCGTTTGAAATCAGTTCGCTCAAAATGAAACCGACGAGCGCGCTTTCGCCAAGCTCGACCCAAACCTCGTCGCATTCGCATCTGAACGAAATCCCTTCGCGCATCAGGGGCGACTTCTCGAACCACTTGACAATTTCTTGGGCGTAGCGTCCGAGGTTGATGGTCGAACTCGAATCCGATGGCGTGGCGCATTCGGCGGCGAGAGCGACGAAACGCAGATATTGACGATGCTCTTGGAGCAGCTCGTCCAAATTTTTCTTGTCGGGACGCTTGGTTTTGGCGCGCAAAATGATGGAAGCGGTTTGAATCGCGTCCTTAATGTCGCGCTCAAATTTGCGGAGCACGTTCGTCTCGCGCTCCGCGGGTTCGCTCGTTGGCGCGTCTGAAGCGTCTGGCTCGTCGTCGAGCGCGGTTTCGAGAATCGTGAGCATCAAGACGCGCTTGCCCCCTTCCTCGACGAAAAGCCGCTTGACTTTCGCGCGAATCTCGTTCCCCGCGCCGTCGCGCAAGATTTCGCGCGCTTCGGCTTGATGTTCGGACGAGCGAAAAATCTCGTCGTAGTTTGGCGCGCCGAGTTTTTGACCGACGCTCGATTCATCGAGACGAAACAGCGAGAGGTAAGATTTGTTCGCGGCTATCAAAACGCCTTCCGCGTCGGTGAGAGCGATTGGGTGAGAGATGTTTTCCGAAAGAAGCGCGAAGAGCGTTTCGGCGCGGTTTCGGGCTTGGCGCAGTTCGACGCGCTCAATGCTTTCCGCCATCGCGTCGCGCAGTTTTTCGGGCGTGAGCATCGTTTTTTTGACGACCTCGAACCGATGCGCGCGAGAGACCTGCGCCGCGATTGACGCATCGTTGCTCACAAGGCACAAGACGGGCATCGCATCGAGCGGCGTCGTTTGCGACAGATGTCGGAGAAATTCGTCGCCGCTCATATCAACAAACGTCTCTCCGACGATTAGAAAGTCAGGTCGTTCCGAGCGGATCTTGTCCAACGCCTCGTTTCCCGTTTGCGCCAGCGAAACGGAGCGAATCGGAATCGGGCTGCGCGAGAGAAAACGTTGCAATAGGGCAACATCCTCGTCGTTGTCATCGACGATAAGAACGGCGTATTCCGTGCGACGCATATCAACGACGTTATTTTGTTGATGCGTGTTTTGCAATGGGTGGCAGCAGACGACGAGGTAGAGCGAATTTACGTTTTCGCGTTTTTTTCTCGCAACGAGAACGCGCTACGCCAGGTGCCTCAATTCTTGCGCGAGTTTCGGCAGCGCGGTCGCCGCCGTCGCTTCAATCACTTCAAAGCCGCGCAAGGCTTCGTAGGCGGGGCGAGGATCAATGAAAAATTTGCGCTCGGTTTCCGCAAACAAGGAGAGCAATCCTGCGGCGGGATAAACTTGCGCCGACGTGCCCACGCCAATGAAAACGCTCGCCGTATCGATGAGTTCTTCCAAGTATTCGCGCCGCATATCGACGCTTTCGCCGAACCAAACGACGTCGGGGCGCAACTGCGCGCCGCACTTCGGACACTTGTCGCCCCAACGCACGGGCATCGAGATCTCGGACTTGAAATCGCAGTTGAAGTAGCCGTCTCGGAAACCAAAAATGTCGTAATGCCGCTCGCACTTTTGCCGATCGATGCGTCCGTGCAAGTGCCAAACGTTGTCGCACCCCGCTCGCTCCAAAAGGTTGTCGATGTTCTGCGTGATGTTGATGACCTCGAAGCCCTCTTGAAGCGATGCGATGGCGTAATGCGCGGGGTTCGGCTCGACTTCGCGGATTTTCTCGAAGCGCATGGCGTAAAATTCCAAGACGAGTTTCGGATTGCGCGCCCAACCCTCAGGCGAAGCAACGTCTTCGACGCGATGGTTTTCCCACAAGCCATCGCTGGCTCTGAACGTCGGGATGCCGCTCTCGGCGGAAAGTCCCGCGCCGCTGAAGACGACGATGCGTTTTTTCATCGTTGGGTTTGAAGATTTCGCAACGCTCGCCAACCAATGTCGCGCCTGTAATAGGCGCCTTCGAAATGAATTTGCGAGATGGCGTCGTAGCATCGCGCCAAGCATTCTTCAAGCGAAGAAGCGACGGCGGTAACGGACAACACGCGCCCGCCATTCGAGTAGAGTTTGCCATTTTCGAACGTCGTGCCCGCGTGAAAAATCATCACGTCGTCTCTTGCGCCAGCGTAGCACGCCAGTTCGAAGTGGCATTGCCCCGTGATGAGTTTTCCCGTTTCGCATTGGTCGGGATAGCCCTTTGAAGCCATCACGACCGTTGCGGCGCATTTGTCGGCGATTTTCACCTCGAGCTCTCGCAATCGACCGTCGAGCGTGGCGAGGAGGATTTCGAGCAGGCTGGTTTCAAGAAGCGGCAAAACGACCTGCGCTTCGGGGTCGCCAAGCCGAGCGTTGAACTCGACGACTTTTGGCTCGCCCTCGCAAATCATCAAGCCGACGTAGAGAAAGCCGCGGTAAGGCGTTCCTTCCTCGCGCATCGCGCGCAGCGTGGGTTGAATGATATGGCGCTCAATGTTGCGCATCACGTCGGGCGTAACGATGGGCGCGGGCGAATACGCGCCCATTCCGCCCGTGTTCTTGCCCGTGTCGCCCTCGCCGATGCGTTTGTGGTCTTGCGCCGTTGGCAAGAGCTTGTAATGCTCCCCGTCGGTTATGACGAAGACGCTGGCTTCTTCGCCTTGCAGAAATTCCTCGATGACGACTTCGCTTCCCGCGTCGCCGAACAGGCGCTGTTCGAACATCGCGCGCAGCGCTTCGAGCGCGTCGCTTTTGCTCGTCGCAATCACGACGCCTTTGCCCGCCGCAAGTCCGCTCGCTTTGACGACGATTGGGAATTTGGTTTGCCGCTCGACGAAGGCTTTTGCTTCGTCATGATTCGCAAACGTCTCAAACGCCGCCGTCGGAATCCGATGTCGCCGCATAAACGCTTTGGCGAAGGCTTTGCTCGTTTCGAGCCGCGCCGCTTCTTTGGTCGGACCGATGATGTTCAGCCCTTCGGCTTGGAAGCGATTGACGACGCCAAGTTCGAGCGGCTGTTCAGGACCGACGACGGTCAGGTCGATGCGTTTGGTTTTGGCGAAGGCAAGAAGCGCGTCGATGTCGGTCGCTTTGATGGGAGCGCGCTCGGCGATCGCGCCAAGTTCGCGCGCGCCGCCGTTTCCAGGCGCAAGGTACAGTTTTTGAACGCGAGGATCTTTCAGAATCGACCAAGCGATCGCGTGTTCTCTCGCGCCGCTTCCGATGACGAGCACGTTCATTCGCGGCGAGTTTGAAAGCGTCGGAAAAAGCCGCCGAATATACGCAAAATCGCCCTCGAAAGTCCGTTTTCACGTTGGATTTTCATATCTTTGCGCCGCCAAAATTGGCGCGCTCCGCCGCGCTCGTCTTCAAGTTCGCGTCTCAAATTTTCAACTCTTTCTCTTCAATGGCGTTCTTCGACTTTTTGTCCAAAGACATTGCGATCGATTTGGGAACGGCGAACACGCTCGTGTTCGTGAGAGGGAAGGGCATCGTGCTGAACGAGCCGTCCATCGTCGCGCTGGATCGCTCGACGCGCAAAGTGGTCGCGCTCGGCAACGAAGCGCGACAAATGCATGAGAAAACGCACCGCGACATCATCACCATCAAGCCGCTTGCCGACGGCGTCATCGCCGACTATGAAGCCGCCGAAGAACTCATCAAAGGGCTTATCCGAAAGGTGCTCAAAGATTTTTCGTCGTCAATTCGCCGAATGGTGATTGGCATTCCGTCGGGCATCACGGAGGTCGAGAAACGCGCCGTGCGCGACAGCGCCGAACATGCGGGCGCGAAGGAAGTCTATCTCGTCGCCGAACCGATGGCGGCGGCGGTTGGAATGGGACTCGATGTCGATGCGCCCTTCGGCAATATGGTCGTCGACATTGGCGGCGGCACGACCGACATCGCCGTCATTTCGCTTTCAGGCATTGCGGCGGGCGAATCCATCAGGGTCGCGGGCAATGAAATCACCAACGCCATTTTGCAACACTTCCGCAAAACCTACAACCTTGCCATCGGCGAGCGCACGGCGGAAGAAATCAAAATCAAAATCGGCTCCGCCTACGAACTCGAAGAAGAACTCATCGCCACCGTCAAAGGCAGGAACTTGGTAACCAGTTTGCCCGAACAACGCGACGTAAGTTCGCCCGAAATCCGCGAAGCCATCGCCGAACCAATTAGCCAAATCGTCAACGCCGTGCGTCGCTGCTTGGAGGCGACGCCGCCCGAACTTTCCGCCGACATTTTGGACAGGGGCATTATGCTCACGGGCGGAGGCGCGCTCATCAAAGGGCTTGACAAGCGCATCAGCGAGGAAACCAAGTTGCCCGTCTATGTTGCCGAAGACCCGCTAACCGCCGTCGTGCGCGGCACGGGCAAAATTTTGGAGAACTTGGAGAAATACAAAAACGTCTTGGTAAAAACGAAGCGATGACTCGCGTCAGAATTGGCAACTGTTCGCCGTCACGAACATCAGAACGGCGGCAAAAAGCATCAAGGCTTCAATCATGTCTTCGCGGCTCAGCCGCTTTTCCGCCACGAAACGCGAGGCTTTCACGCGCATTTTCGACCACATTGTTCGTCTTCCTCCGCAGGTAGTTTGCTTTGGCAACGCAAAGTTAACCACGCCTTGATTGGCGGTCGGTTAAACTATCGTTAAGTTTTCGTCAAGAAAAGTTTTATGGCTAACGCTCTATGCTTGAGCGAGGAATCTGCGAACCGTAGAATTTGAGGCTGTGAATTGCGAATTGAACATTCTTGCTCGCGCGAAAATGGATTCTTCGCTCCGCTCAGAATGACTGGGGGCTTTGTCGCGCCGAGCGTTTTTCTTTGTCGTTCCAAGCGCGAGCGAGGAATCCGCAAGGGCGCGCAGATGGCTTCCTCGCTCCGTTCAGAACGACGCGCTGCAGGTTCGCGCGTCCGCGTCAAGCGATTTCAGGCGCATCGAGCGCGATTTTTGGCAGCAACGCAAGAGAAAAAGGGGGCGAATGTCGCAGGGTTCAGAACCCGATGAACGCCCATATAAAAACCACGATAGCAAGAACGATGATTTCAAAAAAGTCTTTTTTGGATACGATGGCAGCAGATTTCCGCGCATGTCGCGTTCTGTTCATACTCCTGAGACGTTAGTTTTAATGAAAAAGAACCAAATTTGCGGGACGCAAATATAAGATTTTCGCCCGTCATCTCTTTGAGCGGAGTTATGAGTTAACGAAAACGCAATTTTGAATGGAAAGGTCTCGCTTGAAGTTTCTGCTCTCCGTCGCTTTCGCTTCCGCGATTGTCACGGCGCTCGTTGGGTTGTTCAATTACCGTAGCGGCGAGGCTTTGCCCGCCATTGAGCGCGACACGACGCGACATTTCGCGCCTCCTCGACCGCCAGAATTTTACTATAACTTCAATCCGAGCGATTCGGTCTATCTTTTCGGCGAGCGCGTCCCGCTTGAAGACGCGGAAGTCTTTGAACGCTTCGAGCGAGAATTTCTCATCAACGTCAACGACCGCGCCCAAATGATAATGTATCTCAAACGCGCAGGTCGTTTTTTTCCCCACATCGAAAAGAAACTTGCCGAGGCGGGCTTGCCCGACGACATCAAGTATCTCGCCGTCGCCGAAAGCAAATTGATGGATTTGCGCTCGCCCGCGGGCGCGGCGGGCATTTGGCAAATCATGCCCGTTACGGGACGCGAATACGGTCTCATCGTGAACGACGAGGTCGATGAGCGCTACAACTTCGAGCTGGCGACCGACGTCGCCATCAAGTATCTGACCCAAGCCTACAAGCGATTCGGAAATTGGGCGGTCGTGGCGGCAAGCTACAACATGGGAATGGGTGGCGTTTCGGGAGAGATGAACTTCCAACAAACGAAAAACTATTACGACCTTTGGCTCAACCGCGAAACGTCGCGCTATGTGTTTCGCATCGCCGCCATCAAGGAGTGCATGCAAAATCCCGCGAAGTATGGTTACGAAGCCGTCGCGCCGTATCGCCCCATCGAGACGAGAACCGTCATCGTCGAAAAACCCATTCCCGACTTGGCGCAGTGGGCAATCGAGCAAGGCGCGAGCTTCAAAGCCGTGAAGTATCTGAATCCTTGGATTCGCGGTCGCTCTTTGCCGCAACCGCCCGCGAGGGGATTCAAAATTCTGCTTCCGAAAAACGGCGGCTCGATTCCGACTTCGGAGTATATCGCCTTTTCAACTCCCGACACGACAAGCGGCTTGGTCGAAAAATGAGGCGCGTCGTTTTCGCTTTGCTTCTTTTTCCCGCGCTTTCGTTCGCGCAAGAGACGCGCTTGGTCGCCTCGTTTCAAAAGGCAATCGCGCTCGCCGTGAATCCATCGCTCAACGAGTGTTACGTGATTGAAGGCGCGACGAACAAAATTTTGCGTCTCGACTCAAAAGGCAAAATCCTCGCCAACATTGGCGGGTTCGGCGTTCAGCGCGAAGGCTTCGATGCGCCGAAAGACCTTGCGACCGACGGCGTGAACGTCTATGTCGCCGATCGCGGCAATCAACGCATTTCGCATTTCGACCGCTACTTGAATTTCGTCGCGCTGTTGCAGTATCGTCCCGACGCATCGGCGCAAGTGGCGACGGAAGTTTCCGGCTCTCTCTCTTCGCAAGTGTGGCGACCCATCAGCGTTTCCGTTTCTCCGCAAGGCGACTTGTTTTTGCTCGATGAAGCGCAACAGCAAGCTCTGCGCATCAATCCCTTCGCCTTCGCCTCGCAACAGCAGCAACGACAAAATCCGATTCAGTTCATCTTCGGCGGGTTCAACAGCGGCGCGGGTCGCTTGATCGAACCGAATCGACTGCAAGCCACGAAATCGGGCAAAGTGTTCGTCTCCGACGAAGGCGCGAAATGCTTGTTCGTTTATGACCTGTTTGGAAACTTCGTCGCGCAGGTCGGCAAGGGCTTGCTCAAAACGCCGTCGGCGCTCGCGTCGGGAGAAGTGGCTCGATCGTTGCCAAACGGCGAAAAGAGACTGAGCGAGTGGCTTCTTGCCGTCGATGGCGGAGAAGTGTTCGTGTTCGACGCGACGCAACAAAGCGGCTTTCGTCTCGTCGGGAAACTCTCGGCGGAAAGCGTTTCCGCGCTCGTCGGCGATGGCGCGGGACGGCTTGTCGACGTTGGCGTTACGGCAAGCGAACTGTATCTGCTTGCGGAAAAGAAACTCGTCGCCGTTCCGATTGCCGCGCTCGCGTTGGAGTCGCCTTAACCCGCGAGGGTCTCTTTCAGCGCGGCTAAAAAGCGATCGTTTTCTTCTCGCGTTCCCACATTGACCCGCAAGCATTTTTCCATCAGCGGATAGCTCGACACGTTTCGAACCAAAACGCCTCTGGCTTTCAACGCTTTGAAGACTCGCGTCGGATTTTCAAGCTCGATGATGAGAAAGTTCGCGTCGCTCTCGTGAGTTTTTATCGCGTCGATTTTCCTCAATTCGTCGTAGAGCCGCTCTCGCTCGCGCAGAATGGACGCGACGGCGTTTTGAACGACGTGGTAATTGTCGAGAAGTTTTATCAAGGCGATCTCCGCGAGGCGATTGCTGGCGAAGGGAATTTTCGGCTTCAAGAGTTCCGCCGCGAGCGCGGGGTTGGCGATGGCAAACCCAATCCGCAAACCCGCAAGCCCAAAGGCTTTCGAGAACGTGCGCAAGACGACGAGGTTCGAGTATCGATCGAGCAATTCCAGAGCGGAACGCCGTTTGGAAAACTCAATGTAGGCTTCATCGACCAGCACGATGGCGCGAGAATGAGCGACGATGTCTTCAATGTCCTCGAGAGCGAGAGATTTCGAGGTCGGATTGTTCGGCGCGCAAAGCGCGATGAGATTGGGTCGAGACCGCTCGGCTTCTTCGAGAATTTCATCAACCTGAAATTCAAGCGCGTCGGTCATGGCGACCTTTATCACGTCGGCTTCAAGCAGCGTGGCGACTTTTTCGTACAGCGAGAACGACGGCGAGGGAATGAGCATCGATGCGTTTCGGCGCAGCGTGGCAAGCCCGATGGCGTAAATCAGTTCGTTGGAGCCGTTGCCCATTATCACGCATTCTTTGGGCACGCCGAGAAAGCGGGCGTAGCGTTCAATCGCTTGGTTTGGGAACACGTCGGGATAGCGATTCCAACATTCTTTGCGGAACTCTTCGAGAATGTCGCGTTTGAGCGCGTCGGGAAGGTCGTAGGGATTTTCGTTTTGATTGAGTTTGACCTCCGCTTCCTGTCCGCCCTCGACCATGTAAGGCGACATTTGGCGCGTGGCGGGAGCGATGTTTTCCAAAAAGTCTTGTTCGTAGCGTTTCTTGGTTTTCATTCGCAACGATGAATTGGGTTGCGTTGGCAAATTACGACATAACGCGGTTCAGCGAAGCCAGAGCGTTCCATCGCCACTGGCGACGCGAAATTCGCAATTCAATGGATTCCTCGCTTCGCTCGGAATGACGAGAAAAATGAAAAACGCTCGCAACGACGAAAAACGCTACGCTCGGAATGATGACGCAAACGCTCGGAATGAAACGCCCGAAAAGCGACAAACCGTCTCTGCGCTCACGACGCGACCAGCGCGGTTGCCCGCGACGAAAGATTTGGCTTGAAGATAGCGCCGCTACGCGCATTGAACGCTCGCGCGCCTTTTGCTATCTTGCGACGAATTCTGCAAGCTCGCAAAAATGAACGCTCTCCGAATCGGACTCGAGTGGTTCTTAAACCCAGACCACGCGCCGTTTCTCATCGCCGAAGAAAAAGGTTGGTTCAAAGACGCTGGGCTGGCGCTCGAACTCATCGAGCCAAAAGAGCATCTTGACGCGATGGACGCGATCGAGAGCGGCAAGATGGACATAGCCATCACCGAACCCATCCATCTATCGCTTGACGCGGCGAAAGGAAAATCAATCGTCGGGTTTGCGCGATTTTTGCACACGAATGGCGGCGTGATGTATCTCAAAAACAAAGGCATTTCAAGACCGCGCGACATGGCGGGCAAACGTTTGCAGTATCCGGGCGCGCCAGGTCTTGGCGGGTTAGCCATCGCGCGCTCCATGATTGAAGCCGACGGCGGAGAAAAAAACGCCCCGCTCACGCCCGTCAACAACGGGTTTTATCATACCAACGCGCTCGCCGAAGACAAAGCCGACATGGCGACGCTGATTTTTTACAACTTTGAAATCATCGAAGCGCGCCATCGAGGTTTGGAGGCGGAGTTTTTCGCGCTCAAAGATTGGGGCATTCCCGACTTTTGCCAACTGATTCTCGTGACGTCGCCGAAGATTTTGGAACAGCGCGAGACGGACTTGAAACAAACGCTCAAAATTTTGCGGCGCAGCATCGATTTCATTCGGCAATTTCCCGAAGAATCAAAACGCATCTACGACAAGCGCGCCAACGTCGCCAGCGACGACGCGACGCTCAACGCCATTTACGACGCGACGACCGCATGCTTCACCTACGACTTCGCTCTTGCCAAGGAGCATTGGGACGCGCTCAACGAGTGGCTTCATCGGACGGGGCAGATTGACGTTGCGCCAGACGCTTCGCGTCTCTGGACGAATCGCTTGGCGGTTTGAAAAAAGTTTCGCCATTTAACGCAGTTCGTAACAATCACTCAAAAAATCCATCGCTATGAAAATTACCGTCGTAGGCGCGGGCAACGTGGGCGCAACCGCCGCTCAGCGCATCATTGAGAAAGAACTTGCGCGCGAAGTCGTGCTCGTCGATGTCGTCGAGGGCATTCCGCAAGGCAAGGGGCTGGATATGTATCAATCCGCTCCGATTGAACTTTTTGACACGAAAGTCATCGGCACGAATGGTTACGACGAAACGGCAGGGTCTGACATCGTGCTCATCACGGCGGGTTTGCCGCGCAAGCCCGGGATGACGCGCGAAGACCTTTTGAATATGAACGCCGACATCGTGCGCAAAGTAACCGATTCCGTCGTGCCCAAGTCTCCAAACGCCATCATCATCGTCGTCTCCAATCCGCTCGATGTGATGACCTACGTCGCCTACATTCGAAGCGGATTCCCCGCCAATCGCGTGATGGGAATGGCGGGCGTGCTCGATACGGCGCGCTTTCGAGCGTTCATCGCAATGGAACTGGGCGTGTCGGCGCAAGACGTCAACGCTTTCGTGCTTGGCGGACACGGCGACTCAATGGTGCCCGTCGCCAAATACACGACCGTCGCGGGCATTCCCATCAAAGAGTTTTTGATGATGCACTACAAAGACCCCGCCAAAGCCGATGAACGCCTGAAAGCCCTGATTGAACGCACGCGCAACGGCGGCATTGAAATCGTCAATTTCCTCAAATCAGGGTCGGCGTATTACGCGCCGTCCGCCGCGTCGGTGGAAATGATAGAAGCCATCGTCAAAGACCGCAAGCGCATCTTGCCTTGCTGCGTGAGGCTTTCGGGACAATATGGCTTGGACGATGTCTTCGTCGGCGTGCCCGTCAAACTGGGCAGAAACGGCGTGGAGCAAATCATCGAAATCAATCTTGACGAAGAAGACCTGAAAGCCCTGCATAAATCCGCAAACGAGGTCAAGCAGAACTGCGAGAAGGTCAAGTTTTGAGTTGCGCCGCGAATCGCGGATTGAGATTATCGAGCGAATTGAACGCTCTTGCTTGCGCGCAGCGGATCCTTCGCTTCGTTCAGAATGACCTGGACGCTTGTTCGCGCCAAGCGTCTCATCGCCATTCCGGGCGAAGCGAAACTCCGTTTGCGTTTCGCCTTTTTGCTTCAAGCGATCATCTGCGAGGAGATTGAGGAGGTTCGTCATTTAGCGATCGCTCGTCGAGCACTTCCCAAGTGTGGTCGGCGAGCAGTTTCACGGTGGCGACGTGCTCGAGTTTTCTGCCGTTGCCCCATTCGTCGGGCGCGATGAGCGAGAGGAAGTCTTCGCCGTTTTCGCGCCGATAGAGGTAGTAAGTTTTTCCGATGATGGGTTCGAAGCCCATTTTGACGGCGTAAATGCGCTCCGAGATTTCGACGCGCCGTTGAATTTTTTGCGCTTGTTCGGCGAGCAGGCGCATTTGCTCGTAGAGTTGCGACATCTGCATCTCGGTTTGCTCGCGCATCGCCGCCATCGCTCGACCCTTGATTTTCCCGACGTCTTCGGGCTTGATGACCGCGCTCCCCGCCGACTGCGCGTAAGGCAAAAGCCCGGGCGTTTCCGCCGTTTTTTCTTTCATCTTGTCCAAATTGATTTTGGACACGTCGATTTCGTTTGGGTTCATAGCGCAACGGGATTTTTATCGGCGATGGGTTCGGCGACGAGCGCGCTTCGCGCCTTTAACTTGCGTTCTTGCCAACGACGATAGATCGAGACGACGAAGCCAATCGCCACCACGTAAGTTCCGAGCCAAAGCACGTTGATGAAAGGCTTAACGCTCGCTTCGACGATGAGCGTTTCTTGCGGCTCGAAGTTCGTTCCGAGTCCTTTGGCTTCGACCATCACTTTGCCGCTCGTGGCATCGATGCGCGTGATGGCAAACGACACGTTTGGCGCGCTTGGAAGCGAAGCGTATTCGATTATGGGCGCGCTTCCCGCTTGAATGAGATAGACAGGCTCGATGGTTTCGGTCTTGCCGTCTTTCGAAACCTCCAAAATCGCCACGACTTTGATTTTGCCGTCAACGCCGCCGCCCAGAACGCTTTTTTCCATGTTGAAGTTGACGAACTTCACCACGTAGCCTTCAAGCGTTTGCGATTCGCCCTTTTTCAAGATGAGTTGATTCGGATTGTCTTTAATCATCACATTGACGGGCGCGATGTAAAAATCCTTCGTGAGATAATGCGCGACGTCGGGGTTTTGCACCGTCATTCGCTTGGTTTCATACATTATCGGCATTGCGACATAAGACTTGTTTCCGTCGCGCACCTCGATTTTGAACCCGCTCTTGCCGCCGCCAACGTCTTGCATTCCCGCGTAGGTCATCTCTTTGCCGAAGGCTTGAACGGTTTTGCCTTTTGGCAATTCGAGATGTTGCGTTTGGTCGTATTTCGCCGAACCGATGATGCCAAGCAACATCAAGCCCAAGCCGACGTGGGTCAGACTGCCGCCCGCGTATTTCGGATTGCCTTTCAGGACTTTGAGCAGAACTTGCCCATTGGCGAAAAGCGAGAACGACGCGGCGAGCGCGAGCAAAATCATCGAGACGTCTTTCATTCCCGCAAGCATCAAAACGCTCGTGAAAACGAGGGCGAGCGCAAACGGAAGCCACAAGGCTTTGAAGAGATTGTCGCGATCGATTTTCGTCCACCAAATCGATTGCCCAATCGCCGACAGAAACCCGATGAGAACCGCGAGCGGAAGCGTTACTTCATTGTAGAAATCGGGTTCGAGTTTCGTGATGGGGCGATTTAGGAGCGAATCCACGATGGGCGTGGAAATGCCCGCAACCACCACGCCCGCGATGAGCGTCAAAACGACCGCCCCGCAAAGCAAGAAAAATTCCCGCGAGTAAATCGATTCGTCGCGCGAGACGACTTTGATGGACTTGAAACGAATCACGAGCAAACCAACTCCAAGCCCCAAGAAGACCAAAACGAAAGCCAAGAGTTGATTGTATAAACCCAAGTCGGTAAAGGAGTGCACCGACGTATCCGCCAAAACGCCGCTGCGCGTGAGGAAGGAACTATACAGCACCGCGCTAAACGCGAGCGTCGCCAAAAGCAAATTCGTTTTTTTGAGCGCGCCGTTCTTCTTTTGCACGATGAGCGTATGAATGAGCGCCACGACCAAAAGCCACGGCACGAGCGACGAATTTTCAACGGGATCCCAGCCCCAATAGCCGCCCCAACCGAGCACTTTATACGCCCAGTAGCCGCCCATCATAATCCCAATGCCGAGCGTCGCCGCGCTGAACAAGACCCACGGCGTCGCGGGGCGAATCCAATCGTCGTATTTGTTTTTCCACATCGCCGCAATGGCGTAACTGTATGGAATGATGAGCGAAGCGAAGCCCACGAACAGCGTCGGCGGGTGAATCACCATCCAAGGGTTTTGCAACAGCGGATTTAGTCCGTCGCCTTCTTCGGGAACGGGTCCCGTCGTGAGCGCGAAGACGTCGCTTCCGATTCCATCTTTGAGGAACGGCATATCGATGCCCAAAATCATTGAGAGCAAAAACGCTTGCGAGAGCGAAAGAACCGTCATCACGGGTGCTTCGTATTCCTTCGCGGTTTTCATCAAGAACAATCCGAAGAGACCGCCATAAAACATCCACAGCATAAAACTGCCTTCCTGCCCCGCGTAGAACGTGGAGATGAGGTAGAAGACGTTGAGGTCGGTCGAGGAGTAATGCTTGACGTAGTTGTATTGGAATTGGTGCGTGAGAATCAGATAGAGGAGATGAAACCCATTGACGACGATGGCGATCATCATCACGAAGAAACTCTTTCTTGCGAGCGAGAGCCACTCGTCGTAGACGGGCTTTGCGTCGTCGTTTTGGGCGGCGCGGAAGAAGGCGTAAGTCGCGGCGAGCGCGGCGCAAAAGCCCACGATCGTTACGAACTTGCCCGTGAAAAATTCCATCAGCGTTGACATCATTTCGGGAACGACTTGCGGTTACTTCAAAATCGCGGTTTTGGCGGTTGGCGGAATTTCAATCGCATCGGCTTCGAAGTTGAGTTTGATGCGCCACTTTTGCATCGTCGACGCGCCGATGATGACCTCTTCCGAAAGGCTTGGCGCGACGAGAAACTCGTCGCTCAATCGGACGTCTTCGTAGTAAAAAATCAAGCGCCGCTCGGAAGAGAATTTCAAGGCAATGTCCTTCGGAAGCCGCATAAAGTTTGAGCGGATTTTTCGGCGGAATGAGAATCGTCAGCGCCTCGGCGACGTCTTGGCGGACGCAAGAGCAACTCGCGCCGCTGTCGAAGAGCGTTCTGGGCGAGCGCGCCTCTTTCGCGCCTTCAAACAAAAGGTTTCGGCATAGAACCATCGTTCAAATTTTCTTTTCGCTATCCGCCTTTTCGGACTGGTATTTCGACGGGCACTTGACGAGAATGTCTTTGGCGTAAATCGTGCCGTTTTCGCATTTGCCTTGCACGACGACGCTCGTGGCTTGCTCGAAGTTGTTCGGCTTGCCGTTGCGATAAATCACGCGAGCGACGTTGCCCTCTTCGTCTTTGAGGTAAAAGGTGAACACGTTGCGATTGGTTTCGGTGGGTTCTTCTTTGAGCCAATAGCCTTTGATGTAAGCCAGTTTTCCGCTTTTCGCGGCTTCCGAAATGGTGGCGTAGCCAATCGCGCTGTTGCCCCATTCTTGCGCCGTGAAGCCAAGCCAAGCCAACACGGCGACGATGACGACGAACCCGACGACGAACTTCGGTTTGACGGACATTTTCGGAACGAATGTTAGGTTCTTGGTTCGCTCTTCAAACCGAACAAAGTTACGAAACCGTTTCCGTTTGGACGGCTAAAACAGACGCCGTAGCGAAAGATGATTAGGCTCGGTTTGCTATTTTTGCCGTCCGTTTCAACAAGCGATTGCGTTGGTGGGGTTAGGCATCGGAGACAAGACGGGTTCGCTCAAACTTTTCTTTTGCCGTGAAAAAATTTTTCCTTTCGTTGATTTCAGCTTTTGCGGTTGCGCCGTTTCTTTTGGCGCAAGGTTCGCTCTATTCGGCGCTTGGCGTAGGCGAGCCATCGCATTTGCCAAGTTCGCAAGCGAGCGGAATGGGCTATGTGGGCGTTGCGATCGCGCATCCGCTTTACATCAACCGCGTCAATCCCGCGACGCTCTCGGCGATTAGCTCGACGCGCATAGCGGGCGATTTGTCCTACGTTGGCTACGCGGCGAGAGGCAATCTCGGCTCGACCTTTCAAGCCTTTGGGAGTTTCAACGGCGCGGGCTTTGCCGTGCCGATTTGGAAAGCGGTTTTTGCGACGGGGCTGTATCCATATTCGCGGCTCGATTACAACCAACGCCAAATGGGACGATTGGAATTGCCCGAAACCGACACGGCAACCTTTGAGCATCGATATCGCGGCATTGGCGGGTTGAGCGTCGTGCCGCTGGCGATTGCGTTTGCGCCGCGCCATCATCGCCTCAAAGGAACGTTGCGAATCGGGGTCTCGCTGAACCTGCTGTTCGGCGCGATGGAACGGACGCGAGAGACATTCCTCAACGGCGCAGACGTGCCGCAAATCGAGAACGTCGTCGAAGAGCGCGCGTCGGGCAGAAGTTTCACGCTTGGCGTTTCCTACTCGAAACCGCGCGTGTTTTCGCAGACCGACGCGCTCGCGCTGGGCGCGTCCTTCACGACGGCGGCGACTCTGGACGGCGAGCGACGCGATTTTCTCAGAGGCAACGGCGTTGCGGACACGCTCCAAAGTCCGACAAGCAACGTCGCGCTTCCTGCGTCGCTGGCGTTAGGCGTTGCGTATTTCGGCGAAAAGCATCTCTTTGGCATTGATGTCGTGGCGCAAAATTGGTCGCGCTTTCAATACTTCGGCGAAAGCGGTTTGGCGCGCAACTCGATTCGCGTCGGAATCGGCGCGGAAAAACAGCCCGACCGCGATCGACGCGCGCGATTGCTCGACCGACTCGCCTATCGCGCGGGGGCGTATTACTACCAAACCCCGTTTCGCGTTTCGGGCGTTGGAATCGACGAAATTGGTTTCACGGCGGGCGTGGGCTTTCCCATTTCGGGCGAATTGTCGCGTCTCGATGTCAATGTGGAGTGGGCGATGCGCGGTTCGGAGAAGAAAAATCTCGTCAGGGAAAACGTTTTTCGCTTGCGTTTCGCGCTGAACGCGGGCGAGTTGTGGTTTCAGAAGAGAAAAATCGAATAGAGCCTGCGCGCGATCGCGTCGCTTTTCGTAACTTCGCGCCAACGAAACGGGCGAACGCCATAAGCCAAAATCGCAAGTGCCAACCGACGAGTTTTTCTACTACAAGAAAGACCACCTCTATTGCGAAGACGTCAAACTCGCCGACCTTGCCGAGAAATTCGGAACGCCGCTGTATGTAACCAGCAAAAGCTCCATCGTCGCGCAGTATCGTCGCTTTGAAAAAGCCTTCAAGCCGCTCAATCGCCTCACGTGTTATTCCGTCAAAGCCAATTATAGCTTAGCCGTGCTGCGCGCGCTGGCGCAAGAAGGATGCGGCTTCGATGTCAATTCGGGCGGCGAACTTTTCCGCGCTCTCGAAGCGGGCGCCAAGCCGAAAAAAATCATCTTTGCGGGCGTGGCGAAAACGAGAAACGAAATCGAGTTCGCCTTGCGCTCCAAAGTTTTGTTTCAGAAGGTCGAGTCGTTTTCGGAAATGCGAGCGATCGACGAAGCGGCGAAATCGCTCAAAACCGTCGCGCCGATCGCGATTCGCGTCAATCCCAACGTCGTCGCGGAAACGCACCCCTACATCACGACGGGCAACGACGAAAAAAAATTCGGCATTGATGACGCGCTCGCCGAAGAAGCCTTGTCGCTCGCCGCAACGCTCAAACACGTCAAGCTCGTCGGGCTTGCGATGCACATCGGCTCGCAAATTTTTGACGCGCAAGCTTACCTCGAAGCCCTGTTCAAACTGTTGAGCGTCAAGGCGCTTGCCGAGTCCAAGGGCTTCGATGTCAAATACCTCGATGTTGGCGGCGGATTTCCGATTACGTATCGTCAAACGCAACCTGCGCCCGACATCGAGGTTTTCGCCGAAAAATTCATTCCGCTTCTGAAAAATCAATCGGCGCAAATCGTCTTCGAACCAGGGCGCTACATCGTGGGCAATGCGTCGGTCATTCTCACCGAAGCGTTGTATCGCAAGCAGAATCATCGCGGAAAGAACTTCGTCATCGTCGATGCGGCGATGACGGAACTGATGCGCCCGATGCTTTACGAAGCGTATCACGACATTTTGCCCGTCGAGCGAAAAGAGCGCGAGATTATCATCGCCGACGTCGTGGGCGGCGCGTGCGAATCGGGAGATTTCTTCGCGTTGGATAGGGAAATGCCCGACGTCAAGGAAGGCGAACTATTGGCGATTTTTTCCGCCGGGGCTTACGGCGCGACGATGGCAAGCAACTACAACGCCCGACCGCGAGCCGCCGAAGTGATGGTTAGCGGCAAGAAAGCGAAACTCATTCGCAGGCGCGAAACCTATAAGCAACTCATTCAGAACGAAGAGATTTAGGGCGCGTTGCCAAAGCCAGAGCGCCAACGTCGCTTTGTCGTTCCGACCAAGCCGCTTGTCGCTCCGACATTCTGCCTCGTCGTTCCAAGCGCGAGCGAGGAATCCGCGAATAGCGAATCGACTCTTCGCCCCGCTCCAAAAGCGACCCATTTCATTCGGATTTTCCTGCCTTTGTCCGCCGAGGCGCGTTAGAGGCGGGTTTTTCAACCCCATTCATCAATGGCAAACGCAACTCGAACTCGCTTCCTTTTCCAAGCTCGCTCCTGACGCGAACTTCTCCTTCGTGAATCTCCACCACTTGCTTGACAATCCAAAGCCCCAAACCGAAACCGCTGGGAACTTGGGCTTCCGCGTTTGAAGAGCGAAAGAACGGCTTGAAAATTTTATCGATGTCTTCCGACGAAATTCCGATGCCATAATCCTTGACCGAAAAAACCGCGCAGTCGCCGTCTTTGCGCGTCGAAACTTCAATCGTTTTCGATTCGCCCGAATACTTCAGCGCGTTGGAAACAAGATTCCACATCGCTTGCGGAAGCAGATTTTTGTCGGCTTGAATGGGCAAGGGTTCTTCGGCAAAGCTTTGTTTGACTTCGAATCCGCCGAGTTCGAGTTGGCAATCCATAGACTTGACGACCTCTTGCGCAAGGTCGGAAAGGTTCAGAGGCTCGAAGCGATATGAAATCTCTCCTTTTTCGAGTTTCGCGTAGTTCAAGATGTTTTCAACCATTTTGGAAAGACGATTGCTCGCGCGCGCGATGCGCTCGGTATGCTGTTTTGCCGTCTCGTCGCCAATGTTTTTGGAGAGCAAATCAGCAAGAGATTTGATGGAGGCAAGCGGCGTGCGAAGATCGTGCGAGACGGCGTTGACGAAACGGAATCTAATCTCGGCGAGTTCGCGCAGGCGCTTGTTTTCTTCGTCTTTGAGTACAAGTTTGCGTTGCTCGCGCAGTCGCAGCAGCATCAGCGCGGTTTGTCCAGCGATGGATTGAAGCCATCGCGCTTCTTCGGCGCTGAACGCGAGCCGCGACGTTTTCTCCCCAAGAAGAAGGCAACCCAAAACCGAAGTTTTTCCGCGCGGTTCGGACGTGATAGGGACGACGAGCGCAGGGTTCCAAGGTCGAAATTCCGCTTCGTCGAGCGGTTGATGCTCCACGCCGTCTTCAATTTGTTCGCTGTGGGCAATGAGGCGCGAGTCCGAGAGCAACGGCGGGGGCGAAATCGACGATTGACCACCGTCGTTAAAATTGACCCCAGCGGCAAGTTTCAGCTTCTTGTCGTCGGAACGCAGCGCGACGGCAACCGACGTGACAGGCAAGCACTCGCGGAGTTTCTTGGCGACTTTGGTGACAAGATCTTTCTCGCTTTTGGCTCCTTGAATTTCGGCGGAAAGAATGCGCTCGGCTTCTTGCGCGCTGAACTCCGCTTTGAAAACGCGAGATTCGGCGAAGCGTTTGACGAGCGTTGTCGTCGGCTCAAAAAGAATCAGCGTTATAAGCGTCGCAAGCCCTGCGGCGATGTATGGAGAAAACGACTCCGACGACGAGAAGATTTGCGAGAGCAAGAACAGCGTCGCGCCATAGAGCAAGCTGAGCAGAAGAAGCGCGCCAAAAAAGACGAAACTTCGGTTGAATAGCGCCTCAACGGCAAGCAAGCGGTAGCGCGTTGCGGCAACGGTCATCATTGACGCGGCGAGAATGGCAAGCGCCACGGCAACCGCATCGGGCAAAAAAGCGCGGTCAATCAGCGCGTTTGGAAGGAGCGAAAAGAAAATGAATGGCAGGGCGCTCAATGTCGCTCCGACGATGACCCATCGCAACCGACGCCGATCGTGCTCCGCTTCCGATTGCGCGTATCGGCGAACCAGAATCAAGAACGAAGTCAGAACGAGAAGCGCGAAAAAGGCGCGAATGACGTTCAGCGAAACGGAATAAGCTCTGAACGTTTCGCCCGTCGGCTTCGCAAGCGCCTGCTGAAACCGATGAAACGAGACGAAAACCATCGTCGCGCCGAGAGCGAGAAGCGTCCAGAACAAAACATTCGTCGCCGTCGTCGACGAAAACGCGGGCTTTGGAAAACGCAAGCTCCAACGCAAGAAAAGCGCGGGCGAAAACGCAAACGCGGCAAGAAACGCGAAATGAACTCCTGCCGCAAGCGAATGCGGCGTCTCGGAAAAACGCGCTTGACCCGAAGCGATCATCACGCCAATCAGCGCGACGGCAAGGCTGAACGAAGCGTCGTCATCCGAGCTTTTGCGATGCGCGAAAAAGGCGCAAGCAAACGCGATCAAACACGCCACCAAAACCCCGACGATGCGAAACGCGCCAAAACATCGCTCGACTCCCGCCAAGAGAGAAACCACGACCGTGTCTTGAATCGCAACGGGCGAGACGATTTGTTCGTCGCCCTTGAACGAGACGGCATAGGTGATTCGCTCGCGCGGACGTTCGACCACGACGTCAAGCGGCTCCGAGCGTTCAAGGCGACGCAACAGAAAAGAAAGATGCGCCTTCGACCTGATTGGAACGCCCTTGACGGATACGACCGCGTCCGTTTTCGCAAGGGTTCTTTCGTCCCAATTCAAACGCGCCGCCGTGAGCGAAACGCCCGCCGCGCAAACCGCGAGCAGAAAAAGAAGAAGAATCGTCGTCGCCGCTCTGCGAAGCTTGGCGAAGTCATTGGTCAAAGAGTTTGCGAATCTCATCTCGTTCCCTCCGCATTTCTTTTTTCATTCTTTCCATTTCTTGTTGGACGCTGTCGCGCTCGTTTCGCATCTGCTCTTGAATGTCGCGGCGCATTTGCTCCATTTCTTCTTTCATCTTGCGCATTTCTTCTTCGACGACGCGACGCATCTCGTTGACCTCGTTTTGAATGGCGCGACGCTCCTCCTCGAAAATTTGCCGAATCGACAAGCGTCCTGCGCGATTGAGAACGGCGACTTCGCCGACATCGAGCGTTTTCTTCTCGCCGCGCTCGGTTTCAAACTCGGCGACGTCGTTTTTGATTTCGCTGTTCTCGACGATGAAGTTCGTGGCTTTTCCGTCGGTTTCAAACGAGCCTGTCGTGCCTTTGATTGCCGCCGCCGCCGTTGGCGACCTGAATCGGAACGGCGCGTCGGGATTGGCTTTGACGTCGTAGGTGAGCAACCCTTTGACGAGGCTGACTTCGCGCGCGTTTTTTTCTTTCGGCGCGACGAGCGCAAGTTCCGTGCCTTCGCTCACGCGCAAAATCGAGCCGTCTTCGAAACGCGCGATGGCTTGCGCCTGCTTGGCGGTTCTGAGCTTGTCGCCCGCGCGAAGCGTGTCGGCGCGCTTGGCTTCGACCCACTTGTTTTGAACGGTTCGCTCCACTTTGCCTTTGACTTGAATGACGAGAGCCGTTTGAGCCAAAAGAGGAAGCGAATGAACGAGAAGCGGAATGATTAGGAGTTTTCGCATAAATGCGTGGTTGCAAGAATGAATCGACGCGCAATTTACGCTTTTTGCGCTTTGCGAAACGTTATATTTGCCGCTTGAAAGTTCGCTCAAACGCTCGCTCCAACGATGCTTGAACCGACCACGCTCGACGCTCAAAGCCAAACGGAATCGGCGTTTGCCAAATTCACGCGACTGACGCTGCAAAAGAAATACAGCGTCTCGTTCTCGATCATCTTCATCGCCATTCTGCTCTACGTGCTCCTCAACGTCTTCAAATCGGAAGAGCAAGACTTGATTGACCTCTCAAACAAAAACTTCAAGACGCTGTTTCGCGTCGTCAACACGGTCGGCGAGGAAGCGATGTCGGTTGGCGAAAGCGGGCGAATCGCGCTCCAAGAAACCATCAAGCAAATTTTCGAGACCGACATCGAGGGGCTTGAAGCCATAATGTTCGTCGATGCCAAACGTCGCTACTACGCCTACTGCGACAGGGAAAAACGCGATTTGAGCGGCGAGCCTGTCGATAGTTTGCTTTGGGAGAGTCTCGTCGCCTCTGGCGATTCCAGCTTCATCGAGGGCGGCAAAGTTTTTCTCACGGAAAAAATCGAATACAAAACGGCGAACAAAACCATTTTTCTCGGATACAGTCGTCTTGCGTTTTCGCTCGACCACATCGACGCGCTCATCGCGCGCAAGCAAGGACAAACCCTCGCCATCGGCTTGATTGGCTTTGCGATTTCGCTCTTTGGGGTCAGTTTGCTCACGGCGATTTTGATTCAACGCATCAAGAAGCTTAACCTTGCCACGAAGGAAGTGGCGCGAGGCAAATTCGATCAACTGCCCGTCAAAGGCAGAGACGAGGTCGCGGAACTGACCGCGTCGTTCAACGAAATGACCATCGCCGTCAAAGAGCGTTTGATGATGGCGCGTTACGTGTCGAGCTCGACCATCGAGCAAATCAAACAAAAGCGACCTGACGAACTCGAACTTGGCGGCTCGCGCGAAGAGTTGTGCTTTCTCTTTTCCGACGTGCGCGGCTTTACGACGTTCTCCGAACAACATTCGCCCGACGAAGTCGTCCGCTACCTCAACGCGCTGTTGAACTTGCAAGTCGAAATCATCAAGAAGCGCGGAGGCGACATTGACAAGTTCGTCGGCGACGAAGTGATGGCGGCGTTTCGCGGCGAAGAAAAGGAAAAACGCGCCATTCTCGCCGCAATCGAAATTCAGCAAGCGATGACGGCTCTCGTCAAGCGAGAAAAGGTTTTCGAAAATCTGCGCATCGGAATCGGCATCAACGAAGGGCTTGTCGTTACGGGCAACATCGGCAGTCGAGACCGAATGGACTACACGTCCATCGGCGACGCGGTCAACACCGCCGCTCGTCTGTGTAGCGCGGCGGGCGCAAACGAAATTCTAATCTCCGAAAACGTCAAAGCCAAGCTCGCGGAGGAAGAGTTCGCCCTCAGCGCGCCCTTTTCGCTCGCGCTCAAAGGCAAGCAAACCGCGTTGAATCTCTACAAAGTCCTCTATCAACCCGAAACCGTCAAAGCGGAATGAAACGTCTCGTCGCGCTCTTTTTGTGCGCGTTGGCGGCTCAATGTTCATCGACCAAGCCCGTTGCGAGCGTCAAGCCCGCGCCCAAACCGCTCGACTGGCGTTGGGCGGAACTCTTTTCGGGCGACGAAAAAATCCAAATTCTTCGAGAACGCGGAACGCAACGCTTCCAAGACGCCAAACGCTTGACGAGCCGCCCGCATCTCGAAGACGCGAAGCGAGACTTTGAATTTCTCGCGCGAGAGTTTCAAGACACGCTCGCCGCGCAACGCCTCAAAGAAATCGAGCAATACGAACAGAATGTCATCGCCTACTACCAAAGCGCCGCCCAAGAAGCCCTCGCTCGAAAAAGCGTTGCCGACGCGGCAGGCTACTACAAATTGCTCCTGCGCTTTGACTCGAGCCAAACCGCCGCAATGGAGTTCCTCGAACGGCATCAAGCCGAAATCGAAAAAGAAGTTCAATCCATTCGAGAAACGGGGCAAGACTACCTGAAAAGAAAGCAATACGTCAAAGCCCAAAAGGTTTATGAACGACTGCGACTTATCGCCTACAGCCCCGACCTTGATAGCGTTCTGACGCAAATTCAAACGCTCAAAGCCGAGCAAGACAAACGACGCAAACTCGCCGCCAAAGCCGCGCAAACGCAGAAGGAGGAGGCAACCTCCGACGCGGAACGCGAGAAAATTTACGCCGCCGCCAAACGCGCCTTCGAGAGCAAGGATTACCTGAAAGCCTACTCGCTTTTCAGCCTGCTCGAAAGAAGCTACAAAGACACGGCGCTCTACTTGGAACGCGCCGCCGACAAAATCGAAGCCCTGAAACTCAACGAAGACGTCAACTAACCCGACGCTTGAAACTCGCGCTCGTCTCCGCGCTTCTCGCAATGACCGAACTTGCCGTCGCGCAATCTTTCGACCACAGCCTCTACGACGCGATTCTCAAACGCCACGTCAAAGGCTTTCGCGTCGACTACGAATCGCTCAAACGCGACAAGGATTTTCCCGTTTATCTGCGAGCGCTCTCCGAAGCCAATCCTGAACGACTCGCCTCGCGCGAAGAACAAATCGCGTTCTGGATCAACGCCTACAACGCTTTTACGCTCAAACTCGTCGCCGACCACTATCCCATCAAGAGCATCACCGACATCAGCGCGCTCGGCAAACTGACGGCGTTCTTCGGCGATAGTCCGTGGAAGCGAGAATTTTTCAGCGTTGGCGGAAAGAAAATGTCGCTCGACAAAATCGAGCACGAGATTCTGCGCGGCAAGTTCAGAGAATGGCGCGCGCACTTCGCCTTGAATTGCGCTTCAATATCGTGCCCGCCGCTCCGAAACGAAGCCTACGTGGGCGAAAAACTCAACGCCCAACTTGACGAGCAAGCCAAAGCGTTCTTGAACGATACGCTTCGCAACGCCATCGACCTGCCCTCCAAAACGCTCTACCTTTCCAAAATCTTCGATTGGTATGAGGACGATTTCGTCAAAGCCGCAGGTTCGACGCAAAAGTATCTCGCGCGCTACGCCGACGGAGAGCTGAAGCAGAAACTTCTGAACGAGGAGTTCAACATCGAATATCTCGATTACGATTGGGGCTTGAACGACGCGAGATGAGCGCCTCAACTTTTTCTCTCGCCGCTCAAAGCGGAAGTTTTATCTTTGCCCTCGCGTTCAACTTCGTTTTGGCGAGATGACCATTCCCGAATTGCTGTCGACGTTCAAGACGATCGCCGTCGTGGGCATATCCGACAAGCCCCACAAGCCGAGCCACGCCGTTTCGCGCTATATGCTTGAAGCGGGCTACGAGATCGTTCCCATCAATCCGACGCATCGGAGCGTGTTGGGGCTTGACTGTTATCCGAGTTTGCTCAGCCTTCCCGACGCGCTCAAAGCGAGAGTGCAAATCGTCAATGTGTTTCGCAAGCCTGCCGACGTGCCGCCCGTCGTCGATGAAGCCATCGCCATCGGCGCGAAAGCGATTTGGCTTCAGCTCGGCATCACCAACGAGGAGGCGATGGAAACGGCGCGACGACGCGGTTTGGCGGTCGTGCAGAATCGTTGCATCGCCGTCGAGCATCAACGCTATTTCACGTAATCTTTCCCCCTCTCAATGCTCGTTCTTCGCGCGGCGATTCGGGTTCTGACTTTGCTTGCGATTCCGCTTCCGCTCTTCGCTCAACTCAAAGAAAGCAACATCGGCAGAATGTTCGCCAAAGAGGAAACGCTCGAAGCGTGCGGCTCGATTGTCGATACGATTCTCATCGTCGGCAACGGACACACCAAGCCCTTCGTGATTCGTCAAGAGTTTCCGTTTCAAGAGGGCGACACGCTTACGCTTCAAAACTTGACCATCGCGCAACAACTCACTTACAACTTGCAACTGTTCAATTTGGTGAACGTGTCGGCGAAGCGATTTGCGCCGTTTTCGCCCGTGAAAATCGTCTCTTCCGACACGATTTTGACGTGGGTCTATGAAGTCGGACAAAGCAAAGCGGACGAGCTGGGTCGCCCTTACACGCTCGTGTTCGTGGAGGTGTATGAACGTTGGTTCATTTTTCCGCAACCGATTTTCGATCTGCGCGGCGTGAGCCTAACGCAGTGGTTCAAAAAACCGACGATAGCCAACGTGAACGCGGGCATAGCCGTCTTTCATACGAACTTGACGGGCTACAAAGATCGGCTCACGTTGAGTTTCGGAGCGGGGTTCGATCCATTTTTCCGCCTGTCGTATTTCACGCCGTATTTGTGGAGCGAAACGCGGCTCGGCTTGGGAATGTCGCTCCTTTGGCGCGATTTGAACAACCTTGCGCTCGATGGTCGCGTGGGCAAAGTGGCAAGGTATGTTCAGCGCACGTTCAGCGCGTCGATTTCCGCGAGCGAGCGCCTTTCCACGTTTGATTTCGTGAGCGGAAGCGTTGGCTACACGTCGCTCCGCGTGAGCCAAGACGTCAAGCAAACCTATCCTTCCGCGACCGTCTCGCCCGACGGCGTGGATGTCTTCCCAACGTTCTCGGTGGCGTATGCGCACAGCCGATTGGACTTCAATCAATGCGCGACCGACGGGATTTATTTCTCGATTCGGCTCGTCAAAGTTGGCTTGCCCAATCGCTCGAACCGAATCGACATCACGCGGGGACAGTTGGATTTTCGCGTCTATCGAAAAATTTTGGGCGACCTTTCGCTTGGCTTCTACAATTTGAGCGTTCTCGCGCTCAACGCGCCCGTGCCCAATCATCAACGGATCTTTTTCGGATACGACATTCTCTTGCGCGGTTACACGGACAGAATTTTGGAGGGCGACAATTTGCAACTCAACTCCATTGAATTGCGCTATCCCGCCATTCCGCTCCGAGCCGCGAAGCTCGACTTCATTCCTTTCGAGCGATTTCAAATTTTTCAGTATGGGCTTTTCGTTACGGCGTTTTTGGACGCGGGCAACGTGTGGCACAATCCGCGCTCGCAAGTCTTCGGGCTTCGGCAAACGCATTACGACTTTCGCAAGAACAAATACGGCTACGGCTTCGGACTCGTGTTCGTCGGCGGCTACGAAGCGACGGCGCGGCTCGATTTCGCCTTCAATCAGCAAGGCAAATTTCAAATCGTGATTGAAAACGACGTGTCGTTTTGAAGCGTGAAAATTTCCATCATCGTTCCAATCTTGAACGAAGCGGCTCGCATCGGGCAAACGCTCGAATCCATCGCCGCGCAACGCCTTCCCGACGGGCTTGAAGTCGAACTGCTCGTCGTCGATGGCGGCTCGACCGACGGCACGCCCGAAAAGGTCGTTGAGTTTTTCGAGACCAACGACTCGCTTCCCGTCCGAATGTTTCTCTCCGAAAGAGGTCGCGCCAAACAGATGAACTGCGGCGCGCATTTCGCCAGCGGCGACGCGCTGCTATTCTTGCACGCCGACACGACCCTTGGCGAAAACGCCTTGCTCGAACTCGCCAACGCGCTTCGAGATCCTCAAGCGCAATTTGGCTATTTCGCCATGCGTTTCGATTCCGAAAATCCCATCGCGGAGTTTTACGCTTCGTTCACGAAGCTCAACTCGACGCTCGCGCATTACGGCGATTCGGGCATTTTCGCTCGACGCGAATTTTTCGAGCGCGTCGGCAAATTCGCCGAACAAGATTTTTTGGAGGATGTCGAATTTCTTGAACGCGCGTCGCGTTACGCCAATCCCGTTCTCGTCGATCGCGCCCATGTGATCACGTCGGCGCGACGATTCGAGAAAAACGGCTACCTTTGGCAGATGCTCGTCAACGTGAGCGTCGTGGGGCTTTACAAGCTCGGCGCCTCGCCCGATTGGCTCAAACGATTTTATCGCGGCAAATGAGAATCATCGCGGGGAAATTTCGCGGTCGTCGATTGAAAACCATCAACTCGAACCTCGTGCGCCCGACAACCGACCGCGCGCGACAAGCCATTTTCGACACGTTGAGCGCGAGAATGGATTTCGAGGGCGCGCTCGCGCTCGATTGTTTCGCGGGAAGCGGACTCTTGGGCTTCGAGGCGTTGAGCAGAGGCGCGCAAAAAGTCACCTTCGTCGAGCAAAATCCGCAGGTGGCGCGCCACATCGCGCAGTCGATTCAACTCTTGAACGTCGAATCCCAAGCCGAACTGCGCCTGATGGACGCGATGCGCTTCGTCGCCGAAACCAACGAGCGTTATCATCTCATCTTCGCCGACCCGCCCTACGATTTTCGGCTCTACGACAAGTTTCTCCGAAAAATTTTCGAGCGCCATCTGCTCTTGCCGGATGGCTACTTGATCTTGGAACATCACGAAAGGGAAAAGTTCGACGGACGCGAGCGATTCGCCTTCCAAAAAAATTTCGGCTCGACCGTCGTGAGTTTCTTCGCTCTCGACGAGGTTCCCGAATCGCAATCGATATGACGAAATCCAACGAGAAAACGAACAAGTCCGCGCTCAAACGCCGATTGGAAAAGCGCGTTCCGAAAAAAACGGGCGAGAAATTCGAGCGCCTGTTTCAAATCGTTTCGCTTCTGCGAACCGATTGCCCTTGGGACAGAGAGCAAACGCCCGATTCGCTCGTTCATCTCACGCTCGAAGAAGTCTATGAGATGATTCACGCCATCGATGCCAAAAACGAAAGCGAACTCAAAAAGGAACTTGGCGACATTTTGCTGCATGTCTGTTTTCAGAGCGTTTTGGCGGCGGAGCGCAAGGCGTTCACGATCGACGACGTTTTGGACGCGATCGCGACGAAACTCGTTTTCCGACATCCGCACGTGTTTGGCGACGCAATCGCCAAAGACGAATCCGCCGTGAAGGCGAATTGGGAGAAGCTCAAAATGAAGGAAGGTCGCAAATCCGCTCTGGACGGCGTTCCGCGGGCGATGCCCGAACTCTTGCGCGCCTACCGCGTTCAAGAAAAAGCCGCGGGCGTTTCGTTTGATTGGAAAACCGACGAGGGCGTTTGGGAAAAATTGAGCGAAGAACTCAATGAATTGCGCCGCGCCAAAACCCGAAAAGCGCGCGAAGAAGAACTCGGCGACGCGCTCTTTACGCTCGTGAATTTGAGCCGCTTTCTCGGCGTGAACCCCGAAGACGCGCTTCGCAAAACGACGGAAAAATTCATCAGGCGATTTCAATTCGTGGAGTCGGAGGTCGCAAAGAGCGGAAAAGCGTGGAGCGACTTTTCAATGGAAGAATTGGACGCGCTTTGGGAAAACGCGAAGCGACGCGAAAAGAAGCGAAACTCGCGCGCGACGGTCTGAAAAGACAAACCCCCCGCCTCACTTGCTTGACTCTCGCTCCGCTTCTTGCAATCGCTTCAAGGCTTGTTCAACTTCCGTTTTGAGTTGATTGAACGTATCCTCGCCCGCTTTTTTGAACTCTTCCGCCTTGCGTTTCAACTCGTCTCGCTTGGCGCTCAACTCTTCAATTTTCTCTTTGAGTTCTTCGGCTTTGTCTTTTTGCGCCAAAGCGCGTTGTTTCATCTCGCCCAGTTGTCGCTCGACGTTTTGGATTTCCGCTTCGGCGGCTTTGAGCAACTCCTCTTTGCGCGACGCGAGGTCTTTGAGTTTCTCGATGGCTTTGCTGGCTTCGTCTTTGGCGCGCTCCGTCGTGAAGTCGTCTTTCTTGACGAAGGCGAAATAGACGAACAGCCCAATGAAAACGACGAACAAAAGTCCAATAAGTTGTTTCATCGTTGAGAGAGCGAAGGTTGATTCAAATGTCGGAATTTTTCGGAAAATCGAGTTCCGTTTTCAACGCCTCGACCACGTGAAACGCGATGGGACAAATCGGATACTTTTCCATCACGCTTTTGAAGCGATACTTGAAGTGCTCGCCGACCAGATTGGGAAAAGTTCGGCAGCACGCTGGACGCGCGTCGTAAATTTCGCATCGATTGTCGGCGCGAAGCATCGGACATGGCGACGACTTGAAATAGAAGCCTTCTTTGTATGGCTGAACGAACGTTTGCTTGAACGCCTCGACGGAAACGCCTTTCGCGTTGGCGAGCGCGGGCAGTTCGGTTTCCAAAGCGACGGCGCGCAAACGCTTGCAACAATTCGCGCACGCTTTGCAGTCAATCAGCGGCTCGATGCGAGCGTTCAGTCGCTCGACGAGCGCATCGAGCGTTTTGGACGGAAATCGTCGGAGAAACTTGGCGAAGGCGAGATTTTCGGATTCCTTTTCCTTCGCCTGCTTTTCGATGAGCGAAAGATCAAGGAAAACGTCGCGCATCAGGGGTTTGAATCTTTGCCGAGATCGGTTTCCAAAATCGAAAAGCCAACGATGTCGCCCTGCGCGGTGTGAATGAGAATGTCGCCGTCGATGAAATCGATCGGCTCGATGTCGTAACTATCGTCCGCGTCGCGCTCTTTGTCGAAGACGACGTGCAAGGTGCGCTCGGCTTCGTCGTAGAACGTGTCGTAATCGCGCGTTTGAAACGCCTGCAAATCGGGGACGATCGAGAGCAACTTGGCGATGCGGTCGTGAAGCGTCATTTACTCAAATTGTTCGAGCATTCGAACGTCGTTTTCCAGAAGATAGCGAATGTCGGCGATGCCGTAGCGAAGAAGCGTCGCGCGTTCAATCCCCATTCCCCACGCATAGCCCGAAAATTCGTCGGGATCGATGCCGCAGTTGCGAAGCACGTTGGGGTGAACCATTCCGCATCCCAAAATTTCAAGCCAGCCCGATTGTTTGCAAACGCGACAGCCTTTGCCGCCGCAGAGATAGCACGTGATATCGACTTCCGCCGAAGGTTCGGTGAAGGGGAAAAAACTTGGGCGGAAACGCAATCGCACGTCGCCGCCGAACATCTGCTTGGCGAAGGAATACAGCGTGGCTTTGAGGTCGGCGAAACTTACGCCCCTGTCGACATACAGCCCTTCGAGTTGATGAAAGACGCACAGGCTTCTGGCGCTGACGGCTTCGTTGCGATAGACCTTGCCGGGCATAATGAGCCGAAGCGGCGGCTTTTGGGCGAGCATGGCGCGAATTTGAACGGGCGACGTGTGGGTGCGCAGAACGACGTCTTCGCCATCGCCTTTGCGAATGAAGAAGGTGTCTTGCATATCGCGCGCGGGGTGGTCGTCGGGAAAATTGAGTTTCGTGAAGTTGTAATCGTCAAGCTCGATTTCGGGGCCTGTCGCCTCGCTAAATCCCATTGCGAAGAAGATGCGCTTCATGTCGCCCAAGACTTTTTGGACGGGGTGCTCCGAACCCAAGAAGAATCGTCGACCCGGAAGCGTGAGGTCAATTTCGGGCGCGCTCTCGACGCTTTGCTCGAATCGCGTTTTGGCGGTCTCGAACTTGGCTTCGGCGAGTTGTTTCAGCTCGTTGAGCAGTTTGCCGATTTTGGGCTTTTCGTCTTTCGGGACGCTTTTGATTTGATCGAAAAGCTCGGCAATAACGCCCCTGCGGACGAGATATTTCAGGCGATAGGCTTCGAGCGATTCTTTGCTGGAAATCTCGAAGGCTTCGATTTCCGCTTTGAGTTGCGCGATGGATTCTTGCATAGCCGTTCCAGAGGACGCGAAAGCGAAGCGACAGAAAGCCGCTTCGCTCGCTAGGTTTCGAATGGCGCGATTACGCGAGAGCCGCTTTGACGACGGCGGCGAAGGCTTCGGGATTTTTCACGGCGAGTTCCGCAAGCGATTTGCGGTTGATTTCAATGTTCTTGCGATTCATCGCCGCGATGAGTTTGGAATACGTCGTGCCGTGCAAGCGGGCGGCGGCGTTGATGCGCGCGATCCAGAGTTGGCGGAACGTGCGCTTTTTGACTCGGCGGTCTCGATACTCGTATTGCGCCGCTTTGTCGACCGCATGCTTGGCTATCGTCAGAACGTTTCCTCTCGCGCCCCAATAGCCTTTGGCGCGTTTCAAGATTTTTTTGCGGCGCGCGCGCGAAGCGACCGCGTTTTTGGCGCGTGGCATGGTTTGTCTCCTTGAAAATTTTGCGTTGAAAACGACGATGGATTAAATCAGCAACATTTCTTTGACGGTTGGCTTGTGCGTTGGAGCGACGAGCGCGTCGCGTTGCAGGGCGCGTTTGCGTCTGGCGCTCTTCTTGCCAAGATTGTGTCGCATTCCGCTCCTCTTGCGCTTGATTTTTCCCGTTGCGGTTGCTTTGAAGCGCTTTTTCGCGGAGCTCATTCTCTTCATTTTGGGCATCGTGATGTTCCTTTCTGATTTGGTTGATGAAAAATCGTTTATGCGGTCGCGTTGCGTTGCGCGTTGAGTTCCTGTTGTTTTTTCTTGCGTTCTTCGGCTTCGGCTTTGAGCGCGGCTTCGGCGGCGGCGCGTTCTTGCGCTTCCTTCTTTTCGAGCGCTTCGATTTTCGCCTTGTCGGGCACGTAGAACACATACAAGTTCTTGCCTTCCAACTTTGGCGGCGCTTCCTCTCTGCCAACGTTCGAAAGCCGTTGCGTCAGGCGTTGCAAAAGTTCGTATCCTCTCTCTTTATAGACGATAGAGCGACCGAGAAAGACGACCGTAGCGCGAACTTTGTCGCCCTTGCGCAAAAACTCTTCGGCGTGATTGGCTTTGAAATCAAAGTCGTGCTTGTCGGTGTTCGGGTGAAACCGAATTTCTTTGAGCGCGGATGTTTTCGTTTTCTTCTTGGCTTCTTTTTCCTTCTTTTCCAACTCGTAAAGAAACTTGCCATAATCGGCGATGCGGCAAACGGGCGGCTGCGCGTTGGGTTGAATTTCAATCAAATCCAAGCCGAGTTTGCGCGCCTCGCGGAGCGCATCGCCCGTTTTCATCACGCGCTGGTCGCCTTCGGGAAAAAGGACGCGCACTTCGGGAATGCGAATGTCCTCGTTGATGCGGTGGGCTCGTTTGTTCTCTCTCATTCGTTTTGGAAGACAGGTTTCAAGTTACTCGATTTCCGTCATTGGCATCTCAGGCGAGCGCGGATTCGGATACACGCCCAAACTGCGCGGCTCTACGATTAAATCCAGCGTCTCCATCACCACCGCGCCAACC
>JANWWM010000020.1 GCA_025055975.1 Chloroherpetonaceae bacterium | reverse complement strand
TTCAATCATCCAGTGGTCTTGGTTTCGCGCGGCGATTTCGTTGAGATAGATGGCGGTTTCAATCGCTTCGAGTTGGCAGAAAAAGAGTTTCTTTTCGCGCTCTGGATTTGTCCAGTAGTGGAGCAAGCGTCTCGTAACGCGGGTTGCGCCTTGATAGCCGCCTTCGCGCCACTGTTTGACGCGCTCGCGCACTCGATTGATGAAGGTATTTTCCTTGATGCGATCCAGCGTCCACTCGGTATCGAAGGTAAGTTGATTTTTGTTTCTCGCTTTTGCGCGCGCAATAGGCACGAAGTAGATGCTTTGGCGACGCCCTTCGACGATGTCATTGGTAATGCCTGTGCGCTCGAACTTAAAGTGGCGCCGTGGCTCTTCGTAAGGCGAATTGATGATTGGATTTTCAATGATGGCGTCAGGCATTTTTGGGAGCGATTTGAAAATTCGAGATGCGAAAGAAGATACGAAAAGATTGAAACCGCTTGACGCGCGAGCGGTCTAACCCGTTCAAGACGCGGCGGCGTCGTTGCCGTTGGCTATTGCCTACCTTTCGAACTGGCGCTATCTTCTTGACTTAACTTTCTTGGAATCACGATCGCAATGAAGAAACAAATTTTGATGAGTCAGCAAGGCGACGAAATTCAAGTCGCCATCGTTGAAGATGGTCGTCTCGCCGAGCTGTTTATGGATAGGCCCGATCGCTCGCGCACCGTTGGGGACATCTACTTGGGGCGCGTGCAAAAAGTCGTCGAGGGTTTGCAAGCCGCCTTCGTCGACATCGGTCAAGAGCAAGACGGATTTTTGCATTTCTCCGACGTGGGCACGACGAGCGAGGAATATCGCGCTTTGATTGGCGACGACTTCGATGACGAGGAGGATGAGGAAGAAGACGAAGACGACGCGCCAGAAACGGAACAAGCGCAAGCCGCGCCGCCGAAAAGTCGAGCGCAATCAAACGGGCAGGGAGGCAACGGGCAAGCCGCGAGCGTGGCGACCGCGCAGGAACGCCGCGCCGAAACGCTCCGCGAAAAGCGTCAATCCTACACCCAAATGATCGCGAGCAAAATCAAGCCCAACGACAGCATCTTGGTTCAAATCATCAAAGAACCCATCGGCACGAAAGGCTCGCGGCTCACGAGCGACATCACGATCGCGGGGCGCTTCATCGTGCTTCTGCCCTTCGGACAAGGCACGATCGCCGTCTCCAAGCGCATCGCAAATCGGCGCGAGCGCAAACGCCTGAAAAACATCGTGCGCTCCATGCTTCCGAACCGCAACTTCGGCGCCATCGTGCGAACCGTCGCCGAAGAGCAAGACGAGCAACTCTTGCGCACCGACTTGGAAATGTTGCTCAACAAGTGGAAGCAAATCGAGGAAGCCGTCAGAACCTCGCAACCGCCGAAACTCATTTTCAAGGAAGATAGCCTCGTCGCCTCGACGCTACGCGACTACCTGACCGAAGACGTCGCGGAAATCGTAACCAACTCGCAAAGCGTCTACAAGGAAGTTTTGAGCTACGTGCGTTGGGCGGCGCCCGATGTCGAAAAGAAAGTCCAACTCTACAAAGGGCGACTGCCGCTCTACGAAAGTTACGGCATCGCCAAGGATGTCGAGTCCATTTTCTCGCGCAAGGTGTGGCTCAAATCGGGCGGCTACTTGATTATCGAGCAAACGGAGGCGATGGTCGTCATCGACGTCAACAGCGGGCGCTTCGCGGCGAAAAAGGAGCAAGAAGAAAACTCGCTGCGCACCAACTTGGAAGCCGCCAAAGAAATCGCGCGACAGTTGAGATTGCGCGACATTGGCGGCATCATCGTCGTCGATTTCATCGATTTGCTCGATGAACGCAACGCGAAAAAGGTCTATGAAACCATCAAGCAAGAGTTCAAGCGCGACCGCGCCAAATCCAACGTCTTGCCGATGTCGAGCTTCGGCATTATGCAAATCACCCGCGAGCGCGTGCGTCCCAGCCTGATGCAACGAATGGGCGACCAATGCCCCGCCTGTCGCGGCACGGGAGTCATCCAAGCGCGCAAGACCACGTTGCATCAAATCGAGCGTTGGCTGCGCAAATTCGCCCTGAACGCGAAAGGCGCGTTCCAAAAACTCGATCTCTACGTCAGCCCAACGCTCATCGAGCCGCTCTACAAAGACCAACAAATGAAGCCCGAATTCAAGTGGTTTTTGCAGCACCTTTTGTTCGTGAGAATCAAGCAAGACGAAAGCCTGCGAAGCGACGACTTCCGGTTCGTCTTGCCCAAAACGGGCGCGGACATCACGCAAGAATACTCGTTCTGAGCGATGCACGACCGCAACGCGCTTCGAGCCGAAATTGAACGCCTCGCCTCGCTCGGCTTGGACGAACTCCGACGCGAGCGAGAGGCGAGAACTTACTTTGCCGAGTTTCTCAACCTTCTCAACAAAGGCGAGCTGCGCGCCGCCGAAAAGATCGGCGGAAAGTGGCAAGTCAATCATTGGGTCAAGAAAGGCATTCTGCTCGGCTTTCGATTGGGCGAACTGCGAAAAATCGAAGTCGGCAGCGAGCCCAAGCAACTGACGTTCATTGACAAAGACACTTATCCCGTGCGGCATTACAGCGAGACCGACCGAGTGCGCATCGTGCCCGGCGGCACGGCGATTCGGAGCGGCGCGTATCTGGCGCCATCGGTCGTGGTGATGCCGCCCGCCTACGTCAATGTCGGCGCATATGTCGACGAGGGCGCGATGATCGATTCGCATGCGCTCGTGGGCAGTTGCGCGCAGGTCGGAAAGCGCGTGCATCTCTCCGCCGCCTCGCAACTTGGCGGCGTGCTCGAACCCGTCGGCGCGTTGCCCGTCATCGTCGAAGACGACGCGATGATTGGCGGCAACTGCGGCATTTACGAAGGCACGATTATCGAAGAAAAAGCCGTCATCGGCACGGGCGTGATTTTGAACGGCTCAACGCCCGTCTACGACGTGGTCAACGGACGAATCTATCGCAAGACCGACGAACAGCCGCTCATAATTCCAAAGGGCGCGGTCGTGGTCGCGGGCGCGCGGCGCGTCAAAAACGATTTCGCCGAAGCGCACGGGCTTTCCATCTACGCGCCCATCATCATCAAGTATCGAGACGAGAAAACCGACAAAGCCACCACCCTCGAAGAATTGCTCCGTTAAGACAAAAAAGGAGGAAAAAATGTGCCGAATGGGAATTTATCGCGGCAAGCCGATTACGCTCAAACGCTTCATCTTCGACCCGCCGCACAACTTCGTCGAACAAGCGCGCACGCCGCGCGAGATGGTCATCACGCCCATCAACGTCGATGGCTATGGACTCGCATGGTATAACCTCGATCTTCACCCCGAACCCGCCGTGATGAAATCCGAAAAGCCGTTTTGGCACGACCTCAACGCCGCAAGCATTTCGGACAAAATCGTTTCGGGCAACATCTTTATGCATGTGCGCGCCGCTTCGCCCGGCTTGCCCGTCCATCAAGCCAATTCGCACCCCTTCCAATACAAAGAGCAACTCTTTATGCACAACGGCGTGGTGAGCGACTTCAAGAAGGGCTTTATGCGCTCGATTCGCCAAATGATCGTCGAACCTTTCTATTCTCACATCTTGGGCACGACCGACTCCGAGCACATTTTCAATCTCTACCTCACGATTCGCCACGAACAGCCCGCGCTCACGATGCGCGAAGCCACGCTCGAACTTTTCGAACGCTTGAACTTCCTCGCCAAAAAACACGATTCCGACTTGATTTTGAACTTCGGCATCAACGACGGCAAAACCACGATCGCCACGTGCTACACCAACATCGACAAAGCCGCGACGCTTTACTTCACGCATTCAAGCCCGTTTTTCCCCGACGCGATCGTCGTCGCCTCCGAGCCGCTCGATTACCGCGACCCCAGTTGGCAGAAATTCCCGATGAATCATCTCATCGAAATCGACGCGCAGAATCAGTGGCGGTTCGCGCCGATTCCAAATCCGTTCTTCAAAGAAGGCGCGTTGCCCGCCGCAAAGCCCGTCACGCTCAAAATTTCCACGCCCGTGGGCGAGTAGAGGCGCGTTGGAGACGTTAGAATGTGGAAAAGCGGGCGTCAAAATGCGGAATTTCAAGAATCTGAAAGTTTGGGAAAAGTCGCACGGGTTGTTCCGAAGTTGTGTCGTCTCGCGCAATCCTTTCTAAACTCGATCGAATGAGCGGAGAAATCGTCTATGGACGCAACGCCGTCGCCGAGCTGTTGAACTCCAATCCCGACCGCATTTCGAAGATTTATTTTCAATTCAACACCAACGAGAAGCGGATTCTTGAACTGTTCATCAAAGCCAAGCAACATCGAATTTCCATTGGCAAAGCAAGCAATCAGAAGCTTGGCGACCTTGCCAAAACCAACAAGCATCAAGGCGTGGTGGCGATTACGAGCGACGTCAAGATGGCGGAGCTCGACGACCTGCTTCAAGACAATTCGCTCAAACCGTTTTTCTTCGTGTTGCTCGATGGCATTGAAGATCCGCACAACTTGGGAGCCATCATTCGCACCGCCGAATGCGCGGGCGCGACGGCGATTCTCTTGCCGAAAGACAAATCCGCGCCCATAAACTCGACGGTTCACAAAACGTCGGCGGGCGCGGTCTCGCACGCTCGCCTGTGCCGAATCGGCAACGTGGCGCAAACGATTGACCGCCTGAAAAAACAAGGCGTGTGGGTCGTCGGCGCGGACGCGAAAGCGAAGAAAACTTACGCCGAGTTCGATTTCACGACGCATTGTTGCCTCGTCATCGGCTCGGAAGGCAAGGGAATGAGAGACCTCGTGAAAAAAAGTTGCGACGAACTCGTCTCGATTCCGATGTTCGGCAAAACCGCCTCGCTCAACGCCAGCGTGTCGGCGGGCGTTCTGCTTTACGAGGTCGTCAGGCAACGGCAAACGAAAAAAGCGTTATGACGGAGAGCGTGAAGAAACCCCTGCGCGCCTTGTTGCGAGCCGCCCTGCGCTTCTATCCGCGCGAATACGGCAAATACTCGATTTTGATGAAAGCCTATTTCCCCTACCTTGCGCCCAAGCCGCCCGCGAAACGAATCACGACGCTGAACGGCGGCATTCGAATGGAACTCGACCTGAACGAATACGTGCAAGCGCAATTGTATCTCTTCGGAACGTTTGAACCCGCGACCGTCAAAGCCCTGAAAGGTCTCGTAAAACCGGGCGATGTCGCGCTGGACATTGGGGCGAACGTCGGATACATATCGCTCGAACTCGCCAAGCGCGTCGGAAAGAGCGGAAAAATTTTCGCGTTTGAACCCGACGCGAGCAACTTCGCCGCGCTCAAACGCAATCTCGAACTCAACCCCGATTGCAACATCGAGCCAATCCCGCTCGCCGTTTCGGATTCAAACGAGCCGCTTCGGCTTTACAAAGCGCTGTTCGACTTCAACAACGGCGCGCACTCCACGTTGCCAAGCGAAAAACACTCGACCGAATTCGCGGAAATTCCCGCGACGACCATCGACGACTTCATTCGCGCGCGCGGCATCGAAAAACTCGACGCGATCAAAATCGACATCGAGGGGGCGGAAATGCGCGCGATCGACGGAATGAAAGAGACGCTCGCCAACTTTCGTCCCGTCGTGGCGATGGAACTTTGCGCCGAACATCAAGCCCGCGCGGGCTACTCGACGCAAGACGTGATGCGCCGCATGACGACGGCGTTTCAAATGCGCGTTTTCGGCATCGAAGGGTCGGGAAAGTTAGAACCCATTTCGCTTGAACAAGAGCGACGCGAGGGCAACGTCGTCTTCGTTCCTTCCGAACGCCTCGCGGAATTCAAATCGCGCATTCTCGCCGAAAGGCAATGAACGTCTTTCTCGTCGGTCCAATTCGCTCCACGTTTGTTCGAAACGACATCGAGGCGCTTTCCAAGCATTATCGCGTCGAAACGTTGGATTCGTTGGAAATCGGTCGTGGCTTTCGGGCAGCGTTTGGAATGATGCGCTTCTCTCTGCGCTCGCTTGGGAAAGTTCTGCGATGCGACGCGTTCATCAGTTGGTTTGCCGATTACTACTCGCTGTTTCCGCTCGTGGCGGCGAAAATGTTGGGCAAGAAAGCCGTCGTCGTCGCGGGCGGCTTCGATGTCGATGCGGTTCCGTCGCGCCCCGATTTGCGTTACGGCGCGAGGGCGAAGCCGCTTCGACGATTCTTTGCCAAACGCTCGTTTGAACTGGCGGACGTGGTCTTGCCCGTTTCGCAGTTTGCCGAAAAAATGCTGACGGAATTTGCGCCCAAATGCCGTCGCAAGCAAGTCATTTACAACGGCGTCGATCTTTCGCGCTTTCAACGCGCGAGACTTGACGCGCCGCGCGAGATGGCTCTGACGGTTTCGCAAGCGAGCGACCTCGTGGAGTATGTCCGCAAGGGAAGCGATGCGTTCATTCGTTTGGCGAAGTTGATGCCGTCGACGAGGTTCGTTTTGGCAGGGCTTCGCGGAGAAGCCTTGAAACGCGCCAAACGAGACGCGGAGGACGCGACGAACTGCGAAATTCTCCCAGGACCGCTGTCGCTTTACGACGATTTGATTCCGCTCTATGAACGAGCGAGCGCGTATTGTCAATTTTCGCTCTCCGAAACTTTCGGCGTGGCGGTGGTCGAAGCGATGTTGTGCGGCGCGTTGCCAATCGTTTTTCCAAACGGCGCGCTTCCTGAAATCGTCGGCGCGGCGGGCAAAATCGTCGAAAGCATCGAAGAAGCAAGCCATGCGATTTCGGAAAGTTTTTCCCTTTCAATCTCGCATCGGGAAAGCATCGCGCGTTATGCCGCTCGATTTTCGCTCGACAAGCGCGAGATGGCTCTCCGACAAGTTCTTTCAAGTTTGAGGTCGTGAAAGAGCGCGTTCAAAAAATCGCCGTGATGGCATTGTCGCCCGCGGCGCGACAAACCTACTTGCTCTACGCTTCGCAACTCTCGCAAATGCTCTTTGGCGCGCTGACCTATCTCGTTCTGTCCAATCATTTGAGCAGAGAAACCTTCGGCGATCGCGAACTCGTCATCAAAATCGTAACCTTCACGCTAAGCTTTTTCGAGTTCGGCATTTTCTTTTCGGGGGCGAGGCTTTTGGCGCATCAAAAAGACAAAGCCGAGGAAACGCGATTGATGTCGGCGCTCGTTTTCGTCGGGTGCGTCATCTGCGTCGCCTACGCGCTGTTCTTGATGGCGATTGCGCCGCTAACCGACGCGCTCTTCAAGACGCATCAAAGCGTCGCCAGCGTTTTGGCGATGTTTTCCTTTCCGCTCTCGCTCTCGCTGTTTGGCTTTTCCTTCTTTCAGTTTCTTTATCAAGGCGCGAATCAAATTTTGAAACTGTCGTTTTTGAACTTTGCGATTCGTTTCGCGCATCTGGCGTCGATTCTCGCGTGGCTGTTCTTCGCGCCTTTGGATTTGACGAGCGCGCTGGCGCTGCACAGCCTCTCGATTGCGAGCGTAACGGGCGTTTTGATTGCGAAAGCGAAACCGTCTCTCGCCGCTTGGCGCGCGCATCGAGGCGAAATTTTGACGGAAACGAAACGCTACGGGCGCGACGTGTTCATTGGTCATCTTGTTGGACAGGCATGCGCGAATTTGGACGCAATGCTCTTGGGGGCGTTCTTCGATAGCGTCGCGGTCGGCGCGTACGCGCTGGCGCTGTTCTTCGTCGCGCCCATTTCCGCGTTTTCGGAAGCCTATTCCGCCGCGAGTTTCAAAAGATTGGCGGAGCGAAGCGAGATTCCAAACGGAGTTCATTTCGCCAACCTCGCGGGGCTACTGGCACTCGCGTCGGCGTATCTCTTTGCGGGCGACTGGGCGTTCAGAACGCTGTTTCCGAAATACGCCGAAAAATCCGTTCTCGCCTATCCGCTCGTGGCGGCGATGGTCATTTCGGGACTCACGAAGCCATACAACGCTTTTTTTCGCGTCAAGGGCGAGGGAAAAATTTTCAATCGCGTCGCGCTCATTTACGCGCTTGCGTCGTTTGTCGCCAACGCGCTGCTAATCCCGTTTTTTGCCGAAACGGGCGCGGC
>JANWWM010000018.1 GCA_025055975.1 Chloroherpetonaceae bacterium | reverse complement strand
GCAAGAAAATCGGCGAGCGCAAAATCGAAGGCTTGGGCGAAGTCAAAATTTTCTGCGACATCCATACGCAGATGAGCGCCGTCATTTTGAGCCTCGATACGCCTTACTTCACCAAGCCCGACGCAAACGGCAGGTATGAACTCAAAAACTTGCCCGAAGGACGATACGAAATTCGCGTCTATCACCCCGATTTGACGCCCGTCATAGAACGAATGGAACTCAAAGGCAAGGTCGAGAAAAACTTTGCGCTCTCGAACTGATGATGCGCTTCAACATACAAGCCAAACTGTTTCTGCTTCTGGCAGGCATCACAACGCTCGTGCTGGCTGCCGCGCTCTACGCCGTCGGGTTCACCGTAACCGAGACCGTCAAGCAAAAAATCGTGTCGGATTTCAATCAAACGCAAAAGACGTTGCAAAAAGAGCGACGATTGCGATACGAGCGCTTGGTCGATGTCGCAACCATCATTGGTCAAGACCCTGCGTTCAAAGCCAACGTGGATTTAGCCAGAGACGCGGTTTCTGAAATCACGCATCAAACCGTTTTGCAATCCGTCCGCGAGTTTGCCGCGCTTGCGCCTGTCGATCTCTTCGTCGTTACGAATCGAAGAGGAATCTTGCTTGCCGATTTCAGCGATCCGCAACGCTATGGCGTTGATCTTTCGGCGCGTCCGAGCGTGCGAGACGTGTTGGAAGGCAGAGCCGTCGAGCAAACCGATTTGCCCGAACTGTGGGCGATAAACGACGAGATTTATCAAGTCGCGTCCGCGCCCATTCTCGTCAATCAAAGCGTTTTGATTGGCACGCTCACGCTCGGCGCGAAACTCACGATGTTGGACGCGCTCGATTTGAAAGGCGCGTCGTCGGCGCAGTTTCATTTCTTTCTCGGAAAAAAGTTGGTTCTGCGCACCGATTCCACATTGAGCGAGGCGGACTTGGCAAGATTCGTCGAGACGCGCGAAAAAGACATTCAAACCGCCATTGCGACGGGAAAAGCGAGCGAAGCGTTTGAAGCCACGATTGGCGAGACGGACGTGTTCGCCTATCTCACGCCGCTCGGCAAAAGCGAGCCTGCGTGGCTTTTGGTCGCCGTGCCGAAGTCGACGGAACTGCGCGTCATTGGCGTATTGCGACGCAACATCTTGCTCTTCGCCGCCGCAAGCCTCGTCGTTACCATCGCGCTCGCCATCGTTGCGGGGCGGTTGTTCTCAAAGCCCATTCTCGAATTGGCGGAGGCGATGAAAAAGGTTCAGAGCGGAAACTTAAACGTCTCCGTCAAGCCAAGAACGAAGGACGAAGTCGGGCAACTGGCGGAAAATTTCAACGCCATGATCATCGGACTGCGCGAGCGATTCGAACTCTCAAAGTATGTCGGAAGCCATACGCTTGAAATGGTGCGGCGCGTTTCGGAAACGGGCGCGGAGTCGTTGCTTGGCGGCACGAGGCAAGAACTCGCCGTGCTGTTTAGCGACGTGCGCGGCTTTACGTCGTTCAGCGAAAAGCGTCCGCCCGAAGCCGTCGTTGAAATGCTCAATCGATACTTGGGCTTTCAAGCCAAATTGGTCGAGGATTATGGCGGCTCGGTCGATAAGTTCGTCGGCGACGAGATGGTGGCGCTCTTCGCGGGCAAAGACGCTTTGGAACGCGCCATTGAGTGCGCGATTGCCATTCAAAAGCGAGCCGACGAGGAGCAGAGGCGAGACCCTGCGCCCGTCTACATCGGCATCGGCGTCAACTACGGCACGATGGTGCTTGGCAACATAGGCGCGGAACATCGACGCGATTACACCGTCATCGGCGCGGCGGTCAATTTGGGCGCAAGGCTGTGCGCGAGCGCCGAAGCGGGAAAAATTCTCGTGCGCAAAGATTTGCTCGATCGCTTCGGGCTTCAGCGCAAGTTCCGCGTCGCGCAGGTCAGACCGATGAACTTCAAAGGCTTCTCGAGCGCCATTGACATCGCCGAAATCGCTTGCGACAACGAAAAAACCGACTAACGATGAAAAAAACGCTTCTTTTCGTCAGCCTTTGTTTTCCGCTCGCGCTCAACGCGCAGAAGTTGGAGTTGAGCGGCGAATTAGACTTGGAGTTCCGAATGGGCGGCAGTGAATCAAACTTCATCACGAATGAAATTCCAAACGAGTTTCGATATCCGCACGCCGTCATCAATCAATTCAACGCATTCTTCTTTTCGGAACTCGCGGAAAAATGGACGTTCAACGGACGAGTGCAGCTGGACATTTGGGGGTCGGGACGATTAAACCAACCGCGCATCACGCTCGCGGCGGTTACTTACGAGCCGTCGCAACAATTCAGCGCGTCGGCAGGGCGACTGATTTCGCCGTTTGGACTGTATGCGCGTCGCCAATTGCTCAGCCAGAACCTATTTGCCGCCGCGCCGTTGATGTATGGCTATTTCATCAACATTTCCGAGAAGCGCGGTTTCTGGCCCATTGCAGGAAACACGGGAGCATATGACGATGGCAGTTCTGACGTGGGCGTAACGACGGCGTATTTTGGCGCATATGTGACAGGCGCATCATTCAATTGGATTGTGATTCCAAACGGAATGAATCTTGAGGTCGCTATCACCAACGCGGCGCTGGCCTCGACACTTCCAAACACAAATCTTGCCAATGCTGCTGTTGTTGCGCGAGTTGGCATTCAGCCCGCGATATGGTGGCAACAAGGTGTTTCGATCTCTTACGGCAGTTTTATGAATGTTGATAGCGTCAATGCCAGAGCGCGCGAAAACAACCCGCTTGAACGATACAGACAGTTGCTCGTCGGAACGGATTTCATCTTCGCTTATTTGTGGTTCGAACTTTCAGGCGAGTTGATGCTTTCGCGGTGGAACGTGCCAAAGTTCAGCGATGGTCAGTTTATCAGAGTTAATCAGGGCAGCTCAAGGTTGCAGACCTATAATCTTATGAACTATGGCGGTTATGTGGATTTCAAGTTCGAGCCGCCGTTCTTGACGGGCAGTTATGTTGCGTTTCGCGCTGAACGCATCGCCTT